>NZ_JBVHTY010000003.1:398775-699999 GCF_055565615.1 Streptomyces sp. NPDC028368 | reverse complement strand
GGCCTAGGGCCTGTCGTTTGGATCAGGTCGGATCAGGGAGCGGGGTCTGGTGCGTGCAGCTGCAAGGCGGAGGATTGAGGCAACGCGGAGCATTGGTGATTGACGACAACGCCGCAGATGTGCGTGCCAGACCCCGCGAGCCCGACCTGATCCAAACGACAGGCCTAGATCCGCAGTACGAGGAGGAGCGCGGTGTGGTCGGTGGCGGGCGCGCTGCCGGTGGGCGGCCGGGCGAGCGCGAACTGCGCTGATGCGTCGACGCAGTGCGGCGCCGGGCCGGTGGCGGCGGGCGCAAGCGGCTCACCGCGGTGCGGGGTGGGCAGCGGGACGGACTCGTCGGGGCCGGGGGCGTGCTGGTTGGAGCAGCGCTTGGGGACGTCGGCGACGGCGAGGACGACGTCGGCGGCGGGTGCCTGGCCGGGTGCGGTCTCGCGCGGGTGGCCGGAGGGCGCCGCGTCGGCCGGGTGCGGGGCGGGTGCCGCGGCCGCGGTGGCCGCCCGGCCCGCCGACCAGGCCTGGTCGCCGCCGATCCGGCACAGCATCGGCCCGAAGGTGACCGCGAGGAGGAGCAGCAGGGTCATCGCCGACGACCGGCGCACACGGTCCATGTGCATATCCCCCTCCTCCGGCGATCCTGGCGCGCGAGCATGAACAGCCCATCCTACGGACCGCCGTGCGCTTACCGGCGTATGCGGGCCCCGGTGCCGTACCGGCGGGGCCCGTTGCCGTACCGGCGGGCCCCGGCCGCGGGTCAGCGGTCCATGACCCGCATCTCGAACCAGGTGGTCTTGCCGCGCGGCAGCAGATCCACGCCCCAGCGGTCGGAGAGCTTGTCGACGAGGAAGAGGCCGCGGCCGCTGGTGTCCATCTCCTGTACCGGCATCAGGCAGGGCAGTCCGCGGGACGGGTCGCGTACCTCGATCCGGATCCAGCCGCGGCGGCGCAGCATCCGCAGCCCGAAGCAGCGGGCGCCGGTGTGCCGTACGGCGTTGCCGACCAGCTCCGAGACGAGGAGGACGGCGTGCTCGGCGAGCTGCGGTGTGAGGGACCACTGCTTGAGGAGGACGCAGCCGGTCAGCCGCCGGGCGATGCGCGCGGACTGGGGGCGCGAGGGCAGCCGGACCTCGTCGAGCGTGGGGTCGCCGACCAGTTCGAGCCCGGACAGCGGACCGCCGGGAACCGGGGTCGGCGCCGCTCTGCCCGCTCCCGGGGTCCCCCAGCGTGCGGCGGCCGTCCCACTGCCCGGCCGCGGCTGCTCCATTCCTTCGAGGCCCGCCATGCACCCCATCATGGCTGCTACTTGGCGGTCACGTTGGGGGAACCGACGGAATCCGTTGCCCGGAATTGTAGGTTCCGTACCCCCTGCGGGACATATGCCAAAGGCAGTTAAGGTTCGGGTGCACCCCAACTGACCTGCGACGGCCCGTCGTGGACGGAAGATCGCCGGACGGGGTGGACAAGGTTGCCTTAAGCCCGGATTAAGTTTTCCGCAATTCGCCCACACGAGGCATTGCGTCCCGGCCAAACCCCACAGGCCCCGCCAACATCAGTCGTTTCAGCGGAACTTGGCCTTGCCCGGCCCCTCCTCGACAAAGCTGCGCATTCCCCTCTCCCGGTCCTCGGTCGCGAAGAGTCCCGCGAACCAGTTGCGTTCGATCGTCAGGCCGGTGTCGATGTCCGTTTCCAGGCCCGCGTCGACGGATTCCTTGGCGGCCCGCAGCGCGAGCGCCGGACCGGCCGCCAGCCGGGACGCCCAGGCGTGCGCCTGCTCGTAGACCTCGGCGGCGGGTACCACCCGGTCGACCAGGCCGATGGCGAGCGCCTCGTCGGCCTTGACGTGCCTCCCGGTGAAGATCAGGTCCTTGGCCTTGGACGGGCCCACCAGCCGGGCGAGGCGCTGGGTGCCGCCGGCGCCGGGGATCAGGCCGAGCAGGATCTCGGGCTGGCCGAGCTTGGCGCCCTCGGCCGCGATCCGGAAGTCGGCGCACAGCGCCAGCTCGCAGCCGCCGCCCAGCGCATAGCCGGTGACCGCGGCGACCACCGGCTTGGGAATCCGGGCCACGGCGGTGAACGCGTCCTGCAGGGCCTTGGAGCGGACCACCATGGCCGGGTGGTCCATGGCCTGCATCTCCTTGATGTCCGCACCGGCCGCGAACACCTTCTCGCCGCCCCAGATCACCACGGCGCGCACATCGTCGCGGCGGGTGGCCTCCTCGGCCAGCTCGCGCAGCCGGTCCTGGGTGGCGATGTCCAGTGCGTTCATCGGCGGGCGGTCCAGGCGGATGGTGCCGACGCCGTCGGCGACCTCAAGGTTCACAGTCATGAGGGGAAGGTTAGTACGCGTTAACGGCGGCGGGACCGGTGCGCTGTGTCACAGTGCACCGGTCCCGCCGCCGTGCTGCGCGCGCTACTGCCGGGCCTTCCACTTCTCCCAGGAAAGGTTCCAGTCGCTGAAGCCGTTGTCGGGCTGGATCGTTTCGTCGTGCGAGTTCTTGACGATCACCACATCGCCGATCCGGGAGTTGTTGAAGAACCAGGCCGCCGGGGTCGAGCTGTCCCCGCCGCCGCGCTGGTCGAACAGCCCCACACAGCCGTGGCTGGCGTTGCGGGTGCCGAACGTCGGCCTGCCGGACCAGTAGTTGCCGTGGATGAACGTGCCGGACGTGCTCAGCCGCATGGCGTGCGGCACGTCCTTGATGTCGTACTCGCCGCCGAAGCCGACGGTGTCGCCGTTCATCCGCGTCACCGGATGCTTCTCGCTGATCACCATCCGGCCGTTGTACGTCTCGGTGCCCGGCGCGCCGGAGGTGATCGGGATGGTCTTGATCTTCTTGCCGTCGCGGACCACGGTCATCATCTTCGACTTGGCGTCGACGGTGCTCACCTGGCTGCGGCCGATGGTGAACGAGACCTCCTTGGCCTGGGTGCCGTAGACACCGGGACGGCCTTCGACGCCGTTGAGGTCGAGCTTGAGGGTGATCTTGGTGCCGGCCGCCCAGTACTTCTCGGGGCGGAAGTCGAGGCGGTCGTTGCCGAACCAGTGGCCCTCGACCGGTACGGAGGGCTTCGCGGTGACCTTGATGGCGTCCTCGACGGCCTTGGGGTCGGTGATGCCGCGGGTGAAGCGGATCGAGACCGGCATCCCGACGCCGACCTGCTGGCCGTTCTCGGGGGTGTAGCGGCCGATGAAGGTGTTCTTGGGGACGAGGGTGGTGAACGTGGAGTGCTCGGCGGCCTCCCGGCCCCGGCCGTCCACCGCCACCGCGTCGACGGTGTACTCCGTCGAGGCGCCGAGGTGGCCGCTGGGCTGCCACCGGGCGCCGCCTGCGGATATCTTCCCGGCGACCTCATTTCCCTTGCCGTCCTTGACCTTGACGGACTTGAGACGGCCCTTCTCGGCGGTCACCTTCAGCGCGCCGCTGGTGGCGACGTCGTCCGCGCCGTCCTTGGGCGCAATCGTTACTGCGGCCTGCGAGGCGGCTTTGTCACCGCCCGCCTTGCCGGCCGGCTTCTTCCCGTCGGCTTCGTCGCCGCCGCAAGCGGTCACCAACAGCAGCATCGAGCCGAGCAACAGGGCGAGCGCACCGCCGCCCCTGTGTGGCCACCGCCGCCGGCGCGCCGGCTCCCCCGCATTCGGCTGCACATTCACGACTGGCCCCTTTTCCCCTCGCACGGCCCGCGGTCCCCCGCGCGCGGACGCGCCACGCGCTTGTCGTTAGATAACCACACCGTGGTGACGGTGAACTCCCCGCCGATGTCACCGTTCCGTTCCAAGTACGAGGGGGGTTGTGGCGGCTGCCGTACCGGCCCGTCGCGCCGCCGGATCAGTCCAGCGCGCTGCCGCGCTTCCACTGCTGCCACGTCATGTTCCAGCCGCCGAGACCGTTGTCCGGCGCGACGGTGTAGCTGCGGGAGGGGAGCCCGTGGGAAGCGCCGGCCAGGGAGTGGCGCACCTGCACGGTGTCGCCGACGATCGAGTGGCTGAACAGCCAGCCCGCCGGGGTGTGGGGGCCGCCGCCCTTGATGTCCTCGAGGCCCACGCAGCCGTGGCTGGTATTGGTGCCGCCGAAAATCTCCGGCCGCGCCCAGTAGTTGCCGTGCACAAAGGTCCCGGAACTGGTCAGACGCATCGCGTGCGGTACGTCCGCGATGTTGTACTCGCTGCCGAAGCCGACGGTGCGCCCGTTCATCCGGATCATCGAGCGGCGTTCCAGGATCACCATCTTCCCGTTGTAGGTGGGGTGCTCGGCGTCGCCCGCGGTGACCGGGAAGGCGGTCAGCTCCCGGCCGTCCTGGTACACCGTCAGCGTGTGCCGGGCGGCGTCGACGACGCTGATCTGGTCCCGGCCGACGTGGTAGTGGATCGTCTTGCGCTGCGTCCCGTACGTGTCCGGCCCGGCCTTCAGGCCCCGCAGGCGCAGGGCGATGGAGATGTCGGTGCCCGGCTTCCAGCGTTCGCGCGGGCGGAAGTCCAGCCTCCGGTTGCCGAACCAGTGGGGGGCGATCTCGGTGCCGGGGGCGGCGGTGACCGTGACGGCGCGTTCGACGGCCGCGCGGTCGGGGATCGGCCGGTTGAACTCCAGCGAGACGATCAGGCCGGTGCCGACGGTGGTGTTGTCCTCGGGCGAGAAGAAGCCGGCGAAGCGGCGGGGCGCGGAGGTGGTGAAGGTGGTGTGGCGGGCGGAGCGGTGGCCGTCGCCGTCCAGGGCCACCGCGTCGACGGTGTACCGGGAGCCGGGTGCGAGCGCGCCGGCCGCCGGGCGCCAGGTCAGCCCGTCCGGCGAGATCCGGCCGGCGACCGGCTCCCGGCCGGCGTCCCCGGCCCGTCGGACCTCGACCCGCTCCAGCCGCCCGGCCGGCACCCGTACCTCGAACCGGCCGCCGGCCCGTACGCCGTGCGCGCCGTCGCGCGGGACGACCCGGATCGCCTCCTGCGGGGAGGGCGAATCGCCCCCGCCGGTCTCGTCCGAGGAGGTGCAGCCGAGGGGCAGCACCGTGCCCGCCAGCGCGGCCAGGACGGCGAGGACGGTACGCGGGCGGCGCCCCCGGTGGCGCACTCGGCCGCGTACCGGGTCGTTGGCCGGGTCGTTGGCCGGATCGTTGGCCGGATCGTTGGCCGGATCGTTGGCCGGGCCCCCGGCCGGGTCCTTCACTGAGCGCTTCTCACCGCCGGTCATGTACCGAATTGTGGCGGATGAGGGGAGGGGCGATCGGCAATGTCATGTCTCGGAATGTCATGCCGTACAAGGTCACGGTGAGTTCAGCGCACGCCTAAGCCGACGGGAAACGTGAGGCAACGCCCGGTTGCGGGCAGAACAACGGGGAGGGCGGAGACGTGGACGCACGGCCGGGGCTCCCCCAGCTCACGCTGGAAGGTACCCCCATGCACGGGCCGCCGCCCGACCGAGCCATGAGCCGCAGGAGGCCGGCACGTGTCGAGCGCACCCGAGCAGGAGGCGGTCGAGGACGGACCACTCGCCCCGCCCGCCGCTGTCCGCCCCGGCAGCCCCACACCCCTCGGGGCCCGTTACCGCACCGGACCCGACGGCGTCGCCGGCACCAACTTCGCCCTGTGGGCGGGCGGCGCCGAGGCCGTGGAGGTCTGTCTCTTCGACGAGGAGGACCAGGAGACGCGCCATCCGCTGACCGAACTGACCCATGAGATCTGGCACGGTTTCCTGCCCGGCATACACCCGGGACAGCGCTACGGCTACCGGGTGCACGGCCGCTGGGACCCATGGACCGGCGCCCGCTGGAATCCGGCCAAGCTGCTGCTCGACCCCTACGCCCGCGCCGTGGACGGCGACTTCGGCACCTGTACGGAGCGGGGATCCGCCGGGCCCGCCCTGCCCGCCCAGATCTACGGCCACGTCCGCGACTGGCCACAGCAGCAGATCGCCGACACGGTGCGCGACGACCGCGATTCGGCACCGTACGTCCCCAAGGGCGTGGTGGTCGGCGACGACACCGGGGGCTGTTCCGGCGACGGCGCCGACGACGAATGGCGCGACGACCGGCGGCCCAAGACACCCTGGCCGGATTCCGTCCTCTACGAACTGCACGTGCGCGGCTTCACCATGCGGCACCCGGGCATCCCGGAGCGGCTGCGCGGCACCTACGCGGGGCTCGCCCATCCCGCCGCGCTGGAGCATCTCGTACGGCTCGGGGTCACCGCCGTCGAGCTGCTGCCGGTCCACCAGTTCGCGCACGAGGACCATCTGGTGCGCCGGGGGCTGCGCAACTACTGGGGCTACAACTCCATCGGCTACTTCGCGCCGCACGCCGGATACGCCGCCACCGGGACCCGCGGCCAGCAGGTCGGCGAATTCAAGCGCATGGTGCGGGCGCTGCACGACGCCGGGATCGAGGTCATCCTGGACGTCGTCTACAACCACACCGCGGAGGCCGGCGAGCTGGGCCCGACCCTCTGTCTGCGGGGCGTGGACAACCGCGGCTACTACCGCCTGGCGGGCGACGCCCGCCGCTACGCCGACTACACCGGCTGCGGCAACACCCTGCACGTCGTCCAGCCCAACGTCCTGCGCCTGATCACCGATTCGCTGCGGTACTGGGTCACCGAGATGGGCGTGGACGGCTTCCGCTTCGACCTGGCCGCCGCGCTGGCCCGCTCCATGCACGACGTGGACATGCTCTCCCCGTTCCTCGCCGTGATCGCGCAGGACCCGGTGCTGCGCCGCGTCAAACTGATCGCCGAACCCTGGGACGTCGGCTCCGGCGGCTATCAGGTCGGCGCCTTCCCACCCCTGTGGACGGAGTGGAACGACCGCTACCGCGATACCGTCCGCGACTTCTGGCGCGGCGCCCAGCGCGACGTCCGCGACCTCGGCTACCGCCTCTCCGGCTCCAGCGACCTCTACGCCTGGGGCGGCCGCCGCCCGTACGCCTCGGTCAACTTCATCACCGCCCACGACGGCTTCACCCTGCGCGATCTGGTCACCTACGAGCACAAGCGCAACGGGGACAACGGCGAGGGCAACCGCGACGGCACCCACGACAACCGGGCCTGGAACTGCGGCACCGAGGGCGAGAGCGACGACCCGGCCGTCACCGCGCTGCGCCACCGCCAGCTTCGCAACTTCCTCACCACGCTCCTGCTGTCCACCGGCGTCCCGATGCTGGTCGCGGGCGATGAGATGGGCCGCACCCAGCACGGCAACAACAACGCCTACTGCCAGGACAATGCGACCAGTTGGCTCGACTGGTCGCTGCTCGACGACCCGCACTGGCGGCGGCTGGCCGACCTCGCCGCCCGCCTCATCGCGCTGCGCCGCGCCCACCCCGTACTGCGCCGCCGGGCCTTCTTCTCCGGGCGGCCACAGGGACGGGACGGGCTGCGCGACCTCGCCTGGTTCACCGTCGACGGCACGGAAATGACCGAACAGGACTGGTACGCCCCGGGGGCCACCCTGGGCATGTACCTCTCGGGCAACGACATTTCGCAGCGCGATGCGCAGGGCGTCCGCATCGTCGACGACAGCTTCCTCGCGGTCCTGCACGCGGACGCCCGGCCCCGGCCGGTCGTCCTCCCCGGCCCGCCCTGGGCACAGTCGTACGAACTCCTCGTCGACACCGCACGGGCGGAGCAGCCGGGCCCGGCACAGCCGCCGTACCCGGCCGGGAGCACGGTCGAACTGCCCGCGCGCTCGGTGAGTCTGTTCCGGGTGATCGCGGGATAACGGACCACGGCCGGCAGCGCCGGTATCCGGTACGGCACCGCGAGAGAGCGGCGTCGCGGGAGACGGAAAACCCATGAGCATTGTCAGTGGTGCGCCTTACGCTCGCGAGTGTGGCCCCTACCGCTACCGCACGGACGACGCCCGGACCGCCCCCGACCCCGACCGGTTCAGCCGCCGCGCCGGCGCTCCGCGGTGCGCTCGCTGCTGCGGCTGTGGCCGTTCGTCCGTCCGGTGCGGGCGCAGGTTCTTCACGGCCGCGCCTTCCACGACCTCTGGGCCTCCGGCCAGCTGCTCTCGCGCGGCACGACGGACCTGTCCCTGCTGCGCCTCTTCCCCGCCTTCCCGCTGACGTTCGTGCTGGTCAACTGCACGACCATCGTGGTGGGCCGGTCGGTTTCGCGCGGGCCCTGCTCGCCGACCCGTCCGTCCTCATCCTGGACGAGGCCACCAGCTGCCTGGACATACCCGGCGAGCGGGCGGTACAGCGCGCCATGGACACCGTGCTCCGCGGCCGTACGGCCGTGGGGATCGCCCACCGCCTGTCCACGGTCGACATCGCCGACCGCGTCCTGGTCATGGCCGACGGCCGGATAGCCGAGGACGGCCCGCCCGGCGAACTGACAGCCGGCCGCGGCCCTTTCGCGGAGCTGCATCGCGCCTGGCGGGAGAGCGTGCGATGAGCCGTGCCGACCGGCCACGGGCGGAGGGCGCGACCGGACCGCTGCCCGGTCCGCCCGGCTCCGCCGGACGGTATCTCTGGTGGCTGGTTGCCCGTCAGCGGTGGCGCGTCGCGGCCGGGGCGTCGTTCGGGAGTCTGTGGATGGTGGGGCTGATGCTGCCGCCGTATGTGCTGTCGCGGGCCATCGACGAGGGGCTGGCGCCGGGACGGATGGGGGTGCTGGCCGGGTGGGCCGGGGTGCTGCTGGCCGTCGGGGCGGGCAACGCCTGGCTGGCGATCATGCGACACCGGACCATGACCAGGATCCGGATGGACGCCACCTTCCGTACGGTGCGGGTCATCGTGGCCCACACCCTGCGGCTGGGGGCCGCGTTGCCGCGCAAGGTGACGGCCGGGGAGGTCGTCACGATCGGGATCGGCGATGTCGCGGTGATCAGCCAGACGCTGACGATCACCGGCCCCGGCGTCGGCGCGGTCCTGGCGTACGTCGTCGTCGCCGTACTGCTGCTGTCGGTCTCCCCGCTGCTCGCCGTCGTGGTTCTGCTGGGCGTTCCCCTGCTCGCCGTGCTGGTCGGGCCGCTGCTGGGCCGGTTGCAGGGGGCGGAGACGCGGTACCGCGAGCGGCAGAGCGGGCTGGCGGCCCGGCTGACCGACGTGGCCGGCGGGCTGCGGGTGCTCAACGGCCTGGGCGGCAAGGACGTATTCGCCGACCGCTACCGGCGCGATTCGCAGGCGTTGCGGGCCGAGGGGTACCGGGTCGGGGCGGTGACGAGCTGGATCCAGGCGCTGGGGGCCGGCCTGCCCACGCTGTTCCTTGCCGCGGTGACCTGGATCGCGGCGAGGATGGCGGCTCAAGGGGCCATCACCGTGGGCGAGCTGGTGGCCGTGTACGGGTATGCGGCGGCGTTGGTGGTGCCGGTGTCGTTCTTCATCGAGGGGGGCTACGACCTCACGCGGGGGCTGGTCGCCGCCCGGCGGGTGGTGGGGCTTCTGGGGCTGGAGGCGGGGCCGGAGGGCGAGGCCGGCGGGTCCGGTGCCGTGCCGGCGCCGGAGGCGGCGGCCGTCCTGCGGGATCCCGACTCCGGCGTCGAGGTGCTGCCCGGGGCGATGACCGCACTCGCCTGCGCCCGGCCGCAGGAGTCGGCGGCGGTGGTCGACCGCCTCGGCCGGTTCGCGGACTCGGCGGCCACCTGGGGCGCCGTACGCCTCGATGCCCTGCCCCTGGCATGGGTACGGGACCGGATCCTGGTCGCGGACAACGAAGCGGATCTGTTCGCCGGGACTCTCCGGGAGGTCGTCTCGGGCCGGCGCGAGCGGGACGCGGCAACCGTGGAGCGGGCCCTGCGGGCGGCCATGGCGCAGGACATCGTGCGTGGGCTGCCGGAGGGGCTGGACGCGGCGGTCGCGGCGCAGGGCCGCAGTCTCTCCGGCGGGCAGCGGCAGCGCATCCGCCTGGTGCGGGCGCTGCTGGCCGACCCGGAGGTGCTGCTCGCGGTCGAACCGACCTCGGCGGTCGACGCGCACACCGAGGCGGCCATCGCGGCCCGGCTGCACGCCGCCCGCGCCGGCCGGACGACCGTCGTCACGAGCACCTCACCGCTGCTGCTGGACCGGGCGGACACCGTGTACTACCTGGTCGGAGGGCGGGTCGCGGCCGTCGGCAGCCATCGTGAACTGCTGGCGGGGGAGGCGGGCTACCGCCGCCTGGTCTCCCGCGGCGAGGACGAGCCCGCGGATGCGGGCGCGGCCGGCGGAGGTGCCCGGTGACCGCGCCGCGGCCCGCGTCCGCCGCCGCTGCGCACGACGGCACGCTGCCGGTGGCCGACCGGGCCACGACCCGGCGGGCGGCGCTCCGGCTGATCCGGCTCGACGGGCGCGCCTTCGCCGCCGTGCTCGCCCTGAACGTCCTGGCCGCCGGCGCCGGGCTGGCCGGCCCCTGGCTGCTGGGCCGGATCGTCGACGCGGTGCGCGCCGGCGGCGGCGTAGGGACCGTGGACCGGCCGGCGCTCGTCCTCCTGCTGTGTGCGGCGGCGCAGCTGCTGCTGGCCCGGTACGCGCGGTATGTCGGGCACCGCTTCGGCGAGCGGACCCTGGCGCGGGTCCGTGAACAGTTCGTCGACCGGGCGCTGGCGCTGCCCGCTGCGGCCGTGGAGCGGGCGGGTACGGGCGATCTGGCGACCCGTGGCACGACGGATGTGGAGAAGGTCGGTACGACGCTGCGGGATGCCGCGCCGGAGATCTTCATCGCCGCCGTACAGGCGCTGTTCGTCCTGGGGGCGGTGGTGGTGCTGGATCCTCGGCTCGGGGCGTGCGGGGCGGGGCTGCTGGGGTGTCTGTTCGCCGTGCGGTGGTATCTGCGCCGGGCGCACACCGCGTATCTGGCCGAGGGCGCGGCCCATTCGGCGCTCGCCGAGCTGCTCGCCGCCACGGCGGCCGGTGCGCGCACCGTCGAGGCCCTCGGGCTGCAGGAGAGCCGGACGGCGGCGAGCGAGGCGGCGATCGGGCGCTGCCGCCGCACCCGCCTGCGCACGCTGTTCCTGCGCAGCGTGCTCTTCCCGGCGGTGGATGTCTCCTACGGCGTCCCGGTGGCCGCCGTACTGCTGGTGGGTGCGGTGCTGCACGCGCAGGGGACGATGAGTGTGGGGGTGGTCGTCTCGGCGGCGCTGTATCTGCGGCAGCTGTCCGCGCCGCTGGATGTGATGCTGCTGTGGGTCGAGCAGGTGCAGAGCAGCGGGGCCGCGTTCGCCCGGGTGGAGGGCGCCGCCCAGGCGCCACGGGCACGCATGGCCGCCCCGATTCCCCGGCCGACCCCCTCCCCCTCCCCCTCGCCCTCCCCCTCCTCCTCTCCCCCCGTCTCCTCCCCCGTCCCCGTGGACGACCGGATCGACGTCTCCGCCGTGCACTACGCGTACGACCACGCCCCCGGTGAGCGCTCCCGCGACGTTCTGCGCGGCGTGGACCTCACCATCCGTCCCGGCGAGCGGATCGCGCTGGTCGGCCCCTCCGGCGCCGGGAAGTCCACCCTCGGCCGGCTGCTCGCGGGGATCGATGCGCCGCGCACCGGCTCGGTGACGGTCGGGCGGGTGCCGGTCGCCGATCTGGACCCGGCGGTGCTGCGCCGCCAGGTCGTGCTGGTCACCCAGGAGCACCATGTGTTCCTGGGCACCGTCCGGGACAATCTGCGGATCGCCGCGCCCGCCGCCGGGGATGCCGAGCTGAATGCCGCGCTGGCGGCCGTCGGTGCCGGGTGGGTGGGCGGTCTGCCGGCCGGGCTGGACACCGAGATGGGACCCGGCGGCCACCGTCCCGACGGCGCGCAGTCGCAGCAACTGGCCCTGGCACGCGTGGTGTTGGCGGATCCGCACACCCTGATCCTGGACGAGGCGACGGCGCTGCTGGATCCCCGTACGGCGCGGCATACGGAACGGGCGCTGGCCGCCGTCCTGGAGGGCCGTACGGTCATCGCCATCGCGCACCGGCTGCACACCGCGCACGACGCGGACCGGGTGGCCGTCATGGAGGACGGCCGGCTGGCCGAACTCGGCACGCATGACGAGCTGGTGGCGGCCGACGGCGCCTATGCGGCGCTGTGGCATTCCTGGCACGGCGAGCATCCCGCCGGTTCCTGACGTCCTGTCCGGCTTCCGGACGCCGATTCCGCCCAACGGACGTTTTCCGGCCAATTACTTGAACGGAGCCTGACAACTGCCCGTCTCCGGTGGGACTCTTCCCCGCAACCGCCGCACGGGCCCCCACAGCCCCATCCCGGCGGCAGCCCGCACCACCGGCACCTCGAGCACAACCAGCACCTCAAGCACATTCGTACGTCTCCCCCCACACGCTCCATGTGTTCTGCCTCGCTCTGCCCGGACGGCCGCTCCGCCGCCCGGTCCCCCTCGGCCGCACCGTCACGTCGCGGCCACCGCAGAAGGAGTCAGTGTGAGACGCACCCCCCATAGACGCGCCGTTGCGACCGGCGCACTGGTCGCCGTCACGGCGATGCTGGCCGTCGGCGTTCAGGCCGGCACCGGCACGGCGGCCGCCCCGCGGCCGGGCACCGCGCATGCCGCGCCCGACCCCGGCGCACTGCCGGCCAAGCTGTCCCCGTCCCAGCGTGCGGAGCTGATACGGCAGGCCCGCGCCACCACCGCGCGCACCGCCGAGCGGCTCAAGCTCGGCGCGCAGGAGAAGCTGGTCGTCAAGGACGTCTCGAAGGATGCCGACGGCACGGTCCACACCCGCTACGAGCGCACCTACGCCGGACTGCCCGTCCTCGGCGGTGACCTCGTGGTGCACGAGAGCAAGGCCGGCGCGCTCAAGGGCGTCACCAAGGCCGTGCGCTCGCAGCTCAAGGTCGCGAGCACCACGGCGAAGGTGACGCCGGCGGCGGCCGCGGCGAAGGCCGTCAAGTCGGCGCAGGCGCTGGGGTCGAAGAAGACCGCGCCCGCCACGACACCGCGCAAAGTGGTCTGGGTCGCCGACGGCAAGCCGGTCCTCGCGTACGAGACGGTGGTCGGCGGGCTGCAGGACGACGGCACGCCCAACCAGCTGCACGTCATTACGGACGCCACGACCGGCGCCAGGATCTTCCAGTACCAGGGGATCGAGAACGGCGTCGGCAACAGCGAGTACAGCGGCAAGGTCACCATCGGGACGTCGGGGTCGGCCCCCAGCTTCTCGATGACGGACCCCACCCGCGGCAACCACAAGACCTACGACCTCAAGCACGGGTCCTCCGGGACGGGCACGCTCTTCACCGACGCGGACGACACCTGGGGCGACGGTACGCCGCAGAACGCCCAGACCGCCGGCGTGGATGCCGCCTACGGCGCGCAGGAGACCTGGGACTACTACAAGAACGTGCACGGCCGCAGCGGCATCCGCGGTGACGGCGTCGGCGCCTACTCCCGCGTCCACTACGGCAACAGCTACGTCAACGCCTTCTGGGACGACGGCTGCTTCTGCATGACGTACGGCGACGGCAGCGGCAACGCCGCCCCGCTGACCGCCATCGACGTGGCCGGCCACGAGATGTCGCACGGCGTCACCTCCAACACCGCGGGCCTGGAGTACAGCGGCGAGTCCGGCGGCCTCAACGAGGCGACCTCGGACATCTTCGGTACGGCGGTGGAGTTCTACGCCAACAACGCCGCCGACCCCGGTGACTACCTCATCGGCGAGAAGATCGACATCAACGGCGACGGCACGCCGCTGCGCTACATGGACAAGCCCAGCAAGGACGGCGGCTCGGCCGACTACTGGTCCAGCGACGTCGGCAACAAGGACGTCCACTACTCCTCCGGTGTCGCCAACCACTTCTTCTACCTGCTGTCCGAGGGCAGCGGCCCGAAGGACATCGGCGGCGTCCACTACGACAGCCCGACCTTCGACAATCTGCCGGTCCCGGGCATCGGCCGGGCCAACGCCGAGAAGGTGTGGTTCAAGGCACTCAGCCAGTACATGAGCGCCAACACCAACTACGCGGCCGCCCGCACCGCCACCCTGCAGGCCGCGGCGGACCTCTTCGGCCAGGGCAGCGCGTCGTACAACACGGTCGCCAACACCTGGGCGGCGGTCAACGTCGGCTCCCGCGTCCCGGACGGCGGCGGGGTCACCGTCACCAACCCGGGCAACCAGACCAGCACCGTGGGCCAGGCGGCGAGCCTGCAGATCAAGGCCACCAGCGGGACGGCGGGCGCACTGTCGTACGCGGCGAGCGGACTGCCCGCCGGGCTGTCCCTCAACGCGAGCACCGGTCTGATCTCCGGTACTCCGACCACCGCCGGGACCGGCAATGTCACGGTGACGGTTACCGACTCCGCGAAGAAGACCGGCACCACCGCCTTCACCTGGACGGTCAACCCGGCCGGCGGCGGCAATGTCTTCGAGAACGCCGACGATGTGCAGATCCCGGACGCGGGCGCGGCGGTCACCTCACCGATCACCGTCAGCCGCAGCGGCAATGCGCCGAGCACGCTGAAGGTCGCGGTGGACATCGTCCACTCCTACCGCGGTGACCTGGTCATCGATCTGATCGCGCCGGACGGTACGACGTACCGGCTGAAGAACTCCAGCGCGCTCGACTCGGCGGCCAACGTCAAGACGACCTACACCGTCAACGCCTCCTCGAAGGCGGCGAGCGGCACCTGGAAGCTGCGGGTCCAGGATGTCTACGCGCAGGACTCGGGCTACATCAACGGCTGGAAGCTCACTTTCTGACGCCGTTGCGGCACCGAAGCGTCACCTTCGTATGCGAGAGGCAGTGCGGTGACCGGCTCTCACGGTAACTGACCTGCCGAGAAAGCGAGTTGGGCGTCGTTCCCGGATCTTCGGGGGCGGCGCCCCTTTCCGTTATACGAACAGCGGTCCTCTCTCTACGGACGATTTTCAGCCAACCTTTTAACATCCTCCTGACATGCACGCGTTCGAATGGCAGTCTTCCCGACGCACGTCACACCCGCATCGCTTTGCACCCCCACCACTTGGCAAAGTTGAAGGAGCACGCGTGACCCCCCGCATATCTCGTAAGACCCGTGTGACCGGTACCGCCATCGCCGCCGCGGCCCTGCTGGCCGCCGGCATCACCGTCGGTACCGCCGGCGCCTCGACGGCGCCGCAGCCCAAGGCACTGGGCGGCCAGCCGCAGATCCTGAGCGCCTCGCACCGCGCCGAGCTGCTGCGTGACGCGGCCGCCACCAAGGCACAGACCGCCGCGTCGCTCGGCCTCGGTTCGCAGGAGAAGCTGGTCGTCAAGGACGTCATCAAGGACGCCAACGGCACCACGCACACCCGCTACGAGCGCACCTATGCCGGACTGCCGGTCCTCGGCGGCGACATGGTCGTGCACACCGCCAAGGGCGGCGCGATCAAGAGCACCACCAAGTCCACCGAGAAGACCATCAAGGTCGCCTCCACCACGGCGAAGATCGCCCCCTCTGTCGCGCAGAAGTCGGCGCAGGGCGTGGCGGCCAAGACCATCGGCGCGAAGTCGGCCACCACCAAGACCGCCCGCAAGGTCGTCTGGGCCGCCTCCGGCAGCCCCGTCCTCGCGTACGACACCGTCGTCTCCAGCGTCAAGAAGGACGGCACGCCCAGCCGGCTGCACGTCATCACCGACGCCAACAGCGGCAAGAAGCTCTTCCAGTACGACGAGATCCACACCGGCAAGGGCGAGAGCGAGTTCAGCGGCAGCGTCGAGCTCGGCACCAAGAAGGACGGCAGCAAGTTCACGCTGACCGATGACGGGCGCGGTGGCCACAAGACCACCAACCTCAAGAACAGCGAGAGCGGCGACGGCGAGCCGTTCACGGACGACGACGACAACTGGGGCACCGGCAAGCCCGACGACCCGCAGACCGCGGCCGTCGACGCGCACTACGGCGCGGCCGAGACCTGGGACTACTACAAGACCGTGCACGGCCGCGCCGGCATCAAGGGCGACGGCAAGGGTGCCTCCTCGCGCGTCCACTACGGCAACAGCTACGTCAACGCCTTCTGGGACGACAGCTGCTTCTGCATGACCTACGGCGACGGCCAGGACAACAAGGCCCCGCTGACCGCCCTGGACGTCGCGGCGCACGAGATGTCGCACGGTGTCACCTCGGCCACCGCCAACCTCACCTACAGCGGCGAGTCCGGCGGTCTGAACGAGGGCACCTCGGACATCTTCGGCACCTCGGTCGAGTTCTACGCCAAGAACGACAAGGACCCGGGCGACTACCTCATCGGCGAGAAGATCAACATCAACGGCGACGGCACCCCGCTGCGCTACATGGACAAGCCGTCCAAGGACGGCCAGTCGAAGGACTTCTGGGACTCCGAGACCGGTGGCCTGGACCCGCACTACTCCTCGGGTGTCGCCAACCACTTCTTCTACCTGCTGTCCGAGGGCAGCGGCCCGAAGGAGATCGGTGGCGTCAAGTACGACAGCCCGACGGCCGACGGCTCCAAGGTCGCCGGCATCGGCCGGGACAAGGCCGAGAAGATCTGGTTCAAGGCCCTGACCGAGTACATGACCTCGAACACCGACTACAAGGCCGCCCGTGAGGCGACCGTCAAGGCCGCCACCGACCTCTACGGCAAGGACAGCGCCGAGGTCAAGGGCGTCGAGTCCGCGTGGGTCGGCGTCGCGGTCAAGTAACACGTAGGTCGCATACGCCGAACAGGCCGCCGCCACCGGTGTTCGATCGCTCGCCGATCGCTCCGGGGTGACGTGACCTCATCAGTGGGCGGTGTCCGGATTCCCTCCGGGCACCGCCTTCGCGCGTTTCCGGGTCCGCCCGAGGCACCCAACCGACGCTGAACGCAAGGCAGTTGACGCCAGTGCGGGCGACAGGTGAGACGGCGACTCCTCCCCTCGGGCCCGCTCGGCGACCGCCCGTACCGCCGCGTCCGTCGATATGGCTGATTCCACCCCCTCATGCGCTCTTGTACCGACCCCCTCCTGGCGAGAGGCTGCGGTGTGACGCCGACGGGCCCCGGCGCGGCACCGGACATCCGCACACCGCACCTCCCTTGTGATCCAAATCTCTTGTGATTCACCTGAGTTGAGGAGGCGACCCGCATGTGTCACCGCAGTTGCGCCCCGCCCCGCGAGAGTTCCGGGGTATGCCCGACGGGTCACGACGGGCGAGGGGTTACGAACGAGTAGTTCACCGGCGAACCGGATTGCCCGGCCGCCCCTCCGGGGCAGGCTCACCGCATACGCCGCTGCCCTCGGCAGGTCCGCAGGCAACGGCCCGGCCCGCCGCACCCACCGCCAACCGAGTGAAAGCGGACAGGAGCGCCCATGCCCGGACCCCGTCCCCCTACCGTGGAGCGGATACAAAGGACAAAACCCCGCAAAGTATCACTAGCCCAGGTGAGCCCATGATCGGTCGCATCCCTGTTCTGGACATCCGCCCGCAGATCGATTGCGGCCGCCGCCCGGCGAAGGCGGTGGTCGGAGAGACACTGGAGGTCTCGGCCACCGTATTCCGGGAAGGCCATGACGCGGTCGCCGCCAATGTGGTGCTGCGCAATCCCGCCGGCCGCTGCGGACCCTGGACCCCGATGCGCGAGGCCGCGCCCGGCACCGACCGGTGGACCGCCGAGGTCACCCCCGGCCTCGAGGGCCGCTGGACCTACACCGTCGAGGCCTGGTCCGATCCGGTCACCACCTGGCGCCGGCACGCCGCGATCAAGATTCCGGCGGGCATCGACACCGAGCTGATGCTCACCGAGGGCGCCGCCCTCCACGAACGGGCCGCCACCGACGTCCCCAAGAGCGACGGCCGCGAGGCGGTGCTGTCCGCCGTGGACACGCTGCGCAACGGCGAACTCCCCGCCGCCACCCGTCTCGCCGCCGCCCTCGCACCCCAGGTCACCGAGGCGCTGGACCGCCACCCGCTGCGCGAACTGCTCACCGTCTCCCGGCCCATGCCGCTGGCCGTCGAGCGCAGACGGGCCCTGTACGGCTCGTGGTACGAGCTCTTCCCGCGCTCCGAGGGCGCCATCACCGCGCCGGACGGCAGCGTCATCAGCGGCACCCTGCGCACCGCCGCCGAACGGCTGCCCGCCGTCGCCGCGATGGGATTCGACGTCGTCTATCTGCCCCCCGTCCACCCCATCGGGACCGCCTTCCGCAAGGGCCCCGACAACGCGCTGTCCGCCGGCCCCGACGACGTCGGCTCCCCCTGGGCGATCGGCTCCTCCGACGGCGGCCACGACGCCCTCCACCCGGACCTGGGCACCTTCGAGGACTTCGACCACTTCGTGCGCACCGCCCGCGATCTGCGCATGGAGGTGGCCCTGGACTTCGCGCTGCAGTGCTCCCCCGACCACCCCTGGGTCGAGCAGCGCCCGCAGTGGTTCCACCATCGCGCCGACGGCTCCATCGCCTACGCGGAGAACCCGCCGAAGAAGTACCAGGACATCTACCCTCTCGCCTTCGACACCGACTTCCGGGGGCTGGTGCGCGAGACGGAGCGGCTGCTGCGCTTCTGGATGGCCAAGGGCGTACGGATCTTCCGTGTCGACAACCCGCACACCAAGCCGGTGGTGTTCTGGGAGAAGGTGCTCGCCGACATCGCCCGCACCGACCCCGATGTGCTGTTCCTGGCCGAGGCGTTCACCCGCCCCGCGATGCTGCACACCCTCGCCCAGATCGGCTTCCACCAGTCGTACACCTACTTCACCTGGCGCAACAGCAAGCAGGAGCTCACCGAGTACCTCACCGAACTGTCCGGCGCGAGTGCCGACTATCTGCGGCCCAACTTCTTCGTCAACACACCGGACATCCTGCACGCCTACCTCCAGGACGGCGGCCGCGCGGCCTTCGAGATCCGTGCCGTACTGGCCGCCGCCCTCTCGCCCAACTGGGGTGTCTACGCCGGATATGAGCTGTGCGAGGCGACCGGGCTGCACCAGGGAAGCGAGGAGTACCTCGGCTCGGAGAAGTACCAACTCAGGCCGCGTGACTGGGATGCGGCGGCCCGCGAAGGGCGTACCATCGCGCCGCTCATCACCGCGCTCAACCGCATCCGAAGGCGCCATCCCGCGCTCCAGCAGCTGCGCAACCTGCACTTCCACCACGTCGACAACGACTCCGTGATCGCGTTCTCCAAGCGCGCGGGACACGGGGACAAAGCCGACACGGTGCTCACAGTGGTCAACCTCGACCCGCACCACACCCACGAGGCGACGGTGTCGTTGGACATGCCGGAACTCGGCCTCGGCCGGCACGATTCCTTGCCGGTGCGCGACGAGCTCACCGGCGACACCTACCACTGGGGCAGGGACAACTATGTGCGCCTGGAGCCGGGCCGCTCGCTCGCGCCCGCTCATGTGCTGTCACTGCGACCGTCCTCACCGATCGGAGGGTCACCCAATTGATCGTCAATGAGCCTGTCCCCGACACGTTCGAGGACACACCGGCGAAGGACCGCGATCCCGACTGGTTCAAACGGGCCGTTTTCTATGAAGTCCTGGTGCGGTCGTTCCAGGACAGCAATGGCGACGGCATCGGGGATCTCAAGGGCATCACGGCCAAGCTCGACTATCTGCAATGGCTGGGGGTGGACTGCCTCTGGCTCCCGCCCTTCTTCAAATCCCCGCTGCGGGACGGCGGATACGATGTCTCCGACTACACCTCGGTGCTCCCGGAGTTCGGCGACCTCGCCGACTTCGTGGAATTCGTGGACGCCGCGCACCACCGCGGTATGCGGGTCATCATCGATATGGTGATGAACCACACCAGCGATCAGCACCCGTGGTTCCAGGAGTCCCGCACCGACCCGGAGGGGCCGTACGGCGACTATTACGTCTGGGCCGACGACGACAAGCAATACGGCGACGCCCGGATCATTTTCGTCGACACCGAAGCCTCCAACTGGACCTTCGATCCGGTGCGCAAGCAGTACTACTGGCACCGCTTCTTCTCCCACCAGCCGGATCTCAACTACGAGAACCCGACGGTCCAGGAGGAGATGATCTCGGCCCTGCGGTTCTGGCTCGACCTGGGCATCGACGGTTTCCGGCTGGACGCGGTGCCGTATCTGTACGCCGAGGAGGGCACCAACTGCGAGAACCTGCCCGCCTCGCACGCCTTCCTCAAGCGGGTCCGCGCCGAGATCGATGCGCATTATCCGGACACCGTGCTGCTGGCCGAGGCCAATCAGTGGCCGGAGGACGTCGTCGACTACTTCGGCGACTACGCCGTCGGCGGCGACGAATGCCATATGGCGTTCCACTTCCCGGTCATGCCCCGGATCTTCATGGCGGTACGCCGCGAATCCCGCTACCCGGTATCGGAAATCCTCGCCAAGACCCCGGCGATTCCGTCCGGCTGCCAGTGGGGCATCTTCCTGCGCAACCACGACGAGCTGACCCTCGAAATGGTCACGGACGAAGAGCGCGACTACATGTACGCGGAGTACGCGAAGGACCCGCGGATGCGGGCCAATATCGGTATCCGCCGGCGGCTGGCCCCGCTGCTCGACAACGACCGCAACCAGATCGAACTCTTCACGGCCCTGCTGCTGTCACTGCCCGGCTCGCCGATTCTTTACTACGGCGACGAGATCGGCATGGGCGACAACATCTGGCTCGGCGACCGCGATGCGGTGCGCACCCCGATGCAGTGGACGCCGGACCGTAACGCCGGATTCTCCTCCTGCGATCCGGGCCGGCTCTCGCTGCCGACCATCATGGATCCCGTCTACGGCTACCAGGTCACCAATGTCGAGGCGGCGATGAGTTCACCGTCGTCGCTGCTGCACTGGACCCGCCGCATGATCGAGATCCGTAAGCAGAATCCGGCGTTCGGGCTCGGCAGCTACACCGAACTCCCCTCCAGCAATCCGGCGGTACTGGCCTATCTGCGGGAATCGCCCGGCAGCGGCGGCGCGGACGACGACCTGGTGCTGTGCGTGAACAACTTCTCGCGCTTCGCGCAGCCGACGGAGCTGGACCTCCAGGCGTTCAACGGCCGTCATCCGGTCGAGCTGATCGGCGGCGTCCGCTTCCCGCCCATCGGCGAACTGCCGTACCTGCTCACCCTCGCGGGCCACGGCTTCTACTGGTTCCGGCTGCGCAGAAACGCCGCCTGAACGGGGCCGCCCCACCGGGCACGGGCCCCCAGAAATCCGCCCGTACGCGGCCGCACGCGCGTACGGGCGTTTTTTGACCTTTCGCTCGGGCAGTCTCCCTACTACCGCACGGGCCGGGCGAGCAAGGGCGGCCGGTCTCCGGGGCCCTGGAGACCGCCGCGCAACGCAGGCAGCGCATGTCGCACCACACCGCTGCCGTACGGACGATCCTCGCGTGAGGCCCCCCGGACTCCGTCTGGGGGTACCCCCACCGCGCCGCCGCACAGTCAAGGCCGCATTCCGGGACACTTTGGGCTATCTGTCGTGTGCCCGGGGAAAGGACGCGACGCCATGTCGGACACCGCCTCGACCCGTGCCACCCGAAAAACCCCTGACCGCCCGCTCGTCGCCGCACCCGATCTGCTGTCCTCGCTCGTGCCGTTGCTCGCCGAATGGGTGCCCCGCCAGCGCTGGTTCGCCGGCAAGGGACGGCTGATCACCGGCTTCTCGCTGGTCTCGGCGACCGAACTGCTGCCGTGCACCGCCGACGGCGGCACACCGGGAATACTGCAGCTGCTCGTGCGCGCCCAGCAGTCGGCGCCGCCGAGCCGGGCGACCGTCGCGGGTGACTGCTATCAACTCCTGCTGGGGGTACACCCCGCACTGCCGCCGCAGCTGGCGCCCGCCGCGATCGGCCGGCCGGCCGGCGGCCCGCTGCGCGGCCGTACCGTCTACGACGCGCTGCTCGACAACCGGCTGTGCGCGCTGCTGCTGGAGCGGCTGCGGGTGCCCGGCCGGATCGGCGCGCTGCGCTTTTGCCGCGAGCCGGGCCAGGACCTCCCCTCCGGGCTGCCGGCCCGGCCGATCGCCGTCGAGCAGTCCAACTCCTCGATCGTGTACGGGGATTGCTACATCCTGAAGGTCTTCCGGCGGATCGCGCCCGGCCTCAACCCGGATCTGGAGCTGCCCCGCGCGCTCGCCGACGCCAAGTGCGCGCGGGTGCCCGCCCCCGTGGCGTGGTACGAGGCCGAAGCCGCCGAGGAGGGCGGCGAGCCGACCACGCTGGGGGTCCTCCAGCCGTATCTGCCGGGCTCCGCGGACGGCTGGCAGCTGGCGCTCAACGCGCTGGCCGTACGGGCCGACTTCACCGGCTCGGCGCGGGCGCTGGGCCATGCCACCGCCGAGGTGCACACCGCGCTCGCCCAGACGCTGCCGACCACCGAACTGCACCGCCCGCAGCTGACCGCGATCGCCGCCCGGATGAACGCGCGGCTGGAGGCCACCGCCCGCGCGGTGCCCGTGCTCCAGCCCTATCGCGACCGTCTGCGGGCGGCGTTCGACGCGCTCGCCGTCGTCGGCCACGACGGCCGCAGCTGGGCCGCCCAGCGCATCCACGGCGATCTGCATCTGGGCCAGACGCTGCGCTCCGCCGACGAGGGCCGCTGGTCGCTGATCGACTTCGAGGGCGAGCCGGCCCGGCCGCTGGTGGAGCGCCGCCGCCTGCAGCCGGCGCTGCGCGATGTCGCCGCGATGCTGCGCTCCTTCGACTACGCGGCGCGCAGCGGGCAGGCCGGCGGCGACCCCTGGTCGCTGGAGTGGGCGCGCCGCACCCGTGAGGCCTACTGCCTGGGCTATGCCGAGGCGGGCGGCCTCGACCCGCGGTCGGCGCCCGAGCTGATGCGGGCCTACGAGACCGACAAGGCCGTCTACGAGGTGCTGTACGAGGCCCGGCACCGGCCCGACTGGCTGGCCGTACCGATGGCCGCCATCCGGCGGCTGGCGGCGGACAACGGTGCCTGCGGGCCCGACGGCCGCGGGTGAGGGGGCCGCAGAGGAACCGTCCCCCCGCCACCGCGCCACCACCCGAGATCCGACCGACGCCCCGCCCCGAGGAGGCACCCCACGTGACCGCCCGCCCGTCTGCCACCACCGACCCGGCAGGAACCGCTTCGCCATCCCCCGCAGGATCGCCGCCGTCCCGCCGTACCCCTGCCGATCCCGGGCCCGGCCAGGACGCGACCGGCGAACCCGCGGGGAGCGGCGAGCGTGCGCCGGGCGGCCGCCCGCCCGCGTCCCGGGCCGTCGCGGCCACCCGTACCGCCCGGCCCTCCGTCACGTCCCGTACGGCGAAGCCCAAGGCCGCGAGCCATGGTGTGCGGGCCGCCGCCCCGCTCGGCGACGAGGACCGGGGCCGGCTGCTGGGCGGCGCCCATCACGATCCGCACGGGCTGCTCGGCGCACACCCGGTGCGCGGCGGGCTGCTCTTCCGGGTCCTGCGGCCGTACGCCAAGGGCGTCACCGTCGTGGCGAAGGGGCTGCGCGCCGCTCTGCACGCCGAGGGCGACGGGCTGTTCGCCGGGGTGCTGCCGCTGCGCGCCATCCCCGATTACGAGCTGCTGGTGGAGTACGACGACAACACCGTGACGGTGCAGGATCCGTACCGCTTTCTGCCCGCGCTCGGTGAGCTGGACCTGCATCTGTTCGGGGAGGGCCGGCACGAGCAGCTGTGGCGGGCACTGGGCGCGCGGACCATGGACCACCAGGGCGTGACCGGCACCCGCTTCACTCTCTGGGCGCCCAACGCCCGGGGCGTGCGGGTCGTCGGCGACTTCAACTTCTGGGACGGCACCGGCTTTCCGATGCGGTCGCTGGGCTCGTGCGGCGTCTGGGAACTGTTCGTGCCGGGTGTCGGCGAGGGTGAGCTGTACAAGTTCGAGATCACCCGGCCGGACGGCTCGACGACCGTACGCGCCGACCCGATGGCCCGGCGGACGGAGTGCCCGCCCGCCAATGCCTCGGTCGTGGAGGAGTCGCACTACCGCTGGAAGGACGCCGACTGGATGGCGCGGCGCGGTGAGCGGCCCGTGCACCAGGCCCCGTTCTCCGTCTACGAGGTGCACCTCCCCTCCTGGCGCCCCGGCCTCACCTACCGCCAGCTGGCCGTCCAACTGACCGCCTACGTAAAGGACTTGAGCTTCACCCATGTCGAGCTGATGCCCGTCTCCGAGCACCCCTTCGGCGGCTCGTGGGGCTATCAGGTGACCGGCTTCTACGCGCCCACCGCCAGGATGGGCACCCCGGACGACTTCAGGTACCTCATCGACGCGCTGCACCGGGCCGGCATCGGTGTCCTGATGGACTGGGTGCCCGCGCACTTCCCGCGCGACGACTGGGCGCTGGCGGAGTTCGACGGACGGCCGCTGTACGAGCACCAGGACCCGGCACGGGCCGCGCACCCGGACTGGGGCACCCTGGAGTTCGACTACGGCCGCACCGAGGTCCGTAACTTCCTGGTCGCCAACGCCGTGTACTGGTGCGAGGAGTTCCACATCGACGGCCTGCGCGTGGACGCCGTCGCCTCCATGCTCTACCTCGACTACTCCCGCGAGGAGGGCGGCTGGACCCCGAACGTCCACGGCGGCCGGGAGAACCTCGACGCGGTCGCCTTCCTCCAGGAGATGAACGCGACCGTCTACCGCCGCTGCCCCGGCGTCGTCACCATCGCCGAGGAATCCACCGCCTGGGACGGCGTCACCCGCGCCACGCACCACGTCGGGCCCGGCGGCTTCGGCGGCCTGGGCTTCGGGCTGAAGTGGAACATGGGCTGGATGCACGACTCCCTCGTCTACGTCTCCAAGGAGCCGGTGCACCGCAAGTACCACCACGGCGAGATGACGTTCTCCATGATCTACGCCTACTCCGAGAACTATGTGCTGCCGATCTCCCACGACGAGGTGGTGCACGGCAAGCGGTCGCTGGTGTCGAAGATGCCCGGCGACTGGTGGCAGCAGCGCGCCACCCACCGCGCCTACCTCGGCTACATGTGGGCCCACCCCGGCAAGCAACTCCTTTTCATGGGACAGGAGTTCGCGCAGGGCGCGGAGTGGGCGGAGAGCCATGGCCCGGACTGGTGGCTGCTGGACCCGTCGTACGAGGCGGAGCCGGACCACCGGGGCGTACGCGATCTCGTACGCGACCTCAACCGGTGCTATGCGGACGCGCCGGCGCTGTGGGAACGCGACACCGACCCGGCCGGCTTCTCCTGGATCGACGGCGATGCCGGCGAGGACAATGTCCTCTCCTTCGTCCGCCATGCCGCCGACGGCACCCCCCTGATCGCCGTCAGCAACTTCTCCCCCGTCGTCCGCCACGCCTACCGCCTCGGCGTCCCCGACCGGATCCCCGCCTGGCGCGAGGTCCTCAACACGGATGCGCTCCGCTATGGCGGCAGCGGTGTCGTCAACCCGGACCCGCTCAAGGCCGATCCCACTCCGTGGAACGGCCGGGACGCCTCCGTTGCGGCCGTCCTTCCTCCGCTGGCCACGGTGTGGTTCCTCCCCACGTAGTCCGTCCGCTGCGCTTTGGCTTGGCCCCACGTTGTCGGCCGTCCCGCCGTGGGAGTTCTTCGCCGTGGCGCCTGCGGCGGGCGGTGCCGCTGCGCGGGGCTGTTCGGCTGCGGGACCGGACCTACACGGCTCCGCCGCTACGGCCCGCCCCCTCCCCGTTGAGGGTGGGAGAAGAGGGCCGGTGGGGATGCACGTCAGTGGTCAGCTGTGCCCTGTGGATCTCAGGTGCACCGGACCCTCATCGCACGCCCCCACCGACCCTTCTTTCCACCCACCCGTGGGAGGGGCCGCGCCGCAGGACGAAGTCCGGAGGCGTGGTACCGCACCCGACAAACCCACGCCCGCCGCAGGCGCCACGGCGAACAACCACCACGGCGGGACGGCCGACAACGTGGGGCGACAATTCAGACGTTGGCCGGAGCCGTGGGCGCCGGGATGGGTACCCCCGGCTCGCCGTGTGTGTCGACGGCGAGCGTCTTCTCGTCGAACGGCATGCGCCCGGCAAGCACCTCGGTCACCCGGGCCTTGTCGATCTCCTTGGTCCAGGTGCCGACCAGGACCGTGGCCACCGCGTTGCCCGCGAAGTTGGTGAGCGCCCGTGCCTCGCTCATGAAGCGGTCGATGCCGACGATCAGGCCGACGCCGTCGACCAGTTCGGGACGGTGCGACTGGAGGCCGCCGGCCAGCGTGGCCAGGCCCGCGCCGGTGACGCCCGCGGCGCCCTTCGAGGCGATGATCATGAAGACCAGCAGCGAGATCTGCTGGCCGACCGGCAGCGGCTTGCCCATGGCCTCGGCGACGAACAGCGAGGACATCGTCAGGTAGATGGCGGTGCCGTCCAGGTTGAAGCTGTAGCCGGTGGGGACGGTGATGCCGACCACCGGCTTGCTGACGCCCAGGTGCTCCATCTTCGCGATCAGCCTGGGCAGCGCCGACTCCGAGGACGAGGTGGACAGGATCAGCAGGAATTCGCGGGCCAGGTACTTCAGCAGCCGGAAGATGTTGACGCCGGCGACGAGGCGGAGCAGCGTGCCGAGCACCACGATCACGAACAGCAGGCAGGTGGTGTAGAAGCCGACCATGATGACGGCCAGCGACTTCAGCGCGTCCAGGCCGGTCTCGCCGACCACCGCCGCGATCGCGCCGAAGGCACCCACCGGCGCCACCCACATGATCATCGCCAGCACCCGGAAGACCAGCTTCTGGAGGTGCCCGACGCCGCGCAGTACCGGCTCGCCCGCCGAGCCCAGCGCCTGCAGCCCGAAGCCGACCAGCAGCGCCACCAGCAGCGTCTGCAGCACCTCGCCCTTGGTGAAGGCGGAGACCAGCGTGGTCGGGATCATGCCGAGCAGGAACTCGGGCAGGCTCTCGCCGCCGCCCTCGGTCTGCGCCTGGCCCGCGTGCCTTACGGTCTCGGTCAGGTGCAGGCCGGATCCGGGATCCAGGATGTTGCCGACCACCAGGCCGATGGCCAGCGCGACGGTGGACATCACCATGAAGTAGCCGAGGGCCAGACCACCGACCGCGCCGACCTTGGCGGCCTTACGCACCGAGCCGACGCCCAGCACGATGGTGCAGAAGATGACCGGCGAAATCATCATCTTGATGAGGTTCACGAACCCGGTGCCGAGCGGCTTGAGCTGGACGGCGACGCCGGGCGCGGCAAAGCCCACGATGATGCCGAGCAGCACCGCGCCGATCACGGCGATGTAGAGAAAGTGGGTACGGTCCCGCTTCTTGGGTGCGGACTCCTCGGTGGTGCCCCCACGCGGCGGGGTCTGTGCAGCCACGGCTGCCTCCTCGGGATACGGCTGTGCGCTGATCTGCGGCTCTGTGCACAGCGAGTCCCGGCGACTATGCACGCCGCTGTGGCGCCCGTCACCCTTGCGTGCATTTCGTTCACGTAAAAGTGGCCGTGCGCCCGCCGCGAAAGTGACCGTGCAGACTGTTCTGTATGCGACTCCCCCCTCCCCGGCCGCCCAGGCGGCTGCGCGGCCCGCGCAGTCTGGCCGGGCAGCTGTTCGCCATGCAGGTGGTGCTGGTGGCGGCGGTCGTGGCGGGCTGTGCGCTGTTCGCGTATCTGAGCGCGCAGCGGCAGGCGGAGCAGACCGCGCGGCGGCAGGCGACAGCCGTGGCCACCACCGTCGCCGATTCCCCGGTGGTCGTGGCGGCGGCCCGCACGAAGGATCCGACGGCCGCGCTCCAGCCGTACGCGGAGCGGCTGCGGCGCGATGCGGGCGTCGACTTCGTGGTGGTGATGGCGCCGGACAAGACGCGCTGGACGCACCCCGAGCCGTCCGCGATCGGCAAGAAGTACCTGGGGCACATCGGGCCGGCGCTGCACGGCCGGATCGTGCCCGAGACGCACATGGGGGTGCTCGGGCCGTCCGTACGGGTCGTCGCGCCGGTCCGTGATCCGCGGCGCGGCGGCCGGATCACCGCGCTGGTCAGCGCCGGGATCACCATCGAGACGATCAGCGAGCAGCTGCGGGACCAGGTGCCGCCGGTGATCGGGGTCGCGGCGGGTGCGCTGGCGCTGGGCGGGCTGGGCACGTATGTGATCAATGCCCGGCTGCGGCGGCACACCCACGGAATGAACGCCGCCGAGCTGAGCCGGATGCACGACTACCACCAGGCCGCGCTGCACGCGGTGCGCGAGGGGCTGCTGCTGCTCGACGGACAGCGCCGGGTCGCCTTGATCAATGACGGCGGGCGGGAGCTGCTGGGACTGTCCGACGACGCCGTGGGCCGTCTCGTCACGGAGCTGGGGTTGCCGCAGCCGCTGACCGAGGCGCTGCTCGCGCCGGGCCCGCGCGTCGACGAGCTGCATCTGACCGCCGAGCGGGTCCTGGTCGTCAACTGCGCACCCGTCTCCGGAGGCGAGCACCGCGGCAGTGTCGTCACCCTGCGCGATCACACCGAACTCCAGGCGCTGTCGGGCGAGTTGGACTCCGTACGGGGCTTCGCCGAGGCGCTGCGCTCGCAGGCCCATGAGGCCGCCAACCGGCTGCACACCGTGGTCTCGCTGATCGAGCTGGGCCGGGCCGAGGAGGCGGTGGATTTCGCGACCGCCGAACTGGAGCTGGCGCAGGCGCTGACGGATCAGGTCGTCGGCGCGGTCGCCGAGCCGGTGCTCGCGGCGCTGCTGCTCGGCAAGGCCGCGCAGGCGAATGAGCGGGGCGTCGAGCTGACCCTGACCCCCGACAGCCGGATCGACGACGGGCTGCTGCCGCCCGATCTGCCCGCCCGGGACCTGGTGACCGTGCTGGGCAACCTCATCGACAACGCCCTCGACGCCGCCGCCCCGCCCCGAGCGGCGGTAGTCGTCTGGTCGGAGACCGCCTTCCGGGCGGGACCACCAACGGCCCCTGCCCCGGCCAACCGCGCCTCGGGGCGCCCCGCCGTACAGGTCACCGCGCGGGCGACGGACGGCGAACTGCTGCTGTGCGTCGCCGACAACGGTCCCGGCGTGGCCGCGGACGCCACGCGGGAGATCTTCCGGCGGGGCTGGTCCACTAAGGCCGGCACGGGCCACGGTCTGGGCCTCGCCCTCGTCAGGCAGGCCGTGCGCCGCAACCGCGGCACCCTCACCCTCGACCGGGCGCCGGAGGGCGGCGCGCGGTTCACCGTACGGCTGCCGCTGCACGCCACGAGAGGAGGTGCCCGGTGAGCACCCCCGACGGCCGGACCCCCGACGGCCGGCACTCCGATATCCGGGTCCTCGTCGTCGAGGACGATCCGGTCGCCGCCGACGCGCACGCCCTGTACGTCGGGCGGGTGCCCGGCTTCACCGTCTCCGGCACCGTGCACTCCATGGGTGACGCCCGCCGCCATCTCGACCAGTACGCCGTCGACCTGCTGCTGCTCGACCTGTATCTGCCCGACGGCCACGGGCTGCACCTGGTCCGGACGCTGCGCGCGGCCGGGCACACCGCCGACATCATCGCCGTCACCTCGGCCCGCGATCTGGCGATGGTGCGCGAGGGGGTCTCGCTCGGCGTGGTGCAGTACGTACTGAAGCCCTTCACCTTCGCCACCTTGCGCGACCGGCTCACCCGTTACGCCGCGTTCCGGGCCACCGCGGGCGAGGCCAGCGGCCAGGACGAGGTGGACCGGGCGATCGCCGCGCTGCGCTCGCCGCGGCCGGCCGCGCTGCCCAAGGGGCTGACCGCGGCCACCCTGCGCGCGGTGACGGATGTCCTGCGGGCCGCCGAGGGCGGGCTGACGGCGGCGGAGGCGGCCGCCGACGTCGGGATCTCCCGGATCACCGCCCGCCGCTATCTGGAACATCTCGTCGAGAGCGGCCGGGCGGCCCGCGCTCCGCAGTACGGCCAGGTGGGCCGCCCGGAATTGCGCTATCGCTGGTCGGGCCATTGACCGGCTGTGAGCGGTGACTTACTTTCAGCGGGCAGTACGCCGTGGTTAGTTGACCGTGGTTAGTTGGAGGTCGTGCCGTGCGCCCCACCGCCCCGCTGATTCTGCTCACCGCCGCCGTCGTGGCCGCCGGTACGCTCACCGCCTGCGGCAACGGGTCCGGGAGCGACCGGAACACCGTCAAGGTCGCCTTCATCAAGGACACCAACGGCAAGGTCCTGGTCCGCGACCAGTACATCGCGCTCGTGGCGAAGGAATTCGAGAAGGCCAACCCGGGCAAGAAGGTCAAGCTCATCCCGATCCAGGCGTCGGAGAACGACTACTACACCAAGATCCAGCAGATGATGCGCTCCCCGAAGACCGCACCGGACCTGGTCTACGAGGACACCTTTCTCGTCAACTCCGACATCAAGGCGGGACTGCTGCGCCCCCTGGACCCGTATCTGGCCAAGTGGCAGGAGTGGCGGCAGTTCGAGGCGACCGCGAAGACCGCGGCGAAGGCCCAGGACGGCCGGACGTACGGCGTCCCGGACGGCACGGACACCCGTGGGCTGTGGTTCAACAAGAAGGTCTTCAAGAAGGCGGGGCTGCCGGCCGACTGGCGGCCCAGGACCTGGGACGAGGTGCTGGACGCGGCCCGCACCGTCAAGGACAAGGTCCCCGGCGTCATCCCGCTGAACGTTTTCACCGGCAAGGGCGCGGGCGAGGCCGCCGTGATGCAGGGCTTCGAGATGCTGCTGTACGGCACGGGTGCGCATCAGCTCTATGACCCGGGCACGAAGAAATGGGTCACCGGCAGCAAGGGGTTCCGGGACAGTCTGACGTTCATCGACACGGTCTACAGGGAGAAGCTCGGACCCGAGGTGTCCGATGCGCTCAGCCCCGGCATCCAGACCAATGTGGCGGCCGAGCTGCTGCCCGAGGAGAAGCTCGCGATCGACCTGGACGGTTCCTGGCTCGGCCAGCAGTGGCAGAAGACGGGCGGCGGCAACCCCTGGCCCCAGTGGTCGACGACGCTCGGCCAGGCGCCGTTCCCCACCCAGCACGGCGCCGCACCCGGCCGGGTCAGCCTGGCCGGCGGCTGGACGTGGTCGGTGCCGCAGAAGTCCCAGCAGCCCGATCTGGCCTGGAAGCTGATCAAGACCTTCCAGTCGAAGAAGAACGCCCTGGAGTGGTGTGTACGGGGCGCGCAGATCGCGGTCCGCAAGGACGTCGCGAGCGATCCGCGCTATCTGCGGTCCGTGCCCGGCATCGGCTTCTTCACCGGCCTGGTCAAGATCAGCCGGTACCGGCCTGCGCTGCCCGCCTACCCCAAGGTCTCCGCGGCCATCGGCGAGGCGATGGAGGCCGTCACCGCCGGCTCCGCCTCTCCCGGCCGGGCCGCCAAGGACTACGACGAAGCGCTGAAGTCCATCGTGGACGGCCAGGTCGTCGCCAAGCCATGACCCGCGCCGCCGCCAGGGCCGCGCGCCCGGTCCGTACGGCCCGTACGGCCCGCGTCCGCAGAGGTCTGCTGCGCTGGTCCCCCCTCGCCCCGGCCACCGTCCTCCTTCTGCTCTTCCTCGCCGGCCCGATCGGCTACTGCGTCTACATCGCCTTCACCGACACCCAGCTGACCGGCCAGGAATCGGCGTCCTTCGTCGGCCTGGCCAACTTCCGGCACGCCCTGACCGACCCCGCTTTCCTCAACGCGGTCGTCCTCACCCTGGTGTTCACCGTGCTCTCCTCGGTCCTGGGCCAGAACACCCTCGGGCTCGTACTGGCGGGCCTGATGCGGCGCGCGTCGCGGCCGCTGCGGTCCCTCACCGGCGCGATCGTGATCACCGCCTGGGTGCTCCCGGAAATCGTCGCCGGTTTCCTGCTCTACAGCTTCTTCGAGCGGCGCGGTACCCTCAACGCCGTCCTGGCATGGCTCCAACTGCCCACCCAGAACTGGCTGTTCACCCTCCCCATCCTGGCCGTGTCGTTCGCCAATGTCTGGCGCGGCACCGCCTTCTCGATGCTCATCTACTCCGCGGCGCTGGACGGCATCCCCCAGGAGGTCACCGAATCGGCCGCGGTCGACGGCGCGGGCGGGCTGCGGCGGCTGTGGCACATCACGCTGCCGATGATCCGCCGCTCCATCGGCACCAACCTGATGCTCAACACCCTCCAGACGCTCTCCGTCTTCGGACTGATCTGGGTCATGACGCGGGGCGGTCCGGGCAACCGCAGCCAGACCCTCCCCGTGTTCATGTACGACCAGGCGTTCCTGAAGTCCCTGATCGGCTACGGCACCGCGGTGGCGCTGCTGCTGCTCCTGGTGGGCGCGCTGTTCTCGGCCGTCTATCTGCGTCTGATGCGCGAGGAGGTCTGATGAGGCGCAGGGGGGACCGCCGCCGCCTCGCCGCCGACGCGGGCCTGCTGGCCGTCGCGGCGGCCTTCGCGATCCCGCTGGTCTGGCTGGTGCTGTCGTCGCTCAACACCGAGGCGACGCTGCGCGTACGGCTGCCCAAGTCCCCCACCCTGGACAACTTCTCGGCCGTACTGACCGACGACATCACCTTCACGCCGATGCTCAACAGCCTGCTGCTGTGCGGCGGCGCCACCGCGCTCTCGGTCGTCTGCGCGGCACTGGCCGCCTACCCGCTGTCCCGGTTCCGCGCCCGCTTCAGCCGCCCGTACCTGCTGACCGTCCTGTTCTCGACCTGTCTGCCGATCACTGCGATCATGGTCCCGGTCTACGGACTCTTCGTCCAGGTCAACCTGATCGACACGATGTACGGCACCGCGCTGTTTCTGGCCGCGACCCAGCTCCCGTTCGCCATCTGGCTGATGAAGAACTTCATGGACGGCGTGCCGCGGGCCCTGGAGGAGGCGGCCTGGACGGACGGCGCCTCCTGGGCGCAGACCCTGCTGCGGATCATCCTGCCGCTGATGGGCCCCGGCCTCACCGTCGTGACGATCTACACCTTCATCATGATGTGGGGCAATTTCTTCGTCCCCTTCATGCTGCTGCTCTCCCCCGAGCAGCTTCCCGCCTCCGTCAGCGTCTTCACCTTCTTCGGCAGCGAAGGCAGCGTGGCGTTCGGGGAACTGGCCGCGTTCTCCGTCCTGTACTCGACGCCGGTGATCCTGCTGTACGTCCTGATCGCGCGGCGGCTGGGCGGCGGGTTCGCGCTGGGCGGAGCGGTGAAGGGTTAGGCCGGCGGCCGGCACAGCCGAAACGTCCGCCGTACCGTCCATCCGGTACGGCGCATACCACAGCGGACGGGATCTCGCCCATTTCCGACGTGGAAACCTACGAGTTAACAACTTGTTCATTCACACCATAGGTGTGAAAGCACCACGTCACTTACCGTGTGCCGGTGAACACGCACGACAGTGAGCCCCGCAGGCCCCCATTCAACGCCGAGGCCGCCCGCCGGCTCCGCGAGGCCCTCGGCATGACGCCCGCCCATGTCGCGTACGGGATGTCGGCCGCCTACGGGCTGCGCGTCGTGCCTGCCATGGTCGTCGCGTGGGAGCACGGTGAGAGTGCGCCGACCGAAGCGGAGCTGACCGCGCTGGCGGGGGCGCTGTGGTGCTCACCCGGGGAACTGCTCGGGGCGCCCGACACGCTGCGTGAGTACCGGATGGCGGTCGGGCTCGCGGCGGGCGATCTGGCAATGCGGATCGGCATGGACCAGCGGGCGTACGAGCGGCTGGAGGAGGGCGGGAAGTGGACCGGCACCGACCGGCAGGCCGCGGCGCTCGGCGAGGCGCTGGAGCTGCCGCCCCCCGCGCTGCTCCGGTTCACCGGCCGTGACGAGAAGCTGACCGAGCTGCTGACCAGCGCCGTCACCACGCGCTGGCAGGCGTATGTGCGGCCGGTCAGCAAGCTCGTGGCGCTTCCCAAGGAGCAGATCCAGGACGTCCTGCAGGCGCTGCACGGCGACTACCAGGCGGGTATGGCCGGCACGCTCAACTGGGGCGGCGGGAGCGGCGCCGAGGAGTCCGGCAAGGCGGGGCGCGCGTTCCTCGACGGGATCCTGGCGGCGTTCTGGGAGCGGATCGGGCGGGAGCGCCCCTAAGGGTCTCTGCCCCCGCGCGTCGGCCGGAGGGCAGCCACGGGTCCCCCCACGGTATGACGCCGGGGGCCGGCGTCACACTTCCGGCCGGTGCGGCTTTCGGTCCCTTGGGTTGACGACTGGGCTGGCCTGCGGATTCGAGAATGGGGACATCGATTCGACCGTCCCCCTTCAGGAGTCCCCGTGTCCCACGCGGCCGCTGCCTTTCCCGGTTCCCCCGCTTTCCCCGCCACCTCGGCCGTCGCCGCCCGCGCCACCGACCTGAGCAAGGTCTACGGAGCGGGTGAGACGCGCGTGGTCGCGCTGGACTCCGTCTCCGTCGACTTCGGCAAGGCCCGGTTCACGGCGATCATGGGCCCCTCCGGCTCCGGCAAGTCCACGCTGATGCACTGCATGGCAGGGCTGGACGGCATCTCCTCGGGTTCCGCCCGCATCGGCGACACCGAGCTGGCGTCGCTGAACGACCGGCAGCTGACCCGGCTGCGCCGGGACAAGATCGGCTTCATCTTCCAGGCGTTCAATCTGCTGCCGACGCTGACCGCGCTGGAGAACATCACCCTGCCGATGGACATCGCGGGCCGCCGGCCGGACCGGCAGTGGCTGACCACCGTCATCGAGACGGTGGGCCTGTCCGGGCGGCTGGCGCACCGGCCGGCACAGCTCTCCGGCGGCCAGCAGCAGCGGGTCGCCGTCGCGCGGGCGCTGGCCGCCCAGCCGGAGATCATCTTCGCGGACGAGCCGACCGGAAATCTCGACTCCCGCTCCGGCGCCGAGGTGCTGGGCTTTCTGCGCGAGTCGGTGCAGGCGATGCAGCAGACGGTCGTGATGGTCACCCATGACCCGGTCGCCGCGAGCTACGCGGACCGGGTGGTCTTCCTCGCCGACGGCCGCATAGTCGAGGAGCTGCACGCGCCGACCGCCGACGCCGTCCTCGACCGGATGCGGCTGTTCGACTCCAAGGGCCGTACGAGCTGACGCGGGCGCGCCCCGTTGGCCGTACCCCGCCCCGGCATCCGCCCCGCCTTCCGTATTCCGAGCACCGGACTCCAGGACTGACACCACCACCATGCTGCGAACCGCCTTGCGCAACGTCCTTGCGCACAAAGCCCGTTTGATGATGACCGCGCTCGCGGTCCTGCTGGGCGTCGCCTTTGTCGCCGGCACCCTGATCTTCAGCGACACCGTCGGCGAGGCGGTCAAGAACGCCTCCGCCAAGAATCTCAAGGATGTCGCCGTCTCCGTCCAGGCCACCAACTCGGACCCCGATGCCGTCGGTACGGAGGAGAACGGCAAGCGGACCACCGCCCTCGACGACAAGCTGGCGGACCGGATCCGTGCGCTGCCCGGGGTGGCCTCCGTACGGCCCGACGTCACCGGCGAGGCGACCCTCGCCGGCAAGGACGACCAGCCGATCGGCAACGGCTGGCAGAACCGCGCGGTCAACTACCAGCCGGGGAAGGACGGCAAGGACAGCCGCTATCCGATGGCGCAGGGGCGCGGTCCGGCCGACGGCGGCGAGATCGCGCTGGCCCGCAGCACGGCCGAGGCCGCCGGGTACCGGATCGGTGACACCGTGCGGTTCGCGACCGACGGGCCGGTGCTGAAGAAGAAGCTGGTCGGGATCGTCGCGACCGATGACCCGCAGGTGACGGCGGGCGGCAGTCTGGCGCTGTTCGACACCGCCACCGCGCAGAAGCTGTATCTGCACCCGGGGCAGTTCGACGAGCTGGTGGTGGCGGCCACGCCCGGCACCGACCAGCGGGCGCTGACCGCGAAGGTCCGCGAGCTGCTGCCCAAGGGGCGTGCCGAGGCGCGAAGCGGCAGCGAACTCGCCGCCGAGCAGAGCCGGATGATCGCCGACCAGAACAGCGCGCTGAGCAAGACCCTGCTGACCTTCGCCGGGATCGCCCTGTTCGTCGGGGTGTTCATCATCGCCAACACCTTCACCATGCTGATATCCCAGCGCAGTCGCGAGATCGCGCTGCTGCGCGCGGTCGGCGCCTCGCGCCGGCAGGTCGTCCGCTCGGTGCTGGCCGAGGCCGCGCTGCTGGGGCTGATCTCCTCCGTCATCGGGTTCGCACTGGGTGCGGGGATCGCGGTGGGGCTGCGCGCGGTGCTGGACGCCAATGGCGCGGGCTTCCCGGACGGGCCGGTCATCATCAGCCCGACGACGATCCTGGCCGCGCTGGCCGTCGGCGTCGTGGTGACCGTACTGGCCGCCTGGCTGCCGTCCCGTAAGGCGGCGAAGATCGCCCCGGTGGAGGCGCTGAGCAGTGTGGAGGCGCCGCCCCCGCTGCGCGGCCTGGTCGTCCGTAACTCCATCGGTGCGGTGGTCACCGGCCTCGGCGTCGCCGTCATGCTCTGGGTCTCCACCCTGAAGTCCGGCGACGATCTGCCGATCGCCATGGCGGGCTCGATGCTGACGCTGATCGGCGTGATCATCCTGGCTCCGCTGCTGTCCCGGCCGCTGGTCTCCCTGGCCGGGCTGGTCACCACTCGGCTGTTCGGTATCGGCGGCAAGCTGGCCAAGGAGAACGCGCTGCGCAATCCGCGGCGTACGGCCGCCACCGCGTCGGCGCTGATGATCGGCCTCACCCTGATCACCGGTATGACGGTCGTCGGGCACTCCGCGCAGCTGGGCATGGACAAGATGGCGGACACCGGGCTGACCGCGGACTACCAGATCAAGACCTCGACCTATGTGGGGCTGGACCCCGAACTGTCCAAGAAGGTGGCGAAGGTACCGGGCGTCGAGGCGATGGCGCCGTTCCGCGGGGCGGGCTACACCACCTCCGGCGGCCACGGTCCCGGCGGCGGGTTCGGTTACCTGCGCGGCACGGACCTCTCGGTGATCGACAAGGTCACCCAGCTCACCTTCAAGCAGGGCTCGTTGGCGGACATCAGGGCCGGCGGTATCGGCGTATCGGCGACCGGCGCCAAGGAGCACGGCTGGCGGGTCGGCGAGACGGTGAGCGTGGAGTTCCAGGACAAGAAGAAGGAGAAGCTCAAGGTCGCCGCCGTCTACGAGGACAATGAGACGCTCGGCGAGTCCTTCGGCGCCCTGTCGCTGGTCGATCCGCATCTGCCGGCGGCAAAGAATGACGAGCTGCTGGTGAAGGCGGCCGGCGGCGGCTCCGCGGCGCTGGTCAAGGACATCCGGCATGCGCTCGGCGACAGCCCGCTGCTGAAGATCCAGAACCACGACGATCTGCGCAAGGAGACCGCCGGGCAGATCGACACCGTCCTGAACATGGTCTACGGGCTGCTGGGCATGGCCGTCATCATCGCGGTGGTCGGCGTCGTCAACACCCTGGCGATGTCGGTGTTCGAGCGGACCCGGGAGATAGGGATGCTGCGCGCCATCGGGCTGGCGCGCAGCGGCATCAAGCAGATGGTCCGGCTGGAGTCGGTGGTCATCTCGCTGTTCGGCGCGGTGCTCGGCATGGGCCTGGGCATCTTCCTGGCCTGGGCCGGCGGCAGCATGGTCGGCTCGTCCTTCTCGACGTACGAAATGGTGCTGCCCTGGGGCCGCCTCGGCCTGTTCCTGCTGATCGCGCTGGTCGTGGGGGTCCTGGCAGCGGTATGGCCGGCCCGCCGCGCGGCCCGCCTGAACATGCTGGAGGCCATCGGCGCGCAGTAGGAAGAAAGCGTGACGGCGGCGGCCCCGGACTCCAAGGGGGCCGCCGCCGTCACGTAGCGCTCGGTGTCACGTACCGCTCGGTGCGGGCCGCGTCAGGAGCAGCACATCAAAAGACCGACTCGGCCTCGTCCATCCGGTGGGCGGGCACCCGCTTGAGTTCGGTGACCGCGTCGGCCAGTGGCACCATCGTGATGTCCGTGCCGACCAGGGCGGTCATCTTGCCGAAGTCGCCGCGGTGGGCGGCCTCGACGGCGTGCCAGCCGAAGCGGGTGGCGAGCACCCGGTCGTACGCGGTGGGGGTACCGCCGCGCTGGACGTGGCCGAGGATGACCGGGCGGGCCTCCTTGCCCATGCGCTTCTCCAGCTCATGGGCGAGGGCGTTGCCGATGCCGGAGAACCGCTCGTGGCCGTAGAGGTCGATGGCGCCCTTCTTGTAGTCCATGGTGCCGGGGGCCGGGTGCGCTCCCTCGGCGATACAGACCACGGCGAACTTCTTGCCGCGGGCGAACCGCTCCTCGATCATCTCGACCAGGTCGTTGACGTCGAATTCCCGCTCCGGCAGGCAGATGCCGTGGGCGCCGCCGGCCATGCCGGACTCCAGCGCGATCCAGCCCGCGTGCCGGCCCATGACCTCGACGACCATGACCCGCTGGTGCGATTCCGCGGTGGTCTTGAGGCGGTCGATGGCCTCGGTCGCGACGCCGACGGCGGTGTCGAAGCCGAAGGTGCGGTCGGTGGAGGAGATGTCGTTGTCGATGGTCTTGGGGACGCCGACGACCGGCAGCCCGGCGTCCGAGAGCATCCGGGCGGCGGTGAGCGTGCCCTCGCCGCCGATCGGGATCAGGACGTCGATGCCGTAGTCCTGGGAGTGGTCCTTGGCGTTCTCGCAGGCCTCGCGGAGCCGGTTGCGCTCGAGCCGGGACGAGCCGAGGATGGTGCCGCCGCGGGCGAGGATGCCGCTGACCGCCTCGAGGTCGAGCTTGCGGAAGCGGCCCTCGAGCAGCCCCGCGAAACCGTCCTCGAAGCCGATGACCTCGTCGCCGTGGCCGGTGAGGGCCCGGTGGACAACAGACCGGATCACAGCGTTCAGGCCGGGGCAGTCGCCGCCTGCGGTGAGGACTCCGATACGCATCGTGCTGTGTCTCCTGTGCTCGCTGTTGGTTCTTGTGAGCCGGTCCGATTGTTTCATGAGCGTGCAGGCCCTGACCTCACCCGCGGGCTACCCCTACTGTCTCCTCACCGGACTGTTCAGGGGAAACTGAGGGAGCGGCTTAGCCATCTGCGCAGGTATTGTCAAGAGGGGCAAGCCCACCATAACGGGTTATTTGACCTTGTGAGCGCCGGTATGGCGTGCGAGCAACGGAAGGACGGAGAGCACGCGTGACGCGCAGCGTGTACGTGACCGGGATCGACCGAGGCGACGGCCGCCAGGTCATCGAGCTGGGAGTCATGGAGCTCCTGACCCGCCATGTCGACCGGGTGGGGGTCTTCCGCCCGCTGGTCCACGACGACGGGCCCGACCGGCTGTTCGACCTGCTGCGGGCCCGCTACCGGCTCACCCAGGCCGCCGACACCGTATACGGCATCGGTTACGAGGAGGCCGCCACCCTCCAGGCGGAGCGCGGCACCGACGAGCTGGTCTCCCGCCTCGTCGACCGCTTCCACGCCGTGGCCAGGGAGTACGAGTACGTCCTGGTCCTCGGCTCGGACTACGCCGGCACCAACCTGCCGGCCGAGCTGGCCCTCAACGCCCGCCTCGCCAACGAATTCGGCGCCTCGGTGCTCGCCGTCGTCGGCGGCCAGGGCCAGGAGGCGGAGTCCGTACGGGCCGAGGTCCGCAACGCCTACCGGGCCTACCACTCGCTGGGCTGCGACGTCGTCGCCATGGTCGCCAACCGCGTCGCACCCGAGCTGCGTACGGCCATCGTCGACCGGCTCTCCGCGCGCCTCCCGGTGCCCTGCTACGCGCTCCCCGAGGACGGCTCGCTCTCCGCGCCGACCGTCGGCCAGATCGTGCACACGCTGGGCGCGGAGGTGCTGCTCGGCGACGACTCCGGCCTCGCCCGCGACGCCCGGGACTTCGTCTTCGGCGGCGCCATGCTGCCGACGTTCCTCAAGGCGCTCACCCCCGGCTGTCTGGTGATCACCCCTGGGGACCGCGCCGACCTGGTCATCGGCTCGCTGGCCGCGCACAGCGCCGGCGCCCCGCCGATCGCCGGTGTGGTGCTCACTCTCGACGAGCGGCCCGGCCCCGACATCATGGCGCTGGCGAGCCGGCTCGCCCCCGGCACCCCGGTCGTGTCCGTACCCGGCGGGTCCTTCCCGACCGCGGGTGAGCTGTTCGCCATCGAGGGCAAGCTGAACGCCGCCTCGCCGCGCAAGGCGGAGACCGCGCTCGGCCTGTTCGAGCGCCATGTGGACACCGTGGAGCTCACCAACCGCATCTCCGTCGCCCGCTCCGGCCGGGTCACCCCGATGATGTTCGAACACGAGCTGATCGAGCGCTCCCGCTCCGGCCGCCGCCGCGTCGTCCTGCCCGAGGGCGGCGAGGAGCGCGTCCTGCGGGCCGCCGATGTGCTGCTGCGCCGCGATGTCTGCGACCTCACGCTGCTGGGCGAGGAGGAGGCGATCCGCAAGCGCGCCACGGATCTGGCCATCGACCTGGCGGGTGCCCAGATCATCGACCCGCAGACCTCCGAGCTGCGCGAACGGTTCGCCGAGCGGTACGCCGAGCTGCGCTCCCACAAGGGCGTCGGTTACGAGCTGGCCTACGACGTCGTCGCGGACGTCTCCTACTTCGGCACGCTGATGGTCCAGGAGGGCCTGGCCGACGGCATGGTGTCCGGCGCGGTGCACTCCACCGCCGCGACCATCCGGCCCGCCTTCGAGATCATCAAGACGAAGCCGGGCGCCCAGATCGTCTCCTCGGTCTTCTTCATGTGCCTGGCCGACCGGGTCCTGGTCTACGGCGACTGCGCGGTCAACCCGGACCCGAACGCAGAGCAGCTGGCGGACATCGCCATCCAGTCGGCCACCACCGCCGCCCAGTTCGGCGTCGAGCCGCGGATCGCGATGCTCTCGTACTCCACCGGCACCTCCGGCTCCGGCGCGGACGTCGACAAGGTCCGCAAGGCCACCGAGCTGGTCCGCGAGCGGCGCCCGGACCTGCTGGTCGAGGGCCCGATCCAGTACGACGCGGCGGTGGATGCGGCGGTCGCGCAGACCAAGCTGCCCGGCTCCGACGTCGCCGGGAAGGCCACCGTGCTGATCTTCCCGGACCTGAACACCGGCAACAACACCTACAAGGCCGTCCAGCGCTCGGCGGGCGCGGTCGCCGTCGGTCCGGTGCTGCAGGGTCTGCGCAAGCCGGTCAACGACCTCTCGCGCGGCGCCCTGGTCCAGGACATCGTCAACACCGTCGCCATCACCGCCATCCAGGCGCAGGGCGCCCGGCCCGGCGCCGAGCGCTCCGCCTGAGCCCCCGGAACCCTCCCCCACCCCATCGGAAAGCACTACATGACTGCCACCGCCTCCCGCGTCCTCGTCCTCAACTCCGGCCCCTCGTCGCTGAAATACCAGCTGCTCGACATGACCGGCACGCAGTCGGCCGGCGGCTCCGCCGCGGGCCGTCTCGCCGTCGGCCTGGTGGAGCGGATCGGTGAGGAGACCTCGCGTCTGGTGCACACCCCGCTGGCCGCCGGCGGCGACAGGCGCGAGACCGAGGGCCCGATAGCCGACCACGAGGCCGCGCTGAAGGCCGTCGCCGCGGAGCTGGCCGCCGACGGGCTGGGGCTGGACTCGCCGGAGCTGGCCGCGATCGGGCACCGGGTGGTGCACGGCGGGCTGAAGTTCACCGAGCCGACCGTGATCGACGCTGCGGTGCTCAAGGAGATCGAACGGCTGGTGCCGGTCGCGCCGCTGCACAACCCGGCCAACATCACCGGCATCAGGACCGCGCAGGCGCTGCGCCCCGACCTGCCGCAGGTCGCGGTCTTCGACACCGCCTTCCACACCACGATGCCGGAGTCCGCGGCCCGCTACGCCATCGATGTCGAGACCGCCGACGCGCACCGCATCCGCCGCTACGGCTTCCACGGCACCTCGCACGCCTATGTCTCCCGCAAGACCGCGGCGCTGCTGGGCAAGGACCCGTCCGAGGTCAACGTCATCGTGCTGCACCTGGGCAACGGCGCCTCCGCCTCCGCGGTGGCCGCCGGCCGCTGCGTGGACACCTCGATGGGTCTCACCCCGCTGGAGGGCCTGGTCATGGGCACCCGCTCCGGTGACATCGACCCGGCCGTCACCTTCCACCTCAAGCGGGTGGCGGGGATGGACGAGGACGAGGTCGACGCGCTGCTCAACAAGAAGAGCGGGCTCATCGGGCTGTGCGGCGACAACGACATGCGGGAGATCCGGCGCCGTATCGACGAGGGCGACCAGCGCGCCCAGCTCGCCTTCGACATCTACATCCACCGGCTGAAGAAGTACATCGGCGCCTACAGCGCGGTGCTCGGCCGGGTCGACGCGGTGGCATTCACCGCCGGCGTCGGCGAGAACGCCGCCCCGGTGCGGGAGGCCGCCCTCGCCGGTCTGGAGCTGATGGGCATGGCGGTGGACGCCTCGCGCAACGCCGTACGGTCCGACGAGCCGCGGCTGATCTCGCCCGAGGACGCGCGGGTGGCGGTCGCCGTCGTGCCCACCGACGAGGAACTGGAGATCGCTCAGCAGACATATGCCCTGGTCAACGCCTAGACGTTGGTGTTTCCGCCCACCGGAATATTCCGCTCTGAAACAAACCGATAGGATTCCGCCATGCGCCGTTCCAAAATCGTCTGCACCCTGGGCCCCGCCGTTGACTCTTTCGATCAGCTCAAGACACTGATCGAAGCCGGTATGAACGTGGCCCGTTTCAACATGAGCCACGGGACCCACTCGGAGCACGAGGAGCGGTACCACCGTCTTCGCAAGGCCCAGGAGGAGACCGGCCACGCCATCGGCGTGCTGGCCGACCTCCAGGGCCCCAAGATCCGCCTGGAGACCTTCGCCGAGGGCCCGGTGGAGCTGGTGCGCGGCGACGAGTTCGTCATCACCACCGAGGACGTGCCCGGCGACAAGACCATCTGCGGTACGACCTACAAGGGCCTGCCCGGCGACGTCTCCAAGGGCGACCCGGTCCTGATCAACGACGGCAATGTCGCGCTGCAGGTCATCGAGGTCGACGGCCCGCGGGTGCGCACCATCGTCATCGAGGGCGGGGTCATCTCCGACCACAAGGGCATCAACCTGCCCGGCGCGGCGGTGAACGTTCCGGCGCTGTCCGAGAAGGACATCGACGACCTCAAGTTCGCGCTGAACATGGGCTGCGACATGGTCGCCCTCTCCTTCGTCCGGGACGCCAAGGACGTCCAGGACGTCCACCGCGTCATGGACGAGGTCGGCCGCCGGGTCCCGGTCATCGCCAAGGTCGAGAAGCCGCAGGCGGTGGCCAACATGGAGGATGTCGTGATGGCCTTCGACGCCGTCATGGTCGCCCGTGGTGACCTGGCGGTGGAGTACCCGCTGGAGAAGGTCCCGATGGTGCAGAAGCGCCTGGTGGAGATGTGCCGGCGGAACGCCAAGCCGGTGATCGTGGCGACCCAGATGATGGAGTCGATGATCACCAACTCCCGGCCGACCCGCGCCGAGGCGTCCGACGTCGCCAACGCCATCCTCGACGGCGCGGACGCGGTCATGCTCTCCGCGGAGTCCTCGGTCGGCAAGTACCCGATCGAGACCGTCAAGACGATGTCGAAGATCGTCGAGGCGGCCGAGGAGGAGCTGCTGTCCAAGGGCCTGCAGCCGCTGGTGCCGGGCAAGAAGCCGCGTACGCAGGGCGGTGCGGTGGCCCGTGCGGCCTGCGAGATGGCGGACTTCCTGGACGGCAAGGCGCTGGTGGCCTTCACCAAGTCCGGTGACACCGCCCGCCGGCTGTCCCGCTATCGCGCCACGCAGCCGATCCTGGCCTTCACCACCGAGACCTCCACCCGCAACCAGCTGACGCTGAGCTGGGGCGTGGACGCCTTCGTCGTACCGCACGTGGACAACACCGACGCGATGGTCGACCTGGTGGACGCCGAACTGCTCAAGCTCAAGCGCTACAACGCGGGTGACACCATGCTGATCACCGCCGGTTCGCCCCCCGGCGTCCCCGGGACCACCAACATGGTCCGGGTGCACCGCCTCGGCGGCGAGAGCGCCTGACGGGCTGACGGGCCCGCACGACGGAAAACGGCTGTGGGCCGCCCCCCGAGGGGGCGGCCCACAGCCGTTTTCTGCACCTTCCGGAAAGCTCCGCCGCGCGGGGCGGCTCTCCCGGTCAGTCCTCGATGGTCACGTGCATACCCGGGACATGGAGATTGCCGCCGAACTGGCCCGCCTGGTCGATCTTCACCTTGGTGAAGTACGCGAACGGGACATTGATGGGCGGCGGGTGCTCGGGGTCGAACACGATCGGGATCAGGCCGAAGAGATTGCCCTGCAGCCGCTCGGTGTACATCGTCACCTTGCCGCCACGGATGGTGGAGGTGGACCCTGGCGTCGACCGGACGTGGTACTTCTTCCCGGACGTCGGGTCGTCGACGATCTGGTGGAGATCGCCGATGTCGATGCTGTCGGCCGTGAACTTCAGGGCCTGCTTGGTACGGCCGCCCTGCGTCGTGACATTGACGACGCCCTCGTAGTTCAGACCGCGCAGGGTGAGCCCGCTGGACTCCAGGTGCCAGGGGGCATCGGGCAGGGTGACGGGCGTCTGCTCGTCCTTGCCCTTCTGCTTGTTCTCGACGACACAGGGGTATCCCTGCTTGCCGCCGGCGTCCTTGCCGTCCAGCCCGCCGCCGGGCAGGGCGTTGTCCGCCGTGCCGACCACACCGTGGACGGTGTCGTTGACCGTCTTGGACCCGTTCCCGCCGTTCGTGAGGCTGCCGACGGTGTCCTTGACCGGCTTGGTGAGCTTGTCGGCGGCAGACGCGGAGTCCTTGGACGCGGAGTCCTCGGACCCGGCGTCCTTCGAAGCGGACGCGGAGGGCGAGGGGCTCGGCGAGGCCGCCGGCTTGTCCTCGGACGTGTCGCCGCCGAAGAGACCGCCGAGCGCATCACCGATGCCGCCCAGCAGACCGCCGTCGTCCTTCTTGTCCTCGGAGGCCGACGGCGACGGGCTCGGCGAGCTCGACGGCTGGTCGGTCCCCGTGGAGCCGGAGGGCGTGGGCTCGGGCGTCTTGCCCGCGTCCTTGGTGGCCGAGGGAGAGGCGGAAGGCTTGTCGGACGGCTTGGCGGCGTCCTTTTTGTCCTGCTTGTCCTTCGCGTCCTCCTTGGCCTTGGCGTCCTTCCCGTCCACCTTGTCCGGGGCAGTGACGCACGGGCCGTCCTTGAAGGGGCTCTTGGGCGCCGGCTTGGCGATCGCCATCTGGGGCGTGAGCCCCATGCCCATGAGCACGGCGGACGGCATGGCGGCGATGGCTATCGCCTTGCCCGCGGGCACGTGGAACCGAGTCAGCAGCGGCTTCCTCGGTACTGCGTGCCGCGGCCCGGTTCTCGGCCCGGCGGCTGCGTTGTCGTGCAGCTCGTCACCCGGCACGGTGCCTCCCGTTCGTTCCGTTGGTCGGGCTCGTTCCTGACAGGTCGTCCAGTCCGAAGCCCAGCCCGGAACCGGCGCCGTTGGCCGGTGCGGGATTCGTGGCGACCACCGGTCCGGCGATCACCTCGCGCTCCTTCTCACCGCCATCGTCCGCGCTCTGCGGCCGGCCCGGCGCCCAGGCGATGCCCAGCGCACCCCCGATCAGCGCCACGAGGTAGCCGATCAGGAAGCCGCCGAAGTTCGAGACGACCAGGGAGACCAGGGAGAGCAGAATCGCCGCCACGCCCGCGAACACGCGCGAGACGGGCTGGAACCACAGGGTGAGACCGAGCACGACCAGCAGTACGCCGATGATCAGCGAGCCGGCGCCGGCGGTGGTCGCCATGCTGACGGTCAAGCCACCGAGCGAGAGGTGCGCGTAGGGGAAGTACATGATCGGGACCCCGCCGAGCAGAGTCAGCAGGCCGCCCCAGAACGGGCGGCGGCCGCGCCAATCCTGGAACGAAAGGCGCTTGTGGCCGAAGGTCTCGATCAGCCGTGGTCGCGTGTCGGCGCTCATGTTGTACAGCTCCTCGGGACTGGCAAATCGGTGGTACTGAGCTGGAGTGCGTAACTGATGCAACCGGCGTACGGGCACGGGGCACGGCTTCTGCCGCCGTACAGCTCACCCCGCGCCCGCACGCTCAGTGCGTCAGTAGCACTCGTTCTTGCCCTTGGCGACGCTCATCTTCAGGCCGCTGAGCTTGAACGTGCCGGCCGTGGTGGCCCAGGCACGCTGCTTGACGTTGGTCAGCACGGCCGAGTCGGCTTCCTGGGCGAAAGAGCCCGGGTCCGCCTTGTCGCCCTTGTGCATGCCGGGGCCCTTGGACGTCGAGCCCGCAGCAACACCGATGTTGATGTTGTTGAAGGTCGCGTCCGCGTCCAGCTGATCCAGGTCGATGTAGAGGTTCTTCGCCTCGACCGGCGTGCTACCGCCACCGGCCGACAGCTTCATCGACACATCGCCGAACACCGGGACCGGCACGACGACGGACTGGCACAGGTTCTTGATCTTGGCGCTCGAGAACCCCGAGACCGCCACCGGGACGTTCTTGCCGCCCTTCTGGGCGTCAACGGCTCCGTACTGAACGAATCCGGTGCCGTCCAGGCGGTCGGTTGCGACCTTGAACTGCTGGCCGGACACGCTGAACGATGCCGCGAGCGCACCCTGCGAGAGGGCTACGCCGATCGCCGCTGTCGCGGCAACGCTCGGCACCATGACGACGGCGAACCGCTTCCATCTGGTCCCGCCACGAGCCAGGGACTCCATGACTTTCCTCCTTCTCGGACGTACATCTCCGGTGCCCGACCTCTCAGTTGAGAGCAGCCGCACCTGGGATGGGAGAAGTGCTACGTCCTCGGGAAGGAGAGCGCCCGTCCTCGGAGGCGCTGTGCGTTCCGATTACCGGCGATCACCCCCGAGCGACAACCACTGGCCACGCTCTCGCGCAACCTCCTGGACAGGCCCTGCCGGAAGGGGCAGAGACCCCCCTGTCCATGGCCGGCGCTCACTGCCGCCGACCACTCGGTGGGGACCCCGAATACCCCGCGGCACCAACCGGATGCCGGGCTGCGGGAAGGGACCGAGCGTGGCCGATCGTGGTGCATTCGGAGCCGCCGCACAAGGGGCTCGTTACTTGCGGGTAACGGACCGATAACCGAGCCGCGACCGACCGAAACCGAACGGGCACGCACCGTCGCACTGACCGCGGCGGGACAACGGTCATTTACGGGCACAACGACCCAAGAAAGGCGGTCGGACTTACTCCAAGTAACAGCGCCTACGATTACCAAGATTTGGTAAAACGTAGGCGCCATTCCGTTTGCCGAGACACCTCGCGGGAGGTGTGGAGGTCACACGGGTGTCACACGGCCGTCATGCGAGGGACTGTCAGAACAGGACACGTGCAAGGGCCGTGCGCGCCGCGGTCACCCGCTGGTCGTCCGTACCGATCACCTCGAACAGCTCCAGCAGTCGCACCCGCGCGGCCTCCCGGTCATCACCGGAGGTCCGCTTCACCGCGTCGACCAGCCGCCCGAAGGCGTCCTCGACATGCCCGCCGACCAGATCGAGGTCCGCGGCACAGATCTGCGCCTCGACATTCGCCGGGTTCTCCGCGGCCTCCTTGCGCACCGCCTGCGGGTCCAGGTCCTGCACCCGGCGCAGCAACTCGGCCTGCGCGAGCCCGAGCTTGGCCTCCGGGTTGGCCGGGTCGTCGGCGAGGACGTTCTTGTACGCCTGGACGGCGCCGCCCAAATCACCGGCGTCCAGCGCCTGGCTCGCCGCTTCCAGCAGCGCGTCGTACGGGCCGACCGGCTCGGGCGCGGGCTCACTCTCCACCGGGGCCTCGACGGCGGCGTCGACCGGCGCGCCCACGATGCCGAACTGCTGCTCGGCGGCCTGCACCAGCTGGTCCAGCACCTGCCGGATCTGCGCCTCGGGGGCCGCACCCTGGAACAGCGGGATGGGCTGGCCGGCGACCACCGCGAAGACGGCCGGGATGCCCTGCACCCCGAACTGCTGGAAGAGCATCTGGTTGGCGTCGACGTCGATCTTGGCCAGCACGAACTTGCCGGCGTACTCGGTGGCGAGACGCTCCAGCAGCGGACCCAGCTGCTTGCACGGCTCGCACCATTCGGCCCAGAAGTCGATGACGACCGGAACCTCGGTGGAGCGCTGCAGGACGTCCTGCTGGAACCCTGCCTCGTCGACGTCGAACACCAGGCGGGCGCCGCCCGCGGGTGCCTGGCCGGTGCGGGCCGCCTCGGCGCGCGCCTGCTCGGCCTTCTCCTTCGCTTCCCCGGCCGCCTTCACCGCTGCGAGGTCGACGACTCCACTCATGGACATGTTGCGTGGCTGCATGAGTCCATCCTCCCCCCTGGGCACCGTGTTCCGAAAAGCGATGCGGAAATCCGGCCGAATGACCTGAACGGCACCGCCGGACCTGCCGCCGGGCACCGCCCCCGTGCGTACGCCCCGCCGGGTTGCCGGCGTACGTCCGGGAAGGTGCCCGAGCCGGCCCGAGGAGGACCGGTGTGTGGTCCCGAGGAGGACCGTTGTGCGGCCCTGGGTCCCCACCCATGGCCTGTGGTTGTCGCCGCGCGAGCCCGTTCCCAGCGAGCTCTTACGCTACGACCCGTAGCGTAACTGTCCGCGACCCCCACTCGGCACCCGGTTTCGGCCCCCCACGACGTGATCTGCCTCACGAGCCGCGTCGCCGGGTCACTTACTGGCCGGTATGGTCGCCCGCATGCACGACTCCACCAGCCCCCGGAAAGGCCGCACCGGCCGCCCGCGCAGCGCCGAGGCCGACCGCGCGATCCTCGACGCGACCCGCGCCGCGCTCGTCGACCTGGGCTGGGGAAAACTCACCATGGGCGATGTCGCGGCACGGGCCGGCGTCGCCAAGACCACGCTCTACCGCCGCTGGGCCAACAAGAACGAGCTCGTCGTGGACGCCGTGGCGGTCCTCTTCGACGAGCTCGAACTCCCCGACCGCGGCTGTCTGAAAGCCGACATCGAGGGCGTGGTGCTCCAGTTCGGTGCGCTGCTCGCCCGGCCCGAGACCAAAACGGCACTGATGGCCGTGGTCGCCGAGTCCACCACCGACGACGCGCTGCGCGAGCGGATCCGCTCGGCGATCGTCGACCGCCAGAAGCGGCTGGTCGTCCTCGGCCGCGAACGCGCCCAGAAGCGCGGCGAACTCCCGCCCGACAGCCCCGGTCCCGAGGGTGCGCTGGCCGCCACGCAGGCCGTCGGCCTGATCTTCGACGTCATCGCCGGTGCGATCGTCCACCGCACCCTGGTCAGCTCCGAGCCGGTGGACCCCGCCTGGGCCCACCAGTTCTCGACGGTGCTGCTGACCGGCCTGGTCGGCCTGGGCTGACGGGCCGACAGGCCGACCGGGCCGGACCGGCCTCAGACCTGGTAGCGGTCGGCCGCGAACAGATGCAGATTCCCGGCCACCCACCGCGACGTCCGCTCCAGGCCTTCCTCCAGCGAGATCCTCGGCTCCCACGAAGCCCACTCCCGCGCCCGGGAATTGTCCGACAGCAGCCGCTCGACCTCGCTGCCCGAGGGCCGCAGCCGCGCGGTGTCCACCACCACCTCGGCCTCCCGGCCCGACGCCGCGATCAGCGCCTCGGCCAGCGCGCCGATGGCGATCTCCCGGCCGGTGCCCAGATTGACGACCTGCCCCAGCGCCCGCTCGCAGTCCGCCATCGCCAGGAAACCGGCCGCGGTGTCCGTCACATACGTGAAGTCGCGGGTCGGGGTGAGCGAGCCGAGCTTGATCTGCCGGGCGCCGGAGTGCAGTTGGGCCAGGATCGTGGGGATCACGGCGCGCGCCGACTGCCGGGGACCGTAGGTGTTGAAGGGCCGTACGACCGTCACCGGCAGCTCGAACGCGTGCCAGTGCGACAGCGCCATCATGTCGGCGCCGATCTTCGAGGCGGAGTAGGGCGATTGCGGCTGGAGCGGGTGGTCCTCGCCTATCGGGGCGGTCAGCGCGGTTCCGTACACCTCACTGGTCGAGGTGTGGACGAGGCGGCGCACGGCGTGCCGGCGGCAGGCCTCCGCGAGGTTCTCGGTCCCGACCACGTTCGTCTGGACATAGGCGCCCGGCGAGTCATAGCTGTACGGGATCCCGATCAGCGCCGCCAGATGGAAGACCGTGTCGCAGCCCGCGACGGCGTCCATCACCCGGCCCGCGTCCCGTACATCCCCCGTGATCATCTCGACCGGGGACCCGGGCACCAGATAGCGCGCCAGATTGCCCTTCTCGGCATACGGCTTGTAGTGGACGAAGGCGCGTACCTCGGCGCCGGCCTCGACCAGCATGTCGACCAGGGTCGAGCCGATGAATCCCTCGGCCCCGGTGACCAGAACCTTGCGGCCCGTCCAACGCGCCGTATGGGTAGTGCTGCTGCTCATGCTGACTCCTTCATCGTGCAGGTGGTTGCGTAGGGGTGGCCCGCCAGCGCCAGCGCCTTGGCGGCCAGCAGGTCGGCGGCGCGGGCATGGGTGCCCGGGTCGGCGGCGGCGCCCATCGCGGCGAGCCGGTCCGGGTCGTCGAGCAGGGGGGTGACCAGCGCGTCCAGCCGCTCGTCCGTGGTCTGCGCGTCCGGCAGCAGCAGCGCCGCCCCGGCGTCGGAGAGCACCCGCGCGTTGTGCGTCTGGTGGTCGCCGGGCGCATGCGGATACGGGACGAGGACGGCGGGCATCCCGATGGTGGCCAGCTCCGCGACGGTCGACGAACCGGCCCGGCACACCACCAGATCGGCGGCGGCGTAGGCCAGATCCATCCGGTCCAGATACGGCACCGCCTCGGCGACCGCCGCCCCGCCGTTCGCCGCCAGCAGCGCCCGGGTCTCCTCCAAAGCGGCGGGGCCGGTCTTGATCAGCAGACGGAGACCGCCTCGGGAGCGATAGCGGCCGGCCAGCCCGACCGCGGCCTCGGTGAGCCGCGCCGCGCCCAGGCTCCCGCCGTTGACCAGCAGCAGCCGGGCCCCGTCCGGGACACCCAGCTCCCGCCGGGCCGTCGCCCGCAGCGCCGCCCGGTCCAGCCCGGCCAGCGGGCCGACCAGTGGCATCCCCACCGTCTCGGCCCGCTCACCGCCCGCCAGGTGCGCCCGGCTGCGGTCGAAGGCGAGCGCGAGATGCGGGGTGAGCCGGGCCGCGAACTTATTGGCCCGGCCGGGCACCGCGTTGGACTCATGGACCAGGCTCGGCAGCCCGGCCATCCGCGCCCCGACGATGACCGGTGCGCTCGGATAGCCGCCCATGCCGACGGCCACCTGGGCGCCCTGCGCCTTGAGGATGGCCCGGCACTGGGCGCCGGATCTGAGCAGGGCGGCCGGCAGCAGATAGCGCCGGGCGCCGAGTGACGGGTCGAAGGGGATCATGTCGACGGTGTGCAGCCGGTATCCGGCCTGCGGTATGAGCCGGGTCTCCAGACCGCGCTCGGTCCCGACGAACGAGATCACCGCGTCGGGCACCGCCCGGCGGAGCGCGTCGGCGAGGGCGAGCCCCGGATAGATGTGACCGCCGGTGCCGCCCGCACCGATCACGACAGAGAGTGGTGTGCGCATGGCCGCCACGCTCGCCAAGTGCCCTAAGAAGCTTCTAAGAGAGGTGTTTGACAGCCTGTGTCCATGCCCCATCACCCAGCACAGCCGTCCGCAGCAGGGCAGCCTCTCCCGCCCTCCGCATCCAAGATCCTCGTCGTCGACGACGAACCGGAGGTCCGCGCCGCCGTCGAGGACGGTCTCACCGTCGAGGGCTATGCGGTACGCGGCGCCGCCGACGGTCTGGCGGCGCTCTCCGAGGTCGCCGCCTGGCAGCCGGACGCCCTCGTGCTGGATGTGATGATGCCGGTACTGAACGGGCTGGCCGTCTGCCGGCGTCTGCGCGCGCTGGACGACCGCACGCCCATCCTCGTACTGACCGCGCTGGACTCCGTCAGCGAACGGGTCGACGGCCTGGATGCCGGAGCCGACGACTATCTGGTCAAACCCTTCGCGCTGGACGAACTCCTGGCGCGCCTGCGGGCCCTGCTCCGCCGGGCCGCCGCCCCCGCCGCCGACGACGGCACCCTGGCCTTCGGCGACCTGGTCGTCGACCCGCGCACCCGCAGCGGCCACCGGGCGGGCCGTCCCCTGGAGTTCAGCCGCACCGAATGGGCGCTGCTGGAACTGCTCCTGCTGCACCCGGGACAGGTGATGCCGCGCGAGGTGATCCTGGAGCGGGTCTGGGGCCGCGACTTCGGGCCGGACTCCAACTCCCTTGCCGTATACGTCGGTTACCTTCGCCGCAAGCTGGAGGCGGGCGGCGAGCCGCGCCTCGTCCACACCGTGCACGGCGTCGGCTACCGCCTGGACCGGCCGGAGGAGGCGTGAGCGATCGGCATGAGCGAGCAAACGATGCAGAGGTGCGCGCCACGCGCATGCGGGGCCGAGCGAAGCGAGGGTTCGGCATGAGCGGCAGGCGCGGGCTGGGCGGGCGGTGGGTGCGCCGGCGGCCGCTGCGCGCCCGGCTGGCGCTGGCGGCCTCGGCGGCGGTGGCGCTGGTCGCCATCGGTGTCTGCGCCGCCGCGTTCGTCATCATCCGCATCCAGATGACCCGCCAGCTCAACCTCAACCTGGCCCAGACGGCCACCCAGCTCACCCAGCAGACCCGGGGCTGGGGCCCGACTGCGGGCGACACCTCCTGCCGGTACCAGGCCGTGCCCTGCGTCCAGATCGTGCCGGCCGACCCGGCCCGCGACCCGCACGAGCGGTACGAGCTACCGGTCTCCGCCGCCACCCGCCAGGTGGCCGCCGGGCACCGCCCGGCCTACTACACCAACCTGACGGTCGCCGGACACCCGGTCCGGATGTTCACCAAGCACCTCCCCCCCAAGGACCAGGCGCTCCAGGTGGCACTGCGCTCCGACAGCGTGGAGCGGGGCGTACGGCATGCCGCCTGGGCGCTGTCCGCGGTGGGCGGCGCCGGCGTGCTGCTGGCCGCCGCGCTCGGCTACTGGGTCTCCCGCACGGGTCTGGCGCCGGTCGCCCGGCTCACCGCCACCGCCGAACGCATCGCCGCCACCCGCGACGCCCGCCACCGCATCGAGCTGCCCACCGGCTCCCCGGCCCGCGAGGACGAGGTCACCCGCCTGGCCACCAGCTTCAACATCATGCTCGGCGAACTGGAACAGTCCGTCGCCGCGCAGCGCCGCCTGGTCGCCGACGCCTCTCACGAGCTGCGGACCCCGCTGACGGCCCTCCGTACGAACGCCGAACTCCTCGCCCGCGCCGACCGCCTGACCGACGCCCAGCGCGACCGCGCCTCCGCCGCGCTGGGCCGCCAGCTGCGCGAGGTCACCACGCTGGTCAACGACCTGATCGAGCTGGCCCGCGACGAGGAGCCGCAGCCTCTGGTGGAGCAGGTGCGCCCGGCCGCCCTCCTGGAACACGCGGTCGGCGCGGCCCGCGAGCACTGGCCGGAGATCACCTTCACCACCCGCATCGACCCGGCCGCGGCCGCGGCCACCCTGCCCGGCGTCCCGTCGCGCCTGGCCCGGCTGCTGTCCAACCTTCTCGACAACGCCGCCAAGTTCTCCCCGCCGGGCGGCCCGGTGGACACCGAACTCACCCTCGCCTCGGGCGAGTTGAACCTGACGATCCGCGACCACGGCCCCGGCATCGCACCCGCCGACCTGCCCCATGTCTTCGACCGCTTCTACCGCGCGGAGGCGGCCCGCGCCCTGCCCGGCTCCGGTCTCGGCCTGGCCATGGCCCGCCAGATCGCCCGCGCCCACGGCGCCGACCTCACGGCGGAACGGGCGCCGGGCGGCGGGGCGCTGTTCCGGCTACGGGTGCCTGCCGGGACGCCGTAGCCGGGCCCCGCGCCGGCTGTGGGTGCGGGCGCCGTCCTCGTGAGCGGTGTCCCTCAGAACCCGGCCGGCTCGGTGTAAATCCCCCACTCGTCCCGCAGCACGCCGCAGATCTCGCCGAGCGTCGCCTCCGCGCGGACCGCCTCCAGCATGGGCTCGATCATGTTGCCGCCGTTGCGGGCGGCGGCCAGCATGTCGTCCAGTGCGGCCTTCACCCGGGTGTCGTCGCGGGCCGCCTTCCGGTCCGCCAGGACCCGTACCTGCTCGCGCTCGACCTCATGGCTGACCCGCAGGATCTCCAGGTCGCCGGTGACCGATCCGTGGTGGCAGTTGACGCCGACGACCCGCTTGTCGCCCTTCTCCAGGGACTGCTGGTACTGGAAGGCGGATTCGGCGATCTCGCCGGTGAACCAGCCGTCCTCGATGCCGCGCAGAATGCCGGAGGTGATCGGGCCGATCGGGTGCGAGCCCGTCGGGACCGCCCGTGCGCCGCGCTCCTTGATCTGGTCGAAGATCTTCTCGGCGTCCGCTTCGATCCGGTCGGTCAGCGACTCGATGAACCAGGAGCCGCCCAGCGGATCCGCCACGTTGGCGACGCCGGTCTCCTCCATCAGCACCTGCTGGGTGCGCAGCGCGATCTCCGCGGCCTGCTCGCTGGGCAGCGCCAGGGTTTCGTCCAGCGCGTTGGTGTGCAGCGAGTTGGTGCCGCCGAGCACCGCCGCCAGCGCCTCCACCGCGGTGCGCACGACGTTGTTGTACGGCTGCTGCGCGGTCAGCGAGACGCCGGCGGTCTGGGTGTGGAACCGCAGCCACTGGGCCTTCTCGCTGGTCGCGCCGTAGACGTCGCGCATCCAGCGGGCCCAGATCCGGCGCGCCGCCCGGAACTTGGCGATCTCCTCGAAGAAGTCGACATGGGCGTCGAAGAAGAAGGACAGGCCCGGGGCGAAGGTGTTGACCTCCAGTCCGCGGCTGAGCCCCAGTTCGACGTAGCCGAAGCCGTCGGCGAGGGTGTACGCCAGCTCCTGCGCGGCCGTCGCGCCCGCTTCGCGGATGTGGTAGCCGGAGACCGAGAGCGGCTTGTACGCGGGGATGCCGCGGGCGCAGTGCTCCATCAGGTCGCCGATCAGGCGCAGATGCGGCTCGGGCTGGAAGAGCCACTCCTTCTGGGCGATGTATTCCTTGAAGATGTCGGTCTGGAGGGTGCCGTTGAGGACCGAGGGGTCCACGCCCTGGCGCTCCGCCGCCACCAGATACATGCAGAAGACGGGGACGGCCGGCCCGGAGATCGTCATGGACGTCGTGACGTCACCCAGCGGGATGTCCTTGAACAGGACCTCCATGTCGGCCGCGGAGTCGATGGCGACGCCGCAGTGGCCGACCTCGCCGAGCGAGCGGGGGTCGTCGGAGTCCCGGCCCATCAGCGTCGGCATGTCGAAGGCGACCGAGAGGCCGCCGCCGCCCGCCTTGAGGATCATCTTGTAGCGCTCGTTGGTCTGCTCGGCGTTGCCGAAGCCCGCGAACTGGCGGATGGTCCAGGTGCGGCCGCGGTAGCCGGTCGGATACAGACCGCGCGTGAAGGGGTACTCCCCCGGCCATCCGATCCGCTCGAAGCCCTCGACGCGGTCGCCGGGCCGGGGGCCGTACGCCGGCTCCACGGGGTCGCCGGAGAGCGTGGTGAAGTCGGCGTCGCGCTTCCGGGCGGAGTCGTACCGGGCCTGCCAGCGGCGGCGGCCCTCTTCGATCGCGTCAGCGTCCATACCTTCGAATTTACTAGGACGTCCTAGTACTTGTCGATGGCTGGCGGCTTCGAGTCGTTACGGGCGGCCCCTCGCGGAGCCGGACAAACGCAAACGCGCCCGTCCGGCATGGGGACAGGCGCGTCGGTAAAGAGGAGCGGAAGCCGGGTCTCAGACCTTGACCGGCTGCGGCGCACCCTCCGTGACCAGCGGCTCGATCTCGCGGACGACCTTGCGCTCGACGAAGAAGGCGGCCGTCGGGATCGTCCCGGAGACCAGCACCCACAGCAGCTTGCCGAACGGCCACCGGGCCTTGGAGCCCAGGTCGAAGGCGAAGACCAGGTAGATGATGAAGAGCACGCCATGGATCTGCGCCACGACGAGGGTGAGGTCCTTGCCCAGCTCAAAGCCGTACTTGAGCACCATGCAGGCGCAGAGAACCAGCAGCATCACGGCGGTGATGTAGGCCATCACCCGGTATCGGGTCAGGACGCTTCGCTTCATGCCCTGAGCGTAACCGCCCGTTCCGGGGCGATCTTCGCCGCCCCCCGGCATACCGGCGGGCCCGCTACTCCTCGGCGAAGTCGGCCGCCGCGACCCGCAGCGGCCGCAGCATGGCGAAGATCTCGCCGCACTCCTCGGCGTCGTAGGCACCGAGGCCGAAGTCCATCGCCATCAGGTCCTGGGTGGCGGCATCGCACACCTTGCGGCCCTTTTCGGTGATGGAGGCGAGGGTGCCACGGCCGTCGTTCGGGTTGGGCCGCTTGGCGACCAGGCCCGACTTCACCAGCCGGTCGACGGTGTTCGTCACCGAGGTCGGGTGCACCATCAGCCGCTCGCCGATCTTGGACATCGGCAGCTCACCGGCCTTGGAGAAGGTCAGCAGCACCAGCGCCTCGTAGCGCGCGAAGGTCAGCTCGTACGGCTTGACCACGGCATCCACCTCGGCCAGCAGGATCTGGTGGGCCCGCATGATCGAGGTGATCGCGGCCATCGAGGGCACGGCTCCCCATCTGCGCTGCCACAACTCGTCGGCACGCGCGATGGGGTCGAAGGCAAGGCTGAGCGGCTTAGGCACGTCTTTGACCCTACCCGCCGGTCATATCGTGGTCAGCTCTGTCTCAGCTTTCGGGCCGCATGGCCGGGCCCCGGGCCGTCCGCCGCACCCCGTAAATCGCCGCGAGCACACCCACCGAGCCGATCGCACCCGCCGCCGGCATCACCACCTGAAGCGGTGCGTACCCGGCGGCCACACCGCCCAGCCCCATCCCCAGGCCCATGATCGTCATCCGCCCCGCCTGCATCATCGTCATCGCCTGGCCCAGCAGCTCCTCGGGGACCGCGGCCACGAACCAGCGGTCGACGCCGAAGTTGTACGAGATCCCGGTGCCGGTGAGGACGAGCAGCATGACGGCCCAGCCGAGCGAGGGACGGGCCGCGAAGCCGAGGGAGGGCAGGACGGCGAAGACGCTCATGGGGAAGGTGAGACGGGAGCGGGCGTGCGGGGCGAGGAACGAGCCGGCCAGGGTTTCGGCGGTGATCGCACCGATGGGCATGCTGCACAGCAGGAGCCCCAGGCCGGCGGGGCCGGTGCCGAGGAGGTCGCCGTAGGGGATCAGCAGCGCCTCGGGGACGACCACGAAGGCCGGCGGCAGCCAGCTGAGCAGGAGGAGGGCACGGATCCGGCGGTCGCCCAGCAGGCGGCGGATGCCGGTGAGGGAGGCGCCCAGGAGTGCGCCGCGGGCGGCGTCCCGCGCGGGACGGGCCCGGGTGCCCAGGCGCAGCAGGAGCGCCGAGCTGACAAAGGTGCAGGCCGTGATGCACAGCACCGCTCTGGGCGGCACCACGGCCAGCAGCACGCCCCCGGCGGCGAAGCCGGCCAGCTGGGCGCCCTGGTTGACGATGCGGATGAGCGAGCGGCCCAGCACGAACGGCTCGCCGGCGCCGAGGATCTCGCCGAGGGTGCCGGCCCGGGTGCCGGCGAAGACCGGGGCGATGGCGGCGGTAACGCAGCGGAGGAAAAGGAGGAGGGCGACGGGCGCGCCGGGCGCCACCATGCCCGCCGCGGCGAGCGCGCACAGGACGTCGCAGACGACCAGGACGGTACGGGCGGGACAGCGGTCGGCGACGGCGGACAGAAGCGTGCCGCCGACGACGTACGGGAGCAGGCCGAGGGCGAAGGTCAGGGCGCTGAGCAGGGGCGAGCCGGTGAGGTCGAAGACCAGCAGGGAGAGGGCGATCTCGCAGACCACCACGCCGAGGGAGGAGAGCAGATGGGCGGCGAAGACGACGCGGAATTCGGGGACGGCGAAGACGGCGCGGTAACCGCCCGGGGTGCCGGGACCGTCGGCATCGGGGCGTGCGGGGGCGCGGCCCGGCTTCGCGGGCCCGGTGGGCGAGAGCATGGCGGCAGCGTGCCGGGGGCGGGCGAGGGGTCATAGTCTTTCGGCCGCAGCCGAATCCCGGGGAGGGGAGGCGCCTCAGGTGCCGCTGGATCTGCATTTCGGGGCGGACGACTTTCTGCGTATCCGGTTCGCCATTTCGCCGCTGTGCGAGACGCATGAGGCGGTACGGACGCTGCGCCGCGCGGACCGGCACGGCTATCACCTGCCGTGGCTGCGGCGGATGCGCGAGACGGTCGCGGGGCTGGATCTGTCGCCGCTGTGGCTGTTCATGCCGTCGTCACCGCCCGGGTACACGCCGGATTTCCTGGGGCGGCCGCCACATGCGCCGCTGGCCGGGTTCGAGGAGGAGCTGGCGCTGCTGCGGGCCACGGATCCGGCGGTGGCGCGTGCCGAGATGGCCAAGTCGCTGGCGTGTGTGCCGGGGGCGGCCGGCTCGGCGCGCGGCCGGGCGGCGCTGGCGGATCCGGCGCGGGCGGTCCAGGAGCTGGCCGATGTCACCGAGCGGGCCTGGCACGCGCTGCTGGCACCGGACTGGCCGCGGCTGCGCGCCCTGCTGGAGGCGGAGATCGCCTACCGGTCGCACCAGCTGGCGGGCGGCGGGCTGCGGCGGCTGTTCGCCGATCTGCATCCGCGGCTGTCGTGGTCCCGGGACACGCTCACCGTCCGTACGCGGACCGATTTCGTCCAGATGCAGGATCTGGACGGGCGCGGGGTGCTGCTGCTGCCGAGCGTGTTCGTCTGGCCGGATGTGGTGAGCGGCTTCGATCCGCCGTGGCAGCCCACGGTCATCTATCCGGCGCGCGGGATCGGCGGGCTGTGGAGCGAGCCGGAGACGGGGCCCGCGCTCGCGCGGCTGCTGGGCGCGAACCGGGCGGCCGTACTGGCCGCCCTCGACGCCCCGTCGACCACCTCGGCCCTGGCCCACCGCCTGGGCCTGGCGCCCTCGTCCGTATCGGCGCATCTGTCCGTGCTGCGCGACGCCGGTCTGCTGGCCTCGCGCCGGCACGGACATCAGGTGCACTACGAGCGGACGCCGCTGGGCATCGCCCTGGCGGCGGGCGGCTGAGGGGTCCTAGGACCCCTGTGCGAGATGGCGCTCGACGGTCTCGACCTTCGAGGTCAGGCCGTCGGTGACACCGGGCCGGATGTCGGCCTTGAGGACCAGCGAGACCCGCCCGGCGCGCGCCTCGACGGCCGCGACCGCACGCTTGACGACGTCCATGACCTCGTCCCACTCACCCTCGATGGAGGTGAACATGGCGTCCGTACGGTTGGGCAGCCCCGACTCGCGGACCACCCGGACCGCGTCCGCGACGTATCCGCCGACGTCCTCGCCGACGCCCAGCGGGCTCACCGAAAAGGCGACGATCATGCGCTGACGACCCCTTCCTTACGGGCGCGGGCGGCGATCACACCGGCCTCTTCCTCCCGCTTGAGGACCCGGTCGCCGTAGAGCCCGCCGAAGGGCAGGATCGCCAGGAGGAAGAAGAACGCGACGCGCTTGAAAGGCCACTTGGTGCGGTTCCACACGTCCAGCAGCAGCACCACGTAGGTGATGAACAGCACGCCGTGGATCATGCCGAGCGGCATCACCAGGGAGTCGTAGTCGAAAGCCAGACGGAAGCCGGTGCCGAAGATCAGCAGCGCCGGGAAGGAGATCGCCTCCGGGATGGATGCCAGGCGCAGTCGGTGCAGGGCAGCGGCGGTCTTGATGTCCACGGGAACCTCGTCAGTACGGCGAAGGGGGGCCGGCAATGGCTTGTGCAAGGGTTCACAAGCTTCGCCCATTGTGACAGCCGCCCGAATGATCACTGCGCCGGGGGCGGCGAAGCCCGGATACGGCTCACCGGGGGCAGACCATGACCAAAAGGGCCTGCCCCGCGCGGCCCCGGCCGACTACGGTCTGACCCGTGGCTCAGTTTCGGCTCCAGGGGAGCAAGGTGCTCGCCGTCGATATGACGGGCGACGCCGTCAAGGCGAAAAACGGTGCGATGGTCGCGTACGACGGCCAGATGTCGTTCAAGAAGATGACCGGCGGCGGCGAGGGGCTGCGCGGCATGGTCACCCGGCGGCTGACGGGCGAGCAGATGGCCGTGATGGAGGTGAAGGGCCATGGCACCTGCTTCTTCGCCGACCGCGCGAGCGAGATCAATCTGGTGCGGCTGACCGGCGAGAAGCTGTACGTCGAGGCGAGCAATCTGCTGTGCACGGATGCGGCGCTGCACACCGGCACGACCTTCACCGGACTGCGCGGCGCCTCGCAGGGCAACGGCCTGTTCACCACCACCGTCGAGGGCCACGGCCAGGCCGCGATCACCTCCGACGGCCCCGCGGTGGTGCTGCGGGTCACCAAGCAGTACCCGCTCCAGGTCGACCCGGGCGCCTACGTCGCCCACACCGGCGACCTCAAGCAGCATTTCCAGTCCGGGGTGACCTTCCGCACCTTCATAGGAGAGGGCTCCGGCGAGGCGTTCCAGATCCGGTTCGAGGGCGAGGGCCTGGTGTACGTACAGCCCAGCGAGCGCAACACCGTGGGCGGTGAGATCTGATGGCGTTCACGGCACTCAACTCCCGCATGGTGGAGGCCCGTATCGCACCGGGTCAGCGGATGTTCAGCCAGCGCGGCGCGATGCTCGCCTATCGCGGCGAGGTCTCCTTCACCCCGAACATCCAGGGAGGCCAGGGCGGCATCGGCTCGATGATCGGCCGCCGCATCGCCGGTGAGGCGACGCCGCTGATGACGGTGGAAGGCTCCGGCACGGTGATGTTCGGCCACGGCGGCCATCACGTCCATGTCGTCGACCTGACGGGCGAGACGCTCTACGTCGAGGCCGACCGGCTGCTGGCCTTCGACGGCTCGCTGCAGCAGGGCACGATGTTCATGGGGTCGCAGGGCGGGGTGATGGGCATGGTGCGCGGTCAGGTCACCGGCCAGGGGCTGTTCACCACCACCCTCAAGGGGCACGGTTCGGCGGCGGTGATGGCACACGGCGGGGTCATCGAGCTGCCGATCACGCCGCAGCGGCCGGTCCATGTCGACCCGCAGGCCTATGTCGCCCACCGCGGCGACGTCCGCAACAAACTCTCCACGGCGCTCGGCTGGCGCGACATGGTCGGCCGCGGCTCGGGGGAGGCCTTCCAGCTGGAGCTGTCGGGCCAGGGCACCGTCTACGTACAGGCGTCGGAGGAGAAGCTGTGACCGGTCCCGTCGTCCACGACATCCAGACGCTGCCGGCCGACGACAACGTCCATGCCTACGCCTTCAGCGTGGAGCTCAACGGTCAGTGGTTCCTGCAGAAGGGGAAGATGATCGCCTATTACGGGCGGATCGACTTCCACGGCATCGGGCACGGCCGCCTCGACCGGCTGATCGCGGGCAGCTTCCATTCGCCGCTGCACGCCGCGGACTGGGTCGTCGCCGAGGGCCAGGGCAAGATGCTGCTCGCCGACCGCGCCTTCGATGTGAATTCCTTCGATCTCGATGAGGGCAACCTCACGATCCGCGCCGGTAATTTGCTCGCCTTTCAGCCATCTCTGTCACTGAAGCAGTCGATCATCCCGGGCTTTCTCACCCTGATCGGTACCGGCAAGTTCGTGGCCGCCTCCAACGGCCCGGTGGTGTTCGTCGAGCCACCGATCCGGGTGGACCCGCAGGCGCTCGTCGGCTGGGCGGACTGCCCCTCGCCGTGCCATCACTACGATCACCAGTACCTGCGGGGATTCCTGGGCGGACTGCGGGCGCACACCGGGATCGGCGGGGCCTCGGGCGAGGAGCACCAGTTCGAGTTCGTGGGGGCCGGGACGGTCCTGCTGCAGTCGACGGAGGTGCTGATGCCGGAGCGGGCGACCGGCGCGGTACCGGACGAGCCGGGCGTTCCGGGCGGCGGCGGGCACGCGCCGCAAAGTGGCTCACAACTGCCCCAGCTGCCCGGGGGCCTCGGGGGCCTCCAGCGCCGCTTCGGGCTGTGAGCGGTAGTCTGCGGACGGTGACCTCGAACGTCTGACCAACCGCACGAGGTCTCGCCGGTGTCCCACCAGTCGATACGGGGGCCGATGGTGGCCGATGGTGGCCGTCGGGCAACTTAATTAACTATTCAACTTTTACGGGTAGAATTCCTCACATGACGAACGACAGCGACACCCCCTGGCTGACCGACCAGGAGCAGCGTGCCTGGCGCACCCATCTGGACGTCAGCAGGCTGCTGATGCACCAGCTGGAGCGCGATCTGCAGCCGTTCGGCCTGACGAACAACGACTACGAGATCCTGGTCAACCTCTCCGAGGCCGAGGACCACCGGCTGCGGATGAGCGACCTGGCGGCCTGCACCCTGCAGTCCAAGAGCCGTCTGTCCCACCAGATCACGCGGATGGAGAACGCCGGTCTGGTGCGCCGCGAGAGCTGCGAATCGGACCGCCGCGGCCTGTACGCCGTCCTGACGGAGGAGGGCTGGGAGACCATGCGCCGGGTCGCCCCGCACCACGTCACCTCGGTGCGCAAGCACTTCATCGACCTGTTCTCCGCCGAGGACCTGGACGCGCTGCGCGCCTCCCTCACACCGGTGGCCGAGCACCTGAGGGAACGCCGCGGCGGTCTCTGACCCGATCGCCGCGGCCCGTTCCGGGACCGCGGCCCCGGCTCAGGAAGCCACCGGCAGCCGCAGCTCGAACACCGAGCCCTCCCGCACGGCCAGCGAGCCGCCGTGCCGCACCGCGACATCCCGCGCGATGGCCAGCCCCAGCCCGGCCCCGCCGTCGTCCCGTGCGCGCGCGTCATCGAGCCGTACGAACCGCTCGAAGATCCGCTCCCGCTCGCCTTCCGGCACCCCGGGCCCGTCGTCCTCGACCCGCAGCACCGCCCACTCCCCCTCACACACCACGGCCACCCTGACGGAACCGGCCGCATGCCGCTGCGCGTTGTCCAGCAGGTTGCCCAGCACTCGCCCCAACTGGCCGCGCGATCCGGCCACTTCGACGCCCGCCAGGTCACCGGCCCGTACCGGAATGCGGTCGCCGACCCGCTGCGAGCTCTCCTCCCGGACCAGCGCGGCCAGATCGATACGGGCCTCGGCGGGCCGCTCCCCCGCATCCAGCCGGGCCAGCAGCAGCAGATCCGCGGCCAGCCGCTGCAGCCGTACGGTGTCCTCCACCGCCCCCGGAACGTCCAGCAACTCCGGGTGCGCCACGGCCACTTCGAGCTGCGTGCGCAGACTCGCGATCGGACTGCGCAGCTCGTGCGAGGCGTCCGCGACAAACCGCCGCTGACGCTCCACGGACGTCTCCAGGGCCGCCAGCGTCTCGTTGGTCGTCCGGGCCAGCCGGCCGATCTCGTCCTGCGCCGCGGGCACCGGCACCCGCCGGCTCAGATCCGTACTGGCGGTGATCGCGGCCATCTCCCCGCGGATCCCCTCCACCGGACGCAGCGCCCGCCGGGTCACCAGCCAGGTCACCCCGGCCACCACCAGGAGCAGCAGCGGCAGCCCGGTCAGCATCGCGGTGCGCACCGTGCCGACGGTGCTGCGCTCGGGCGCCAGCGCCGAACCGGCCCGCACCGTGGCCTGCACGCCACCGGTGTCCTTGGCCTCGACCGACGCGAAGCGGTAGTCGGCCACCTTGCCGTCGACGTTCGCGGTGCCGTCCCGCAGGTGCGCGTCATCGTCGACCTCGCCCGGCCGGGGCCCGCTCGGGTCGTCGTCATCGTCGTCCTCGTCGCCGGGCGGCGCGACGCCCGCTCTCTTCGGCGGTCCCACGGCCTTGCCGTCGACGGCGCGCACATCGTCGCCCGCCGCCAGCACCCGCCCGTCGTCGTCCAGCACCACGACCGGATGGTCGTCACCGTCCGGCAGATCCAGCTTGCCGTACGCCGTCCCGGTCGCGATCTGCGTGGCGACCTCCCGCGCCGCGACCTCGGCCTGCAGCCCCGCCTGGTCCCGGAGGCTGCTCCCCAGCACCAGCAGCACCGCCGTACCGGCCGCGATCAGCGCCACCGCCACCACGACCGTCGCGCCGGCCGCCGCCCTGGCCCGTACCGAGCCCAGCACCTCAGGCACCGGGCACCAGCCGGTATCCCGCGCCGCGCACCGTCACGATGCGCCCGGCGCCGAGCTTGCGCCGCAGCGCGCTCACATACACCTCGATGATGTTGACATCGCCCTCGTACGCGAAGTCCCAGACGTGCTCGAGGATCTCCGCCTTGGAGACCACATCGCCCGCCCGCAGCGCCAGTTGCTCCAGCACGGCGAACTCCTTGGCGGTCAGCGCGACCTCCGTGCCGTCGAGCTCCACCTTGCGCGACCCCTGGTCGACGGCGAGCGTCCCCACCCGCAGCACCGGCTGTGCGGTCCGCCCGCGCCTGCGCAGCAGCGCCTTGACCCGGGCCACCAGGACCACATACGAGAACGGCTTGGTCAGATAGTCGTCGGCGCCGGTGTCCAGCCCCTCGGCCTCGTCGTACTCGCCGTCCTTGGCGGTCAGCATCAGGACCGGTACGTCGTTGCCCGCGGCCCGCAGCGCCCCGCAGACGCGGTAGCCGTTCATGCCGGGCAGCATGATGTCCAGCACGATCAGGTCGTACGCGCCCTCGCCCGCCCGGTGCAGGCCGCTCAGGCCGTCGTGGACCACATCGACGGCGTACCCCTCGGCCGTCAGGCCCTTGGCCAGCGACAAAGCCAGCCGCCGTTCGTCCTCGACAATCAACAGGCGCATGGGAGCCACCTTGTCACCCCGTACCTGAAGACCTCTTCAGGCGACTTCAGCTGCGCTTCAGGTTCGTTCGGCGACTGTGGTGTCACAGCCGATCACAGGGGAGAACACATGAAGCGCCACCTCATCATCGCCACCGCCGCGGCGGCCGCCCTCATCGCGGGCGGCACCGCCACCGCCGTCGCGGTCAACAGCGGCGACGGGCCCACCGGCGCGCAGTCCGGCACCCGGGCGGCCGCGCAGCCCGCGGCGCACGACGACCGGGGGCGGGACGACCACGACGACGACCACGGTCAGGAGGACCTCCGCGAGGCGCACGCCGCCAAGGTGACCGCGCCGCAGGCCGCGGCGGCCGCGCTGAAGGCCGTCCCGGGCACCGTGACCGGCCTCGACCTGGACCGGGACCGGCCCGGCCTGGTCTGGGACGCGGACGTGCTCGGCAAGGACGGCAAGTGGCACGAGATCACCCTGGACGCCAGGGACGCCCGCGTGCTGAACCAGCACATCGACCACGAGGACGACGGCCCCGACCCCCGGGGCGTGAAGGTGGACGCCGCCGCGGCCTCCCGTACCGCCGCCGCGCACGGCACGGTCACCTCCGTCGATCTGGACGGCGACCACCGGGCCGGGGCCGTCTGGGAGGTCGAGACCGTCACCAAGGACGGCAAGGAGCACAAGCTGCTGGTCGACCCGCAGTCCGGGAAGCTGACGGTCGCGCCGGCGCACGACGCGGATGACGACGACAACGACGGCGCGGACGACTGACCCACGGTGCCTGTGCGGCCGCCCCGGCCCCCCGGGGCGGCCGCCCTCGGCCGCGGTGCGTCAGCCGCCGTTCGTCAGTCCGTCGACCAGCTCGTCGGCCGCCCGGTAGGGGTCCGTCTCGCCGGTCACTATCCGCTCGGCGAGCGCGTCCAGCCGCTGGTCCCCGCTCAGATCGCCGATCCGCTCGCGCAGCGCCGTCACCGCGATCGTCTCGACCTCCCGGGCCGCGCGGGCCCGGCGGCGCTGTGCCAGCACCCCGTGCTCCTCCATCCAGGCGCGGTGCTTCTCCAGCGCCTCGACCACCTCGTCGACGCCCTCGCCGCGCGCCGCGACCGTCTTGACGATCGGCGGCCGCCAGTCGCCCGGCGCCCGCGATGCGCCCAGCCCCAGCATGTGGTTCAGCTCGCGGGCGGTGGCGTCGGCGCCGTCCCGGTCGGCCTTGTTGACCACGTAGACGTCGCCGATCTCCAGGATTCCGGCCTTCGCCGCCTGGATTCCGTCGCCCATGCCGGGGGCCAGCAGCACCACGCTGGTGTCGGCCTGCGAGGCGATCTCCACCTCGGACTGGCCGACGCCGACCGTCTCGACGAGGACGACGTCACAGCCCGCCGCGTCCAGGACGCGGATCGCCTGGGGGGCGGCCCAGGCCAGGCCGCCCAGATGGCCGCGGGTGGCCATCGAGCGGATGTAGACGCCGGGGTCGGAGGCGTGCTCGCTCATCCGTACCCGGTCGCCGAGCAACGCCCCGCCGGAGAACGGCGAGGACGGGTCGACGGCAAGGACGCCGACCCGTTTGCCCGCCTTGCGGTAGGCCGTCACCAGGGCCGAGGTGGTGGTGGACTTCCCGACGCCCGGTGAGCCGGTCAGCCCGACCACATAGGCGTTACCGGTGAGCGGCGCAAGCGTCGCCATCACCTCGCGCAGCTCCGGTGCGGCCCCCTCGACGAGGGAGATCAGCCGGGCCACCGCCCTCGGCCGGCCCTGCCGGGCCTGCTCCACCAGCTGCGGGACGTCCACCATCGCTGCCCGTCTCCTTCGGCTCGGCGTCTTTCGCGGTTACTTACCCGGAACGCGGATGATCAGCGCGTCACCCTGGCCGCCGCCACCGCACAGCGCGGCGGCGCCCACGCCACCGCCCCGGCGGCGCAGCTCCAGCGCGAGGTGCAGCACGATACGGGCGCCGGACATGCCGATCGGGTGACCCAGGGCAATCGCGCCGCCATTGACATTCACCTTTTCCGGGGACACCCCGAGGTCCTTCATTGACTGCACGGCGACCGCCGCGAAGGCCTCGTTGATCTCGATCAGATCAAGATCTTCGACAGTCAGGCCTTCCTTGCCCAGGGCGTGGTTGATGGCGTTGGAGGGCTGCGACTGGAGGGAGTTGTCGGGGCCGGCGACATTGCCGTGCGCGCCGATCTCCGCGATCCATTCCAGGCCCAGTTCCTCGGCCTTGGCCTTGCTCATCACGACGACCGCGGCGGCGCCGTCGGAGATCTGCGAGGAGGTGCCGGCGGTGATCGTGCCGTCCTTGGCGAAAGCCGGGCGCAGCTTGCCGAGCGATTCGGTGGTGGTGTCGCCGCGGATGCCCTCGTCCTTGCTGAAGAGGACCGGCTCGCCCTTGCGCTGCGGGATCTCGACGGGGGTGATCTCGGCTTCGAAGAGCCCGTTCTTCTGGGCGGCGGCGGCCCGCTGGTGGGAGCGCGCGGCGATCTCGTCCTGCTCGGGGCGGGCGATGCCCAGGCGGGTGTTGTGCTTCTCGGTGGACTCGCCCATCGCGACGCCCTCGTAGGCGTCGGTGAGGCCGTCGTGGGCCATCGCGTCGAGCATCTCGACGGCGCCGTACTTGTAGCCCTCGCGGGACTTGGGCAGCAGGTGCGGCGCGTTGGTCATGGACTCCTGGCCGCCCGCGACGACGACGTCGAACTCCCCGGCGCGGATCAGCTGGTCGGCCAGCGCGATCGCGTCCAGGCCCGAGAGACAGACCTTGTTGACGGTGAGCGCGGGGACGTTCATCGGGATGCCGGCCTTGATGGCGGCCTGGCGCGCCGGGATCTGCCCGGCCCCGGCCTGGAGCACCTGGCCCATGATCACGTACTGCACCTGGTCACCGCCGATGCCCGCCCGGTCCAGCGCCGCCTTGATGGCGACCGCGCCCAGATCGGCGCCGGAGAAGGTCCGCAGGGATCCCAGGAGCCGTCCCATGGGGGTGCGCGCTCCCGCCACGATCACCGAGGTGGTTGCGTTCGTGCCATTCGTTGCAGACATGCGGTGCGGCCTTCCTTGCAGGGAAGTTAACGAGGGTTCCCGTCAATGTACTGAGCGGTACGCCCCGGGTCACCGGGAAGTAGGTGTGACGGCGCGCACGTTGCGTAACCAGCCGTGCGAGCGGTGCACTGGAGCCATGCTGACGCGAATCGACCACATCGGGATCGCCTGTTTCGACCTCGACAAGACCGTCGACTTCTACCGTGCCACGTACGGGTTCGAGGTGTTCCACTCCGAGGTCAACGAGGAGCAGGGCGTCCGGGAGGCGATGCTGAAAATCAATGAGACCTCCGACGGCGGGGCCTCGTATCTGCAGCTCCTGGAGCCGACCCGGGAGGACTCCGCGGTGGGCAAGTGGCTTGCCAAGAACGGCGAGGGCGTACACCACATCGCGTTCGGTACGGCGGATGTGGACGAGGACGCCGCGGCCATCCGCGGCAAGGGCGTCCGGGTCCTCTACGACGAGCCCAGGACCGGTTCAATGGGCTCCCGGATCACCTTCCTGCACCCCAAGGACTGCCACGGAGTGCTCACCGAACTCGTCACCGCCGCACCCTCCGCCCCGGCGGACCACTGACCTACGCGTTCCCCGGCCGGTAGAGTGCACCTTCGGCCGGGGTAAGGGAGTGGGGCTCGGTCCATACTCTGCCGATGATCTGACACCATTTCTTCGGAAGGGTCAGCTCCGATGGACGCGAGTCCGGTACGACGTGACGTGTACGGGACGAGCATCCGCAGGACGGAGTCGGCCGCCACCATGACCAGGGGACGGATGGGACCGCGCAGTGCGGGGCAACGACCGCTACGAGGCTGACGACCACCTCTCGCAGTTCGAGGCCGAGATGGAGCGGCTGAAGACCGAGCGGGACAAGGCCGTCCAGCACGCCGACGACCTCGGCTATCAGGTCGAGGTGTTGCGCGCCAAGCTGCATGAGGCGCGCCGCAACCTCGCGACCCGCCCTGCCTACGACAACATCAGCCACCAGGCCGAACAGCTGCTGCGCAATGCGCAGATCCAGGCCGACCAGCTGCGGACGGACGCGGAACGGGAGCTGCGCGAGGCGCGGGCCCAGACCCAGCGGCTGCTCCAGGAGCAGGCCGAGCGGCAGTCCCGGCTGGAGGCCGAGCTGCACTCCGAGGCGGTCACCCGCCGGCAGCGCCTGGACGAGGAGCTCAACGAGCGCCGCCAGACCGTCGAGTCGCATGTCAACGAGAACGTCGCCTGGGCCGAACAGCTGCGTGCCCGCACCGAATCGCAGGCCCGCCGCCTCATGGAGGAGTCCCGGGCGGAGGCCGAGCAGGCGCTGGCGTCCGCGCGCGCCGAGGCCCAGCGGCTGTCCGAGCAGGCCCGCGAGCGGCTCGGCACGGCGGCCGAGGAGGCCCGCACCGAAGCGGAATCCATCCTGCGCCGGGCGCGCACGGACGCCGAGCGGCTGCTGAACGCCGCGTCCAACCAGGCCCAGGAAGCGACCGATCAGGCCGAGCAGCTGCGCACCACCGCCGGCAGTGAGTCGGAGGAGGCGCGCCGGGCGGCCGCGGAGCTGACCCGTACCGCCGAGGCGCGTATCCAGGAGGCGGACGCCGCGCTGCGCGAGGCGCGCACCGAGGCCGAGAAGCTCGTCGAGGAGGCCCAGCAGGCCGCCGGCAAGCGGCTGTCGGCCACCGAGTCGGAGAACGAACAGCGCACCCGTACGGCCAAGGCGGAGATCGCGCGGCTGGTCGGCGAGGCCACCAAGGAGGCCGAGGCGCTCAAGGCCGAGGCCGAGCAACTGCGCGCGGATGCCCGTACGGAGGCCGAGCGGCTGGTCGCCGAGGCCCAGGAGAGCGCGCGGTCCAAGGCGGCCGAGGACTCCGCGGCGCAGCTGGCGAAGGCGGCGCGGACCGCCGAGGAGGTGCTGACCAAGGCGTCCGAGGACGCCAAGGCCACCACCAAGGCCGCCGCCGAAGAGGCCGAACGGCTGCGCAGCGAGGCCGAGTCCGAGGCGGACCGGCTGCGCGAGCAGGCGCACGACACCGCGGCGCAGCTCAAGGGCGCGGCGAAGGACGACACCAAGGAGTACCGCGCCAAGACCGTCGAACTCCAGGAGGAGGCACGGCGGCTGCGCGGCGAGGCGGAGCAACTGCGCGCGGACGCGGTCGCCGAGGGCGAGCGGATCCGCAGCGAGGCCCGCCGCGAGGCCGTACAGCAGATCGAGGAGGCGGCCGGGACCGCCGAGGAGCTGCTGGGCAAGGCCAAAGCCGATGCGGAGGAGACCCGTTCGGGTGCCGTCGCGGAGAGCGAGCGGGTACGGACCGAGGCCATCGAGCGCGCCTCGTCGCTGCGCCGGCAGGCCGAGGACGCGCTGGAGCGGGCCCGTGCGGAGGCCGAGCAGCTGCTGCTGGAGGGCACCCAGGCCGCCGAGACGCTGACCACGACGGCCGAGGACAGCGCCCGGGAGCTGCGCGCGGAGGCCGAGCGGGCCGCCGAGGAGAAGCGCACCGAGGCGCAGGCCGAGCTGGACCGGCTGCACACCGAGGCCGAGGCCAGGGTCACCGCCGCCGAGGACGCGCTGCGCGAGGCGCGGACCGAGGCCGAGCGGCTGCGCCGGGAGACGCAGGAGGAGGCGGCCCGGCTCAAGGCGGAGGCCGCCGACCGGCGCCGGACGTTGCAGCAGGAGGCCGAGGAGGAGACCGAGCGGCTGCGCGCCGAGGCCGCCACGGACGCGTCGACGGCGCGTGCCGAGGGCGAGGCGGTGGCCGCACGGCTGCGCAGTGAGGCGGCGGCCGAGGCGGAGCGGCTGCGGGCCGAGGCGCAGGAGACCGCGGACCGGGTGCGCGCGGAGGCGGCCACCGCCGCGGAGCGCACCGGTACGGAGGCGGCGCAGGCGCTGGCCGAGGCCCAGGAGGAGGCCGCGCGGCGCCGCCGGGAGGCCGAGCAGCTGCTGGGCGAGGCCCGCGAGGAGGCCCATCAGGAGCGCACCGCGGCGCGCGAGCAGAGCGAGGAGCTGCTGGCGTCCGCCCGTACCCGGGTCAGCGAGGCGCAGGCGGAGGCCGAGCGGCTGGTCGAGGAGGCGGACCGGCGCGCGGGCGAGCTGGTCACGGCGGCCGAGCAGACCGCGCAGCAGGTACGCGACTCGGTCGCGGATCTGCACGAGCAGGCCGAGCAGGAGATCGCCGGGCTGCGCTCGGCGGCCGAGCATGCTGCCGAGCGCACCAGGACCGAGGCGCAGGACGAGGCGGACCGGGTCCGCAAGGACGCCTACGACGAGCGCGAGCGCGCCTCCGAGGACGCGGCGCGGGTGCGGCACGAGGCGCAGGAGGCGTCCGAGGCCGCGAAATCCCTTGCGGAGCGGACGGTTTCGGAGGCCATCGAGGAGGCCGACCGGCTGCGGACGGAAGCCGCCGGGCTGCTGGACGAGGCGCGGCGGGACGCCAACACGGCGCGCACGGAGGCCGCGGAGCAGGCCGACAACCTGCTGGCGGAGGCGACCGGCCAGGCCGAGAAGCTGGTCGCGGACGCCGGCGCGAAGGCCCGGCAGCTGCGTACCGAGGCATCGGACGCGCTGGCCTCGGGCGAGCAGGACGCGGCGCGGGCCCGTGCGGAGGCGCGGGGCGACGCGAACCGGATGCGGTCCGACGCCGCCGGGCAGGCCGACGCGCTGATCACCGAGGCGCGCTCGGAGGCCGAACGGATCGTCACCGAAGCCACCGAACTGACCTCTTCGGCTCAGGACGACGCGAACCGGATGGTCCAGGAGGCCCAGCAGGCCGCCGACCGGCTGCGCGCGGAGGGCGAACAGCAGGCGCACGCCATGGTCACCGAGGCGTCCGAGGCCGCGGAGCGGCTGCGGACCGAGGCGGCCGAGGTGCTGGAGAACGCCCGGACGGACGCCGAGAAGACCGGCGACGAGGCGCGCAAGGCGGCCAACAAGACGCGGTCGGACGCGGCGGAGCAGGCCGACCAGCTGGTCTCGGAGGCCGGTACGGAGGCCGAGCGGCTGCGGACCGAGGCGGCGGAGACCACCGCCACCGCCGAGCGGGACGCGGACCGTACCCGGGCCGATGCCCGCGAGCAGGCCGAGGCGATGCTCGCCGCGGCCACCGCGGACGCGGACCGGATGCGGGCGGACGCGGCCGAAACGGTCACCGCCGCGCAGGAGCACGCCAACCGCACCCGCGGTGAGTCCGCGAAGGTCAAGGAGGACGCCGAGGCCGAGGCGGAGCGGCTGCGGACCCAGGCGCAGCAGGAGTCGGACCGGCTGCTGGACGAGGCCCGTAAGGACGCCGCCAAGCGCCGTGGGGACGCCGCCGAGCAGGCCGACCAGCTCATGGCCAAGGCCCAGGAAGAGGCGCTCAAGACGGCCACCGCCGCCGAGGAGCAGGCCGACACGATGGTCGGGGCGGCCCGCAAGGAGGCCGACCGGCTGGTGTCGGAGGCGACGGACGACGGCAATGCCCGGGTGGAGAAGGCCCGTACGGACGCCAACACCCTGCTGGAAGAGGCCCGTGGGGACGCCACCGCCATACGGGAGCGGGCCGAGGAGCTGCGGGCGCGGGTGGAGAGCGAGGTCGAGGAGCTGCACGACCGGGCCCGCCGGGAGTCGTCGGAGGCGATGAAGAACGCCGGCGAGCGGGTCGACAAGCTCATCGCGCAGGCCACCGAGCAGCAGGTGGAGGCCAAGGAGAAGGCCGACCAGCTGCTGTCGGACGCGAACAGCGAGGCGAGCAAGGTCCGCATCTCGGCGGTCAAGAAGGCCGAGGGTCTGATCAAGGAGGCCGAGAACAAGAAGGCCGAGGCGGTGCGCAACGCGGAGCGGATGCGGACCGAGGCCGAGGCCGAGGCCGCCCGGATCGTGGACGAGGGCAAGCGCGAGCTGGAGGTGCTGGTGCGCCGACGGGAGGACATCAACGCCGAAATCTCCCGTGTTCAGGACGTATTGGTAGCGTTGGAGTCCTTCGAGACGCCGGGGGGCGGCTCGGAGGGCAAGGGGGGCGTCAAGGCATCCGCGGGAGCCGGGACAACTCGTTCGAGTGGCAAGCAGTCTGAAGGGTAGCCACTCAAATGAGGGGTCATTCTCCACTTCAAACGCGCAATGACTCGATGACACGCCGTTAAGACCCCTAGGATTCCCTTATCACCTCACCGGTCTCTTTCGACAGGAACCCCATGAGCGACACATCCTCCCCCTTCGGCTTCGAGCTCGTGCGGCGTGGGTACGACCGCGGTCAGGTGGACGACCGCATTACCAAGCTCGTCGCCGACCGCGACAGTGCGCTGGCCCGCATCACGTCGCTGGAAAAGCGGATCGAGGAGCTGCACCTCGAGACGCAGAACGCCCAGGCTCAGGTCAACGACGCCGAACCGTCCTACGCAGGTCTCGGTGCGCGCGTCGAGAAGATCCTCCGCCTCGCCGAGGAAGAGGCCAAGGACCTGCGCGAGGAGGCCCGCCGCGCCGCCGAGCAGCACCGCGAGCTGGCCGAGTCGGCCGCCCAGCAGGTCCGTAACGACGCCGAGTCGTTCGCCGCAGACCGCAAGGCGAAGGCGGAGGACGAGGGCGCCCGGATCGTCGAGAAGGCCAAGGGTGAGGCATCGACGCTGCGCTCGGAGGCGCAGAAGGACGCGCAGTCCAAGCGCGAGGAGGCGGACTCCCTCTTCGAGGAGACCCGCGCCAAGGCCGCGCAGGCCGCCGCGGACTTCGAGACCAACCTCGCCAAGCGCCGCGAGCAGTCCGAGCGCGACCTGGCCTCGCGTCAGGCCAAGGCCGAGAAGCGTCTGGCGGAGATCGAGCACCGCGCCGAGCAGCTCCGCCTGGAGGCCGAGAAGCTGCGCACCGACGCCGAGCGCCGCGCCCGCCAGACGGTCGAGACCGCCCAGCGCCAGGCCGAGGACATCGTGGCCGACGCCAACGCCAAGGCCGACCGGATCCGCAGCGAATCCGAGCGCGAGCTCGCGGCCCTGACGAACCGCCGCGACTCCATCAACGCGCAGCTGACCAACGTCCGCGAGATGCTGGCGACGCTGACCGGTGCGGCCGTCGCCGCGGCCGGCGCCCCCGGCGAGGACGAGCCCGTCTCCCGCGGCGTCCCGGCCCAGCAGACCCGCTGACGCCCGGCAGGACCTGCCCGGCAGCTTCCCGCGCCCCCGTACCGCCGCTGTGGCGGTCCGGGGGCGCGGTCGTGTGACAGGGGGCGTGCCCCGGTGGCGAGGGCCCTTGGGCGCCCTTAGCGTGCTGTACATGATCGAGCTCGAGGGGCTGACCAAGCACTACGGCGACAAGGTGGCTGTGGACCACCTCACGTGCACGGTGCGGCCCGGCATCGTCACCGGCTTCCTCGGCCCCAACGGCGCGGGCAAGTCCACGACCATGCGGATGATGCTCGATCTGGACAATCCGACCGAGGGCACGGTCCGGATCGACGGCAGGCACTACCGGCAGCTGCGGGATCCGCTGACGTACATCGGCGCGCTGCTGGACGCGAAGGCGATGCACGGCGGCCGGAGCGCGTACAACCATCTGCTGTGCCTGGCGCAGAGCAACGGCATTCCGCGCGGCCGGGTCGGCGAGGTGCTGGACACCGTGGGGCTGACCTCGGTCGCCAAGAAGCGCTCGAAGGGCTTCTCGCTCGGCATGGGCCAGCGCCTGGGCATCGCCGCGGCGCTGCTGGGCGACCCGGAGATCCTGATGTTCGACGAGCCGGTCAACGGCCTCGACCCCGAGGGCATCCACTGGATCCGCAATCTGATGAAGAGCCTCGCCTCCCAAGGCCGTACGGTCTTCGTCTCCTCCCACCTGATGAGCGAGATGGCACTGACCGCCGACCACTTGATCGTGATCGGCCAGGGCCGCCTGATGGCGGACACCTCGATGGCCGCTTTCATCCAGGAGAACTCACGCTCCTACGTCCGGGTGCGCGCCCCCGAGCAGGAAAAGCTGCTGGATCTGCTGCACGCAGAGGGGATCAACGCGGTGGCGGTCGGCAACGGCTCGCTGGAGATCGACGGGGTGCCGGCCGCCCGGCTGGGCGAGATGGCCGCCCGGCATCAGCTCGTCCTGCATGAGCTGAGCCCCCAGCAGGCGTCGCTGGAAGAGGCCTTTATGCAGCTCACCGCCGAATCCGTGGAGTACCACGCGCACGACGACCGGCCGGCGGCGGTGCGCGCCGGGCGGCCGCCGTTGGACGGCGCTCCGGTGCAGCCGGACGACTGGGGCGCGGAATGGCGCCGGCACGAGCAGAAGAAGGGGAGCTGAGCGATGGCGGTGGTCACGCAGGTGCTGCGTTCGGAATGGACCAAGATCAGGTCGGTCCGGTCGACGGTGTGGACGCTGGGCATCGCCGTGGTGGTCACCGTCGCGCTGGGCGTGCTGATCTGCACCCTGGCCAGGAACGACTTCCGCTCGATGGCGGCCCGCGACCGGCTCACCTTCGACCCCACCAACATCAGCTTCGCCGGGATGGGGCTGGGCCAGCTCGCGATGATCGTGTTCGGGGTGCTGGTGGTCTCCAACGAGTACAGCACCGGCATGATCCGCACCTCGCTCGCCGCCGTACCGCAGCGCGCCACCTTCCTGTTCAGCAAGCTGCTGGTGGCCACCGTCCTGGTCTTCGTGGTCGGCCTCGCCACCAGCTTCCTGACGTTCTTCGCGGGTCAGGCGGTGCTGGGCGGCCACCGGGCCCACCTGGGCGATGCCGGGGTGCTGCGCGCGGTCGTCGGCGGCGGCCTGTACATGACCCTCATCGCCCTGTTCTCCATGGGCGTGGCCGCGATGCTGCGCAGCCCGATGCTGTCGCTCGGCATCCTGATGCCGTTCTTCTTCCTGATCTCCAACATCCTCGGCAATGTCTCGGCCACCCGGAAACTCGGCCGCTATCTCCCCGACCAGGCGGGCCAGAAGATCATGCAGGTGGTGCCGCGGGTCGGCGACGATGTGCCGTACGGGCCGTGGGGCGGTCTGGGGATCATGGTCGCGTGGACACTGGCGGCGCTGGCCGGCGGTTTCCTCCTCCTCAAAAAGCGCGATGCGTAACGCCGCGCCGGGCGTGAGCCGCACGTACGTGGGGGTTCGGATGTCTCTCATCCGTCCCGTTTGACGGGAACCGTCAACTCCCCGATAACCTCCTAACCCTCACGGGGGTACGAGAGCGCCTCTGCCCCGTACCATCGCGCGAGGGGCGGAGAATGATCGAGGCAGTCGGCCTGACAAAGCGCTACGGCGCCAAGACGGCCGTGCACAACCTGTCGTTCCAGGTACGGCCGGGGACCGTCACCGGCTTCCTGGGGCCCAACGGCTCCGGCAAGTCGACGACGATGCGGATGATCCTGGGGCTGGACACACCGACCTCGGGCTACGCCACCGTCGCCGGCCGCCCCTTCCGCAAACTCCCCAACGCACCCCGCCAGGTGGGCGCGCTGCTCGACGCCAAGGCGGTGCACGGCGGCCGCAGCGCACGCCAGCATCTGCTCTCGCTCGCCCAGCTCTCCGGCATCCCGGCCCGCCGGGTCGACGAGGTGCTCGGCGTGGTCGGTCTCCAGGCCGTCGCGGGGCGGCGCTCCAAGGGCTTCTCGCTCGGCATGGGCCAGCGGCTGGGCATCGCCGCGGCGCTGCTCGGCGATCCGCAGGTGCTGCTCTTCGACGAGCCGGTCAACGGCCTCGACCCCGAGGGCATCCTGTGGGTGCGCAATCTGATGAAGCAGCTGGCCGCCGAGGGCCGTACGGTCTTCGTCTCCTCCCACCTGATGAGCGAAATGGCGCTCACCGCCGAGCACTTGATCGTGATCGGCCGCGGCCAGCTGCTCGCCGATATGCCCGTCAAGGACTTCATTTCGGCCAACTCCGCGGACTTCGCCCGGGTACGTACCCCCGACACCGATCCCGAGCAGCGCGAGAAGCTGACCGCGGCACTCGGCGAGGCGGGCGCACAGGTCGTACCGGAGCCGGACGGCGCGTTGAAGGTGACCGGGCTGCCGCTCCCCCGGATCAGCGATCTCGCGCACGGCGCCGATGTCCGGCTGTGGGAGCTGTCGCCGCACCAGGCTTCCCTGGAGGAGGCGTACATGCAGCTCACCCAGGGTGCCGTGGACTACCGCTCGACGGCCGACCAGCGGGCGGGCCTGCAGCAGCAGATGCCGGCCGGATATGCGCCCGGCCAGGGACAGCCGCATCCGTACGCCCCGCAGAACCCGTACGCCCAGCAGGCGCCCGGCGCTCCGGGGCCGGGCTACCCGCCGCCGGGGCAGGTTCCGGGTCACCCGTACGGGGCACCCGAGCAGTACGGCGCCCCCCACCCTTACGGGCAGCCGCCGCAGCCCGGCGCGCCCATGCCGCCGCCGGCTCAGCCCGCCGCCCCCGCCGCAATGCCCACGCCGCACAACGAGGACGCCCGATGACCAGCCCTCAGCAGCCGCAGCCCCAGCCGCAGCCTGAGCGCGGGCCGAACGACACCGGCGCGCACCAGCAGCCGATGCCGCCCGCGCCGCCGATGCCGCCGTCCCCACCGCCGGCCGCCGCGCCCCGGCCTGAGCAGCAGGCGGAGCAGCCCGCGCCCGCGCCCGCCAGGGAAGCCGGCACGATGATGCTCCAGGCCCAGCAGCCACCGGAGCAGGCCGCCCCCGCGCCGGGCCCCACGCTCGCCAAAGAGGCCGGCACGATGATGCTGCAGGCCCAGCCGCTCCCCCAGCCGCAGCCGCAGGCGCATCCGCAGCCCCAGCCGCTCGCCGCGCACGGCCCCGGCAAGGACGGGGGCACGATGATGCTCCAGGCTCAGGCCGCCCCGGCCCCGGCCCCCCAGCCGCAGCCGCAGCCGTACGGCCAGGCGCCGCAGGGCCCGCCCCACCAGCAACAGCAGCCGCAGCAGCCGCAGCAGCCGCAGCAGCCGCAGCAGCCGCAGCCGCAGTCCGCCCCCAACTGGCAAGGCGGACAAGCCGGTTATGTCTCGCCGATCCCGGTGAACAACACCCACCTCGGGCACGCCCTGGCCTCCGAGTGGACAAAGATCCGTTCGGTGCGTTCGACGATCTGGACGCTGGGCGTGATGGTCCTGCTGATCGTCGGCATCGGTGTGCTGATCTCCGGCCTCCTGGCCGCCTCCGGCCATGCACTCGGCAACAAGCTGGGGCTCTCGTTCATCGGCCTGCTGCTGGGCACCTTGTGCATCATCCCGCTCGGCGTACTGGTCATCTCCTCCGAGTACGGGACGGGGATGATCCGTACGACCATGACCGCCTGCCCCAGCCGGGCGCGGGTGCTCGGCGCCAAGGCGGTCGTCTTCTTCCTGCTGTCCTTCGTCGTGACGACGCTCTCCGCCACCGTGGTCGCGCTCACCTCGTCGGCCATGATCGACGGCCCCGACCCGACGGGCGGCCTGTGGCTGCGCGCCACCGTGGGCGCCGGTCTGTATGTGTCGATGCTCGGCCTGCTGGCCATGGCGGTGGGGTCGCTGCTGCGGCATTCCGCGGGGGCGATCAGCGCGATGCTCGGGCTGGTGCTGCTGCCGATGCTGCTGGCGATGTTCATGGCCGCTTCGGACAGCCTCAGGAACTTCGCCATGGGGCTGATCAACTACTCGGTCCCCAACGCCCTGGCGACACTCCACGACGCTTCGTTCTTCAGGGACTCCGGCCCGCAGGGCTGGACCCCGCTGTGGATCCTCGCCGGCGTCACCACGGCCGTCCTGGCCGCCGCCTTCGTCGTCCAGGAACGACGCGACGTCTAGAACTCAATACCTGGGTGCGTTACGGGACCGCTGGAGCCGCGCGCTCCGGCGGTCCCGTGCGTTCCAGCAGGCCTTGTGCCAGTGCCGGCGGTCGTCGACATCGCCGTCCTGCGGCCAGGCGACGACATGCGGCACACCGGGCGGGATCTCCTGGTCGCAGCCGGGGCAGCGGTAGTGCTTGCCCGCACCGCCGCCCCCGACCTGCCGCACGATCCAGTCCTCGCCGCGCCATTCCTCGGTCTTTTCCAGGCCGTAGCGGTCACCGCCCGTGCGGTCGGAGGGCTTCGCACCGCCGCTGAGGCGGTTTCGACGCGGGGACACTGAACACCTCGGGCAATCTGCGGGGATGGGGGTCCCCCCGCGCGAGCGGAGTCGAGCGTGGGGGGAGGGTTGTCACCAGCGTACGCGGCCCGGTCAGGGGCGGAAGCCGCCCGGCAAGTTTCTGCGATCATCGGGAAATTTCGCGTCAGGCCGTGCCCTTGGCACGTGTCAGACGTTGTTGCCTGTAAGGGGGAAGCCGCGTCGGCTGCGAGGAGGCAGAGAGCGATGCGCGTTGGAGCTTTCATCCTGGCCGCTCAATTCCCGGGCCAGGGACAGGGGGAAGCACTGCACCGCGCGGTGCGCTCCGCGCAGGTGGCGGAGGAGGCCGGGCTCGACGATGTCTGGCTGGCGGAACACCACTTCGTGCCGTACGGCGTCTGTCCGAATGCGGTGACGCTGGCCGCGCTGCTGCTGGGCCGCACCCACCGCATCGGGGTCGGCACGGCGGTGAGCGTGCTGCCGACCCAGCATCCGGTGGCGCTCGGTGAGCAGGCGGCGCTGCTGCACCTCACCGCCGAGGGCCGGTTCACCCTCGGTGTCGGCCGGGGCGGGCCCTGGGTGGATCTCGAGGTCTTCGGTGCCGGGCTGGCCGCGTACGACCACGGTTTCCCCGAAGCGCTCGATCTGCTGCTGCGCTGGCTGCGCGAGCCACGGGTCGGCGCGGCGGGTGAGCGCTATGCGTTCCGGGAGGTGGCGGTCGTGCCACGGCCGGTCGAGGCGCTGACCGATCCGGACGACGCCCCCTCCGGGCCGCCCGTAGTGGTCGCCTGCACGTCGCCCGCCTCCGTGCGGCTGGCCGCGGAGCGCGGACTGCCGATGCTGCTCGGTATGCACTGCGGCGACGAGGAGAAGGCGGAGATGGTCGCGCTGTGGCGGTCGGCCGCGCTGGAGGCCGGCCGGGACGGCGATGAAGTGGCCGCGGCCGAGCATGTCTCCGCGGGTGTGGTGCAGATCGCCGACGCGCGCCGGGATGCCGAGGAGACCCTGACGAAAGCGATGCCCGGCTGGCTGCGGCAGGGGCTGGGCGCGCATGTGACGGTCGACGGCCGCTATCGCACCATGCGGGATCCGCTGGCGTATACGGAGCTGCTGTGCTCCCTGCATCCCGTCGGCCCGCCGCGGCTGTGCGCGGACCGGCTGGCGGCATCGGCGGAGCGTACGGGCATCAAGCGGTTCGCGCTGCTGGTCGAGGGCTCCGGCGATCTCGCCGCCACCGAGGAGAACGTCCGCCGGCTGGGCACCGAGGTGCTGCCGCAGCTGGGGTGACTCCGCCGGACGGGGCGGAGCGGCCAGCGGCGGTCCCGGTTCCTGGGGTACTGCGGTCATACGGAGGCGCCGTGCTTCGGGGGAGGTCATACCGTGTGCGGTGGTGCTGCCGCTGGCGCATGGGCATGGTGTGTACCCCCCACGTGGTGCGCAGCGGCAGCAACTCCGATCAGCAGTCGCGCAGTTCGGGCGACTGGTTCAGCAGCTGGCCCCGGATCGAGGTGAATTTGGCCAGGCGGTCGTCCACGGCCGAGTCGAGCGGGAAGACCGCGACCCGGTGGCAGTTCTGAAAAGCGAGGCGCACACCGAAGTGGCGCTCCAGCGAACCGCGGATGGCGTCACTCGCCAGTGCGCGCAGCAGCTGGCCGCGCGCCTGCTCGTCCGGCGGCGGCGTCTGGTTGTCGGCGAACTGACCGCCGTCCACCTTCAGCTGGGCCACCAGAGAGCTGATCATCCCCCATGCGTAGGGGAGGGAGTTCCGGACGCAGTCGACAAATGCGGCTTCGTCGACCTCGCCTCGCTCGGCCTGTTCGAGGAGGGCCGGTGAGACGTCGAGCGACATGAGGTTCTCCTCTCGCGGCCCCGCCGGGACGGACGGGGCCTAGGGACGGGACAAGGGGTCTAGCGACGGAGCGTGTTCGCCTCACAACCCCCCGCTTCAACGGTATGCCGCGCAAGAGGCCCGCACCAGGAGATTGCACATACAACCGGCCAAAGGCGAGCGCCGGGGGTGCGGGGATTTCCCCCGGAAAGAGACCGTGTGCCAAGGGCGAATCGCGCGGGCGGCCTCCGGTCGAGTAGCGTTTCGCCCCATGCGTCTCGTCATCGCCCGCTGCTCCGTGGACTACGCGGGCCGGCTCACTGCCCACCTCCCCTCGGCCCCCCGCCTCATCCTGGTGAAAGCGGACGGCTCCGTCTCCATTCACGCGGACGACCGGGCCTACAAACCGCTCAACTGGATGTCCCCGCCCTGTTCCCTCAAGGAGGGTGACGGCGAGGTGTGGACGGTGGAGAACAAGGGTGGCGAGAAGCTCATCATCACCCTGGAAGAAGTTCTGCACGACTCCTCGCACGAGCTCGGCGTCGACCCCGGCCTCATCAAGGACGGCGTGGAAGCCCATCTTCAGGAGCTGCTCGCCGACCGGATCGAGACCCTCGGCGAGGGATACTCCCTGATTCGGCGTGAATACCCCACTGCCATTGGCCCCGTGGATATCTTGTGCCGGGACGCCGACGGCCAGACCGTTGCCGTGGAGATCAAGCGACGGGGTGAGATCGACGGTGTCGAGCAGCTCACCCGCTATCTCGAACTCCTCAACCGCGACCCGCACTTGGCGCCCGTGAAGGGCATCTTCGCGGCCCAGGAGATCAAACCGCAGGCACGGGTGCTGGCCACGGACCGTGGCATCGGCTGTGTCGTCCTGGACTACGACGGCCTGCGCGGCATCGAGGACGACAAGCTGCGGCTGTTCTGAGCCCGCTGCGCATGCGCTGAGTATGCACCGAGCCCCGGGGTCCGCTCGTCGGCCCCGGGGCTCCGTGCGTCCGTCAGGCGGCCGACGCGCTGCCGGTGCCCGACGGGCTGCCGCTCTGGGGGTCCGACGGCGTGCCCGAGCCGGCCGCGGACGGGCTCGCGGCGGACGCGGACGCCGAGTCGGGGCTCGTGCCCGACGGGCTGCTGCCCGAGGCGGTGGCCGACGGGTTCTGCGTCGTCGGCTTGTCCGTGGGGTCCTGCGTCGGCGTGGGGTCCTGGGTCGGCGTCGGGTCCTGCGTGGGCGTCGGGTCCTGGGTCGGCGTCGGATCGGTCGGCCGGCCGGTCGGCTTGTGGGTCGGCGCGGTGGGGCGGCCGGTCGGTTGGGTCGGGCCGTCCGTCGGGTCCGTCGGCTGGGTGCTGGGGTCGTTCGGCGCCTGGCTGGTGGCGGGGTCGCTCGCCGACGGGGACGCGCTCTTCTTGTGGCGGGCGTCGGCGGGCGTGGACGTACCGGGGCCGGAGGGCGGCAGGCCGGAGCCCGTGCTGGGCTGCTCGGTCGGCGGATCCGGGTTCTCGGCGTCCGGGGTGGTCTGTTCCGAGGTGACGTGATCGCCGCCCTTGGAGTCGTCGCCGGAGGTCATACCCAGCGTGACGACGGTGCCCATGACGGCCACCAGCAGGGCGCCGGCGCCCGCGGCGACGAGGTTGCGCCGGGCCGCCCGCTTGCCGGTGGCGCCCGCGGTGGCCGGAAGGGCCGTGGTAGCGGCGGTGCCCGCCGCGCCCCGGGCGACGACGGTGGCCGTGCCACCCCCGGCGCGCGGGACCCGCAGCTTGGCCGTCGATACGGCGTCGGGCGCGGCGGCGTCCGCATCCGGCCGTACCGCCGGTGCCCTGGTGCCCGCGCCGGCCTGCGGCCCGACGGGCTTGAGGACGGTCGTGTCCGCGGCGGCCGAATCCGCCCGCGAACGGTCGCTGACCAGCGCCAGCGCCCGCCGTCCGGCGACCGCACCCCGGCGGTCGGAGAGCACCCCGCGCAGCCCGATGGACGCCTCCAGCTCGGCCCGCGCGCGGTCCAGGCTGCCGCTGCACAGCGCCAGCACGCCCAGCTCGTGGTGGAAGTAGGCCTCCTCCGCGACCTCACCGGCCCGCCGCGCGGCCTCCTGGCCGTGCCGCAGGCTGCGCTCCCAGGCGCTCCAGTGCAGCGCCGCGGCGAACGCGGGCGCGGCCGTACGGGCGAGCAGCACGGCCGCGCTGGCGTGGCCGCTCTCCCGGCTGCCGGTCAGCACGCCCATCGCGGCCAGCACCGCATCCGCCTCGGCGGCGGCCCGCTCGGGGGCGACCGAGGGGTGGCCGGCCCACCAGGCGTAGTGCTGGGCGGCGGTGTGTGCCCGCGCGGCGGCTCCCTCGGCGTAGCCGATCACCGACAGCTGGTCCTGGACGGTCGCGGCGAGCCGGTAGTGGGACCCCGCCGGGGTGATCAGACCGCAGCCCAGCAGATCGCCGAGGAGGGCGTCCGCGTGGGTGTCCTCGGTGAGCGCCGGCAGATGCGACTGGTGCGGCAGCTCGCCGCCGAGCGCGACGGCGAAGCGCAGCGTCTCCTGGGCGGCGCCGCCGAGCCGGGCGGCGAGCAGCGGTACGGGTGAGGCGGCCTCGCCGAGCGTGGGCAGCGGGCCGTCGGGGTGTACGTCGCTGCCGGCGGCCTCGTCCCGGTCCGCGTCGGCGGCATCCGGGGCAGCATCCGTATCGGCCTGCACGCGGTCGCGCCGGCGCAGCAGCGCCGCGGCCTGGACGAAGCGCAGCGGCAGCCCCTCGGACTCGAACCACAGGTCCGCGGCCCAGGCCTCCTCGTCGGCGGTGAGCGTCCGGTCCACGGCGCGCTCCAGCATCCGTACGCAGGCGGCGCGGCCGATGCCGCCGAGGAAGACCTCCTCGAGCGGGGAGCCGGCGCTGGGGGCCGGGACATCGGGGGTGGCGGCGATCAGGAAGGCGCATTCGGGGGTGGCGTCGAGCAGCTCGTCGAGTGCGGTGCCGCCGAATTCCAGGTCGTCCAGGACGACGATCGCGCCGATGCCGCCGAGCCGGCGCAGCAGCTCCGGGCGGTCGGGGCGGTGCTGCGGGGCGCGGTAGACGGCGCCGAACAGCGCGTACAGCACGTCGGTGGGGGTGCGGTGGTAGCCGGAGAGCCGGATGACGCCGTCGGGGGCGAGGTCGGCGCAGGCGGTGGCGACGGCGTCCAGCAGGCGGGTGCGGCCCGAACCCGAGGGGCCGGTGACGCGTACGGACCGGCCGCGGGACAGCAGCCGCACCAGGCGTTCGGTTTCTTCGGCGCGCTCTTCGAGGACAGTCTCGTGACCGGCGAATCCGGGCGGGCCCGGCGGCAGCGGGGGCGCGGCGGCGCGGGCGGCCTCGGTGCGCTCCTCCGGCCGGAGCTTGCCGGGGACGGACGGGCGCTCACCCGGCGGGCAGGGCTCTATCTCGCTGCCGTCGATGGGGTTGACGGTGACGAGGTAGCCGCCCGAGACCAGCCGTACGACGCGGGCCTGGCCGCCGGAGCCCTCCTGCGGGGCACCGAACGGCGGTGCCGGCGCCTCGGCAGGGTGATCCTGCTCGGCGTACTCCTCAGGTCCCCGGCTCGTGTTCGGGTCCATGCTGCAAGCTCCCAGATCTGGCGTGCCCGACTGCTCTTCCGGCCGTTCGCACCCCCCGACTCCGGCCGGGATCTCCTGGCCGGAGCGTCTGGTCTGGTCCGGTGCCCGCCGTATTGATGGCATAGGGCGGGGAACCGAACCTTAGACCGCGGGAGCGGAGCGGCACACCGCCGGGGCCGGGCCTCGCCCCGAACGCGCCGATCGTCCCGGCAGGAGCAGATTCTGCACCTTCACGGCCTTTGCCTCGCACGCTGCGCCTCACACACGAGGAAGCGATTCCGCTTCGATGCCGCCCTCGATGGCGAGGATGCGGTGCAGCCGGGTGGCGACCAGGAGGCGCTGCATCTGGGGCGGCACGCCCCGCAGTACCAGCCGGCGGTTGGCCCGGCCGGCGCGGCGGTGCACGCCCATGATCACACCGAGGCCGGTGGCGTCCCAGGAGTCCAGCTCGGTCAGGTCCAGGACGAGATCGCCATGGCCGGAGTCGACGGCGGCGTGCAGGGCCGTACGGGCGTCCGCCGCGCTGCGGACGTCGAGGCGGCCCCCGACGACCAGCTCGACGTGGTCGCCCCTGATGTGCATATGCGCTCCCCGAATTGATGGGTTTCTGCCTTGACGTCTACAGAACTGACTGCCTCTCATGCGGCGAAGTTGCCGCCTGTAAGCGAACCGATACCGAATTCACCCCGGAGGGTGATCACATCGGACCCATCACCTCGGATCGACGGCCCTGACGTGGTATCAGCGGAGTCAGTGCTCGTAGAACCCCTGCCCACTCTTGCGGCCGATATCGCCCGCATCCACCATGCGCCGCATGATCTCCGGCGGCGCGAACTTCTCGTCCTGGGACTCGGTGTAGATGTTGTCGGTGGCGTGCATCAGGATGTCGATGCCCGTCAGGTCGGCGGTGGCCAGCGGTCCCATCGCGTGGCCGAAGCCCAGCTTGCAGGCGATGTCGATGTCCTCGGCGGTGGCCACCCCGGACTCGTACAGCTTCGCCGCCTCGACCACCAGCGCCGAGATCAGGCGGGTCGTGACGAAGCCGGCGACATCGCGATTGACGACGATGCAGGTCTTGCCGACCGACTCGGCGAACTCCCGCGCGGCGGCGAGCGTTTCGTCACTGGTCTTGTAACCCCGTACCAGCTCGCACAGTTGCATCAGCGGCACCGGCGAGAAGAAGTGCGTGCCCACGACCCGCTCGGGGCGGGTGGTGGCCGCGGCGATCTTGGTGATCGGGATGGCGGAGGTGTTGGACGCCAGCACCGCGTCATCCTTGGCGAGCTTGTCCAGCGACTGGAAGATCTCCCGCTTGACCTCGATCTTCTCGAAGACCGCCTCGACAACGATATCGGCGTCGGCGACGGCTTCCAGGTCGGTCGTGGTGGTGATCCGGGCCAGCGCCTGCTCGGCGGCGGCCGCATCCAGCTTCCCCTTGGCGACGAACTTCTCGTACGAGGCCTCGATGCCGCCCTTACCGCGGGCCAGCGCCTCGTCCGTCACATCGCGGAGAACGACGTCCCAGCCCGCCTGGGCGGAGACCTGCGCGATACCGGACCCCATGAGTCCGGCGCCGATGACGGCGAGCTTCCTTGCCACTGCTGTCCCCTAACACCCTGTGCATTTGACGGCTCTCACGATGACTCTCAGGGCGACGTTAGCGGTCGTGAGCGATCCTTTGGCGGGTAAGAGATGCGCGTCACGTCTCGAATGACGGACATCACACCGACGGGGCCCGGCAGCGGCACGCAGGGCCGTCAGTCGGCCGCCCGTACGGCGTAGTTGAGGACCTTTTCGCTCAGCAGTTCCTCCATCTCGTCCAGCAGGACGAGGGCCTCGCGGGAGACGACGTCGGGCCGGCGGCCGGCGATCATCTCGTCGGCGATGGCGGCCATCAAGGTCTGGTGGACCCAGTTGATCTGGCCTGCCATCAAGCCGGGCATCGGGTCGTCTGCGGCGGCACCGGTCTCCTGCCGGAGGGTGGCCTTCAGGTTGTCGTACTGCTCCTGCTGCACATGCCACAGGCGGGCCTGGAGCGTCGCCGATCCGTGGACGACCTTCATGAAGCGTTCGTACCCCTCGATGAGGCCGACCTTGGGCGAGACGCTCTCCACTTCCTCGCGCAGCTCGCGCAGCACGGCGACGGCGGCCGACTCCCCCGCATCCCGGGCGCGGACGAACCGCGACAGCCGGTCGATCAGCCCCTTGCTCCGGTCGAAGAAGAGCTCTTCCTTCGCCGGGAAGTAGTTGTAGACCGTGTTGACGGAGACGTTCGCCGCCTCGGCGATCTCCGCGATGGGCACCGCGTCGAAGCCGCGCTCCAGGAAGAGGCCGGTCGCCACGTCCGAAATGAACTGGCGGGTCTGCCGCTTCTTCCGCTCCCTGAGTCCCTCTGCCATGCCCTTCACCCTACCCTTCGCTGGGCTCCATGAAATTTTGGAGGCATTGCAATTTTGAGATCTCTCTGTTTCCCTGTCTGCCATGCCAGTCATCAGCGCGTCCGGCCTCGCCCGGACCTTCACCACCAAACGCGGCCCCGTCGAGGCCGTACGCGGCATCGACCTCACCGTCGAGCGCGGCGAGATCCTCGGCTTCCTCGGCCCCAACGGCGCCGGCAAGACCACCACCCTGCGGATGCTGACGACCCTGCTGACCCCCACCGGCGGCCGCGCGACCGTCGCCGGCTGCGACCTCGTCCGCGACCCGGCGGGGGTACGCCGCGCCTCGGGTTACGTCGCCCAGTCGGGCGGCGTGGACCCCAACGTCTCGGTCCGCGAAGAGCTCCTCACCCAGGCCCGCCTCTACCGCCTGACCAAGCCCCAAGCCCTCGCCCGTACCGAGGAGTTGGCCGCCTACCTGGGCCTGACCGGGCTGCTGGACCGCAAGACCGCCACGCTCTCCGGCGGCCAGCGGCGGCGCCTGGACATCGCGATGGGCCTCACCCACCGGCCCGAGGTGCTCTTCCTCGACGAGCCGACCACCGGCCTCGACCCGGGCAGCCGCGCCGACCTGTGGGACCTGGTCCGCCGGATCCGCGCCGAGCACGGCACCACCGTCTTTCTGACCACCCACTACCTCGACGAGGCCGATGCGCTCGCCGACCGGCTGGTGATCGTCGACAACGGCGTGGTCGTCGCCGACGGCACCCCGGACGCCCTCAAGCGCGCCCACGGGGGCTCCCCCGACGCGTCCCTCCAGGACACCTTCCTCGCCATCACCGGGCGCACCACCTCGCCCACGGACACCGCTCCCGTAGCGGTTTAGGAGACCCCCTTGTCCCCGACGTCCCCGACGTCCTCGTTCCTCTCCGACACCGCGCTGATCTTCGGGCGCTACGCCCGCCAGACCCTGCGCTCCAGGCTCCAGATGCTCTTCGGCGTCCTGATGCCGCTGCTGTATCTGCTCTTCTTCGGCCCGCTGCTGACCGGTCTCCCACTGTCCTCGTCCGGCAGCTCCTGGCAGCTCCTGGTCCCCGGACTGCTGCTCCAACTCGCCCTGTTCGGCGCCGCGTTCTGCGGTTTCGGCATCATCGTCGAGAAGCAGTACGGGGTCGTGGAGCGGATGCGGGTGACCCCGGTGAACCGGCTGGCGCTGCTGCTGGGGCGGGTGCTGCGCGATGCGGCGCTCTTCGTCTTCCAGGCCGTCCTGCTGGTACTGGCCGCGCTGGTCATGGGCATGCGCGCGCCGCTGCCCGGCATCCTCATCGGCTTCGCCTTCGTCGCCGTGCTGACCGCCGCGCTCGCCTCGCTCTCGTACGCGCTGGCGCTGAAGGTGACCACGCCGCAGGAGTTCGGGCCGGTCATCAATGCCGTCACGATGCCCTCGATGCTGCTGTCCGGGCTGATGCTGCCGATGTCGCTGGGGCCCAAGTGGCTCGATGTGCTCTCGCACTTCATGCCGTTCCGCTATCTCGTCGACGCGGTCCGGTCGGCGTTCGTCGGCTCATACGCCTCCTCGGCCATGCTCTACGGCGTCCTGGCCGCCCTCGCGCTCGTGGCGGCGTCGATGGCCCTGTGCACCCGGGCGTTCCGCAGGGCCGCGGCGTAGGCTCGCCCGTATGGTGAATCTGACGCGCATCTACACCCGCACCGGCGACAAGGGCACCACCGCCCTCGGCGACATGAGCCGCACCGCCAAGACCGATTCGCGGATCTCGGCCTATGCGGACGCCAACGAGGCCAATGCCGCCATCGGGGTGGCCCTCGCCCTGGGCTCACTGCCGGACGAGGTCGCCGCGGTGCTGCTGCGCGTACAGAACGACCTCTTCGATGTCGGCGCCGACCTGTCGACGCCCGTGGTGGAGAACCCCGAGTTCCCGCCGCTGCGCGTCGAACAGGCCTACATCGACAAGCTGGAGGCCGACTGCGACCGCTTCCTGGCCGACCTAGAGAAGCTCCGCAGCTTCATCCTCCCGGGCGGCACGGCCGGCGCCGCGCTCCTCCACCAGGCCTGCACGGTCGTCCGCCGCGCGGAGCGCTCCACCTGGGCGGCGTTCGAGGAACACGGCGAGATCATGAATCCGCTGACGGCCACCTACCTCAACCGGCTCTCCGACCTGCTGTTCATCCTGGCGCGTACGGCGAACAAGGAGGTCGGGGACGTGCTGTGGGTGCCGGGCGGCGAGCGCTAGGCGGCGTCCGGCCGATCGCCGGCACCGGGCCTAGCGCAGCGACGTCTCCCGCGGCCGGTCCGAGGCCTCCGGCCTCGTGGTCCCGTGCGGGTCCTTCTTCTGCCAGATGAGGTAGGTGGCGGCGATGACACCGTGGATGGCGAGCATCCGCAGTGCGGTGAACTGCCAGTCGCGCAGCGACCCGATGTCGCCGTCGCTGCCGACGTACCGGACCGCGATCTGCAGCAGGCCCGTCGCGACGGCCACCATCAGCAGCGTCCGCAGCCACAGCTTCCCCTCGTGCCGGGCGCGGGCGAGGCCGTAGCGCGGGGGCTTGACCGGGGGCGGGCCGCCGGCGAAGCGGTGGGAGAAGTGGCCGTCCACCCAGGTGATCGTGTAGTGGCCGTAGGCGACGGTGTAGCCGATGTAGACGGCGGCCAGCCCGTGTTTCCAGTCCGCCGGGGCGCCCTGCTTCAGGTCGATCGCGGTGACGATCAGCAGGATCAGCTCCAGCAGCGGCTCCATCAGGAGCACGGCGGCGCCGGTGCGTGGCATCCGGGCGAGGTAGCGCAGGGCCAGGCCGCCGGCCAGGAGGACCCAGAAACCCACCTCGCAGACGATGATCAGCGTGACGACCATGATGGGCCCCTCTCCACGTCCCGTTCGAACGGACAGGTCAAGCGATCGGACAGGTCAAGGCTCGCAGCGGCCGCCGCCCCGTACGTCGTCAGCAGCGACGATCCGGTGGCCCGGGAACTGCATCTTTCGATGTAGCCCTGCCGCGGGCGGGGATGAGGCCGAGATGGCAGCGGCGCACCCCGGTGGCGTGTTGGATGGCAGGGTGAGAGCCCGCCCCCTCGCCGCGCCCGGCCGCCCGCACCGCATCGATGTGCTCATCGCGGGCGGCGGGCTGCTGTGCGGCGTGCTGCTGTGGACGCTGCGTCTGCACGGCGGTCCGCCGGTGTTCGGGCTGCCCGCCTCGCTCACCCTGCTCTCGCTCACCATGATCTGCGGGGCCGAACTGATGCGCCGTACGGCCCCGATGGCCGCGCTCGCCGTCGCCGTCCTGGCGCTGACCCTGGACATCTGCAGCGGCACCCTGGTCGCCACCGTTTTGATGTTCACCGATGTGGTCTACGCGGCGGTGCTCTACGGCAGCCCGGCCGCGGCCCGCCGGATCCCGCTGTACAGCGTCCTGCTGACGGTGCTGGCGACCCTCGTGATGACGGCGCTCTGGCACGATCCCCAGCTCGTGACCGTCAGCATCGGCATCGCCCTGATCACCATCGCCCCGGCCTGGACCGGCGTGATCATCCGTAATCACCGCGATGCCGCGCAGACCGCCCGGCTGCGCGCCGAGCAGACCGCGCTGCTGGCCGAGATGGACCGCGCCCAGGCGGTGGCCGGCGAGCGGGCGCGGATGGCGCGCGAGCTGCACGACATGGTGGCCAATCACCTCTCCGCGATCGCGATCCACGCCACCGCCGCACAGACCCTCGGCGACCCCGCGGCGACCCGCGAGGCGCTCGGGGTGATCCGCGAGAGCAGCGTGCAAGGTCTGGCCGAAATGCGCCGCCTTATTGGCCTGTTGCGGGACACCAAGGCGGCCGGCGGCGATGAACCGGCCGCCACCCCCACGCTGGACGGGCTTCAGGCGCTGATCGCCCAGGCCCGTACACACGGCGCGAGCAGCGGCCTGACCTTCGCGCTGGACGGTCCGCGGGCCACGCCGCAGCTGGTGGCACCGGTCGAGCTCGCCGCATACCGCATCGTCCAGGAGTCCGTGACCAACGCGCTCAAGCACGCCGCACCCGGCGAGGTCCTGGTGCGGATCGCCCAGGACGGCGGCGGGGCGCTCACCGTCACCGTCCGCAGCCCGTACGCCGAGCGGCCGGGCCCCCGCGCGCCCGGTTCCGGCGCCGGGCTGGTCGGGATGCGCGAGCGGATCGCCCTGCTGGGCGGCACATTCGAGGCCGGCCCCCGAAGCGGGCCGGCCGGCAAGGTCTGGCAGGTGCGGGCCGCGCTGCCCGCCCTCGAGGAGGAAGAACAACGATGACTGGCGCCGCCGCGCAGCCGATCCGGGTCCTTGTCGCCGAGGACCAGTCCGCCGTACGCGCCGGGCTGGTGCTCATCCTGCGCTCCGCCCCCGACATCGAGGTGGCCGGAGAGGCGGCGGACGGCGAGGAGGCGGTACGGCTCGCCCGCGAGCTGCGCCCCACGCTCGTCCTCATGGACATCCAGATGCCCCGGCTCGACGGGGTCGCCGCCACCCGCGACATCGTCGCCGAGCAGCTCGCGGACGTCCTGGTGCTGACCACCTTCGACCTGGACGAATATGTCTTCGGGGCGCTACGGGCCGGGGCCGCGGGCTTTCTGCTGAAGGACAGCGACGCGGCCACGCTGCTGACAGCGGTGCGGACAGTGGCCTCGGGCGAGGGCCTGATCGCCCCGGCGGTGACCCGGCGGCTGATCGCGGAGTTCGCCGGCCCCCGGATGGCGGCACGGCCGGCGCGGGACGGCGACGGCCCGGATCCCGCCGTCCTGGACGCGCTGACGCCGCGCGAGCGGGAGGTGCTGGGCTGTCTGGGCCGGGGGCTGTCGAACGCCGATATCGCGCGGCATCTGGCGATGGCGGAGGCCACCGTCAAAACGCATGTCAGCCGGCTGCTGTCGAAGCTCGAACTGCGCAGCCGGGTGCAAGCGGCCGTGCTGGCACGGGAGTTGGGAGTCGAGGGGCCGTAGGGCCTGTCCGGTGGATCGGGGTCGGACAGGCCCTGGGCGGCCTCAGGCGACGTTCACCCTCTGGCCGGGCGGCGCCGCCTCCAGCCACGCCAGGAAACCGGTGAGCGCGTCCTCGCTCATCGCCAGCTCCAGGCGGATGCCACGGTGCCGGCAGGCCAGGACGATGGAGTCGGAGAGCAGCGCCAGCTCTTCCTCACCCTGGGGGGTGCGGCGCTGCAGCACCTCGATGGCGGACCGCTCGAGGACGCGGCGGGGCCGGAGGGCGTACGAGAACACCCGGAACCACTCGATCCGGTCACCGTTGTAGCGGGCCACGCCGTAGATCCAGCCCTTGCCGCTGGGGTCGGCGGCCTTCTCCGGTACGTTCCAGCGCAGGCTGCAGTCGAAGGTGCCACCGGACCGCTGGATGAGCCGCCTTCTCAGTCCGAAGACGAACAGCCCCAGCAGCACCAGTACCACGACGATGCCGCTCACAAGCAGAGCGAGGACCATCTCGACCGACCTCCTCGCCTCGGTGGGGGTACCCCCGGACGGAGTCCGGGAGCAGGGAAACGCACCTGCAGTGCCTCAGCCGCGGGCCGCTCCGGAGGATTCCGGGCAGCCCGCGGCTGAGGATCGATCTCGTCGGTGCCGGGGCTCAGTGAACGCCCGTCACCGCACGCAGCCGGACATCGGCGCGACGCTCGGCGGCCGCGTCAGCGTCCGACTTCGCTCGCTCCAGGGCCCGCTCCGCGCGCTGGACATCGATCTCGTCCGACAGTTCCGCGATCTCCGCGAGCAGAGACAGCTTGTTGTCGGCGAACGAGATGAAGCCGCCGTGCACGGCGGCGACGACGGTGCCGTCCCCGCTCTCGCCGGTCGTACGAATCGTCACCGGGCCCGACTGCAGCACGCCGAGCAGCGGCTGGTGTCCGGGCATGACGCCGATGTCGCCCGACGAGGTGCGCGCGACGACCAGGCTGGCTTCGCCCGACCAGACCTGACGGTCCGCGGCGACCAACTCGACGTGCAGCTCAGCCACGATGGCTCCTCGGGTCTCCACCTGCCTGGTGTGGCAGATGTTGGGTCAAATACTAGTGGTCGTACGGACCGGGGGCGGCCAGGGCCGCCCCCGGGACCGGTGCCGGGGTCAGGAGACGCCCAGCTCCTTGGCATTGGCCTTCAGGTCCTCGATGCCACCGCACATGAAGAACGCCTGCTCGGGGAAGTGGTCGTACTCGCCGTCCGCGATCGCGTTGAACGCGGTGATCGACTCGTCCAGCGAGACGTCCGAGCCGTCGACACCGGTGAACTGCTTCGCCACGTGGGTGTTCTGCGACAGGAACCGCTCGATACGACGGGCGCGGAAGACGGTGAGCTTGTCTTCCTCGCCGAGCTCGTCGATACCCAGAATCGAGATGATGTCCTGGAGGTCCTTGTACTTCTGCAGGATCGTCTTGACGCGCGAGGCGCAGTCGTAGTGGTCCTGCGAGATGTAGCGGGGGTCCAGGATCCGGGACGTCGAGTCCAGCGGGTCGACCGCCGGGTAGATGCCCTTCTCCGAGATCGGGCGCGACAGAACGGTCGTCGCGTCCAGGTGGGCGAAGGTGGTGGCCGGCGCCGGGTCGGTCAGGTCGTCCGCGGGGACGTAGATCGCCTGCATCGAGGTGATCGAGTGACCACGGGTCGAGGTGATGCGCTCCTGGAGGAGACCCATCTCGTCGGCCAGGTTCGGCTGGTAACCCACCGCGGAGGGCATCCGGCCGAGCAGGGTCGACACCTCGGAACCCGCCTGGGTGTACCGGAAGATGTTGTCGATGAAGAACAGCACGTCCTGCTTCTGCACATCGCGGAAGTACTCCGCCATGGTCAGACCGGCCAGGGCGACGCGCAGACGGGTGCCCGGCGGCTCGTCCATCTGACCGAAGACCAGCGCGGTCTTGTCGATGACGCCGGACTCCGTCATTTCCTCGATGAGGTCGTTGCCCTCACGGGTGCGCTCACCGACACCGGCGAACACCGACACACCGTCGTGGTTGTTGGCCACGCGGTAGATCATTTCCTGGATCAGAACGGTCTTGCCGACACCGGCACCACCGAACAGACCGATCTTGCCGCCCTTGACGTACGGGGTCAGCAGGTCGATGACCTTGACGCCGGTCTCGAACATCTCGGTCTTCGACTCGAGCTGGTCGAAGGACGGGGCCTTGCGGTGGATGGGCCACCGCTCGGTGATCTCGGACTCGGCCTCCGGCTTGTTCAGGATCTCACCGAGGGTGTTGAACACCTTGCCCTTGGTGATGTCGCCGACCGGGACGGTGATCCCGGCGCCGGTGTTGGTCACCGAGGCCTGGCGGACCAGGCCGTCGGTGGGCTGCATCGAGATCGCCCGGACCAGGCCCTCGCCCAGGTGCTGGGCAACCTCGAGGGTCAGGATCTTGATGGCCCCGGCCTCGGCCGGGTCGGCGACCTCGACGGTCAGCGCGTTGTAGATGTCCGGCATCGCGTCGACGGGGAACTCCACGTCGACGACCGGGCCGATGACCCGCGCGACGCGGCCCGTAGCCGTGGCCGTTTCAACAGTGGTGGTCATAGTGGTCAGTCACTCCCCGCGGTCGCGTCGGCCAGAGCACTGGCGCCACCGACGATCTCGCTGATTTCCTGGGTGATTTCGGCCTGTCGGGCCGCGTTGGCAAGCCGCGAGAGCGACTTGATGAGGTCTTGCGCATTGTCGGTCGCCGACTTCATCGCGCGCCGCGTGGCGGCGTGCTTGGAGGCGGCGGCCTGCAGGAGCGCGTTGTAGATCCGCGACTCGACGTAGCGCGGCAGCAGGGCGTCCAGGACGTCCTCGGCCGACGGCTCGAAGTCGAACAGCGGAAGGATCTCGCCCTTGGACGACTCCTCGGCCGCGGCCTTGTCGAGGCTGAGCGGCAGCAGCCGGTCGTCGAGCGCCGTCTGCGTCATCATCGAGATGAACTCGGTGAAGACGATGTGGAGTTCGTCCACGCCGCCCTCGGCGGTGTCCTTCTGGACAGCCTCGATCAGCGGTGCGGCGATCGCCTTCGCGTCCCCGTACGTCGGGCTGTCGGTGAAACCGGTCCACGACTCCACGACCTTGCGCTCGCGGAAGCTGTAGTACGACACACCCTTGCGCCCGACGATGTAGACGTCGACCTCTTTGCCCTCGGCCTTGAGCCGCTCGGTGAGCTTCTCTGCGGCCTTGATGACGTTGGAGGAGTAGCCGCCGGCCAGACCGCGGTCGCTCGTGATGAGCAGCAGCGCGGCCCGTGCGGGGCTCTCCACCTCGGTCGTCAGCGGGTGCTGGGTGTTCGAACCCGTGGCAACCGCCGTCACCGCGCGGGTCAGTTCACTCGCGTACGGCGTCGACGCCGCCACCTGGCGCTGCGCCTTGACGACGCGCGAGGCGGCGATCATCTCCATCGCCTTGGTGATCTTCTTGGTCGCGGTGACGGAGCGGATGCGACGCTTGTAGACCCGGAGCTGGGCTCCCATGGATCAGGTCCCTTCCGTCGTCACTTGCTGGTGCCGGCCGGGGTGTCCTCGCCGAGCAGCTTGCCGTCCGAGGTCTCGAACTGCTGCTTGAAGCCGTCGACGGCCTCGGCGATCGCACCGATGGTGTCGTCGGACATCTTGCCGCCCTCGACGATGCTGGTCAGCAGGTCCTTCTTCTCCCGGTGGAGGTAGTCGAGGAGCTCCCGCTCGAAGCGGCGGATGTCCTCGACCGGGACGTTGTCCATCTTGCCGTTGGTGCCGGCCCAGATGGAGATGACCTGGTCCTCGGTGGAGTACGGGGCGTACTGAGCCTGCTTGAGCAGCTCGGTCATGCGCTTACCGCGCTCCAGCTGCGCCTTGGAGGCCGCGTCCAGGTCGGAACCGAAGGCGGCGAACGCCTCCAGCTCGCGGTACTGGGCGAGGTCCACGCGAAGCCGGCCGGAGACCTGCTTCATCGCCTTGTGCTGAGCGGAACCACCGACACGGGAGACGGAGATACCGACGTTCAGCGCGGGACGCTGGTTGGCGTTGAAGAGGTCCGACTCCAGGAAGCACTGGCCGTCGGTGATGGAGATGACGTTGGTCGGAATGAACGCCGACACGTCGTTCGCCTTGGTCTCGACGATCGGCAGGCCGGTCATCGAGCCGGCGCCCATCTCGTCGGAGAGCTTGGCGCAGCGCTCCAGCAGACGCGAGTGCAGGTAGAAGACGTCGCCCGGGTAGGCCTCACGGCCCGGCGGACGGCGCAGCAGCAGGGACACGGCGCGGTAGGCGTCGGCCTGCTTCGAGAGGTCGTCGAAGATGATCAGGACGTGCTTGCCCTGGTACATCCAGTGCTGGCCGATGGCCGAGCCGGTGTAGGGCGCCAGGTACTTGAAGCCCGCCGGGTCGGACGCCGGGGCGGCGACGATGGTGGTGTACTCCAGGGCGCCGGCCTCCTCCAGCGCACCGCGCACGGACGCGATGGTGGAGCCCTTCTGGCCGATGGCGACGTAGATGCAGCGGACCTGCTTCTTCGGGTCGCCGGTGCGCCAGTTGTCGCGCTGGTTGATGATCGTGTCGACGGCCAGGGCGGTCTTGCCGGTCTGGCGGTCACCGATGATCAGCTGACGCTGGCCGCGGCCGATCGGCACCATCGAGTCGACGGCCTTGTAGCCGGTCTCCATGGGCTCGTGCACCGACTTACGGACCATGACGCCCGGAGCCTGCAGCTCCAGGGCACGGCGTCCCTCGGACTCGATCTCGCCGAGGCCGTCGATCGGGTTGCCCAGCGGGTCGACGACGCGGCCGAGGTAGCCCTCGCCCACGGCGACCGAGAGCACCTCACCGGTGCGCTGCACCGGCTGGCCCTGCTCGATGCCGCTGAACTCACCGAGGATGACCGCACCGATCTCGCGCTCTTCCAGGTTCAGCGCAAGACCGAGCGTGCCGTCCTCGAACTTCAGCAGTTCGTTCGCCATCGCCGAGGGAAGGCCCTCGACATGCGCGATGCCGTCACCGGCATCGCTGACCGTGCCGACCTCTTCGCGCGAGGCCGCGTCCGGCTTGTACGCCTGGACGAAGTTCTCCAGCGCGTCCCGGATCTCCTCCGGCCGGATCGTGAGCTCCGCCATCTGGGTTCCCTGCTCTCCTTGTTGGGCCCGAAGTTACTTGCGGGTGTCCGAGGGGCTTGTCCCCTCGGGGGGTTTCCGCCTACGGCCCAACTCGGGCCGCCGTCCTGCTTGTGCTGCGTCGCAGCTGTTGAGTTGGTGGCTGGGTCAGCCGGCCATCCGCCGGGCCGCCTCTTCGAGGCGCTCCGCGACGGTCCCGTCGATGGCCTCGTCGCCGATCCGGACCCGGACGCCGCCGAGGACCTCGGGGTCCACGTCGAGGTTCAGGTGGATCTGCCGTCCGTACGCCGCGGTCAGGGCGGCGCCGAGGCGCTGCCGCTGCCCTTCGGTGAGGGGCACCGCCGAGGTGACCACCGCAACCATCCGGTCCCGGCGGTGCGCCGCCAGCTTGGAGAGGGCATCGAGTCCCGCTTCCAGGCTACGGCCTCGCGGCGCTCCCACGAGACGGACGACCAGCCGCTCGGTGACCGGGTTGGCCCGGCCGCCCAGCAGCGAGTGCAGCAGCTCCGTCTTGGCCGGGACCGACGCGGTGTGGTCCGTCAGTGCGCTGCGCAGCGCGGGGGCCGAGGCGACGATCCGGCCGAACCGGAACAGCTCGTCCTCGACCTCGTCGAGCGCGCCGGAGCGCTGGGCCGCGGCCAGATCGGCGCTGTAGGCCAGCTCCTCGATCGAGTCCGTCAGGTCACGCGAGCGCGACCAGCGGGAGCGGACCATGCCGGCGACCTGATCGGCGGCCGGGCCGCTGATCTGGCTGCCGAGCAGCCGCTTGGCCAGTTCGGCCCGCGCCTCGCCGCCCTGCGCCGGGTCGGTCAGGACCCGACGCAGCGACACCTCGCGGTCGAGCAGAGCGGTGACGGCAGCCAGCTCCTCGGCGAGCTTCGCCGCGTCGACGGACGCGTCATCCGTCAGCGCGTCGAGCTGCTCGCGTGCGGAGGCGAGTGCCTCGCGGCTCGCTCCGTTCATCGGCCGGCCTCAGCCTTCGTCGCGTCCGACGCCGCCTGGGCCTCGAGGTCGTCGAGGAAGCGGTCGATGGTCCGGCTCTGCCGGGCGACGTCCTCGAGGGACTCGCCGACGAGCTTGCCGGCCAGGTCGGTGGCGAGCTTGCCCACGTCCTGACGCAGCGACTGCGCGGCCGCCTTACGGTCCGCCTCAATCTGGGCGTGACCGGCAGCGATGATCTCCTCACGCTGCCGCTGGCCCTCGGCGCGCATCTCGGCGATGAGCGTCGCGCCCTGCTCCTGCGCCTCCTGGCGCAGTCGCGCGGCCTCATGGCGGGCGTCGGCGAGCTGGGCCCGGTAGTCCTCGAGGACCTGCTGGGCCTCAGCCTGGATGGCCTCGGCCTCCTCCATGCGGCCTTCGATCTGCTTCCTGCGCTCTTCCAGAACACGGTTGATGTTCGGGAGGAGCTTCTTGGCCAGGATGCCGAAGACGATGAAGAAGGCGATCAGGCCGATGACCAGCTCTGGAATCGGCGGGACCAGAGGGTTCTCGGGAACCTCCGCCGCCAGGTTGACCAGGGTCACAACAATGCCTTCCGTCTAAATGGGCGTCGTCGAGCGATGCGCTTACTTGTACGCGTAGCCCATGACGATGCCGATGAGGGCGAGCGCCTCACAGAAGGCGAAACCCATGATCTGGTTGGTGCGGATCAGGCCGGCCGCCTCGGGCTGACGGGCGAGGGCCTGGGTGCCGTTACCGAAGATGATGCCGACGCCGACGCCGGGGCCGATGGCCGCGAGGCCGTAACCGACGGAGGCGATGTTGCCGGTGAGGCCGGCGGCGAGGTTGACAGTCTCGAGAGCAGCGGACATGCCGTTACTTCCTTCTCTTTCACGGACCGGTGGGGGTTGGCCACCGACGACTTAACGGTTTGCGGGAGCCGGGTCGCTCAGTGGTTCTCGGCGAGCGCGCCCTGGACGTAGTTGCAGGCCAGGAGGACGAAGACGTACGCCTGGACGGCCTGGATGAAGAGCTCGAAGGCGGTCATCACGATGGTCATCACGAACGACGCGCTCGCGTAGACGATGCCGACGCCGTTCAGCAGGTACCAGCTGGCGATGGTGAACATCAGGATCAGCATGTGACCCGCGAACATGTTCGCGAAGAGCCGGACCGCGTGGGTGAACGGCCGGATGATCAGGTGCTGGAGCAGCTCGAGCACCATGATCAGCGGGAGAACCCAGCCGAGCGACTTGTCATAGCCCGAGAGGTTCTTCAGGGCGCCGACGAACCCGTGCCGCTTGAAGGTCAGCGACATCCAGATGATGTAGACGATCAGCGCGAGCCCGATGGGGAAGGCGATGACCGAGGTGACCGGGAACTGGGCGAGCGGAATGATCGACCAGAGGTTCATCACCCACACGAAGAAGAACAGCGACACCATGAAGGGGACGTACTTGTCGCCCTCCTTCTTGCCGAGCGCGTCATAGACGAGCCCGCGGCGCACGAAGTCGTATCCCGCCTCGCCGATCATCTGCAGCTTGCCGGGGACCACCTTGGCCCTGCCGAATGCGGCCCAGAAGAACCACACGACCACGAGCGTGCTCAGCAGGGCGAGCAGCATCGGCTTGTTGAACTCGAAGCCGCCGATGGTGAAGAGCGGATCGAAGACGAACGAATGAAGGCCCGGGGACTCGAAGCCACACCCCGGAATAAAGAGGTGACAGTTCGCGTCGAAGGCGAGCATCGTTTCAGCACTCACCGCGGGCTCCTTCAGCGTGGCGCATGGGTACGGCAACCTCGTTGTGTCGGCGCGGCGTTGAGCCACGGAGCGGCACTGGACTGGTCTTACGGATTAGGGGGCGGCCGGCCGGCGCTGGGCCGGGCCGAATCACAGGCATCGGCCGCGAGAACTGCCCATCGGACTCCGTGGAATCTGGGAGCTCAGCCGCCTGCGCCATCTGTGCCGCAGTTGGCACCGGACGATAGCAGGCCCGCATGAGGGCATTTATCCCGGCCCTACGTCTCACGTCGGCGACCCCGCCGTCTCCGCGTTCTTCGCCTCCGCGGAGTCGGGATTCACGTACAGGATCTTCTCCTTCATATGACCGCGGGTCTGTGCCGCGATCCATACGAGGGCTGCGCCGAGCAGGGTGAACGCAAATACCTTTGTGTCAAAGAGCGTTGTGTCCTTGAACGCGATCACGAAGACCGCGACAAGCAGAATCTGCACCGTGTAGAGCAGCAGGCCCATCATCTGGAACAGCTGCGGAAGCTTCTTGGCGGTCTGCTGCAGGACGACGAGCCCCGTGCCCATCACGAGCACCACCAGCGCGGTGCCGATGACGGCGCCGATCACCGCCGCCCCGCCCGCGGCCACGGCGCTCACGGCAACGGCGATGGCGCCGATGGCGAGCGTGGGCACAACGGCGGTCAGGAGTAGTCGGGCGTCATTCGACTGCATGGCGGCGCTCCGGCAAAGGGTGGGGGTGGTGTCGTCAAGGACGAGCGTAGACCCGGCCTGAGGCGGAACCTGAGGCCAAAGGGCCGTCGCACTACGGTCCTTCGGCTCTATCGCCGGGTTTCGTGAACGGTATCACAAACTATTTGATGAGGTCTTTACCTGGTTCGTGTGGACCCTGTCACACCTGAGCGTGAACCTGCGCGTTGGTGCACTGACAGCCAGAAAATTGTCTGGTATGGGGTCAACTATCCAAGTTTCTGCCCCACGTTGGAGCGACTGCCCCGTCGGCTCAGTGACGACTGTCCGCCTTCCGGCGGTCCACGAAGCGTGACCGGTCGCCGATGGCGGTGGCCCCGTTCACGCCCGCCGGGAGGGGCTCGCGCTCCGTCGCCGGCTCGCCCGGAGCGGCTCCGTCCGCCGTACCGTCAGCCGCCGCGCCCGCCTCGGCAGGCCCCCGCCGGCTCCTGCGGTACCGCGGCGGAACCATCCACTCCGCCCAGCGCGGCGCCCGCGGTGTGAAGCGCGGCAGCAGAAGCAGCACCAGCCCCACCGCGCTCAGCAGCACGATGCCCAGCACGATCCACATGCTGGCGTTGTTCACCGAGTACGCGACGGCGCCGAAGGCGATCAGCGCCGACCAGAAGTACATGATCAGCACCGCGCGGCTGTGCGAATGACCGATCTCCAACAGCCGGTGGTGCAGATGCCCGCGGTCGGCGGCGAACGGCGACTGGCCCTTCCACGTACGGCGCACGATCGCCAGGATCAGATCCGCGACCGGCACCGCGATGACCGTCAGCGGCAGCAGCAGCGGGATGTAGACCGGCACCATCGTGTGGGTGGCCTCCCGCAGACCACCGGTCTTCTCGCCCAGCAGATCCGGGTCGACCTGGCCGGTGATCGAGACCGCGCCGGCGGCCATCACCAGCCCGATCAGCATCGAACCGGAGTCGCCCATGAAGATCCGCGCCGGGTGCATGTTGTGCGGCAGGAAGCCCAGGCACATGCCCATCAGAACGACCGAGAACAGCGTTGCGGGCGCGGCCGCCTCGATGCCGTAGCCGTACCAGAGCCGGTAGGCGTACATGAAGAACGCCGCGGCGGCGATGCAGACCATGCCGGAGGCCAGACCGTCCAGACCGTCGACGAAGTTGACGGCGTTGATGGTGATGACGACCAGCGCGACGGTCAGCAGCGTGCCCTGCATCGGGGTCAGCGAGACCGTGCCGATGCCCGGGATCGGGATCCACAGGATCGTCAGCCCCTGGAGGACCATCACCCCCGCGGCGATCATCTGGCCGCCGAGCTTGACCAGCGCGTCCACGCCCCACTTGTCGTCGAGTACGCCGAGGATCCAGATCAGCGCGGCGCCCGACAGCAGCGCCCGCGGCTCGTTGGAGCTCTCGAAGACGCTCTTGAGGTTCGTCAGGTGCGAGGCGACCAGGAGGCCCGCGCACAGCCCGCCGAACATCGCGATACCGCCGAGCCGCGGTGTCGGCTCGCGGTGTACGTCACGCGCACGGATCTCCGGCATCGCACCGGCCGCGATCGCGAACTTCCGCACCGGCCCGGTCAGCAGGTAGGTCACCGCGGCCGTGACGCACAGCGTCAGCAGGTATTCACGCACGGGCTGCCCCATCGGTATAGCTGGCCATCACAGCCACACACCCTATGCGTGTCCGCCCCCTGGCCGTGAATACAGGGGAAGACGCGGGCCGGCCGCGAATGGTTCCCGCCGGGCTCCGGCGGTCAGCCGCGATCGGGATAAGGCGGAAAGCGGTGGACCAATGCGACGGTCTCCGCACGGGCCCTGGTGTCCTCCCGCAGCGCCGCCCCGATCAGCTCGGCGATCCGGTGCATCTCGGCCTCGCCCATCCCCTGGGTCGTCACCGCCGCGGTACCCAGCCGGAGGCCGTTACGGCGGCCCGTGCGCCGGTCAGGCACGTCGGCGCACGGCAGCGCGCAGGTGTCCAGCACGATCCCGGCGGCCGCCAGCCGGCCCCGGGCGTTGCGCGCGTCCACCCCGAGCGGCGTGCTGTCCGCGGTGAGCAGATGGGTGTCCGTACCGCCGGTGCTGACCGTCAGCCCCTGCTCCGCCAGCGCCTGGGCCAGCCTGCGGGCATTGGCGACGACCTGATGGGCGTACGCGCTGAACGCGGGCGTGGCGGCCTCCGCGAAGGCGACGGCCTTGGCGGCGACCGCGTTCATCTGCGCACCCCCTTGGGTGAAGGGGAACACCGCCCGGTCGATCCGCTCGGCCAGCTTCGCGCCGCACATCACCATCCCGCCGCGCGGCCCGCGCAGCACCTTGTGGGTGGTGGCACACACCACATGGGCGTACGGCACCGGGCTGGGCGCGGCGCCCCCGGCGATCAGCCCCAGGGGGTGTGCCACATCCGCGATCAGATACGCACCGACCTCGTCGGCGATGTCGCGGAAGGCCGCGTAGTCGATGTGCCGGGGATACGAGATCGAGCCGCAGACGATCGCCCTGGGGCGGCGGGCACGGGCCAGCGCGAGGATCTCGTCGTAGTCGAGCAGCCCGGTCTCCTCGTCGACGCCGTAGCCGGCGAAGTCGAACCACCGGCCGGAGAAGTTGGCGGGCGATCCGTGGGTGAGGTGTCCGCCGTGCGGGAGGGACATGGCCAGGACGGTGTCTCCCGGGCGCAGCAGGGCGGCGTAGGCGGCCAGAACGGCCGAAGACCCGCTGTGGGGCTGGACGTTGGCGTGTTCGGCGCCGAAAAGGGCCTTGGCGCGCTCCACGGCGATCCGCTCGGCGAGGTCGACGATCTCGCAGCCGCCGTGGTGCCGGGCGCCCGGATACCCCTCGGCGTATTTGTTGCCGAGCTGGGAGCCGAGGACGGCGAGGACGGCGGGCGAGGTGTAGTTCTCCGCGGCGATCAGCTGAAGGCCGTCGGCCTGGCGGGCGCTCTCGCCGAGCAGGACCCCGGCGATCTCCGGGTCCTGGCGCAGCAGCGCGTCGAAATCGGGGACGCCGGCCGGCCCGGGGGCGCCGTCTCGGGCGGCGGCCCGTGCCCTCTCCTCGGCGGCCTTGCTCTCGCTGCGGGCTGACGCGGTGGTGGCGGACATCGCTGGCTCCGGGCCTCGTACGGGGACGTAGTCCCAATGTAGGCGCGGTGGAGCGATCGGGCGCGGTGTGTGCGGCGCACGGGCGGCGAGCCGCTCTAGGCGCGCGCCGGGACCCCCGTCAGCGCGGTGACGACCGGGTCCAGCGCCTGGTTGATCTCGTCCCCGATGGAGCGGAAGAAGGTGATGGGGGCGCCGTAGGGGTCGTAGACCTCGTCGGACTCCGGGTTGGGAGCCAGCAGCCAGCCGCGCAGCGCCGCGGCGGCGCCGACCAGCGCGCGGGCCCGCTCGACCAGCCCGCCGCCCGGCAGGTGCGGGTCGGGCTCGGGCAGCGTGGCGGGGTCTATGGCCCGCACCAGCCGGTTGAACTCCTTGAGCGTGAAGGTGCGCAGCCCCGCGGAGTGGCCCATCGAGATGACCTGGGCGCGGTGGTCGCGGGTGGCGGTGAGCACCAGGTCGGCGCGGATGACGTGCTCGTCCAGCAGCTCGCGGCCGATGAAGCCCGCCGGGTCCGCGCCGTAGTCGCTGCACACGGTGGCGGCGTGCGCCTCCATGGGGGCGCCCTCGTGCCCCCACGTACCGGCGCTCTCCACCAGCAGCCCGCCGCTGCACTCCTCGCCGAGCCGCAGCTCCAGGGCACGCCGGTGCAGCCGCTCGGTGATCGGCGAACGGCAGACGTTGCCGGTGCTGACGTGCAGGATCCGGAAGGGGTGGGCAGGGGGCAGCAGGAACTCGTCACCCGGTCCCGCTATGCCACGCCCCAGGGGCGCCATCAATTGGCCACCTCGAGCTCGGGTACCACCTTGCGCAGCTCCGCCGCGCTGATCGCGCCCTCACGCAGCAGCACCGGGGTCCTGCCGGTGACATCGACGATCGAGGACGGTACGGCGGCGGGCGTCGGACCGCCGTCGAGGTAGACGGAGACCGAGTCGCCCAGCATCTCCTGTGCGGCGTCGCAGTCCTGCGGGGAGGGGTGGCCGGTGAGGTTGGCGCTCGAGACGGCCATCGGGCCGAATTCGGTGAGCAGCTCGATCGCGACGGGGTGCAGCGGCATCCGCACCGCGACCGTGCCGCGGGTCTCGCCCAGATCCCAGGTCAGCGACGGCTGGTGGTTGGCGACGAGGGTGAGCGCGCCGGGCCAGAAGGCGTCGACCAGCTCCCAGGCCTGCTCGGAGAAGTCGGTGACCAGGCCGTGCAGGGTGTTCGGGGACCCGACGAGGACCGGGGAAGGCATCCCGCGGCCGCGGCCCTTGGCCTCCAGCAGATCGCCGACGGCCTCGGCACTGAAGGCGTCCGCGCCGATGCCGTAGACGGTGTCGGTCGGCAGCACGACCAGTTCGCCGCGGCGGATGGCCGAGGCGGCCTCGCGCAGACCGGTCGCGCGGTCGGTCGCGTCGTTGCAGTCGTAACGCCGGGCCATTTAACGGACCTCCTCGTGCGGAACGGGTACATCGGATGCAGCGGCCACAGCGGCTGCATCGGGCGTCGAAGCGGGACGCGTCATGGCGTCGCCCGGCGCGCGGTGGCGAAGCGGGGCCTGTTGTTGAGGTCCGGGTGGTCGGCCGCGTCGGCCCAGCCCCGCTCCTCGGTGAAGATCCACGGCACCTGTCCGCCCTGGGTGTCGGCGTGCTCGATGACGACCACGCCGCCGGGCCGCAGCAGGCGGTGTGCGGTCCGCTCGATGCCGCGGATGGTGTCGAGACCGTCCTCGCCGGAGAACAGCGCCAGCTCCGGGTCGTGGTCCCGGGCCTCGGGCGCGACATACTCCCACTCGGTCAGCGGGATGTACGGCGGGTTGGAGACGACCAGGTCGACCTGTCCGTCCAGCTCGGGCAGCGCGGTGAGCGCATCGCCCTGGTGGAGCTGGACCCGGGAGCCGTCGACGTTCTTGCGGGCGTACCGCAGGGCCTCCTCCGACAGCTCCACGGCGTGCACCCGCGAGCGCGGCACCTCCTGCGCCAGGGCGAGGGCGATGGCCCCCGACCCCGTGCACAGGTCGACGATCAGCGGCTCGACGACGTCCATGGCCCGTACCGCGTCTATGGCCCAGCCGACCACCGACTCGGTCTCCGGGCGGGGCACGAACACCCCTGGCCCGACGGCGAGTTCGAGGTAGCGGAAGAAGGCGCGGCCGGTGATGTGCTGGAGCGGTTCGCGCGCCTCGCGGCGGGCGATGGCCTCCCAGTAGCGGGCGTCGAAGTCCGCGTCGGGGACCGCGTGCAGTTCACCCCGCTTGACGCCGTGCACATGCGCGGCGAGTTCCTCGGCGTCGAAGCGCGGTGAGGGCACGCCGGCGTCGGCCAGCCGCTGGGTGGCCTGGGCCACCTCGGCGAGCAGCAGGTTCACGAGCTTCCTCCAGCCGGTACGTACACGTCGTGCGGTCTTACTGGGCGGCGGCGAGCTTCGCCGCCGAGTCGGCGTCGACGCACGCCTGGATGACCGGGTCCAGCTCGCCGTCGAGCACCTGGTCCAAGTTGTACGCCTTGAAGCCGACCCGGTGGTCCGAGATCCGGTTTTCCGGGAAGTTGTACGTGCGGATCTTCTCGGAGCGGTCCACGGTGCGCACCTGGCTGCGGCGGGCGTCGGCGGCCTCCTGCTCGGCGGCCTCCTGGGCGGCGGCCAGCAGCCGGGAGCGCAGGATGCGCAGGGCCTGCTCCTTGTTCTGGAGCTGGCTCTTCTCGTTCTGGCAGGAGGCGACCACGCCGGTGGGCAGGTGCGTGATGCGTACCGCGGAGTCGGTGGTGTTGACGGACTGGCCGCCAGGCCCCGACGAGCGGTACACGTCGATGCGCAGATCGTTCATGTTGACCTCGACGTCGACCTCCTCCGCTTCCGGGGTCACCAGGACACCGGCCGCCGAGGTGTGGATACGGCCCTGCGACTCGGTGGCGGGCACCCGCTGGACGCGGTGCACCCCGCCCTCGTACTTCAGCCGCGCCCAGACGCCCTGACCGGGCTCGGTCGCGCCGTTGCCGCCCTTGGTCTTCACGGCGACCTGGACATCCTTGTAGCCGCCGAGCTCGGACTCGGTGGTGTCGATGATCTCGGTCTTCCAGCCGACCCGTTCGGCGTAGCGCAGATACATGCGCAGCAGGTCGCCGGCGAACAGGGCCGACTCGTCGCCGCCCGCGCCCGCCTTGATCTCCAGGAGGACGTCCTTGTCATCGCTGGGGTCACGCGGTACGAGCAGCAGCCGCAGCTTCTCGGTCAGCTCCTCGCGCCGGACGTCGAGCTCCTTGACCTCATCGGCGAAGTCCGGGTCGTCCGCGGCCAGTTCGCGCGCGGTCTCCATGTCGTCGCCGGTCCGCCGCCAGGAACGGTAGGTGGTGATGATCGGGGTCAGCTCGGAGTAGCGCTTGTTGAGCCGCATGGCCTCGCGCTGGTCGGCATGGACCGCGGGGTCGGCCAGCCGTTTCTCGAGATCGGCGTGCTCGCCGACCAGTTCCTCGACCGCCTCGAACATCGTGTGTTCCTCTGCTGACTGACTGGACTTCCCGGGGCTGCCGTCGCTGCGGCCCCCGGAACCCCCCGGCCGGACGGCGGGAGGCCTGACGACAAAGACGCCGGTCCGGTCACCCCTGTCCAGGGGCGACCGGAGACCGGCGCCTTGCGGGTCGCTACTTCTTGGCGGCTGCGGCCTTGCCGAAGCGGGCCTCGAAGCGGGCCACGCGGCCGCCGGTGTCCATGATCTTCTGCTTGCCCGTGTAGAACGGGTGGCACTCGGAGCAGATGTCGGCGCGGATGTTTCCGCCGGCAACGGTGCTACGGGTGGTGAACGACGCGCCACAGGTGCAGCTGACCTGGGTCTCGACGTACTCCGGGTGGATGTCGCGCTTCAAGGGATTCTCCTAGGTTCGGGAGTGCACCGGGTCGTGTCGCGGGTTGCGTCACGTGAACCGGGGCCGACGGTCCAGTCTGCCAGGACTAGCCGTATCTCCCAAAACCGGGGTACGTCCGCAGGTATTCCCCACCCCGCCCGTCCTGCGTTCCCCGCCCCGGTACGGGGGCCCGCGGGGCCCCGGTACCGCGGACGGCGGCTACTTCACGTACTTGCTCGTGCCACCCTTGTCACCGGCCGAGCCCTTGATGGCGGCCTTCGGGATGGCCTTGTCCTGCCGCAGCGCGTCCCAGACCTGCTTGGCCTGCCGGGTCAGCGGCACCACCCGGTCCGGGTTGGCCGGGTCGTACGTCACCGGCAGCGTCACCATGTCGATGTGGTCCGACCCGATGGAGCCCAGGCTCTTGGCCAGCCCGGTCAGCTCACCCACCGAATTCAGGTCGGTGTCGGTGGTGATGGCCTTGGTGGCGGTGTCCGCGATGTCGTACAGCTTGGTGGGGTTGGTGAGCACCCCGACGTTCTTGACCTGGTCCATCAGCGCCTTGATGAACGTCTGCTGGAGCTGGATACGGCCCAGGTCACTGCCGTCGCCGCCGGGGACGCCGTGCCGGGTCCGTACGAGACCGAGCGCGTCCTCGCCGTTCAACGTGTGCTTGCCGGGCTGCAGGTGCAGGTGGCTGTCGTTGTCGTCGATCGGCTTGGTGGTGGTGATGTCCACGCCGCCCAGCGCGTTGATGAGCTTCTTGAAGCCGGTGAAGTCCACCTCGAGGAAGTGGTCCATCCGGATCCCGCTGATCGACTCGACGGTCTTGACGGCGCATGCCGGGCCGCCGACCTCGTAGGCGGTGTTGAACATCGCCCGCTGCGCACCGGGGACGACCTTGCCGTCCTTGGTGCAGTCCGGCCGCTTGATCATGGTGTCGCGCGGGACGCTGACCACGCCGGCCTTCCGGTGGCCCTTGTAGACGTGCACGACCATCGCGGTGTCGGAGCGGGCTCCGCCCTCGTCCTTGCCATACTGGCCGTTCTTGCCGGCCCGCGAGTCCGACCCCATTACCAGGATGTCCATCGAGCCGTTGTCGACGTTCTGGGGGCGGTCGTGGCCGAGGGCGGCGTTGATGTCGACGCCCTTGAGGTTGCCGTTGAGCTTGAAGTAGACGTATCCGAGTCCGGCCGCGCCGAGCAGTACCACGCTGACCAGCGTGCACAGGGTGATCGTCAGTGCCCGGCGGCGGCGGGTCGGTCCCCTGCGCCGGCGGCCCGTGGCACGTATGCCGCGGGCACGGCTTTCGGCCGTCTTCGCGGTCCCGTTGCTGTCCGCCATCTGCTCCTCAGTCCTTGGTCTCTCGGCTACCCCTCGCCGCACCGTGCTCCGTACATCACGGCTTGTTGTGTCTGGTCAGACGGGAGGTAGACGGGAAGGGTTGCACAGCGTGGTGTGTGCCCTTTCTTAGAAAAGGGACCGGCCGGCGCGCTGCGACCCGGGACTTTCGTCCTTCTCACCTGCGATTTCGGCCCGTTTTCGGACATTGCGTGAACGGTTGTGCGGTGCACACGCCTGTGCGGAAGGTCTCAGACGGGGCTCCGCCGCGGCCGCTCGGGGCGGCCCAGGTCACACCGGAGAGCGGACAGCACGGAGCCCTCCCCACCCACAGGGGTGAGGAGGGCTCCGCGAGGGTCGTCGCCAGGGCGTCAGTCGTTGCCGTTGCCGCCCATACCCGGTGTCGTCTTCTGGATCTGGAGCAGGAACTCCGCGTTGGACTTCGTCTGCTTCATCTTGTCCAGCAGCAGCTCGATGGCCTGCTGCTGGTCCAGCGCGTGCAGCACCCGGCGCAGCTTCCAGACGACGGAGAGCTCGTCGCTGCCCATCAGGATCTCTTCCTTACGGGTGCTGGACGCGTCCACGTCCACCGCCGGGAAGATCCGCTTGTCGGAGAGCTTGCGGTCGAGCTTGAGCTCCAGGTTGCCGGTGCCCTTGAACTCCTCGAAGATCACCTCGTCCATCCGCGAGCCGGTCTCGACCAGCGCGGTGGCCAGGATGGTCAGCGAACCGCCGTCCTCGATGTTGCGCGCGGCACCGAAGAAGCGCTTCGGCGGGTAGAGCGCGGTCGAGTCGACACCACCGGACAGGATGCGGCCGGAGGCGGGCGCCGCGAGGTTGTACGCGCGGCCCAGACGGGTGATGGAGTCCAGCAGGACGACCACGTCGTGACCCAGCTCCACGAGACGCTTGGCGCGCTCGATGGCCAGCTCGGCGACGGTGGTGTGGTCCTCGGCCGGGCGGTCGAAGGTCGAGGAGATGACCTCGCCCTTGACCGACCGCTGCATGTCGGTGACCTCTTCCGGACGCTCGTCGACCAGGACGACCATCAGGTGGCACTCGGGGTTGTTGCGGGTGATCGAGTTGGCGATCGCCTGCATGATCATGGTCTTGCCGGTCTTCGGCGGGGCCACGATCAGACCACGCTGGCCCTTGCCGATCGGCGTGACCAGATCGATGATCCGGGTCGTCAGGCCGCCCGACTCACCCTCCAGGCGCAGCCGCTCCTGCGGGTACAGGGGCGTCAGCTTCCCGAACTCGGGCCGCTGGCGGCCCTGTTCGGGCGCCACGCTGTTGACGGTGTCGAGCCGCACCAGCGCGTTGAACTTCTCGCGCCGCTCGCCGTCCTTGGGCTGACGGACCGCACCGGTGACGTGGTCACCCTTGCGCAGACCGTTCTTACGGACCTGGGCGAGCGAGACGTACACGTCGTTCGGCCCGGGCAGGTAGCCGGAGGTCCGGATGAACGCGTAGTTGTCGAGGATGTCGAGGATGCCCGCGACCGGGATCAGGACGTCGTCCTCGGTCACCTGCGGCTCGTTGCCGAATTCCTCGCGGCCGCCACGACGGCCACGGCGGTCGCGGTAGCGCCCGCGACGGCCCCGGCGGCCGCCCTCGAAGTCGTCGTCGTCATCCTGACGGCGGTTGTCGCGGTTGTCGCGGTTGTCCCGCTGACGGTTGCCGCCCTGGCCGCCGCCGTCGCCCGCGTCACTCTTGCGGCGGTCGCCGCGGTCGCCGCGGTCACGGTCGCGCTGGCCGCGCTGGCCGCGGTCACCGCGGTCGCCCTTCTGCTGGCGGTCCTGACGGTCGCCACGGTCCTGGCGGTCCTTGCCCGGCCGGCTCTCGCCGGTCTCCTGCACCGTGGTGTCGGTCTTGGCTTCCGTCTTGACCTCGGTCTTCGCCTCGACCTTGGTGTCGGTCCGGACGTCGCCGGAAGCGGCCTCGGGGCTGCCCGCCGCGGCGGTGGCCCGGCGCCGGCGGCGCTCGCCGGCCGGCTGCTCGTCGCTGACGGGCTGGCCGGGGATCTCGATCTGCTGCTGAGCGGCCGCGGGCTGCTCGGCGGCCTTGTCGCCCTTGGCGGCCTTGTCGGCGCTCTTGCCGGCCGTGTCCTCGCCCGTACGGGCCTTGGAGGTCGTACGGCGCTTCGGCTTGGTCTCGGTGGCGGCGGGCGCGTCGGCCTTGGCCGCGGCGCCGGAGCCCCCAGCCTGCTTCTCCTTGATGACCTCGATCAGCTGGCTCTTGCGCATCCGCGCGGTGCCCTTGATGCCGAGGCCGGAGGCAACCTGCTGCAGCTCTGCCAGGACCATGCCGTCAAGGCCGGTGCCAGAACGGCGGCGCCGCGTGGTTGCGGGCGCGGCGGGAGCGTCCGTGGCGGGCGCGGTGGCACTGCCATCGGTGCGCACGCCCATCAGATCGGTGGTGTCGCTCACGAAGGGTCCTTCCCTGGAGCGGGCGTCGGCCTGTCTGGCTCGGCGACCGGGTTGTGCTGTCCGGCTCGATGTCCTTGGTCTTGCGGACCTGGCCGGGGCGGTGGTCCCGCCGGAAATGGCGGAAAGATCAATTCATGGTTCCGGCGTGAAGAGATGCAGAGTGACTCATGACGCCACGCCGATTCCGGAGCGTGCTCACTTCTGCTCAGGCCATTGCTCCAAGCAGTTTGGGAGGCTCCCGGAAGAAAGTGGTCCCGACTGGGGACACCAAGCACCGCGCCACTCAGGCGTCGGGTACTGACTTGAGGTTAACACTACCGGATCCAACAAACATTCCCCCTCTCCAAGACCGGCAATCAGTCGATCACACGCGTGATCACCCGGCGAGCGGCAGCACGCAGGTGCCCACCGCGTCGAGGGTCAGCCGGTTGGCCGCCCACCCCTCACCCGCCGCCGCGGCAACCTTGTCGGCCACCGCATCCTCGACCAGCGCGAGCACGGTGGGGCCCGCACCGGAGATGACTGCAGGGACGCCGTCCGCGCGCAGTCGGTTCACCAGGGCCACACTCTCCGGCATCGCGGGGGCGCGGTATTCCTGGTGAAGTCGGTCCTCGGTCGCGGCAAGCAGCAGCTCGGGGCGCCTGGTCAGGGCCTCGACGAGCAGTGCGGCACGGCCGGCGTTGGCCGCGGCGTCCACATGGGGGACGGTACGCGGCAACAGTCCACGGGCGGTCTCGGTGAGCACCGGTTTTCCGGGCACGAAGACCACCGGAACGATGGAATCGGCGGGATCCATCCGGATCGCCCGCGCGGTTCCGGTGTCCATCCAGGCGAGCGTGAATCCGCCCATCAGGCAGGCGGCGACATTATCGGGGTGGCCCTCGATCTCGGTGGCCAGCTCCAGCAGCGCGGTGTCGTCGAGCTTCTGCTCGCCGCCTATCGTCACGGCGCGGGCGGCGACGATGCCGGCGCAGATGGCGGCCGACGAGGAGCCCAGGCCGCGGCCGTGCGGGATGCGGTTGGCGCAGACGATTTCCAGGCCGCGCGGCTGTCCGCCGAGCAGGTCGAATGCGGTGCGCATCGACCGTACGAGCAGATGGCTCTCGTCACGCGGGAGGGTGTCGGTGCCCTCACCTGCGATGTCGACGTGCAGACCGGAGTCGGCGACGCGCACCACGACATCGTCATAAAGGCCCAGGGAAAGGCCGAAGGCGTCGAAGCCGGGACCGAGATTGGCGCTGGAAGCGGGGGTGCGCACCCGGACGGCGGCGGCGCGGAACGCGGGACCGGCCATCGCTCGATGACTCTCCTTGATTGATGCTGCGGTACTGCCCCAGAACACCGGCACCGAGGCGCCCGGACGGCTCATGGGGTCTGTTCTGACCTGCCCTGCGCACCACTGCGTTATGCCGTGGGGAGGGGAGTTGGCTGCCAGCCTATCGAAGGAAGGTTCTGTGGCGACATAGGGCGCACAGGAGGCGCACGATGCGTGTCGCGCGCTTCCTGTGCCCCAGCGCCGTCTCTTCCGGCTTTGCAGCCTTTGCACAATTTGCTGTTCGGCGAGTTGCGGGGGCGACGGCCGCCCCCGCACCCTTGGTCCGTACGGGCAGGAGCTGCCGGTACGGACCGCGGATCACGCCAGGCCCAGCCGCTCGGCGGCGGCGTTCGCGTCGATCGGGATCGTGACCGGCTGCGGCGCACCGGCCACCGCCCAGTCCGGGTCCTTGAGGCCGTTGCCGGTGACCGTGCAGACGATCTTCTGGCCGGGGTCGACCTTGCCCTCTTCGGCGGCCTTGAGCAGACCGGCGACGGACGCGGCCGAGGCGGGCTCGACGAAGACGCCCTCCTGGGAGGCCAACAGCCGGTAGGCGGCCAGGATCTGACGATCGGTCACCTCGTCGATGAAGCCGCCCGACTCATCCCGCGCCCGCTCGGCGAACGCCCACGACGCGGGGTTGCCGATCCGGATCGCGGTGGCGATGGTGTGCGGGTCCTTGACGACCTCGCCGCGCACGATCGGCGCGCTGCCGGAGGCCTGGAAGCCCCACATCCGCGGGGTACGGGAGGCGATGCCGTCGGCGGCGTACTCCTGGTAGCCCTTCCAGTACGCCGTGATGTTGCCGGCGTTGCCGACGGGCAGCACGTGAATGTCGGGCGCGTCGTCGAGCATGTCGACGATTTCGAAGGCGGCGGTCTTCTGGCCCTCGATGCGCACCGGGTTCACGGAGTTCACAAGTGCGACCGGGTAGTTGTCGGACAGGCCCCGGGCCAGCGTCAGACAGTCGTCGAAATTCCCGTCGATCTGCAGGATCTTCGCGCCGTGCACCAGCGCCTGGCCCATCTTGCCGAGCGCGATCTTGCCCTGCGGGACGAGCACCGCGCAGACCATCCCGGCGCGCACCGCGTAGGCGGCGGCCGAGGCGGAGGTGTTGCCCGTGGAGGCACAGATGACCGCCTTGGCGCCCTCCTCCTTGGCGCGGGTGATGGCCATCGTCATCCCGCGGTCCTTGAAGGAACCGGTGGGGTTGGCACCCTCGACCTTGAGGTGCACCTCGCAGCCGGTGCGCTCGGAGAGCACCTGGGCCGGTACGAGGGGGGTGCCGCCCTCCCGGAGGGTGACGACCTCGGTCGTGTCGCTGACCGGCAGCCGGTCACGGTATTCCTCGATGATTCCGCGCCACTGACGGCTCGCGGTGGAATTGGCAGACATGGGTTCCTTTACTCCCCTTCGACCCGCATGATGCTGGCGACACCGCGGACGGTGTCCAGCTCGCGCAGTGCCCCGACGGTCGACGACAAGGCCGCGTCGGCCGCTCGGTGGGTGACGACGACGAGAGATGCCTCGCCGTCCTTGCCCGACTGACGGACCGTATCGATCGATACGCCGTGTTCGGCGAAGACCGTCGCGACCTGCGCAAGAACGCCGGGCTTGTCGGCCACGTCGAGACTGATGTGGTACCGCGTGACGACTTCGCCCATCGGGCTGACGGGCAGCCGCGTGTACGCGGACTCACCCGGCCCGGTGGTGCCGGCGACCTTGTTGCGGCAGACCGCGACGAGGTCACCGAGGACCGCGGAGGCGGTCGGTGAACCGCCCGCGCCGGGACCGTAGAACATCAGCTGCCCGGCCGCGTCGGCCTCGATGAAGACCGCGTTGTACGCCTCGCGTACCGAGGCGAGCGGATGCGTGAGCGGGATCATCGCGGGATGCACCCGGGCCGTGACGGACGCGCCGTCCGCCGCCCGCTCGCAGATGGCGAGCAGCTTGACCGTGCAGCCCATCCGCTTGGCGGAGGCGATATCGGCCGCGGTGACCTCGGTCAGTCCCTCGCGGTGGACGTCGTCGATGGTGACGCGGGTGTGGAAGGCGATACCGGCCAGGATCGCGGCCTTGGCGGCGGCGTCGAAGCCCTCGACATCGGCGGTCGGGTCGGCCTCGGCGTAGCCCAGCGCGGTCGCCTCGTCCAGCGCCTCGCTGTAGCCGGCGCCCGTCGAATCCATCTTGTCGAGAATGAAGTTGGTGGTGCCGTTGACGATGCCGAGCACGCGGTTGACCTTGTCGCCGGCCAGCGATTCGCGCAGCGGCCGCACCAGCGGGATCGCGCCGGCCACCGCGGCCTCGTAATAGAGGTCCGCGCCATTGGCCTCGGCCGCCGCATGCAGCGCGGCACCGTCCGCGGCCACCAGCGCCTTATTGGCCGAAACCACACTCGCGCCGTGCTCGAAGGCCGTGGTGATGAGTCCCCTGGCGGGCTCGATCCCGCCGATGACCTCCACCACCACATCGATGTCGCCGCGTTTGACCAGGGCGGTCGCATCCGTGGTGACGAGCTCGGCCGGGATGCCGTCGCGCACCCTGTCGGGGCGGCGGACGGCGATCCCGGCGAGCTCCACGGGCGCGCCGATCCGGGCGGCGAGGTCGTCGGCGTGCGTCGTCATGATGCGCGCCACCTCTGAGCCGACAACACCACAGCCCAGCAGCGCCACCTTCAGCGGACGCGTACGCATCATTCGACCCCTGCTTCTCATCGATCAGCGATATTTCAGCTTGCTCATGCACCAGTCTCACGCACCGGACGGCGGATTCCGCCTGTCGTCCAGATGCCGAGACATTTATTTCATCCGGGGCCCGGCCCCGCGAATCCGGCCCTACCCGACATCCAACCGCAGGAGATCTTCCTCCGTCTCCCGCCGGACGATCACCCTGGCCTCGCCGTTGGTGACCGCCACGACGGGCGGCCGCAGCGCGTGGTTGTAGTTGCTCGCCATGGACCGGCAGTACGCCCCCGTGGCGGGCACCGCGAGCAGGTCGCCCGGCGCCACGTCGCTGGGCAGGAACGCATCCCGGACGACGATGTCCCCGCTCTCGCAGTGCTTGCCGACCACCCGCGACAGCATCGGCTCGGCGTCCGAGACCCGGGACACCAGGGCCACGCTGTACTCCGCGTCGTACAGCGCCGTGCGGATGTTGTCCGACATCCCGCCGTCCACGGACACATACGTCCGCAGGCCTTCCAGCTCCTTGACCGTGCCGACCTCGTACAGCGTGAACGCCGTCGGTCCGACGATCGCCCGTCCCGGCTCGACGGACAGCCGCGGCACACCCAGCCCGGCGGCCTCGCACTCCTTCGTCACGATCTCGGTCAGTGCCTTCGCGATCTCGTGCGGCTCGCGCGGATCGTCGTCCGAGGTGTACGCGATGCCCAGCCCGCCGCCGAGATCGATCTCCGGCAGCTCGACGCCGTGCTCGTCCCGCACCTCCGTCAGCAGCTGCACCACCCGGCGGGCGGAAACCTCGAACCCCGCCATGTCGAAGATCTGCGACCCGATGTGGCTGTGGATGCCGATGAGTTCCAGGCCGTCCAGCTTCAGCGCCCGCCGTACGGCCTCGGCGGCCTGCCCGCCCGCCAGTGCGATCCCGAACTTCTGGTCCTCGTGCGCGGTCGCGATGAATTCGTGCGTATGCGCCTCGACACCGACCGTGACCCGGATCTGCACCCGCTGCCGCTTGCCCAGCCGCTCCGCGATATGCGCGACCCGCACCATCTCCTGGAAGGAGTCGAGAACGATCCGCCCGACGCCGGCCTCCACGGCCCGGGTGATTTCCTCGGTGCTCTTGTTGTTGCCGTGCAGCGCGATCCGCTCCGCGGGCATCCCCGCCGCGAGCGCCGTGGCGAGTTCTCCCCCGGAGCAGACGTCGAGATTCAGCCCTTCTTCGTTCAGCCACCGCACGATGGCCCGGGAGAGGAACGCCTTCCCGGCGTAGAAGACATCGGCCCCCGGCCCGAAGGCGTCCTTCCAGGCGCGGCAGCGCGCCCGGAAGTCGTCCTCGTCCAGGAAATACGCCGGCGTACCGAATTCCTCGGCAAGCGCACGGACGTCCAGTCCGCCGACGGTCACCACACCGTCGGCATTGCGCCGGACGGTACGGGACCAGACGCGCGGGTCAAGGGTGTTGAGATCGGCGGGCGGCCCGGCGTAGTGCCCCTCGGGCAGCACGTCAGCATGCCTGGGCCCTGCAGGATGCGCGGAACGACTCATGACAGCGAGGATCCCCTCAATTTCAAATCACAGATATTCGGGAGCGGAGATGCCGAGCAGACGCAGGCCGTTGGCAAGCACCGTTCCGGCGGCCTCGGCAAGGGCCAGCCGGGCGCGGTGCACGGCCAAGGGTTTCTGCTCCCCGACGGGCAGCGGCGGGCACATCTCGTGCCACCGGAAGAACGCGTCCGCCGTCGCCTCCAGATGCCGCACCATCCGGTCCGGTGCGCGGTGCCGGGCGGCGGCCTCGACGGTGGCGGGGTAGGTGGCCAGGAGGGCGGCCAGGGGCTGGGTGGCGGGGCCGGACCGGGGGTCCGCCGAGGTGACCTCCCCGGGCTCGCTCGCGAACCCGAGATCCTGCGCATTACGCACCAGCGCCCGCGTCCTCGCGTACGCGTACTGCACCCGGAACCGCGGGTTTTCCTCCCGCTGCACCGGCCGCTCGGGCAACCGCACCGCATCGCGCGCCGCGGGCCGCAGCAAGGCCCAGCGCGTCTCGTCCTGCCCCAGCCGGGCAACCATCCCGGCAAGCTCCGCCGCGTCCGCCTCGGCGGGCGCCGACTCTGGAACGGGCCTCTTCGGGTCCGCCATCCCGGCCGCCGCAACGATCCGCCGCAGCGCCTCGGCGACGACGAGTCCGCGGGCCCCACCGGGCACCGGCCCGTCGACGAGGGCCTCCCCCGGCGCACGCTCCCCATAGCGGGCGCCCCGGGTCAGCACATCCCTTACGAGCGCGGTCTGCGCACCGTCCCCCAGCGTGAAATTCAAGAACCCCGGCCCGGCGATCTCCACCCGGGCTATCCCGGCGCTCCCCACCAGCCGCTTCCGCAGAATCTCGGCGACCTCCCGGGCCGGCCGTCCCGCCTCCTTGGCGAGCTGCAGCGCGACGCTGGAGGCGTAGTCCCCGCACCCGGCCCGCCGCGGCGGTCGCACCACGATCCGCGCCGGCACCGGAACGGAGAGCTCCTTCTCGTCCACGGCACCACGCACGGAGCGCAGGACGGTACGGGAGAGCTCAGCGGGGGTCACGGGACAAGCGTATGGGAGAAGGCCCCCGGTCACGCGACCGGTTTCGCCCTGTGGACACCTTTACGCAGCCGGCGGGCTCACTCAGCCGCCGGGCCGGGCCGCGGCCTCCGACCCCCCGGCCGTCTCCACGCCCGCCTCCACCTCGACATCGAGGTCCACGTCCTCCAGCTCGGCGCGCACCCTCGCCGCGCTCCCGCCGACCTGCACCCCGGCCTCCACGCCGATGCTCGCGCCCTCGGCCCCGCCCGGCCCCTCACCCTCGCCGTCGGCCCCGCGCTCCCGCTGCCGCCCCTCGCGGACGAGCATGCCCACGGTCCGCACCAGCTCGGTCGGCTCGAACGGCTTCGCCAGGAAGGCATCGACGCCCACCCACTCGCCGTTGTCCACCTCACCCTGGGTGCACGCGCTGACGATGGCGATGGGGATATCCCACGTCCGCGGATCGGACCGCAATCGCGCCGCGGTGTGCAGACCATTCAGCCGCGGCATCACGACATCGAGGGTCACGACATCAGGTCTCACGTGGTGCACGACATCCAGACATTCGGCACCATCAGCCGCGGTCACGACCTCGAAGCCCTCCAGCTCGAGATTGACCCTGATCAACTGCCGGATCACCTTGTTGTCATCGACAACGAGGATCCGACCGGACAAGCCAGGCACACCATGAGAGTAGGGGCCCACCTGCGGCTGCGTCCCGGTTTTGCCCACTTCCGCCCCCATGCGAGGGACCTTTGCACGACCACCGCCGGCACACCCGCCGGATGCGCTACGGCCCCTCCGACCCCGCTCTTCCACCCCGCAAAACCCTGTTCCTGAACACCCCATCAGAGCTGGTAAGGTTCTACCCGTCGCCGCAAGAACACAGGCGGCAACGCCCCCGTAGCTCAGGGGATAGAGCAACGGCCTCCGGAGCCGTGTGCGCAGGTTCGAATCCTGCCGGGGGCACTCCAGCCGGAACAGCGTGATCAACCCGCTGACCTGCTGAAGTGCCGGACTTCAAGAGCCGGATCCAGTTCCACTGGGTCCGGCTCTTTGTCGTTGCTGCGCCCTGATCGCGCGTGAGTGGCGAGTGAGGGCCAGGAGGCCCTGGTGTTCCAGGGGCAACGCCGCAATGGCCGGCGTCACCTCCGGTCGGCCCCAACTGGGCTTCATCCGGCAGACATTACCTGCCGGCCGAGTCTCAGCATTTCGAGAGCATCGCCCTGCGGCGCATGGCGAGATAGCCCTTCGGGACGCTCCTGGCTTCATTCGGCAACCAAAAGCCTGGCGTTTCCATATTCATTGCGGGATTGCCGGTAATTATCGTTTTCCGGACCGGACACACTTACTCAGTGTGACGTTTCCCTTGCCGCACATTCAATGGATTACCTCAGGACTGAATGGACCCGCCGGGAACTCGATACCCCATTGAGTGGGGGCTTTGAGGTTATCGCTCTGCTGCCCGGTGGAGACCAGGTGCGCCGGGGGACCCCTTCAAGGGCCTTGGCGAGCGTCCGCGCACAATGGGCGGTACGGCGCTGCCGCCCAAGCGCAGCGCCACTACGGGGAGTTGACATGCAGAGTACGAACGGCGGGGCCTCCCTCGTCATCGCCGCGCTGGTCGTCGGGCTGGTGGTGCGACGGCAGTTGCGCACCCGTCCGGTGCGGCGCAACGGCTCGTTGATCACCCCGGTGGTCCTCGGTGTCCTGGGCGCCGCGGGGATCGCCTTCGGCGTCTCCACGGTCGCCAGGGCCCACCCGCTGACCGCGCTGCCTGTCGTCCTCCTGGTGGGGAGCCTGGCCGTCGCAGCGGGCTTCGGCATGGCCAGGGCGCGGACCGTACGAGTCTGGCACGGTCCCGAGGGCGAGGTGCTGCGCAAGGGGACGGCGGCCACTACCGGGCTGTGGCTGGCCTCGGTGGGCGTGCACCTCGGGCTGGGCCTGTGGATCGACCACGCGGCCGGGGCCGGGGTACTGGGGACCGTGTCGCTGTACGCGTACCTGGCGATCGGCCTGGGGACGCAGAACCTCCTGGTGCGCGGGCGGGCTGCCGCGCTGTGACCCCAGCCCGACGCGGCCGATCGGCACGACTCCGGCCGGCACTCCGGCAGCGGTAGGCGGCAGAGACCGCTTCCGTGGCCGGTTGCGGTTCACTCGCCCGGGGCATGGACAAGGGCTGGCTGGCCGGTAGCGCGACTGCGGGATCCCAAGATCCCTGATCTTGTGGACCCGTAATGATCACTAGTGCTCCAGGAGAGCCATGCACCGTTTTCCCCTGGCCAGCGCCCCGCCCGGCAAGGCGCCGGGCCGGCACCGTCCGACCACACCGTCACTGTCCCGCCGCAGCCGTCGCCTCTGTTGGAGCTCGGCCGCCGCCCTGTTGCTGCCCTGCCTACTCGTCGCGGCCGGCTCGCCGGCGAACCCCGCGGCCGGACGCCGGGCCCGCTATCCCGTGCGCGTCAGCGCCTACGTGGCCAACAGCGGCTCGACGACCCTCTCGGTTTATGACACCCGTCTGGAGAGCCGGCTCGGGGCCGTCCAAGTGGGCCACAGCCCGACGGGCGTAGGAGTGGATCCGGACGGCGAGGCGGTCTACGTCGCCAACAGCCGTTCCGACACCGTTTCCTTCGTCGGCACCGGCTCCCGGCTGGTCACGGCCACCGTGCGGGTCCAGCGCCGGCCCTTCGCGGCGGTGCCGACCCGCGACGGCCGCCATGTGCTGGTGGCCAACTTCGGCTCGGACACGGTCTCGGTCATCAACGTCCGGGCCCGGCACGTGATCACCACCGTGCCGGCGGGGCGGCTGCCGCACAGCATCACCACGGTGCCGGACGGCCGCGCGTACGTGACCGACAACGGCGGTGGCTCGGTGTCCGTGCTCGACCCGCACTGGCATTCGATCCGGCACATCCAGGTGGGAGACTTTCCCAGCGGGATCAGTTCGTCGCTCTCCGGCCACCAGGTGTATGTCTCCAACACCGGTTCCGGCACGGTGTCGGTCATCGACCCGCACACCGAGAGCGTGGTGGCCACCCTGCCGGGCGGCCGTGCGCCGCTGGGAAACGCGGTCAGCCCCGACGGCAGACACCTTTACGTCGCCGATTCGGCCCGGGACTGCCTGTTGATCATCGACATCCCCGCCCGCCGCATCGTCGCCCACGTCCCCGTCGGCGTCCAGCCGCAGGGTGTCGCCATCACCCCTGACGGCCGGCGGGTGTGGGTGACCAACGAACAATCCGACACCGTGTCGGTCATCGATCCCTTCGCCCGGCGGGTCCGCTTCACCCTGCCGACGGGACACGAGCCCGAAGGCATCGCCATCACCCCACGCTGAACTTGACAGTGACCCCATGAGCCGCGACCGGTTCCCGCCTTGTGACGCGTGGGCGGCTGTGGGGTTGACCGGTACGAGGACGCGTCCTACGTCGTGGCGGGGATCCTGGCGCCGGTTCTTCGAGCCGGGTGCGCGGGTTCGCATCCTGCCGGGGCACTCCAGCAGGAGCAGCGTGAGCATCCCGCTGAGGTGCTGAAGTGCCGGACTTCAAGAGCCGGATCCAGTGTCACTGGGTCCGGCTCTTTGCCGTTGCGCGGTGCATGGCATGCTCGCTCGCGGGCCGGGAACGTTGTCCAACTTCGGGGGAAGCGATGAATGCCGGGATGAATGCGCCGTCGGCGCGAAGCGAGGCGGAAAGCCTGGTCCGCTCTCGGCTTACGGTAATTGCTCGGGCCCTGTCCGGGCTGGTGCTGGTCGGCGGCTTTCTTGCGGCGGGGCTTGCGACTGCCATTTCCTATGTGTCCCATCCGCTCGGCCCCTGGGACCATCAAGCCTTTGACCATATCCATTTGTTCAGCCGGATCGGTCTCGCGTTCACCCTCTGCACGGCTCCCGTCGCCGTCCTCGCCGTCGCCCTGCGGTGGCTGCGGCCGTGGTGGTGCGTTCCGGTCGTGGTCCTTGGCATGGGCGCGTGGGGGCGGATGACCCTGTTCCTCCCGGCGGGATGACCGCGCCGGGACCCGTACCCGCGGATTCGCGCGGTGGAATGGAATGACCGGGCGCCGGGCCGGTTCGGCCAGGTGCCCGGTCAGGGGGAAGGAAGGCGGAGGGAGAAAGGGCCCGGCCGTCCGGTCAGTTGGCGTCGAGGCGGACGGGGAGCGATTCGATTCCGTAGACGATCGACAGCTTTCGGAATTCGAGCTCCTCGGGCTTGGCGGCCAGGCGCATGTGGGGGAAGCGGCGGACCAGGGCGGGATAGGCGGCGCGGAGTTCCATACGGGCCAGTTCGGCGCCGACGCAGCGGTGTATTCCGTAGCCGAAGGCGAGGTGGGAGGGAACGTTACGGGAGGGGTCGAACTGTTCCATTTCCGGACCGAGTTTGCCGTCCCGGTCGGCGCCGCTGAGGGAGCAGAGGACGACGTCGCCGGAGGCGATCTGAATACCGCCGATTTCGATGTCCTCGCGGGCGAAGCGGGGGAAGGCGACCTGGACGACGGTGAGGTAGCGGAGCAGCTCCTCGACGTAGCGTTCCACGACGTCGTTGTCGTCGTTCTCGAGGGCCGCGAAGTGTTCGGGGTCCTGGAGGAGGACCAGGGCGCCGAGGGCCAGCATGCTGGCGGTGGTTTCGAAGCCGCCGGTCAGGACGCCGTCGGCCAGGCCGGCCAGTTCTTCGTCGCTGACCGAGTCACCGTGTTCCTTGACGATCATGCCGAGCAGGCCGTCGCCCGGATTCTCGCGCTGCTTCTTGACGATGTCCCGGAAGTAGGAGAGGGATTCGGATATGGCACCGAAGGACGCATTTGCGCCGCTGAAGAGGTCGAATCGGGCGGCGCTGAGGCGTTCGAAGTCGGCGCGGTCCTCGTAAGGGACACCGAGGAGTTCGCAAATGACGAGGGAGGGGATGGGGAGGGCGAAATGCTGGACGATGTCGACCGGGTCGCCGTTTTTGCCCGCCGCTTCCATGGCGTCGAGGCGTTCTTCGACGATCTCGTGGATGCGGGGGGTGAGGCGGCCGAGGCGGCGCATCGTGAATTCGGGGGTGAGGAGGCGGCGGAGTCTGGTGTGGACGGGCGGGTCCGCGAAGCCGAGGCCGCCGGGGTTCTGTTCGGCGCCGGCACCGGCGCTGCCCACGAGGTTGGTGAAGTCCGAGCTGAAGGCATTGGCCTTCCCGAGTACCGCCTTGACTTCGTCGTAGCCGGTGACCAGCCAGACGTTGGCGGCTATCGGCACCGGAAGCTTGGTGATCGGCTCCTTCTCCCGGATGACCCCCAAATCGCCTACGGGGTTGAGCCCATCGCGGCGCAAGGGCATCAGGACGGACTCGGGCAAGAAAGACATTCGAGACAGGTCGAAGCCCTTCTTGCGCGTTCTCGCCAGATACATGCGGCCGGCCCAGGCGATGATCCGGGAACGGAGAGTCGTCATGACGCTAATACTGCCTTTCGTCGAGGGGGTCGGTCACCCGCGCTCCGCGGCCCATGGGGGCCGAGACGGCGCGGGACCTCCACTCGGCGTGCACGGATGAGACATACGCCATAGCCCCTCGCCTGCGGTGGTCATGGCGTAGGTCCATGCCACCGACCGATGTTGTCGGTCGTCCGCAGCGGCGTGACGAGCTCGGCCTTCCACTTTTCGGTCTTTTCGGTCTGTTTGTTGAGTTCGGTCGGGTCGTTCAGGTCCTCCGGACGAGTTTACAAACTGTCTTTGGGGGCGTTCACGGAACGAGCGGGGGCGGCACCGGAATCGCGGAGATCACTGAGCCGCCTCGTCCTCGCGTACTGCCATGTGCGCCACCTTGTCGTCACGGAAGCTGCAGAGGTGCTGGAGGGTCCGCTCCGACCAGTGGTCGCCGCCGTGGGCGTCGCGGGCTCCCGGGCGCACCCGGACGGCGAATTGGGCCCGCCAGTAGGACAAGACGGCGTCGATGCCGTGCAGTCGGGTGCCTGCCGCGACGTTGGGCCGGTCCACGTCCGGGTGGAAGTGGGCGCGGGTGAACGCTTCGACGTCCCGGTCGTCCTGAGTGTTGAAGGTCTCGTAGCAGCGGTGGAGGAAGTCCGCCCGGACGGCGGGGATGCCGGGTGTCGTCATGACCCTTGGCCCATCGCATTCCGGACGGTGCGGCAGAGGATTCCGTCCGTGGCGAACGTCCCGGTCGGCCGGACGGCGAAAATTCCGTGGGTCATCCGGCGCCGTGGGTGCGCGCGGCCGGGGTCCGGGGCGCGCGCTGTACGGGAGAGGGCCGCGGCGGTTTCGCTCCGGGAGCGGGGGCGGAAGCGGGGGCGGGCGGTGGCCGTGCCGGACGTGCGCTCCTGGACGTAGCGGCTGAACCCGGGGGCCGTCCGGTCGCCCAACCGCCCGCCTGTTCGGCCGCCCACCCCGGCCCCGAACGTCGGGTGCGACATAACGGATATATGGCTCGCCGCTTGCTACGTTGCCTGGCATGACGGCAACGGCACCGGCGGCCCCCGCGCGCCCCGCGGACACTCCCCCACCCTTGCCGCTGCCGCCCAAGCAGCGCGGCATCGAACTGGGCCTCCTGATGGGCGCCGTGTTCATCAGCGTCTGCGGGTATCTGGCCGTGGGGCTCGCCACCGGCCATGCCGTCCCGCGCGGCGCGGCCGAATACGGCGCCGGCCTCGGCGCCCTCGCCCTGCTCGCCCATCTCGCCGTACGCCTGCGCGCGCCGTACGCCGATCCGCTGCTGCTCCCCATCGCCGTACTGCTCAACGGTCTCGGCCTGGTGCTGATCTTCCGGCTCGATCTGGAGACGCCCGGCAACCATGCCGCGCCCGCCCAGCTGGTGTGGTCCACGGTCGGCGTCGGGCTGTTCATCGGTGTGGTGGTCCTGCTGCGCGACCAACGGATGCTGCAGCGCCACGCCTCGCTCTGTGCGGCCCTCGCGCTGCTTCTGATGGTCGCGCCGATCGCGTTCCCGGCCATCAACGGCGCCAAGATCTGGATCCGGGTGGCGGGGCTCTCGCTGCAGCCCGGCGAGTTCGCCAAGGTGCTCATCACCGTCTTCTTCGCGGCCTACCTCGCCGCGCACCGCGGTGCGCTGAATGTCACCGGGCGCACGGTGTGGAGTCTGCGGCTGCCGGCCGGCCGGGTGCTCGGGCCGGTCGTGGCGATCTGGCTGGTCAGCGTGGGCGTGCTGGTGCTGGAGAGGGACCTGGGTACCTCACTGCTGTTCTTCGGGATCTTTGTGGTCCTGCTCTATGTGGCCACCGGGCGGATCGGGTGGCTTGCGGTGGGGCTGTTGCTGGCGGGGGTGGGCGCGGCGGCGGTCGGGACGCTGGAGCCGCATGTGCACGGGCGGGTGGAGGACTGGCTGCATCCGTTCGCGGGGATCGCGGCGGGCGACGGGCCGGGGCAGCTCGCCCAGTCGCTGTTCGCGTTCGCGGCGGGCGGGCTGCTGGGGACCGGGCTGGGACAGGGCGACTCGGCGCTGATCGGGTTCGCGATGAAGTCGGACTTCGTGCTGGCGACGTTCGGCGAGGAGCTGGGGCTGGCCGGGCTGAGCGCACTGTTCGTGCTGTACGCGCTGCTGGTGGGGTGCGGTTTCCGCGCCGCCCTCGGCATCCGCGAACCCTTCGGCGGGCTGCTGGCCGTGGGCCTCGCCGTGCTGCCCGCCGTCCAGGTCTTCGTCATCGCGGGCGGAGTGATGGGGCTGATCCCGCTGACGGGAATGGCGTTGCCGTTCCTGGCGCAGGGCGGGTCGTCGGTCGTGACGAACTGGATCATTGTGGCGCTGCTGGCGCGGATCAGTGACCGGGCGCGGGGGCCCGAGCGGGTACGGGGGCCCGAACGGGGGCGGGCGCGGGGGCCCGAGCGGGTACCCGGGCCCGAGCGGGTACGGGGACGGGCGCGGCCGGAGACGGGCCGGCCCGGCGGCCGGGAGCCGGAGCGCCGCCGGTGAACCGCTGCATCCGGCAGACCGCCGTCATCTCCGCCCTCCTCCTGCTCGCGCTGCTGGTCAACGCGGCCCGGGTGCAGGTCTGGGAAGCCGACGCGTACACCGCCAATCCGGCCAACCGCCGTGCCGCTTTGGCCCGTTACGCCCAGCCGCGCGGCGCCGTGCTCGTCGCGGGCCGGCCCGTCACCGGCTCCCGGGACAGCGGCGGCCGGCTGCGCTACGAGCGGACGTACACCGACGGCCCCCTGTACGCGCCGGTCACCGGCTACTCCTCGCAGCTCTACGGCACCTCCCTGCTCGAGCGCGCCGAGGACGGCATTCTGGCCGGCACCGACGGCCGGCTCGCCACCTTCCCCTGGTGGGACCGGCTGACCCGCGGCCACCGGCAGGGCGGCAGCATCGCCACCAGCATCCACCCCGCGATGCAGCGCGCCGCGTTCCGCGGGCTCGGCCGCAAGAAGGGCGCGGTGGCCGCGATCGAGCCGCGTACCGGGCGGATCCTGGCGCTGGCCAGCACGCCCTCGTACGACCCCAACGCCCTTTCCGGAAACGGCACTTCGGTCAGCGGCAGCTGGCGGCGGCTGACCCGCGCCGCCCGGCGGCCGATGCTCAACCGGGCCATCCGCAAGACGTATCCGCCGGGCTCCGTCTTCAAGGTCCTCACCGCGGCGGCGGCGCTGGAGAGCCGTGCGGTGACCGATATCGACGCCCCCACGGACACTCCCGATCCGTACACCCTGCCCGGCACGGCCACCCGCCTGGGCAACTCGGCGAAGGGCTGCCACAACGCCAGCCTCAAGGACGCCTTCCGTATCTCCTGCAACACGGTGTTCGCGCGGCTGGGTGCCCAGGTCGGGCTGCACGCCATGGCGGACACCGCCGAGCGGTTCGGGTTCAATGACCGGCAGCTGCGCATCCCCTCCCTGGTGGCACCGAGCACCTTCGGGACGCAGATGGACGCCTCGCAGGTCGCGCTGTCGGCGATCGGGCAGTTCGACACCACTGCCACACCGCTGCAGATGGCGATGGTGGCGGCGGCGGTCGCCAACGACGGGATTCTGACACCGCCGTATCTGGTCGACGGCATGGCCAATGCCCGGGGAACCGCCCTGGACGCCGGGCCGCGGGCGCCCGCACGCCAGGCGATGGGGCCGGCCGTCGCCGAGCGGCTCCAGGACATGATGATCGACGTCGTCGAGCACGGGAGCGGGAAGCAGGCCGCCATCAAGGGCGCCACCGTCGGCGGGAAGACCGGTACGGCGCAGCACGGAATGCGCAACGAGGGGGTGCCGTACGCCTGGTTCATCTCCTGGGCGAGGGCGAAGGACCACAGTGAGCCGTCGGTGGCGGTGGCCGTGGTGGTCGAGGACGCCGCCGCGGACCGGTCGGACATCAGCGGCGGCAGTATCGCGGCGCCGATCGCCCGCGCGGTGATGGCGGCCGCGCTGCGGGACGACGGACGCGCGCCACAATGACCGTATGACGGAAACGACTCCCCCCGCGCCGCTGTCGCTCGCCGAGGTCGAGGCGCTGGCCCGGCGCGCGCATGAGGGCCAGACCGACAAGGCGGGCCGCCCGTACGCCGAGCATCTGGCCGCGGTCGCCGCGGGGGTACGGGAGCGGGGCGGCAGCGAGGAGCAGATCGCGGCGGCCTGGCTGCACGACGCCGTCGAGGACGACGCGCTGAGCCGGGAGTGGCTGGCCGGTGCGGCGCTGAGCGGGGTGACCAAGGCGATGGTCCTCGCCGTCACCAAGCAGGCGGGCGAGCCGGTCGAGGAGTACACCGCCCGGATCCTGGCCACGCCCGGCGCGCTGCTGGTCAAGGAGTCCGACCTCGCGCACAACGCGGATCCGGCCCGGCTGGCCGTGCTGGACGCCCCGACGCGGGAGCGGCTGACGGCCAAGTACGCAAGGGTGCGGGCCCTGTTGGGGCTGCGGTAGGCCGTCGCCGGGTCCACGCACCGGACGCTTCCGCAACAAGGTGCCGTGCACAACTACTCTGCGGCGATGACCCAAGCGATGAGCCCCACGCAGCCTTCGGACGCGCCGGCCGCCCACGTGATCGCCGCACTGGACGGCGTAGGCGTCCGCCGCTACACCACCGACCAGGTCATCCTCGACGCCATCGACTGGAGCGTGCGCTCCGGTGAGCACTGGGCCCTGCTCGGCGCGAACGGCGCGGGCAAGACGACCATCCTGCGTCTCATCGGCGCGCTGATGTTCCCCACCGTCGGCACCGTCGAGGTGCTCGGGCACCGGCTCGGCAAGGTGGACGTCCGCGAGCTGCGCGCCGTCATCGGTCTGGTCTCCAGTGCGCAGAAGGTTCCGCAGGACGCGACCGGGCACACCGTCGTACTGACCGGCGCGACCGGCACCGTGCAGCCGCTGTGGCGCAAGTACGACGCGGCCACCCGCGAGCGCGCCCATGAGCTGCTCGCCGAGCTGGACTGCAAGGAGCTCGCGGACCGCCCGTACGGAGTGTGTTCGGGCGGCCAGCGGGCCCGGATCCTGATCGCCCGCGCGCTGATGTCCGACCCGTCACTGCTGCTGCTCGACGAGCCGTTCAACGCGCTCGACCTGCCCTCCCGCGAGGACCTGATCGACTCCCTGCATCAACTGGCCCTGGGGCGGCCGGAGTTGGCTACCGTGACGGTCACCCACCATCTGGAGGAGCTCTCCCCCGCCATCGGTCACGCCCTGCTGCTGCGCGACGGGCGGGTCCAGGCGCGCGGCCCGGTGGCCGAGGTGCTGACCGGCGCGCGGATGACGGCGTGCTTCGGCCGGCCGATCGAGGTGTCCCGGCACGAGGGGCGCTGGATGGCGCGGTCGGGCAAGCGCTAGCCGCCGGCGTGGGGCAGCGCCTCGCGCCGCTTCGACCACTCCGCGGGCAGCGCGCCCGTGCCCGTACGGGCCGCCACCACCCCGCCCGCGATGGCGCAGGTGGTGTCCACGTCGCCCAGGCCCGCGGCCGTCGCCCAGAGCGCGGCCGGGAGGTCGTCGGCGTGCCGGGCGGCGCACCACAGGGCATACGGGACGGTGTCGTCGGCGCGGATCCGGTGGCCGCTGCCGAGCAGGCCGGAGGCCGCGACGGGGTCGGTCTCCAGGGGCAGTCCGGCGGCGCGCAGCAGGCCCTGCCGGACCGGGCCGTCGGGGGTGCGGGCGGCGACCGCGGCGAGCGCCGGTATCTCGCCGCGGGCCGAGAGGGCCGCCGCCACGGCCACCGCCACCGCGCCCGCGATGCCCTCGGGGTGGGCGTGGGTGACGGAGGCGGAGCGGGCGGCCTGTTCGACGGCGCGGTCGAGGTCGTCGTGGAACCAGGCCCCGAGCGGGGCGACCCGCATTGCGGCGCCGTTGCCGAGGCTGCCCTCGCCGCCGAAGAGGGCGGCGGCCAGCGACTCCCATGCGTCGGGGGTGGCGGCGACGCGGGACAGCAGGGCATGCATACCGGAGCCGTAGCCGCGTCCCGGGTCGGCCTCGTAGGTGGCGGCGAACCGCTCGGCCAGCGGCTGCGACGCCACCTCGCCGTGCTCCTCCAGGACGGCGAGCAGATCCGCCGCCATGGCGGTGTCGTCGGTCCAGTGCCAGTGCGGGTCGGGCGGGGTGCGGCGGGCCGCGATCAGTGCCCGGGACTCGTCCATCGGGCGGAAAATCCGGAAGAAGCGCTCCCCGAAGGCGTCACCGAACGCCAGCCCCTCGATGCTCCGGTACGCCGCGTCCCGTCGTCGGTCATCCATGCGGGGATCCTGCCACGCCGGGAAGGGCGGCGGCCGGGGATTTCCGTGGCGCAGCCGGTCAGCCCTCCGCCGCCCCTTGCGCGATCGCGTCGGCCACCTCGGCCGTACGGGCCTCTTCCTCGGCGGCGAAGCGTTCCGCGTCCAGCTTCTCGGCCAGTTCCTCGTCCTGGGCCATCAGCAGGTCCAGGTTGGAGTCGCCCATGTCGAAGACGCCCATGTCCAGGTAGGCGCGCTGGAGGCGTTCGCCCCACAGGCCGATGTCCTTCACGCACGGCACGATCCGGCTGAACAGCAGCTTGCGGAACAGGTGCAGGAATTCGGAGCGCTCGGTGATCTCGGCGGCTTCCTGCTTCGGTATGCCGAAGTTCTCCAGCACTTCCAGGCCGCGCAGCCGGTCGCGCATCAGGTAGCAGCCCTCGATGACGAAGTCCTCGCGCTCGCGCAGTTCGGCATCGGTGAGCTGCTTGTAGTAGTCGCGCAGCGCCATCCGGCCGAAGGCGACATGGCGCGCCTCGTCCTGCATGACGTAGGCGAGGATCTGCTTGGGAAGCGGCTTGGTGGTGGTGTCGCGGATCATGCCGAAGGCGGCCAGCGCCAGGCCCTCGATCAGCACCTGCATGCCCAGGTAGGGCATGTCCCAGCGGGAGTCCCCCAGGGTGTCGCCGAGGAGCGACTGGAGGTTGTCGTTGATTGGGTAGAGCATCCCGATCTTCTCCCGGAGGAAGCGGCTGTATATCTCCGCGTGCCGGGCCTCGTCCATGGTCTGGGTGGCGGAGTAGAACTTCGCGTCGAGGTCCGGGACGGACTCCACGATCCGCGCCGCACACACCATGGCGCCCTGCTCGCCGTGCAGGAACTGGCTGAACTGCCAGGAGGTGTAGTGCCGGCGGAGATCTCCGCGGTCCTTTTCCGTCATCTTGTCCCAGTACTTGGTGCCGTACAGGGACATGGACTCATCGGGGGTGCCGAGCGGATCCTGCGGATCCACCTCCAGGTCCCAGTCGATCCGCAGATTGGCGTCCCACTGCTTGTCCTTGCCCTTCTGGTAGAGGGCGAGCAGCCGTTCGCGACCCTCGCCGTACTCCCAGCTGAAGCGGGCGGCCCCGGTGGCGGGCACCTTCCACAGGGGGTCGCCTGGGTCCTGTACGTAAAGATCGCGGGTCGACACCGACGCCTCCTCAGCTCACGGAACTCGCCACACACTCGCCACAGCACTCACCGGAACCACTCGCCGGAACACGCAGGAGGGGCTCTCCGCAGGCTTGCCAAACGCCGCGCTCCGGGAGGTCGTTGGCAGGCTCACACGGTTCTTACCGGCGGGTCAATAAGTCGCGCACGGGGGATTGACGGCCTTACTGACGCGCAGTCTCATAAGAGGCGATCCATCGTGACCGCCGGTAACCCCGTGAGTGAGGTAGCCACCGCAATGACGAGCGCGCCAACCGCCATGACCGTGACGGATACCGAAGTCCTGCGAGACGCCCTCGGGCTGCTCAAGGACCGCGAACAGGTCGCCGAGCGACTGCTCGACTCCTCCGCCCAGCACTCCTTCGACCCCGACACCGAGCTCGACTGGGACGCGCCCCTCGAAGAGGGCAAGTGGTTCTGGCCGCCGGAACTCGTCTCGCTCTACGACACCCCGCTGTGGAAGAAGATGTCGCTCGAGCAGCAGCAGGACCTCTCCCGGCACGAGGCGGCCTCGCTCGCCTCGCTGGGCATCTGGTTCGAGATCATCCTGATGCAGCTGCTCGTACGGCACATCTACGACAAGCCGGTGACCAGCGCGCATGTCCGCTACGCGCTCACCGAGATAGCGGACGAGTGCCGGCACTCCAAGATGTTCGCGCGCATGATCGAGCGGGGCGGCGCCCCCGCGTACCCGGTCTCCCGGCTCAACCACAATCTCGCCCGGATTCTCAAGACGGTCTCCACCACCCCCGGTTCCTTCGCCTGCACCCTGCTCGGCGAGGAGATCCTCGACTGGATGCAGCGGCTGACGTTCCCGGACGAGCGGGTGCAGACCATCGTGCGCGGGGTGACCCGGATCCACGTCGTCGAGGAGGCCCGGCATGTCCGCTACGCCCGCGAGGAACTGCGCCGCCAGATGGTCACCGCACCGCGCTGGGAACGGGAGTTGACCCGGATCAGCTGCGGCGAGGCGGCCCGGGTCTTCTCCCTCGCCTTCGTCAACCCGCAGGTCTACACCAATGTCGGCCTGGACCGGCGCACCGCCCTCGCCGAGGTGAAGGCCAGCGGCCACCGCCGCGAGGTGATGCAGTCCGGCGCCCGGCGGCTGACCGATTTCCTCGACGAGATCGGCGTCATGCGGGGTGTGGGGCGGCGGTTGTGGCGGAGCTCGGGACTGCTGGCCTGAAGCGCCCGCAGCGACCGGGTACGGCACGAGCACCTGTACGACCCGGAATCCGGGGCGGTTACGCTGCTGTTCATGAACGGCAGCGGCACCGCCCCAGCAGTACCCCGACCCGCCTACCGCAGGCTGAGCGTCGAGCAGCGCCGCAGCCAACTGCTCACCGCCGCACTGGGACTCTTCGCCCAGCGCGCGCCGGAGGATGTCTCGCTGGACGATGTCGCGACGGCCGCCGAGGTCTCGCGCCCGCTCGTCTACCGCTACTTCCCGGGCGGCAAGCAGCAGTTGTACGAGGCCGCGCTGCGCAGCGCGGCCGACGTACTCGAGCGGTGCTTCGCCGAGCCGGAGACCGGGCCGCTCACCCAGCGGCTGTCGCGTGCGCTGGACCGCTATCTGGCGTTCGTCGACGAGCACGACGCCGGGTTCAGCGCGCTGCTGCAGGGCGGCAGCGTCGTGGAGACCACCCGTACGACCGCGATCGTGGACGAGGTGCGGCGCGCCGCCGCCGACCAGATCCTGCGGCACCTGGGCGAGCCGGAGCCGGGCCTGCGGCTGCGGATGACGGTCCGGATGTGGATCACCGCCGTCGAGGCCGCCTCGCTGATCTGGCTCGACGAGGACAAGCGGCCCGGCCTGGACGAGCTGCGCGACTGGCTCGTGGACCACTTCGTGGCGCTGCTGACCGCGACCGCGGCCCGGGACGAGCAGACCGCGCGGGTCACCCGGGCGGCGCTGGCCCTGGAGGCCGCCCAGGGGCCGGTCGGCGATCTCGCCCGCCGGATCCTGCCGGTCGTCAGTGACGCCGCACACCTGCTGTGACCTGCCTCTGTCCGGCAGGGGTGTGACACTGAGGGGGTGAGAAGCGAGAACACCCCCTTCGTCGGCGGGCCGCTGGACGGCCGGATCCTGCCGGTCCTGGTCGGCGCGACCGGCCAGCCGCCGAAGAGCTATGAGATCCCGGTGCCGAACGACGACGGACGGCCGCCGACGGTCTATGTCTACCGGCGGGTCCCGGGGCGGGTGGGACGCCTGGGGCTGCCCAGCGGATGGCAGTACGAGTACGCCCCCGAGGAAGCGGCGCGGGGCAGCGGTCCGCTGCGCCGGCTGTTCCGGCGCACCCGCTCCGGCGGCTGATCGAGTGGACCGGGCGGCGCCACCGACGCCCATTCGTCCGAAATGTACGACTGTCGTGACAGCATCCTTAATGCCCGGACCGTTCGGGCACTCGGAGCTTGCGGCGGAGGTGGACCGGTGTCCCGACGTGTTCTGCCCTGGGTCTGCACCCTGGGGCTCATCGGCGTGGTGGCCCTGACGCTGCCCTCGTCGGTCCTGGCCGACCCCGGGCCGGACCCGGCGCCCGCGGAGTCGGCTCCCGGGGGGCCGACCTCCGCGGGCTGGGAGGACACCAAGCCGTCGGACACCAAGCCGTGGGACTCGCGCCTGCCGGGCAGCGGGGCCCGCGGGATCCGTCCTCCGGACACCAGGCCCCCGGACGGCAGGCCGACCCCCGGGCCCACCGGTACGGGGACCATGGACACCGGGACGTCGGACACCTGGATCCCGGACACCGGCGAGGGCGAGCTGGGCCGGGTCACCGAGGGCGTCGACGGGGGTGACCCCGACGGCCCGGACGGCATGCCGGAGACCACAGGCGGCAGCGGCGCGGCCGGCGGCACCGATGAGCCGTCGGACACCGGCCCCGCCGGCCGGTCCGCCGGCCCCTCCCCCTCGCCCTCCCCCGCGCCCGCCGACCTCAGCCCGGTCACCCTCCTGCAGAAGCTGCAGAGTCTCTACCGGCAGTCCGAGGAGTCCACCAAGGCCTATCGCGCGACGGAGGACGACCTCAGGGCGGTGCGGCAGCAGTCCGACAGCCTCACCTCGCAGCTGACGCGGGCCCGTGCGCAGCTGGCCGGCGGCCGGGCCGACGCGGGGCGGCTGGCGCGGCTGCAGTATCAGGCGTCGGGATCGCCGGTCTCGTCGTATCTGCGGGTGCTGCTGGCAAGAAATCCCCAGCAGGCCATGGACACCAGGCACTTGATCCGAGAGGCGGCGCGGGACCAGCGCGCTGCCGTGGCCCGGCTCACCACCAGCGAGAAGAAGGCCGACACACTGGCCACCAAGGCCCATGCGGCGCTGGACAAGCAGCAGGCGCTCACCGACCGGGCCCGCTACCAGCGGGAGAGCGCATCGGGGAAGCTCAAGGAGGTCGAGGCGCTGCTCGCCTCGCTCTCCCCGCAGCAGCTCGCCGAACTGGGGCGGCTGGAGGCTCAGGCAACCGACGGCGTGCGGCGTGACCTGCCGGCGGAGGCCTGACGACGAAGAACCCGGCCGGCGGACCGTAGGAGTCCGCCGGCCGGGAGGGTTGCGCGCCGCTCAGCCGGTCAGCCGGCCAGCGAGGCGAGGTAGGCGTTCGTCTTGTCCGGGTCGTAGAAGAAATTCTCGAAGTCGGACGGGTCGTCGAAGCCGTTGGCGAAGCGGTCGGCGACGGGCTGGATCTGGCCGGCCGCACCGATGAGGTTCAGGATGTGCTCCGGCGGCGGGGCCAGCATCGCGTTGGTCCACTTGGTGACGTGCTGGGCGGTGTTCCAGTAGCGGTCGAAAGTGGCCTGCATCCAGTCGGCGTCGAAGGGCTCCTCCCCGCGCTCGACGATGGCGGCGAGGTAGGCGGCGGCGCACTTGGAGGCGGAGTTGGAGCCCTGGCCGGTGATCGGGTCGTTGGCGACGACCACGTCCGCGACGCCGAGGACCAGGCCGCCGGAGGGCAGCTTGCCGATCGGGTTGCGTACGGTCGGGGCGTAGCGGCCGGCCAGCGTGCCGTTGGCGTCGGTCAGCTCGGCCTCGGTGCAGCGTGCGTACTCCCAGGGCAGGAACGTCTTCATCAGTTCCAGCGTCGTGGCCAGGTGCTCGCCCGGGTCCTTGACGGACTGGAAGGCGTCCAGCGGGCCGCCGGGGATGCCCTCCCAGAAGAGGATGTCGGCGCGGCCTGAGGTGGTGAGGGTCGGCATGACGAACAGTTCGCCGACGCCGGGTACGAGGTTGCAGCGGACCGCATCGAACTCGGGGTGCTCGGGGCGCGGGCCCATGCCGTGGACGTAGGCGACGGCCAGCGCACGCTGCGGGGCGTCGTAGGGCGAACGGGAGGCGTCCCGGCCGAACATGGACACCAGCTCGCCCTTGCCGGCCGAGACCAGCGTCAGGTCGTAGCGGCTCGCGAAGAAGTCCAGGTCGGAGACGGCCGCGCCGTGGATGACGAGCTGGCCGCCGCGCTGCGCGAAGGTCTCCATCCAGCCGGCCATCTTCACCCGCTGGTCGACGGACTGGGCGTAGCCGTCGAGCGTGCCGACCCAGTCGATGGCGCGCTGCGAGCCGTCGGGCCCCTCGTGGCTGCCGGGCGCGGCGACGGAGACGCCGAGGCCCTCGATGCGCGGGGCCTGGTTCTCCCAGAAGTTGATCTGGAGGTCGCGCTCGTGCTGAAGGGCGGTGTCGAACATGCACTGCGTCGACATGACCCGGCCGGAGCGGATCTCGTCGGCGGTGCGGTTGGACATGAGGGTGACCTCGTAGCCCTGGGACTGGAGGCCGAGGGCGAGTTGGAGACCGGACTGGCCGGCTCCGACGATGAGTATCTTCCGCATGACGGTGCTCTTCTCTGCTGCTGCTGTTCAGGGGAGGGGTGTCGGGGGGACGCGGCGCGGCGGCCTACTCGGGGCTGGTCTCCAGCGCGTGGCCGACCAGCGCCAGCAGCGACTGGACCACGGTGGTCCGCTCCCGCGCATCCATGATCACGACGGGTACGTGCGCCGGCACGGTCAGCGCCTCGCGGACATCGTCCTCGGCGTACGACTCGGTGCCCTCGAAGTGGTTGACGGCCACGACGTACGGCAGACCGCAGCTCTCGAAGTAGTCCAGCGCCGGGAAGCAGTCCTCCAGCCGCCGGGTGTCGGCCATCACGATCGCACCGATCGCCCCGCGCACCAGGTCGTCCCACATGAACCAGAAACGCTGCTGTCCGGGCGTGCCGAACAGATAGAGCACCAGGTCCTGGTCGAGGGTGATCCGCCCGAAGTCCATCGCGACCGTGGTCGTGGTCTTCTCCGGGGTCGACGTCAGATCGTCGGTGTCCTCGCTGGCCTGCGTCATCACCGCCTCGGTCTGCAGCGGGGTGATCTCCGAGACCGAGCCGACGAAGGTGGTCTTGCCGACGCCGAAGCCGCCGGCCACCACGATCTTGGTGGCGATCGGCGCCCGCGTACGGTCGGTCTGCCAGCTCTGCAGCCCCGCATCGGCGGCCGGTGCCGCAGCGTCGGACCGGCCCGCCGAACCGGCGGTCATCGTCGGCCCGGCCGCTCTTGTGTCAGAGCCTGTGAAGTCCACCGAGCACCCTTTCGAGCAGCGCGCGGTCGGGCCGGCCGGTGCCGTGCCCGGTGCCGTAGACGCGGATCTTTCCCTGGTCGGCGAGATCGCTGAGCAGGACGCGGACCACGCCCAGCGGCATCTTGAGCAGCGCGGAGATCTCGGCGACGGAGCGCATCCGGCGGCACAGCTCGACGATCGCCCGCATCTCCGGCATCACCCGCTCGCCCCAGCCGCCGGAGGTCAGCTCGCGGCGCTCCTCGGGGGCCTCCAGCGCGGCCACGAACGTCTCGACGAGCAGCACATGGCCAAAGCGCGTCCGGCCGCCGGTGAGCGAGTACGGCCGCACCCGCGCGGGTTTCCTGTTTCCGCCGCGTATCGGGAGTTTGGGGGTATTACTCACTGGGCGCTCTCCATCGACTGACGCAGTTCGGTGCGGAGTTCGGGGGTCAGGACATGGCCGGCCCGGCCGACGAAGAGCGCCATGTGGTAGGCGATGACGCTCATGTCGCAGTCGGGGGTGGCATGCACGCCGAGCAGCGAACCGTCGCTGATCGACATGACGAAGAGGCTGCCCTCCTCCATCGCGACCATCGTCTGCTTGACGTCGCCGCCGTCCATCAGCTTCGCCGCACCGTTGGTGAGGCTGCCGAGCCCGGACACGATGGTGGCCAGGTCGGCGCTGGACCCCTTGGGGCCCTCGGTGCCGGGCCGGTCCTCGTCCGCCAGGGCCGGGTCGGAGGAGAGCAGCAGCAGCCCGTCGGAGGAGACCACCGCCACCGAGCGGATGCCCGGCACCTCATCGACCAGATTGGTCAACAGCCAGTGCAGATTTCTCGCTTGGCTGCTCAGTCCGCGTCCGTAACTGGTGGGCGCTTGCGCATTCAATCGCGTGCCTCCTCGACAACGTGGCTCTGTCCCGGGGCCCCCGCTCCGTCGGTGTCCGTCTGTGGGATGGTCTGCTCCGCTGTACGTTCCGCGATCTCGGCCTCGACCTCAAGGCGGCCGTCTCGCGCCCCCTGCTGGAAGCCGCCCAGCCGGCGCCGCAGCGCGTCGGCGCCGGCCGCCTTGCTCTTGCGCGGTGCGGCGGGCGCCTGCTGCTGCGCCACGACCTTGGGTGTGCGCTTGGGCAGGCCGGTGGCGGTCCGCCGCTTCCCGAGGGGCGGGGCGGCGGCGGTGTCGTCGGCGGTCTCCTCGGCCGGGCTCGTGTGCTCGTCCGGGCCGATGGCGTACGGGCCGTCGGCGGCGGGCGGGGCGGCGGGCGCGGCCGGCTCGGGCTCCGGGGCCCGTGCCTCGTCCGCGGGCCGGGCGTGCTCGGCGGCGTCGACCGTCGCCGGCCCGGCCGCGTCGACGGCCCGCTCGGCGGCGGCCACCAGCGGATCGGCCTCCGCTTCGGTGCGCTGCGGGTCGGCCTGCGCTTCGGTGCTCTGCGGGCCCGCCGCTTGCGCCGCCGGCGCCGCCGGATCGGTCCGCGCCACCCGCGTCGGCAGGGCGTTGGAGTTCGCCTCGGCTACCGAGCCGGGCAGGCTCGGGGTGTGCGCCAGGTCCTGCGGCACGGTCGAGGGCAGCGGCCCGTTCGGCGCCGGGCGGGTGGGCAGGATCGACTTGGGCAGGACGACGACGGCGGTGACCCCGCCCTGCTTCTGGTCGCGCAGCTGGACCCGTACGCCGTGCCGGGCGGCCAGCCGCACCACGACATACAGACCGAGGCCCATCGCCTCGTCGATGGACTCGGAGATCGAGGCCGCCTCGACGTCGGCGAGCCGCTCGTTGAGCTCCGCCATCCGGGCGGCGGTCATCCCTATGCCCTCGTCCTGGACCGAGAGCATGACCTCGCCGCTCTCCAGGAGCCAGCCCGACAGCTCGACATGGGCGTCCGGCGGCGAGAAGGCGGTGGCGTTCTCCAGGAGTTCGGCGACCAGGTGGCTGAGGTCGTCCGCGGCGAACCCGGCGACCTGGGAGTGCGGCGGCAGCGACTGGATGCGCACCCGCTCGTACCGCTCGATCTCGCTGATGGCGGCGCGCAGCACGTCCAGCAGCGGTACGGGACCGGGGTGGCTGTTGCCGTGCTGTTCGGCGCCCGCCAGGACGATGAGGTTCTCGCTGTTGCGGCGCATCCGCGCGGCGAAGTGGTCCAGCTTGAAGAGGGTGTCCAGCCGCTCCGGGTCCTGCTCGCTCTCCTCCAGCGACTCGATGACGCCGAGCTGACGCTCCACCAGTCCCAGGGTGCGCAGCGAGAGGCTGACGAACCGCCCGTGCACGCCGGACCTCAGGGCGGCCAGCCGCTCGTTGAGGTCGGCGATCTCCTGCTTGAGGGCTGCGGCCTGGTCCTGGAGTACCTCGCGCTCGGCGACCAGCCGCTGGCGTCCGCCGACCAGCCGCTTGCGCTCGCCCGCCAGTTCCTCGTTCTTCTTGGCCAGCTCGCTGACCTGGGCGTGCAGCGCGTTGACGGACCGTACGGCGGCGGCGAATTCGTCGTCGCGGCCCGTGTACGTGAGGGGTTCCTCGTGGGCGGGGTCGTCGGCGAGGCGCTTGGCCCCGAGCCGCAGCACGGCCAGCGGCTGGGTCATGGTGCGCGCGGCCCAGACACCGGCGCCGACGGCCACCAGCAGGCAGAGCCCTTCCAGCCCGATACGGATCTCCAGCGCCGTCACATCGTCGTCGCGGAGCGCGCCGAGCCGCTCGATGTCGGCGGTGGCCATCGCGGACTCGACGCCGCGCATCAGCCCGATCCGGGTGGTGAGCGTGGCCTGCACCCGTTGACGGCTGAGCCGGAGATCGGCGGCGTCCAGGCGGGGCTGGTCGGTGAGCCGGGTCAGATAGCGCTCGGCGGTGGTGACATCGCCGCCGGTGACGGTGCGGTCGTAGTGCCCGCGGGCACCGTCGCTCGCCGCCTGCGCGAAGTCGCCCATCGCGCTCTGCTCACGCAGATGCGCCACCTGGGCGGCGGCGGTCAGCCGGGGCTGCGATCCGCCCGCGCCCAGTGCGGCGAGCAGCAGGCCGCGGGTGCCGGCGGCCTGGTCGCCGGCGCGGCCGAGGGCGGGCAGCGCGCGGGTGTCGGCGTCCGCGGCGTCCGCACGGGCGGGCAGCCCGCGGGCGATGTCGTCGCTGATCGCGCCGAGCGCCTGGACGACCTCGGTGTACGCGGCGTAGGTCTCCTCCGGCGTGCCGGGTCCGGTCAGCGCCTGATGGCGGGTCTGCTGCAGCCCGCCCAGGAGCTTGTCGGCGGCGGCGAAGACCTTGGTGTCCCCGGAGGCGCCGTTGGCCTCCTGGCGCAGGTCCTTGATCTGGCGGTCCACCCGGTCGCGCTGGGACGCCGGATCCGGGTTCCCGGTGTCACTGCGGACGCCGGTGCGGTTGACGCCGGCGGCGCCGCGCCCGGTGGCCACGTACGCGGTCATGGCATCGCGCTCGTCGGCCAGCGAGTGCGCGACCGCGATGGCGCGCGCGTTCAACTTCGCCAGGTCGACCAGCTGCTGGGAGGTCTGCGCGTTGTCGGCCGCGGTGGCGACGGCGGGGGCACCGGCCCCCAGAACGGCGGCGGCCACCACCGCCACGGCCCCGACAAGCCGGTTACGTACCCGCGCGGGACGCCGTCCCGTACGGTCCACACCGCTGCCCGTCGCACCCGGACCCGAGCCCGTGCCCGGTCCCGAGACCGAACCGGCCGGTGATCCCGGCTTCCCTGCGCCGCCCCGAAGCCGCTTCATCCGCACCGCTGCTCGCATTCTTGTCTCGCCTGCGCACGCCGTGTGGCGACGCCGACCCGGCTCGCTCTCCGCCCGCGGACGAACCTGCGCGAAAACCGCAGCAGCGCACACTTCCGTGAAGGGAAAACAGCCCGGCTCTGCGCGTCGCGACGAACGTCCTGGCCCGCCCCGATGATCCGGGCAACGACCATTCCACCGGCGCCGCGCAGTGGCTCGGCAACACCTGCCCGGCCACCTGAAGGAGTGAACATCACTCGGAGTTTGGCCATCAACTTCCGTGCCCCGGCGGTTGCGGCTGCAACCCGGGGCAATCCTGAGACGGGTTTGGAGATGCGACCCGGTCCTGCAAAGATGCCCGCCCGCATCCGCCGGGCCCCGCGGTCCGCGCCCTCCGTACGGCGCTGACCTGCCCGTACGCCGTCGCACCCGCGACCGCCCGGTCACCGCGCCGAATCGGTGGCCTCCGGCAGACTTTCCCGTATGCGCATCGAACTCGCCACCGAGCCCGGCGATCCCCAACACCCAAACGAGGACTACGCGTCGGTCGCCCTCCCGGCCACTGGCCAGGGCGGAGTCCTGGTCCTGCTGGACGGGGTGACGCCGCCGGAGCGGGATGACGGCTGCGTCCATTCGGTGCCGTGGTTCACCGCACGGCTCGGGGGTGCAATGCTCGAACTGTCGGGTTCACACCGGGATATGACGCTCACTGAGGCGCTCGCCGCGGCCATCTCCCGGACGGCCGATGTTCACCGGGCCTCCTGTGACCTTTCTCACGTCCGCACTCCGCAGGCAACTGTGGTCGCCGCGCGGTGGTCCGGGCACACCGTCGAGCACCTGGTGCTGTCCGATTCCGTACTGCTCCTGGAGCACCCGGACGGATCGGTACATCCGGTGCTGGACTCCCGGCTGGACGAACTGCCCCCGGCCGTCCGCGACCGGCGGGACGCCGTACGGGCGCTGCCCCGCGGCTCGGCCGAACGCGCCGCCGCGGGCCGGGAGTACGGCCGGGCCGTCGAGGCGCTGCGCAACGCCGAGGGCGGCTTCTTCACCGCGGCCGCCGATCCGGCCGTGGCCGCACGCGCGGTGACGGGCAGCACGCCACGCGCCGATGTCCGCTCGCTGACCGCGCTGAGCGACGGGGCGGGCCGCTGGGTCGAGGTCTTCCGCAAGGGCTCCTGGGACCGGTGCGCGGCACTGGTCGCCGCGCAGGGGCCGCAGGCGCTGATCGACCAGGTGCGGGCGGCGGAGACGGCGGACCCGGCGGGCGCGGCATATCCGCGGGGGAAGGCGCAGGATGACGCCTCGGTGATTTTTGTGGCGCCGTGACAAAAAGCGGCGCCATGGCCAAAAGTGACGCAGTGACCGAAAACGGCGCGGTGACAAAAGGGGGGCACCGGCGGGGGCGCCCGAATGGCTAGCCTTCGTCCCCTTCCTGTTCCGCGTTGAGGCGGTTCAGAAGGCGGGCCAGTTCGGCGACCTCGGCGCGGTCCCAGGAGGCGAGGCGGCGGGCGTAACGGGCGCGGCGGGCGGTGCGGACGCGGGTGAAGCGCTCGCGGCCCTCGTCGGTGATCCGCACCAGGACGGCCCGGCCGTCGGCGGGGTCCGGCTCGCGGGCGACGAGACCCAGTTTCTCCAGGGCGTGCAGCTGGCGGCTCATGGTGGCCTTGCCGACGCCGAAGAAGGCGGCGAGTTCGGTGGCGCGCTGGGCGCCCGCGTCGGCCAGCCGGACGAGCAGTCCGTAGGCGGCCGGCTCCAGATCGGGGTGGACCTCGCGCGCCAGTTCCCCGGAGGAGGCGCGGGCGCGGCGGAGAAATACCGCCAACTCGCGTTCCAAGGACAGGAATACGTGGTCCACACCAGTTTGTTCGCCGTCCGCCGTCATTCCGTCGGCTCCGGTGTTGTGCACGTCAGCGCCCTTTCCCGCTTTCCCGGTCCTGAAAGTTTCCTTCACCGGCGGCCGAAGCCGCAGCTGGGCCAGTATTTCGCAGGATTAGACCAACGGCAGCCCCGTCCCCCTCTTTTGTCCCGCCGGTCTACGCGCGTATCGTCATTTACGGCATGACCACACCCCCCCTGATATCCGTGTCATGCCGTCAGGTCCGCCTTGGCCAACCCCCTCAGAGCACCCCCTCAGAGCACCCCTCAGGTCCCCGGACCGTCCCCCCTCAGGTCACTCACCGAGATCCTCGAGATCTACGGAGGCACGTATGTCCGTGCTCAGATCCGGCTCCCCCCACCGCTCCTCCTCCCCCCGCCCCTCCTTCCCACCCCGCCGCACTCGCTCCCTGGCGACCACGGCCGGGATCCTCGCCGCGGCCGGCTCCCTCCTTCTCGGCCTGTCCGGTACCGCGGATGCCACGACGCCCACCCCGCAGCGCGCGGCGGAGCCCACCCATCCCGGCCAGGACTGGGCCGGCTCCCAGATCGCCAAGCACGAGGGGACCGCGGCGGGTATCGCACCGCCGCCCTCCGCCCTGGCGGCGTCCGTCGAGGGCGTGGACGTCAGCAGCCACAACGGCAGTGTCGCCTGGGCGACCCTCTGGAGCAGCGGCGTCCGGTTCGCCTACGTCAAGGCGACCGAGTCGACGAGCTACACCAACCCGTCCTTCGCGCAGCAGTACAACGGCTCCTACAACTCGGGGATGATCCGCGGCGCGTACCACTTCGCCACGCCGAACACCTCCAGCGGCGCCGCCCAGGCCAACTACTTCGTCGACCACGGCGGCGGCTGGTCCAAGGACGGCAAGACCCTGCCCGGGGCGCTCGACATGGAGTACAACCCCTACGGGTCGACCTGTTACGGCCTGAGCGCGGCCGGGCTGGTGAACTGGATGAAGGACTGGTTCGCGACGTACAAGGCGCGCACCGGCCGGGACGCCGTCATCTACACCTCCACCAGCTGGTGGCAGCAGTGCACCGGCAACTCCCCGGCCTTCGGCAGCGTCAACCCGCTGTGGGTGCCGCGCTACGGCTCCTCGGTCGGCGAACTCCCGGCCGGCTGGGGTTTCCACACCATCTGGCAGTACACCTCCAGCGGTGCGACGGTCGGTGACCACAACCGGTTCAACGGCGCGATGGACCGGCTCCAGGCCCTCGCCAACGGCTGAGCGCCCCCTGGCGGCCGGCCCGTCCCCGGTGGGAGGGACGGGCCGGCTTCCGCCGTCATGACGTCGCGGTCATGCCGCCGCCGTCATGCCGCCGCCGTCATACCGCCGGCCTCATGCCGCGACCGGAACCTGCGGCGCGGCGCCGTTGGACGCCGGGGTCAGCGCCAGCTCCAGGACCTGGCGGACATCCGAGACCGGATGCACCTCGAGGTCCTCGAGGATCTCGGCCGGTACGTCGTCCAGGTCCGGCTCATTGCGCTTGGGAATGACCACGGTGGTGATCCCCGCCCGGTGCGCGGCGAGCAGCTTCTGCTTGACGCCGCCGATCGGCAGCACCCGGCCGGTCAGTGAGACCTCACCCGTCATCGCCACATCCGGCCGGACCTGGCGGCCCGACAGCAGCGAGGCCAGGGCCGTCGTCATCGTCACGCCCGCGCTCGGCCCGTCCTTGGGGACGGCACCGGCCGGTACGTGCAGATGCACCCCGCGCTCCTTCAGGTCGCCGACCGGCAGCTCCAGCTCCGCGCCGTGCGAGCGCAGGAACGACAGCGCGATGTGCGCCGACTCCTTCATCACCTCGCCGAGCTGGCCGGTCAGCTGGAGCCCGGACGCACCGGTCTCCGGATCGGCGAGCGACGCCTCGACATAGAGGACGTCACCGCCCGCGCCGGTGACCGCGAGGCCGGTGACCACACCGGGCACCGCCGTACGCCGCTCGGCCGGGTCCTGCGCCGACTCGGGGGTGTGGTGCGGCCGCCCGATCAGCGGACGCAGCTGGTCCTCCCCGACGGTGAACGGCAACTCCCGCTCACCCAGTTCGTGCTGGGCGGCGACCTTGCGCAGCAGTCTGGCGACCGCCCGCTCCAGATTCCGTACGCCCGCTTCCCGGGTGTATTCGCCCGCCAGCTTGCGCAGCGCGCCCTGTTCCAGGGTCACCTCGCCGGGCTCCAGGCCCGCCCGCTCCAGCTGACGCGGCAGCAGATGGTCCCGGGCGATGACGACCTTCTCGTCCTCGGTGTAGCCGTCGAGCCGGACCAGCTCCATCCGGTCGAGCAGCGGCTCGGGGATGGCTTCCAGGACGTTGGCGGTGGCCAGGAAGACCACATCGCTGAGGTCCAGTTCGACCTCCAGGTAGTGGTCGCGGAAGGTGTGGTTCTGCGCCGGGTCCAGGACCTCCAGGAGGGCGGCGGCCGGGTCGCCCCGGAAGTCGGAGCCCACCTTGTCGATCTCGTCGAGGAGGATGACCGGGTTCATCGAGCCGGCTTCCTTGATCGCCCGGACGATACGCCCCGGCAGCGCGCCGACGTAGGTGCGGCGGTGGCCGCGGATCTCCGCCTCGTCACGGATGCCGCCGAGCGCGACCCGGACGAACTTGCGGCCCATGGCCCGCGCGACGGACTCGCCGAGCGAGGTCTTGCCGACACCGGGCGGGCCGACCAGCGCCAGCACGGCGCCCCCGCCCGCCCGTCGCCCACCACCCGTGCCGGAATCTCCCCCGGACTCCGTCCGGGGGGACCCCCGTCGCGTTGCCCCCTTCGATGGCCCGCCGACCAGCCCCAGGCCGCGCTCCGACCGGCGCTTGCGCACCGCCAGATACTCGGTGATCCGTTCCTTGACGTCCTCGAGGCCCGAATGGTCGGCGTCCAGGACCCCCTTGGCGCCGGCGATGTCGTAGGCGTCCTCGGTCCGTTCGTTCCACGGCAGTTCCAGGACGGTGTCCAGCCAGGTGCGGATCCATGAGCCCTCGGGGCTCTGGTCGCTCGCCCGCTCCAGCTTGTCGACCTCCTTGAGGGCGGCCTTGCGGACGTCGTCGGGCAGATCGGCGGCCTCCACCCGGGCGCGGTAGTCATCGCCCTCGTCCTCGGGGTCGCCGTTGAGCTCGGCGAGCTCCTTGCGCACCGCTTCCATCTGCCGGCGCAGCAGGAACTCCCGCTGCTGCTTGTCGACGCCCTCTTGAACGTCCTTGGCGATGGACTCGGCGACGTCCTGCTCGGCGAGATGCCCGCGCAGGATGTCGGTGGCGGCCTTGAGCCGGGCGACCGGGTCGACCGTCTCCAGCAGCTGCACCTTCTGTTCGGCGGTCAGAAACGGCAGGTATCCGGAGTTGTCGGCGAGCGTCGAGACGTCCTCGATGCCCTGCACACGGTCCACGACCTGCCAGGCGCCGCGCTTCTTCAGCCAGCTGGTGGCCAGTGCCTTGTATTCGGTGACGAGTTCACCGACCGTCCCGGGCAGAGGGGAGGGCACCTCTTCCACGACGGTGGTCCCCTCCACCCACAGCGCGGCACCGGGTCCGGTCGTGCCGGAACCGATCCGCACCCGGCCGAGCCCCCGGATCAGCGCCCCGGGGTCACCGTCGGACAGCCGCCCGACCTGCTCGATGCGGCCGAGTGTGCCGATCCCCGCGTACGTGCCGTCAACCCGGGGCACAAGCAGCACCTTCGGCTTGTTACCCGATGTGGCGGCGGCCTGTGCGGCCTCCACCGCCGCCCGGACCTCCGCGTCAGACAGGTCCAGGGGCACCACCATGCCGGGCAGTACGACCTCGTCATCGAGGGGCAGCACGGGCAGAGTGAGCGATGTGGACGTCGATGCCATGATCTCCCCTTCGGCAATCAAGTTGAGCTTTACTCACTCAATGCGGAGGGGGTGGGAGATGTTCCCCGGCGTCCGTTCGCTGTCAGCGATCAGCGATCAGCCGTCCGCCCGCTGCCAGTGCGCGGGACGGCTCAGGGTCTTCGGCAGCCTGGTGGCGGCGTCGCCCCTGGCCGCGTTGAGCTGGGCCTGAGTCAGAAAGATGCTGCCGGTGAGGTCGGCGCCGGTGAGGTCGGCGTCCCGCAGGTCGGCGCCGATCAGGTCGGCACCGCGCAGATCGGCGCCCTTGAGATCGGCGGCGATCAGATAGGCCCCGCGGAGATTGGCGCCCCGCAGATCGGCCCCCTTGAGCCGGGCCCCGATGAGGTCGGCGCCCCGCCGGTCCTTCTTGCCGCCCGGGACCTCGGCCCGTACGAGCTCACTCGCGCGCAGCAGCAGGGCGTTGACCTCGCCCCGGTGCGCGGGCACATCCAGCGCGATCAGCTCCTGGGCGGTGCCGCGGGTGAGGCGCTCGGTGGTGTTCAGGGCGCGGCGCAGATCGGCGTGGGCCGGCCTGGCGGCGGGCAGGGCCAGCGCCTCGGCCAGGTACCACAGGAGCTCGTGCAGCTGCCGCATGACGGGGAACACATCGAACATCTCCCGCGCGGTCCCCGGCGCCTGCCGCCAGTCCTGGCCGCCGAAGGTGACCTGGGAGACCTTCTGTCCGGCCCCGAAGCAGTCGAAGACGGTGCACCCGTTGAAGCCGCGCTGCCGCAGATCGGTGTGTATCCCGCACCGGAAATCCGTCTGCAGATTCGGGCAGGGCCGCCCGGCCTCCTTGTCGAGCGCGAAATCGGCCGAGGCCGCGAACGGCAGCGCGACACAGCACAGCCCGAAGCAGCTGCCGCAGTCGGACTGCAGGGCGAGCGCGGCGGTGTCGGGACGGGGGTGTTGGTGGTCGTGGGACAAGGCGGGTCGGCTCCTGGTGAGGGGGCGGGCGCGGGGCATCCGAGGGCCGGGCGCGGCGTTCGGGGTGGCCATTGTCCCAGGAGGGGCGAGGGGCTGCGGGGCCGAATCCGGCCCCTGACACGGCCCTGCGGCGCACCACGCCCCCGCCGTTGTCAGTGCCCGGTCCTAGCATCTGGATCATGAGCATGATCGGAGAGTACGCACGGGTCACGGCCGCCGAACTCGACCGGGCGACCGGTGATCCGGAGTGGGCGCTGAAGCTGGTCGGCGAGCGGATGGACGCGGAGGCCCAGGCGGAGAGCGGGCCCGGCGAGGCGCGGTGCCTGGATGTCGACAAGGCCTGGGACGCCCTGGGGTTTCTGCTGCGCCGTACGGGATTCCCGGTGGACGTCGTCCACGGCGAGGAGGCCATAGCGGGCGCGGAGGACTGGGGGTACGGCCCGCCCCGCTACCTCACCCCCGAGCGGGTGCGGGCCGCCGCCGAGGCCATGGCGCAGACGTCCGGCGAAAGCCTGACGTCCGGCGTCGCGCCGGCCGAGCTCGCCGAGGCGGAGGTCTACCCGGCCATCGTCTGGGAGCGCGGCGAGACCCTGGAGTATGTGAGCGGGCACTACGACCGGCTGCGGCTGTTCTTCCGTGCGGCGGCGGACGGCGGGGAGGGGATGCTGATCTGGCTGGGCTGAGCCACCGGGCGGCCGTACCGCCACGGGGCGTGCACGAGGGCGCGGCGGGGCGGCGAGCGGCGGGGCAGGGCGGGGGCGCGGCAGCTACAACTGCCGCTGGAAGAAGCGGAGCGGGGACCGCAGCGGGGTTTCCCGGAGGCTTCCGCCGGCTCCCGGCGCACCGCACGGCGCGTCCGCCCGCGCCCGGGTGCGGGCGTCCCGCCACCGGCGCAGCAGGGGCCCGCTCGCCAGACCCAGGCTGAGCGAGAGCAGATGGCCCCAGTCGGTCATCGGGTCGGCGTAGGCGAGCAGGCTGCTGACCGTCAGATAGCCGACGCCGGCCAGCAACGGCCAGCGGGACCAGGCCGGCAGCAGCCCGGCGAGGGCTCCGATGCAGGTCATCACGCCGAAGCTGATGCCGTAGTCGAGGCGTTGGAGGGAGCTGTCCGGCAAGTGTCCGGCGGCGACCGACAGTCCGACGGGAAGTTCGGTCGCGAGAGTGGCCAGCGCATGGCCGCCGAAGAAGACGGCGGCGGTGCGCAGTGCGCCGATCCGTCGTTCCAGGGCGGTGAGGACGAAGAGGAAGGCGATGGCGTAGCCGGACGTCAGACCGCCCGCGACCCACAGGGCGGAGGCGACGAGCACCAGGAGCGGGGCCTGCGCCAGGTGGACGACGTCGGTGCTGGAGCCGCGCAGCAGCTCGGAGACCAGGGCGGGGTCGGCGTGTTCGGCGAAGAGCGAGGTGGCGGTGAGGAGCGCGGCGTAGCCGAAGGTGAAGGGGGTGCCGGTGGGGGTGGGCAGCAGCCGCCGGAGCCGCGGCCGCGGCAACGGCACCCGCGGGCGGGCGGACGGCCCGCTCGCGGGAGCCGTGGCAGCCGGCGGGACGCCCCGCTGGCGGGGAATTCCCGCGAGGGCGCCGGCGCGCCCGGTATCGGCCGACGCGCCGCCGGCGGTGCCCGCCCGGCTCTCCACCCAGCTCACTGTCCGCGGCCCCTTCCGTCGGTGTCCCCGTCGGTGTCCGTCCGATGCCGTCGGTGGTCCACGCGGGCCCCCGGCCGCGCTCCCTCCGCCTTGCACAACGTCCGCGACCACCCTGCACGCTCAACCCATGAGTGAGCTGTGTACGTGAGATGCCTCACATGACTCAACCTTCATGAGATATGCCACGTCCGGGCCGGACGATCCGCCCTGATGGCTGGACCCGTGCGTCCACAGTTGACCAAGATGGCCCGCATGGCTCCCGTTCCTCCTCCGCACCAGACGGCCGGCGCCCCGTTCGATCAGGAGGCACCGCGCACCCTCGACCGCCGCGAGGGCCCCTACGGCGAGGTGGTGCTGCGGCAGCGGGGCGGAACCCCCGGGCTCACCGGGACCCGCGAGGCGCCCGCGGTCTACGAGATCATCGCCAACGGCTGCTTCCTGATGGACACTTCCGACGGCCGCTCCGAGCGGCTGCTGATGGACGCCGCCCTGGACGAGCTCCCGGCCACCCGCCGGCGGCCCGCCGTCCTGATCGGCGGCCTGGGCGTCGGCTTCTCGCTGGCGCGGGCGGCGGCCGAGCCGCGCTGGGGCCGGATCGCCGTCGTCGAGCGGGAGCCGGCGGTGATCGACTGGCACCGCAGCGGCCCCCTGTCGGCCCTCTCGGCGGACGCGCTGACCGACCCCCGTACCGAGATCCTGCACACCGACCTCGTCGGGTACCTCCACGAGGACGGAGCCCCCTTCGACGCCCTCTGCCTGGACATCGACAACGGCCCCGACTGGACCGTCACCGACGGCAATTGCGGCCTCTACTCCCCCGCCGGCCTCACCGCCTGCCGGGACCGGCTGACGCCGGGCGGAGTGCTCGCCGTATGGTCCGCGCAGCCGTCGTCCGTGTTCGAGGAAGCCCTGCGGAATGCCGGTTTCGATGGGGTGCGTACGGAAGAAATCCCCGTTGTCCGAGGTGTCCCCGACGTGGTGCATCTTGCGCGCAAGGGCGCGTAGCCGACAGTCACAGCATGGCTTTACGCTGCTGCCCAGCAAGACGCGACCACGCAGGGGCAATGCAGGGGCGGGCGATGGACCAGACTCAGACAACCCAGGGCGGCACCGCCGCGGCCACGCCAGGCGCCCAGCGCCGGGTGCTGGTCGTGGAGGACGACCCGACGATCGTCGATGCCATCGCGGCCCGGCTCCGTGCCGAGGGCTTCCAGGTGCAGACGGCCACCGACGGCCCGGCCGCGGTGGACATCGCCGAGGCATGGCAGCCCGATCTGCTGGTGCTCGATGTGATGCTGCCGGGCTTCGACGGCCTGGAGGTGTGCCGCCGGGTCCAGGCCCAGCGGCCGGTGCCGGTGATGATGCTCACCGCCCGGGACGACGAGACCGACATGCTGGTCGGCCTCGGGGTCGGCGCCGACGACTACATGACCAAGCCGTTCTCGATGCGGGAGCTGGCGGCGCGGGTGCATGTCCTGCTGCGGCGGGTGGAGCGGGCCGCGCTGGCCGCCCATACGCCGCGCAGCGGGATCCTGCGGCTGGGCGAGCTGGAGATCGACCATGCGCAGCGGCGGGTACGGGTGCGCGGCACGGACGTCCATCTGACGCCGACCGAGTTCGATCTGCTGGTCTGCCTGGCGAACACCCCGCGTGCTGTGCTCTCCCGGGAGCAGCTGCTGGCCGAGGTGTGGGACTGGGCGGACGCCTCCGGGACCCGTACGGTCGACAGTCACATCAAGGCCCTGCGCCGCAAGATCGGCGCGGAGCGCATCCGTACGGTCCACGGCGTCGGCTACGCCCTGGAGACCCCGGCCGCATGATGCGGCGCCGGCAGGGACAGACATCCGCCCGGGGCCTGTGGGAGCGGGTCTGGGAGGGGCTGCGGCCGCTGGATCCGTACCGCTCCGTCAAGGCGGCGCTCGGTGCGCTGGTCATCGTCTCGGTGATCATCACGACGCTGCTGGTGTTCGTGGCGATCGCCTCGGCGACCGAGCTGCGGGTGATCACGGTCTTCTCGATCATCGCCTCCCTGCTGATCACCCAGTTCGTGGCGAACAGCCTGACGGCGCCGCTCGGCGAGATGACGGATGTCACCCGGGCGATGGCGCACGGTGACTACTCGCGCCGGGTGCGCTCCGAGCGCCGGGACGAGTTCGGGGACCTCGCGGAGGCGTTCAACCGGATGGCGGCCGACCTGGAGGCGGTGGACACCCACCGCAAGGAGCTGGTCGCCAATGTGTCGCACGAGCTGCGGACGCCCATCGCGGCGCTGCGGGCGGTGCTGGAGAACGTGGTCGACGGGGTCTGCGAGCCGGATCCGGAGACGATGCGTACGGCGCTCAAGCAGACCGAGCGGCTGGGGCGGCTGGTCGAGCATCTGCTGGACCTGTCGCGGCTGGACAACGGCGTGGTCCCGCTGCACGCCCGGCGCTTCGAGGTGTGGCCGTATCTGTCCGGGGTGCTCAAGGAGGCCAATATGAGCCGGGGCGCCTCGACGCTGTCCGGGCTCGCCGGAACCGGCACGCACACCCGTACGGACGTCCATCTCCACCTGGATGTCTCGCCGCCGGAGCTGACCGCGTACGCCGACGCCGAGCGGCTGCACCAGGTCGTCGCCAATCTCATCGACAACGCGATCAAGCACAGCCCGCGGCACGGCCGGGTCACGGTGCACGCACGGCGCGGCGAGGGACCGGAGAGCCTGGAGCTGGAGGTGCAGGACGAGGGCCCCGGGATCCCCGCGTCCGAGCGCTACCGGGTCTTCGAGCGGTTCAACCGCGGCGGCCCGGCGCCGTCCGGCCCGGGGTCCGACGGCGGTACGGGGCTGGGCCTGGCGATCGCGCGGTGGGCGGTGGATCTGCACGGCGGACGGATCGGAGTGGCCGAATCCCCACGTGGCTGCCGGATCCGCGTCACCCTTCCGGGGCTGGAGTCGGCTCGGAGCTGACGGCCTTCGGCGGCCGCTGACGTAGGGTCGGTGGTGGACGCAGTCATTCCGGTGGGTGCGACGGCCATCAGGTGTACCCGCACGCGGGCAAACCTCGTGTGTTTCCCGCCAAGTCATGCCCTGAAACCCGTCGGGGAATGTGACGTACACGACGAGTGGCCCTCCCGGACTGCATCAATGGTCACAAGAGGCGTAGCCTTTATTCCCGCTGTCCACCACCTTAGGAAGCGGAAGAGGGCGGTTGCCGCCGTGTCGCTACAGTCCCCCAACAGTGCGAGCATCTCGAGTGACCAAGAGGGGCAGGGCAAGAACCCTGCTGCCGCTTTCGGTCCGAACGAGTGGCTCGTCGACGAGATCTACCAGCAGTACCTCCAGGACCCGAACTCGGTAGACCGAGCCTGGTGGGACTTCTTCGCCGATTACAAGCCGGGCGGCGCGACCGCGCCGAGCCAGCCGGCGGAGGGCTCTCCCCCCGCTGCGGCCGCCCCGGCCCCGTCGGTCCAGGCCGCGCCGGCGGCTCCTGCCGAGAAGCCGGCCACCCCGGCCCCGGCGACGCCCGCCGCCAAGGCCCCCGCGGCACCCGCCGCCGCCCCGGCCAAGCCGGCCACGAAGCCCGCCGCGAAGCCCGCGGCGAAGCCCGCCGCCGAGGCGGGCCAGGCCCCCGGCGGTCCCGAGTTCGTCACCCTGCGCGGCCCGTCCGCCGCCGTTGCGAAGAACATGAACGCCTCCCTGGAGCTGCCGACGGCCACGTCCGTCCGCGCCGTCCCGGTGAAGCTGCTGTTCGACAACCGCATCGTCATCAACAACCACCTCAAGCGCGCCCGGGGCGGGAAGGTCTCCTTCACGCATCTGATCGGGTACGCGATGGTGCAGGCCCTCAAGGCCATGCCGTCGATGAACTACTCCTTCGCCCAGAAGGACGGCAAGCCGACGCTGGTCAAGCCCGAGCACGTCAACCTCGGTCTGGCCATCGACCTGGTGAAGCCGAACGGCGACCGCCAGCTGGTCGTCGCGGCCATCAAGAAGGCCGAGACGCTCTCCTTCTTCGAGTTCTGGCAGGCCTACGAGGACATCGTCCGCCGGGCCCGCGACAACAAGCTGACGATGGAGGACTTCACCGGAGTCACCGCGTCGCTGACGAACCCGGGCGGCATCGGCACCGTCCACTCCGTGCCCCGTCTGATGCCCGGTCAGGGCCTCATCCTCGGCGTCGGCGCGATGGACTACCCCGCCGAGTTCCAGGGCACCTCCCAGGATGCCCTGAACAAGATGGGCATCTCCAAGGTCATGACGATGACCAGCACGTACGACCACCGGGTGATCCAGGGCGCCGCCTCCGGCGAGTTCCTGCGCATCATGAGCCAGCTGCTGCTCGGTGAGAACGATTTCTTCGACGACATCTTCAAGTCGCTGCGGATCCCCTACGAGCCGGTCCGCTGGCTGCGCGACATCGACGTCTCCCACGACGACGACGTCACCAAGGCCGCCCGGGTCTTCGACCTGATCCACTCCTACCGGGTCCGCGGCCACGTCATGGCCGACACCGACCCGCTGGAGTACCACCAGCGCAAGCACCCCGACCTCGACATCATCGAGCACGGCCTCACCCTGTGGGACCTGGAGCGCGAGTTCGCGGTCGGCGGCTTCTCCGGCAAGTCCATGATGAAGCTGCGCGACATCCTGGGCGTCCTGCGGGACTCGTACTGCCGCACCACCGGCATCGAGTTCATGCACATCCAGGACCCCAAGCAGCGCAAGTGGATCCAGGACCGCGTCGAGCGCACCCACAAGTCGCCCGAGCGCGACGAGCAGCTGCGCATCCTGCGCCGGCTGAACTCCGCCGAGGCGTTCGAGACGTTCCTGCAGACGAAGTACGTCGGCCAGAAGCGCTTCTCGCTGGAGGGCGGCGAGTCCGTCATCCCGCTGCTGGACGCGGTCATCGACTCCGCGGCCGAGTCGCGGCTCGACGAGGTCGTCATCGGCATGGCCCACCGCGGCCGCCTCAACGTCCTGGCGAACATCGTCGGCAAGTCGTACGCGCAGATCTTCCGCGAGTTCGAGGGCAACCTCGACCCGAAGTCGATGCACGGCTCCGGCGACGTGAAGTACCACCTGGGCGCCGAGGGCACGTTCACCGGCCTGGACGGCGAGCAGATCACCGTCTCACTGGCCGCGAACCCCTCCCACCTGGAGGCCGTCGACCCGATCGTCGAGGGCATCTCGCGCGCCAAGCAGGACATCATCAACAAGGGCGGCACGGACTTCACCGTCCTGCCGATCCAGCTGCACGGTGACGCGGCGTTCGCCGGCCAGGGCGTGGTCGCCGAGACGCTGAACATGTCGCAGCTGCGCGGCTACCGCACCGGCGGCACGGTGCACGTCGTCATCAACAACCAGGTCGGCTTCACCGCCGCCCCGGAGTCGTCGCGCTCGTCCATGTACGCCACCGACGTGGCCCGCATGATCGAGGCGCCGATCTTCCACGTGAACGGCGACGACCCCGAGGCCGTCGTCCGCGTTGCCCGTCTGGCCTTCGAGTTCCGCCAGGCGTTCAACAAGGACGTCGTCATCGACCTGATCTGCTACCGCCGCCGCGGCCACAACGAGTCGGACAACCCGGCCTTCACCCAGCCGCTGATGTACGACCTGATCGACAAGAAGCGCTCGGTGCGCAAGCTCTACACCGAATCGCTGATCGGCCGTGGCGACATCACCCTCGAAGAGGCGGAGCAGGCGCTCCAGGACTTCCAGGGCCAGCTGGAGAAGGTCTTCACCGAGGTCCGCGACGCCACGACGGCCCCGGCCGTCCCCGAGGTGCCGCAGCCCAAGGCCGAGTTCCCGGTCTTCGTGGACACCGCGATCTCCCAGGAGGTCGTCAAGCGGATCGCCGAGTCCCAGGTCAACATCCCCGAGCGGGTCACCGTCCACCCCCGCCTGCTGCCCCAGCTGCAGCGCCGCGCGGCCCAGGTGGAGGACGACACGATCGACTGGGGCATGGGCGAGACCCTGGCCATCGGTTCGCTGCTGATGGAGGGCACCCCGGTCCGGCTCGCCGGCCAGGACTCCCGCCGCGGCACGTTCGGCCAGCGCCACGCGGTGCTCATCGACCGCGAGACCGGCGAGGACTTCACCCCGCTGCTCTACCTCTCCGAGGACCAGGCCCGCTACAACGTCTACGACTCGCTGCTGAGCGAGTACGCGGCGATGGGCTTCGAGTACGGCTACTCCCTGGCCCGCCCCGAGGCGCTGGTCATGTGGGAGGCGCAGTTCGGTGACTTCGTCAACGGCGCGCAGACCATCGTGGATGAGTTCATCTCCTCCGCCGAGCAGAAGTGGGGCCAGACCTCCGGCGTCACCCTGCTGCTGCCGCACGGTTACGAGGGCCAGGGCCCGGACCACTCCTCGGCCCGGATCGAGCGCTTCCTCCAGCTGTGCGCGCAGAACAACATGACGGTCGCGATGCCGACGCTCCCGTCGAACTACTTCCACCTGCTGCGCTGGCAGGTCCACAACCCGCACCACAAGCCGCTGATCGTCTTCACCCCGAAGTCGATGCTGCGTCTGAAGGCCGCGGCGTCGAAGACGGAAGAGTTCACCACGGGCGGCTTCCGTCCCGTCATCGGCGACTCCGTGGTCAAGCCCGAGGACGTCCGCAAGGTCGTCTTCACCTCCGGCAAGGTCTACTACGACCTGGAGGCGGAGCGTGAGAAGCGCGGTGCGTACGACACCGCGATCGTGCGTCTCGAGCGGCTCTACCCGCTGCCCGGCAAGGAGCTCCAGGCGGAGATCGCCAAGTTCCCGAACGCCGAGAAGTACCTGTGGGCCCAGGAAGAGCCGGCGAACCAGGGTGCCTGGCCGTTCCTCGGCCTCAACCTGATCGACCACCTGGACCTGGCCGTCGGCGCGGATGTCCCGCACGGTGAGCGCCTGCGCCGCATCTCGCGGCCGCACGGCTCCTCCCCGGCGGTCGGCTCCGCCAAGCGGCACCAGGCCGAGCAGGCGCAGCTGTTGGCGGAGGTCTTCGACGCGTAAGCGACGAGGCCGTCCGTAGCACGCGAAGGGCCCGTTCCCACCACGGTGGGGGCGGGCCCTTCGGGCTGTCCTTCAGGCTGTCGGCGCGCAGCGCCGTCTTCCGGGGGCGGAGGTCGGGCGACGGGCGGGACTATACGGGCTGCGGTTCGAAGTCCCAGTAGGGGCGGCGGCGGCGCCGGGCGGAGAGGGTGTGCGGATGCTCGGCGCCCAGCGTCTCGCTCAGCTGCCCGATGGCCTCCTGCTCCAGCTTCGCCGCCTCCTGGCCACGGCGCAGCGCCCGCAGGTCCTCGGCGAGCGCCGTCTTGGCGGAGAGGGTCATCGGATGGGTGTCACCCAGCATGATCTTGGCCCGCTCCAGGGTGTCGCGGCCCAGCTCCACCGCGCCGTCCTCGTCGTCGACGCGGTTACGCGCCGCGGTGGCGTTCAGCGCACAGCCCAGCGTCCAGGGGTGGTCGGCGCCCATCACCTCCGTCATCCCGCTCAGCGCCCGCTCGGCGATCTCCAGCGACTCCGCCAGGTCCCCGAACTCGCCGCGCACCAGACCGGTGTTGCCCAGCGTGCCGACGGTGTACGGGTGGCTGTCGCCGGCCAGCGCGCGGTACCGCTCGGCGACCTCCTCGGCCAGGTCACGGGCGTGCCCGAGGTCGCCGTGCTCGCGCAGGAAGGTGGCGTAGTCGGCGCGCACCATCAGCGTCTCGGGGTGGCGGGGGCCCTGCACCTGGCGGGCGCGCTCGACGAGGTCGGCCATCAGCTCACCGGCCCGCGCGGTCTCGCCGGAGCGGCGCAGGCACAGCGCCAGATCGTGTTCGGAGCGCAGGGTCTGCGGGGTGTGCGGGCCCATCACCTGCAGATGCAGCCGGGCGTTGAGCTCCTGGCTGGAGGTGGCGTCGCGGTAGCGGCCGAGCAGCCGCAGCATCCTGGCGTAGGCGTTGCCGGCGTTGAGGGTGAGGTGATGCCGGGCGCGCAGCTCGCGCTCCCGGAAGGCGAGCACCTCGCGGTGCGTGACCAGCGCCTCTTCGTAGCGGCCGAGCAGCGCGAAGACGCAGCCGAGGTTGTGGCGTGAGGACAGGGTGCGCGGGGCCTCGGGGCCGAGCAGGGCGGCGTAGGCCCGCCAGACGGCGTCGAAGAGCCGGTGGGCCTCCTCGTACGAGCCGAGCGCCATCAGGGTGCCCGCCAGGCCGTCCTGGGCGCGCAGCAGATCGGCGTCGGAGGCGTCGCGCTCGGCGGAGAGCTGGTCGACGACGGCGCTGCCGACCGCCTCGGCCTCGCGGTAGCGGCCGAGCCGGCGCAGCATGTTGGCGTGCTGGTGGGTGAGCACGAGCATGGTGCGCTGGGTGGGGTCGATACGGGTGCGCCAGCGGGACATGAACTGTTCGCACAGCCGCAGGCCCATCCGGTGTTCGCCGCGTACCCGCAGATATTCGATGCAGTTGAGCAGCAGCCCCTGGACGGCCGGGTCGGGGCTGTCGAGGACGCCGGCCGACTCCAGATGCGGGATGAGCTCGGCGTAGCGCTCCCAGTAGCGGGTGTCGGAGGGGTTCTGCGGATCGGCGGTGACCAGCACCCGGCAGGCCGTCGCGGACATCTGGTCCCGCTCGTCCTCGGTCATGTCGCCGCGCAGGAAGCGGTGGTAGAGCCGGTGCATCTGGGCGATGTCGACGGCCGGGTCGGAGTCCTGGGAGACCTGGTAGTCCAGGCGTACGGCGGTGGACTCGGTCAGCCGGCGCAGCGCGGTGTTCCAGCTGATCGGCTCGGCGGCGAGGTCCGCGAGGTGTTCGGGGAGGTCGCCGCGGCGGGCCTTGGCGAGCATGGGCACGGGGATGGCGTCGGGGGCGAAGAACGCGAAGAGTTTGAGGAGTTCGACGGCCGCCGGGCTGCGTTCGCGCAGCGTGTTGAGGGTTATGGCCCAGCTGGTCTGGAAGGCCATCGGGTAGTCCGAGGAGATCCGGATGCCGACGAGACTGGGCTCGCCGCGGCGGATCAGCTCGATGTAGTCCCGGGGCGGCATGGGGTTGGCGTCGAGCCAGGCGGCGGTCTGGGCGAGCAGCAGCGGCAGGTCCTGGACGGCGTCGGCCAGGAGGTTGGCCTCGATGGGGGTCAGCCGGGAGGCGCGGCGCCGGGCGTAGGCGACGGACTCGACGCGGGTGAAGGGCAGCACCTCGATCTCCTGGGCGCTGCCGGACCCGGACCAGTCCCGGGTGAGGGTGGTGATCAGGACATGGCCGCGGCCGTCGGGGACGAGGTCCTCGATCTGCTCCATGTCGTCGGCGCTGTCGAAGATCAGCAGCCAGCGGCGGTAGGGGCGGCCGATGCGCAGCGCTTCGTGGACGGCGCGGATACGGTCGCCGAGCTCCTGGCCGACCGGCAGGCCGAGGCGGCCCGCGAGCTCGGCGAGCTGTTCGCGGGCGGCGCCGCGGTTGGTGGCGCTGATCCACCAGACCACGTCGTAGTCGTTGCCGAAGCGGTGCGCGTACTCGGCGGCGATCTGGCTCTTGCCGACGCCGGAGGTGCCGTAGAGGGCGATCCGGGTCTCCAGCGGCGGGGCCGAGCCCACGCCGGAGCCCGCCAGCTTGTCGTGCAGTTCCTCCAGCACGTCGTCGCGGCCGGTGAAGCGGTTGTTGCGGCGTGGGATGTTCCACACCTCGGGAGGGTTGTTGGGGAAGCGGGGCGCGCCGGGTGCGTTCTCGTCCACGGCGCGGCCGGTGCCCTTGATGCCGAGCCGGTGCAGCACCCGGCGCTGGGCCTCGCGGGAGTCCAGGTCGCGCAGGTCGGCGGGCCGCAGCAGGGCCGCGGTGGCGGGCAGGCTCTGGGTCCCGACGCTGACGGCCGCGAAGCGGTCGGCGTGCGGCGGCACCGCTTCCCGTAGCGCGGCCGTCCATTCCTCCTGGGTCTTGGGGCCCAGCCGGAAGTACCAGTCGTCGAGGACGATCAGCAGCCGGCCCTCGGCCTCGAGCAGTCCCGACAGCTCCTCGGCCAGTGCGGTGTCCGCCTGCGGGTCCCAGCGCAGCATGGTCGTGCCGTGGCCGAGCTGTTCCAGCTGGTGGGAGATCCATGCGGCCCATGGCCGGGCGAAGCCCGCATAGCTGATGGTGATGTGCTCGATGGAGCCGGTAGGACCAGAAGAAGCGGACTGACCGACCATGCGACCGTCTCCCTGAGATGCGGTGTGCGCGCGTGCAGAGGCTGATTCTTGGGACACGCCTGGCTGATTTGCACGATAGCCCACGCGCCCCCCTGTCCGGCGACAGTGCGTCAGGTCATGTCGGTGGAGGGTGAGTTGAGGACACCGCCGCGTCCAGGCGGGCCGCGATGTGCCGGATGAGGCGTTCCAGGTCGGCGCAGTACACGGACGGGTTGGCGAATGCGCTGGGGTCCGCGCGGTAGCGGTGCGCGTAATTCCCGCCGCCGCACACCGCCATCAGGGAGCAGCGGCGGCACTGGGCGCCGAGCCCGTCCCGGCCGCGCTGGCGGGCGGCGATGCCGGGGTGCGCCAGGGCCTGGTCGAACGTGTGCCGGAAGACGTCGAGGCCGGTGGCGGCGGCGCCCTCGTAGGTGGATTTGAGGGAGTCCACCTGCTCGATGGCGCCGTCCGTGTCGACCACCAGCGCGACGACCGGTGAGAGGCCGACCGCCTCGCTGGAGCTGGGGCGGCCCAGGAGCAGGCCGAGGATCTCGGTGAAGATCCGCACCCGGGGCCCGGGGCCGCCCTCCCACCAGAGGTCGAAGACGGTGCACAGCCAGTCGCCGTAGGGCGAGCCGAGCGAGGCGGGGGTCTCCCCGGCCGAAGGCTGGGGGAAGCTCGCGGGGCCCAGGGAGGCGGGCCGGGGGCCCTCCCTGGGGGCACTCGCCCGGCTGCCGCCGGGGGTACCCCCACGCGGACGGAGCCTGGGGGAGGCGGCGGGGGGAGGGCTGGACCAGTTGGCGTGCGGGAGGAGGAAGTCGAGCATCGGCGGGTCCAGGGCGCGCAGCGAGCCGTAGACCTCGGCGGGGTCGGCGGTGACGTCGAGGGTGCACAGGATGCCGGCGAAGACGTCGGGTCGGTCCCGCAGGAGACGTACGGCGCGGGCGGCCGCGGGCCAGGAGGGACGGCCGGCGTGATCGAGGCGGCGGCGGTTGAGGCCGGGGGTGCCGCCGTCGAGGCTGAGGCCGACCCGGAATCCGGCGGCGCCCAGGGTGTCGATCACCTGCGGGGTGAGCAGGGTGCCGTTGGTCTGGACGCCGATGGCGGCCGTGCAGTCACCGGGGAGCGCGGCGCGGATGGCGGCGGCCTGTTCGAGGAGCGGGCCGGGGCCGGTCAGCAGCGGTTCGCCGCCGTGCAGATCGATGCGCACCTCGCGCAGCCGGTGGGTGCGGGCGTGTTCGGCGATGCGCAGGGCGGTGCGGTGCATGGTGTCCGCCGGGACGAGCGGCGGGCGGTCGCGCCAGCTGCGGTCCGGGCCGGTGTAGATGTAGCAGTAGGTGCAGGCGAGGTTGCAGCGAGAGTGGATCTTGATGACGAACTGCCGGAACGGTACGGCACCTGTCCGGCCGCTCTGTCCGCCCACGGCGCCGCCCCCCGCCCTCGCCGACTCCGGGGTCCGGGATCGTCAACTCCCGCCCGCTGCTAGGTACATGGCTCCACCATCGGCCCCAGAACCGAACTCATTCAACAACTGGCCGGTTCCCGAGCCCGATTGCCCAAAAACACACGCTCCCGGCCGCCGTCCGGCGCCGTCATTCATCGGGGCCGCGCGGACTGTCCTCGTAGTAGGCCACCGCCTCGGCCTCGGACGGCCAGTTGCGCAGCAGCAGCGCCGCTACTTCTCCCAGCACCGTATGACCCGTCCCCGCGGCCAGCGCGCTCACGTCCACACCCGTGAAATCCGGCAGCGGCTCGGCCGACGGGGCCCATGGGGCGGCCACAGCCGGTTCGGTGCGGTCAGTCCTCGCCACACTGCTCTCCTCTGGGCCGGCTGGACGGGTGTGTTCCCTCACTCCCGGCCACGGAAACACGTTCGACAACGGAGGGACAGGCACTCGGCCAGGGCGCGCGGGGGCGGTCAGCCGGCGGTTTCGAGGGCGCGCATACGGGCACGGGTGCGCTGTGCCTCGGCGCCGGTGTCCTCGGCCGCCCGCTGCCACTGCTCCCAGCTCTCGCGGTAGGCGTGCAGCGCGGACTGGGGACCGGCGGCGTCCTCCAGGACCTCGCCGCGGCGGTGGTGGGCGCGGGCGGCCAGCACGGCGCTGCCGGCCTCCAGGGCGGCGGTGGCGGCGCGGCGGTAGCAGGCGGCGGCCCGGTCGTGCCGCTCCCGGGAGCCGAAGCGGCGGTCCAGGAGCAGCTGGACATCGCCCACCTCGAGCCATGCCTCGGCCGCCACGGACGGCACGTCGGTGCCGCGGGCGGCCAGTTCCAGGATCCAGTCGGCCTCGTGCAGATCGGCGAGCGAGGGCTGGCGTTCGTGGCGCAGCCGCAGGGCGCGGCCGAAGAGCAGACGGCGGTGGCCCAGGCCGGGGTCCTGCGGCGCGACCCGGGCCAGCGCCTCACGCAGGACGTGCACCGCCTCGTTGGCCAGCCGCTTGCCCGTCTCGGAGGGAACGGTGCTCCCGCCGGGGGGCTCCAGCCGGGCTCTGAGCAGCAGCGCCGCGCCGCGTTCGGCGAGCAGCGCGCTGTGTTCGGGCGAGTCCGGGATGGTGAGCCGCAGCGCGGCGGCCAGCGCGGCGATGGCTTCGTCGAGGTCGGCCAAGGAGCCCGTACGGGTGTGGGCCGCGCTCCGGGCGGCCGCGATCCGGCGCAGGCTGTCGGCCTCCAGGGCCGGGTCGGCGAGCTCCCGGGCCATCGCGCGGGCGCGCTCCAGGGTGGGCAGTACGGACGGCAGTCCCGCGCCGCCGGTCAGCGAGCGGGCCGCCGCCAGCTCCAGCAGCGTCTCGCAGACCAGCCGGTCGGCGGCGCTGCCGCGGCGGCGCAGCAGGACGATGGCGGTGTCGAGGTCGTCCGCGGCGCGCACCGCGAGCGCGTGGGCCGGCTGCGGCCGGGTGGCGATTGGGGTCTCCCCTGCCAATGGGGGTCCCCCCTGCTCGAGCCGAGTCGAGAGCTCGGGGGAGGAGTTGAGAGCTTGGGGAAGGGCCTGGTCGAGGAGGACGCCGCCGCGGGCGGCGTAGACCTCGCCGGGAACCTCGCGGCCGCTGGGCCACCGGTCGAGGAGCATGGTGAGGGAGCGTTCCGCCTCGTCGAGGGGATCGGCATCCGGAGGACCGGGGTCCGGTGGGCCGGAGCCCGGTGGGCCGGAGCCCGGCGTGGCGTCGGCCGCAGGGCCGGGGCCCGGCGCGGGCAGGGCCGCCAGGCGGCGCAGTATCTCGGTGCGCAGCACCATGCTCTCCAGGACACGGGGGTCGAGCAGGCTCATCAGCCCGCAGGCGGTGTGCAGTTGGCGGGCGGCGTCCTCCAGGGCGGCGCGCTCCTCGGCCGGGGCACCCGCGGCGCGGCGCTCCCGGGCGCGGGCGTGCCGGACCCGGCCGAGCACGATCAGCGCCCGGGTCCGCTCGTTCTCGGCGCCGCCGTCGGCCGCCGTGGCGTCCGCCGCCGCCCGGACCGCCCGCTCGGCCTCCTCCAGGGCGTCGGGCTGACGCCAGGTGGCCCAGGCGTGCAGCAGGGCGCGGGCGAGGTCGGTGCCCGCGACCGGCAGCCGGGCGGTGGCGGCCCGCAGCAGCCGGACGGCCTCGATCAGATCGCGGACGGCCCGGTCGTGCTCGTAGCGCTCCAGGAGGGCGGCGCCCTCGGCGGCCGGGCCGTCGGATGCGTAGGGCCGCTGGTCGGGCGGGCGCAGGGCCGGTTCGAAGCGCCGCAGGACCCGCTCGGAGACTCGGGCGAACGGCTCCGGGACGGCGCGCCGGCCGGTCTCCGGCTCGCGGCCGCTGCCGGAGAGCATGGCGACCGCGACGGCCGGGAAGTTGCGGGCGCTGCGGCCGAAGGTGCGCTCCACGTAGAGCGAGCAGTGTTTGAGGACCAGGGCCGCCTCGCCCGCGCTCAGCCGCCCCAGCAGCTCATCGCGGACGCCGGGCAGGAAGTCGTACCAGGGGCCGCCCGCCGCGGCCCCCGACGGCCTCCCCCCAGCTCTTGAGGAGCCGGGAGGTACCCCCATGTCCGGCAGGAGTTGGGTCACCAGTCCGCTGAGCAGCACCTCGGCGAGCTCCGCCGGGCCGGTCTGCGGAAGCATCGCGCGCTGCACGAGCTGGATGACGGGGAGGGCGAGCGGTACGGCGGAGAGATGGACGGCGAGCAGCCGGGCCGCGGGGGACGCCTGCTGGTCGAACTCCCGGACCATGTCGGACGGTTCGGCACGCGGGGACGGCTGCACGGGCGCGGGCTCGGCGCCGTGGTCGGCCCGTACGACGGTGGCCGCACCGGGCAGCGAGAGACCGGCGTCGGCGGCGGCCAGCCGGGCCCAGGTGCCGAGGGCGGAGGGGGTCGGGGACAGGACCGGTACGGCGCGTTCGCGGGCCGGGCCAAAGGTGCCCGGGGGTGCGGCACGACGGCGGCGGCGCCGGGCGGGCCGGAAGCCGAGGGCCTGGTAGGGGCCCTGGCGGCGGACGAGGGTGCCGGCGACGGCGGGCAGCAGGGTGCGCGCCCACATGCGCTGCGGCAGCGGCTGGACGACGGCGAGCGGGGCGTCGGCGGCCCAGCGGTAGAGCAGCCGCTGCATCCGGCCGTCCCGCCACAGGGGTCCGGCGCAGTCGCTGATGACGAGGGTGAGGTGGTGGCCGGTGGGGTCGTGCAGCTGGTCGGCGGGGCGCAGCGGGCGGCCGGGGCCGGGGGCCGCGGCGACGCCGACGTCCGCTCCGTGCGGGTGGAGGTAGTGCACCGTGACATCGCGGAAGGCGCCGACCCGTTCACAGACCTGGCGCAGGTCGTGCAGCATCTGCTCCCAGACGGCCATCGAGGACGAGCCGTCCATCAGGAGCCGCAGCGCGGCCGTGCGGCGGTGCGTCCCGCGCAGTACGGGGATGACCATTTCGGCGTGTGCGGAGAGTTCGGCGGTGGCGTCGTCGTCGAGCTCCCGGCGGACCGGGGTGACCGGCGGGTGGTAGCGCTGGATCGGCCGCATGGCGCGCTGCAGCGGTAAGAGTCCCGGGAAGGCGGAGGCGATCGGGACGGCGACCTCGCCGAGGCGGTGGTGGTCGGGGTCGGTGAGCCGGTCGTCGTGGGCGGGCAGCAGCGCGGCGTCCCGGCGGGGGCTCGCGGGGGCCGGGTCCGCGGGAGCCGGCGCACCGGGGTCCGCCGGGTCCGGCCCGGGTACCCCCTGTGCCGTCGCGCCCGCCCCCACGGAGAAAGTGGCCGGATCCGTGCGGTCCGGGCGGGGCGGTGCGGCCGCGGCGCGCGTCCCGTCCGGAGTGATCCACTGCGCGAGCCAGAGGGCGTCGGCCATGCCGCGGGCGTCGGCCGGCACTCCCGCCGCCGTCAGCCGCCCGACGAGTTCGTCGAGTCCGTCGAGTCCGTCGAGGGGACCTGGGCCAGGCTCCCCGAGAGGCACCGCGCTCACCTCGTCCGATCAAGAGGTCGCATCAGCTCGGCCGTCAGCCGCCGTCGGGTCTCCTCCTCGTCCTCGTCCGTCCATCCGGCCCGCTGGGTGAGGTGGATGGCGTTGAACAGCTGGTCGACGGCGCGCACATCGCCGGGCTCGCGGTCCAGGAAGCGATCGATGACCGCTTCGTGGCGCTCGGCCGCGCCCTCGCCGAAGTGGGCCCGCACCATGGACGCCAGCCGCTCCTTGTCCGGGAGCGGGATGTGGAGGTGGATGCAGCGGCGCAGCAGGGGCGCCGGGAAGTCCCGCTCGCCGTTGCTGGTGAGGACGATGAACGGGAAGGCCCGGCAGCGCACCCGGCCGTCGCGCACCGTCACCAGGGTGCCGTCGTCGCTGAGCACCGGGACCTCGGAGGCGGAGCCGGCCAGCCGCTCCAGCTCCGGAATCCGGAACTCCCCTTCCTCCAGGACGTTCAGGAGGTCGTTGGGCAGGTCGATGTCGCTCTTGTCCAGCTCGTCGACGAGCAGCACCCGGGGCCGGGCGGCGGGCAGCAGTGCGGTGCCGAGCGGGCCGAGGCGGATGTAGCGGCCGATGCCGCCGCCCGGCTCGTCCGGGGGCTCAGCCGACGCCTCCTGGCCGGTTCGGCTCTGTTGCGGTGCCGCGCGGGCGATCTGGAGGTCCTGGAGGCGGCCGATCGCGTCATAGGCGTACAGGCCGTCGCGGAGCGTGCTGCGGCTGACGACCGGCCAGCTGAGCACCCGGCCCAGGCCCAGTTCGTAGGCGACCGCATGCGCCAGAGTGCTCTTGCCGCTGCCCGGCGCGCCGGTCACCAGCAGGGGCCTGCGCAGATAGAGGGCGGCGTTGACCAGCTCGCGCTCGGTCTCGCCGGGGCGGTGGTGACGGGCCTCGGCGGGCCGTACGCCGAGCCGGCGCTCGGAGGCGGGGTCGAGGGCGGCGGGCGGCGGCACCAGCGGCCCGCCGTCGAAATCGCGCCAGGGCGGGGGCGGCGGAAGGTGCTCAATTCCGTCGTGCGGTGCCCCCGCGCCACGGTAGATGAGCCAGTCGCTCACGTCGGAACTCCTCGTCGCCGGCCAGGCATCGGGCAGGAGCGACGGTCATGGAGGGCCACCAGGGAGACGTCGGCATTCGCCCCCGGCGCTCCCCCGCGTCCGCCACGCCCCATCACGAATAATCTCTGTCTCGCTTATTTCCCACGACGCTATGACAGTACCCAGCCGTACGGAAGGTCACGGGGCGGTTTCCGGTCTCCGATGTTGTCACGACGGGCGCCAAGTGCCGTCCACAGGGCGTGACTTGCGGCTGCGGCGCGCCCCGCTGCGGGGACGGGCGCCGGGCGCGTGCGGGGCGACACGGGCGGCTGCGGGGCGCACGGCAGGGCGTACGGAACGGCTCGCGGCGCGGTCCGTCGGGGGGCTCACCGGGGCGAGACCTGCGGCCGGTCCGCGAACAGCCGCGGCAGCGGGTCCAGCGGGTCGTCGTAGAGGAGCACCAGATCGCGCGCCCAGTGGGTGCCGCTCTCCGCGGGCTCGGCGGCCTTGGCGCGCAGCTCGCGGACCAGCTCGGGCAGCCGGGCCACCCCGCCCGGCCCCTGGAGGAGCTCACGTACCCCGCGGTGGAACTCCTCGCAGGCGGCGTCGCAGGCGCGCTCGCCATGGCCGGTGGACGGCCACAGCGCGGCCGGGTAGCCGCTGTCCAGGGCGATGCCGACGGCCTCCCGCCCGAAGCCGTCGGCGACGGTGTGGCACAGCGCGGGCAGGGTGCCCTCGTCCGCGCTCTCCAGGAGCCGCAGCAACGATTCGGCGGAGCCGGGAGCCGCGCCGGAAGGTGCGTCGGGCGGGAGGCGCAGCGCGCGCAGTTCTCGGGCGGCGGTGATGCCCTGCCAGCGGCGCAGCCAGGCCGGGTCGACCTCGTCGCGGCGCGCCTGGTCGCGCAGCACCACGGGGCGCCGGGGGCCCACCGGCCAGCCCTTGGCGGTGCGCCGGGTGGAGGCCGCGACCTCCCACTGGCCGGCCGGGGTGTGCCAGCGGCCCTCGGGGACGGCGACCTCCAGACGGACCCGGGCACCCTCTCCCGCCTCGTCGTCGGCGCGCAGCAGCCGCGCGCCGAGCCGCCGCAGCACCTCGTCCCGGGCCTGCTCGAAGGGCACGCCGCCGTCGGACTCCCGGACGTCGACGCGCAGCCACTGGCCGCGCCCGTAGCCCTCGCTGACCGACCAGTTGAACAGCTCGCGCCCGGCCTCGTCGTAGAAGAAGAGCGGCTCGAACTCGACGAGCACGGAGCACGGCCGGAGCCGTACCGGACCGATTCTGCGGCGGTCCTGCGGCCGCAGCACCACCGCCTTGGCCTGTACGAACTCCGCGAGCCTGGCCGCCTCTTGGCGTACCGCGGCGGCCTCGTCCCCGGGGACGTCGCGGGCCTCGTCGGCGGTCAGCTGCGCCACGATCCGCAGGTAGTGCACCACGGACCGCAGTTCGGCGTACGGGTCGCTGCCCTGGTAGAGCGCGCCGTGGCCGTCCCGCCAGGTGCGCAGTGTCCAGGCGCCGGGTCCGTCGGCGCGGTCCAGGGCGGCGCCTACCGCCTCCTCGACGACCAGCGGGTCACGTGGCGCGGGCAGCCGGGCGAGCAGGTCGAGCGCCTGGAGGCGTTCCTGCACGCCCCACAGGCGGCCGCGCCCGGCCATGATGGCGTGCTGCGCGTCGAACCAGGTGGCCCCGCCGCCGAGGCCCAGGTCCTGGCCTCGCCAGTGCCAGCGGTCGTGCAGGCCCATCAGCGCGTGGTACGGATCGGCGCCGAGGCCCGTGGCGCCGGCCACCAGGTGTTCGGGGCCGAGCCCGCGCAGCGCGGTGACCGGCACCGCGAGGCCGAGGTGGTCGTGCCGGTGGCTGCCCTTGACGATGCCGACCACCTCGCCACGGTCGCATTCCACCAGTGGCCCCCCGGACGCACCGGGCGTGACCTTGACGTCGCTGCCGAACTGCAGGCCGCGGGCGTCCCGCGCGCCGAACCGCACGGCGATGAAGGGCTCGACGGGCCCGCCGGCCGCGCCGCCGTCCCGGCGGCCGTGACGGTCCCGGCCGGATTCACGTAGTACGCGTTCGCGCGCCGCCCGAGGGGGCGCCGTCGGCTCGTCGTGACCCCGGAAGATGTACGCGTCCTCCAGGAGGATCGCCGACTGATCGCTGAGCCAGGCGCAGGGGTGCTCGACGGCCGGGTCGAGCAGGCGGACCAGCGCGAGATCGACGCGCGCGGCGGCCGGCCCGGCCTCCGGGGCGGGCCGGCTGAGGTCGTAGACCAGCCGAGCGGCGAGCACCCGGCCGCCGACCACGACGCCAAGGACGCCGTCCGGGCCGAGCTCGCGGCGCCGCCCGTCATGCGGGGCGGGCACATGGGCACAGGTCAGCACCCAGCCGGGGGCGATCAGCACCCCGCTCCCCCACAGCGCGGTCTCCTTGCCTCCGGGCGCGGCACACAGCCCTACGGTCGTGCGCCCGGCGTGTTCGAGCAGCTGCGCGTATCCGGCCCGGTCGCCACGGGCGTGGGCCGGGCCGTCCGGGGACGCCATCAGCGGCCCGAATCATCCGGCTCCCGGCGGTCGGCCGGCCCGTCGGGGTGTCCGTGCGCCGCGGCGCCGTCCGCGCGCCGCCAGGTCAGCGTGATGGAGAGGTTGGCCTTCGCCTCGCCGTCCGCGAGCAGGGCGACGGCCTTGCCCGGCTTGGCCGAGACCTCCACACCGAAGGTCACGCTGGTCTCGTGCGGCGCGACCCGTGCGGTGGCCTCGCGGACGCTGGCGGCGACGCCGCCGACCACCTCGCGCAGGCCCTCGACCCGGGCGCCGAGCGCGTCCCAGGCGCCGACATCCTCGAATCCGCCGTCCCCGTCGTACTCGCCGCCCCAGTCGTCGAGGCCGGGGGCGTCCAGCCTGGAGACTCGGGCCCAGACCCCCGTACCGTCGGGCAGCTCGATGTACTGCGCGCGATCTTGCATCACGGCCTCCTGCTCCCCCTAGGCGGCAATTCCCCATTGCCGCAGGACCGTTGACAGACGATCAGGCTAGCCCGCGGGCGGCTGTGGCGCGAGAGGTCCGTGGGCCTGCCTATCCTGACCGGGAATGTCCCATGACCCCTGGTGGAGAGCGCGTGTATTTCACTGACCGTGGCATCGAGGAACTGGAGAACCGGCGCGGCGAGGAGGAGGTGACCCTCGCCTGGGTGGCCGATCAGCTGCGTACGTTCGTCGATCTGAACCCGGACTTCGAGGTTCCCGTGGAGCGGCTGGCCACCTGGCTGGCGCGGCTCGAGGACGAGGACGACGACGAGTAGCGGCGGGCACCGGGGCGGCGCTTGACTTCCCCCTTCCGCGATATATCGTGTCTAGCGAAGACACGATATGTTGCGTTGCACGGCTACCCGTGTGCGCGCCTACCCAGGGGAGGCCCGGTATGTCAGCCCGGACCGAGTGGTCGATCTCCGCGCCACGCAAGCTGGAATTCACCGATCCGGTAGCAGTACTGAACGTGCGCATGGCCGGCGGCACGGTGAATGTCGTCGGCACCTCGGACGGCGGCCCGGCCCGCCTGGAGGTCAGCGAGATCGACGGCGCACCGCTGGAGGTCTCGTACACCCGCGGCACCCTCTCCATCGGGTACCAGGACCTCCCCTGGAAGGGCTTCTTGAAGTTCCTCGACCGCAAGGGCTGGAAGCACCGGGCCGTGGTCTCGGTGACCGTGCCGGCCGCCACCCGCGTCGAGGTCGGGGTGGTCGACGCGAGCGCGGTGGTCTCCGGGATCTCGGGGCGTACGGACCTGCGCGGCGTCTGCGGTGACAGCACCCTCGTCGGACTGGCCGGCGCGGTCCGGGCGGAGACCGTATCGGGCAGTGTCGAGACCCAGGGCGTCACCGGTGACCTGCGGTTCCACTCCGTATCGGGCGATCTGACGGTGATCGACGGCGGGGGCGGCGGGGTGCGCGCCGAATCCGTCAGCGGGGACATGACCCTGGACCTGGACCTCCTGGCGAAGGACGCCGGAATCCAGCTGACGACGGTCTCCGGCGAGATCGCCATCCGGCTGCCCGACCCGGCCGACGCCCGGGTGGAGGCCAACACCACGACAGGATCGGTCGCCAACGCCTTCGACGACCTGCGGGTCAGCGGCTGGGGCCCCCGGCAGATCACCGGCACGCTGGGCGCGGGCACCGGCAAGCTCAGGGCCACGACCGTCTCGGGCGGGCTGGCGCTGCTGCGGCGGCCGGCGTTCGAGGAGCGCGAGCACGCGGCGGGGGCCGGCTCCGGGCCCCGCTCCGGCTCGGCCTCGGGCTCGGCCGCCGGCCCGGGGGCCGCCCCCACACCCCCTCCCGCCGCCCCCTCCGACGCCGAGAAGAAGGTGCTCTGAGCATGCCTCCCGTCTTCGCCCATGGCCGCCTCCGTCTCTACCTCCTCAAGCTGCTGGACGAGGCCCCGCGGCACGGCTACGAGATCATCCGGCTCCTGGAGGAGCGCTTCCAGGGCCTGTACGCCCCCTCGGCGGGCACGGTCTACCCGCGGCTGGCCAAGCTGGAGGCCGAGGGCCTGGTCACCCACACGACCGAAGGCGGCCGCAAGGTCTACTCCCTCACCGACGCCGGACGCGCCGAACTGGCCGACAGGGGCGGCGAACTGGCCGATCTGGAGCTGGAGATCCGGGAGTCGGTCGCGGCGCTCGCCTCGGACATCCGGGAGGACGTGAGCGGTTCGGCGCGGGATCTGCGCCGCGAGATGCGCGAGGCCGCGCAGCAGGCCCGCGCGGGCGCGAGCAGGTCCCGGACGAAGGGCGCCGCGGACGGCGCCGCCGGGCGGCCGTTCCCCGACCCCTCCGACTACTTCGACGGCGCGTTCGGCGACAAGGAGTCCTGGCGGCAGGCCAAGGAGGAAATCCGGCGCGCCAAGGAGGAGTGGAAGGAACAGGCCCGCCGGGCCAAGGAGGAGAGCCGCCGGGCCAAACAGGACGCCCAGCGGGCCCGTAAGCAGGCCCGGGACGCGCAGGTGTTCGCCCGCGAGGAGGTCCAGCGGGTCATCAAGCGCGTCCAGGAGCAGACCCAGGACCACGTACGGTCCGGGGACTGGTCGGGGGCGGTGCGCGAGGCGCTGTCGGAGGTCTCGCGGGAGGTCGGCCGCTTCACCACCGGGCCGTCCGGCCGGTCCGGTGAGCCCAGTGCGTCCGGTGCGTCCGGTGCGTCCGGCCGGTCCGGCGACGGGCACGGCGCCGGGGCGGCCGGGCCCCACGTGCGCGTCGAACGCGTCGATCTGGCCAAGGAGGACTCCGAGGCCGAGGCTCCCCCGGCGCCGGAGTGGGCGGGCGAACCGGCGAGCGGCGACCCGGCCCGCGACTTCGACCGGCTGCTGGACCGCTTCCGCGACGACCTCCGGGACGCCGCCCGCGACCACGGCATCACGCCCGGCCAGCTCAGGGAATCCCGCCGCCGGCTGTCCGCCACCGCCGCCCATATCGGTGCGCTGCTGCGCGATCCGGGGCGGTCTGCGCAGACGGACGGCCCGGAGGGAGAGGGGGCGGCCGAAACCCCCTCCCACCCCGACCCTCGGTAGTTACCCAGAGTTACTTATCTCGGCCTGGATTCACGGCGCGTAATCGGGGAATTCCTTTCATCGCATGGTTCACCGTGTTGAGGTGCACGGCCGGACCACCGCCAACTCCCCCTGTCCACACGCATCGTGAAGGCCAAGAGGTGCAGCGATGTCGGATTACCTTTCGGTCGCCCGCCGGATGTGGCACCAGATCGAGCCGCTGCATGCCACGCTCTACTTCGCCCCCGAGGCCCGCCAGGTGGCCTCGGACCTCGGCTTTGACGTCGCCTCACGGTGGCCCAGCTATTTCGCCTGGCGGACGGCTCCGCTGGGCACCGCCGGACCGGACCTGGTGGCGGCGACGTACTACAGCTTCAGCCCGCGGCTGATCGCCCGTCACGTCCCGGATATCTGGACCACCGCCGACCCCGCCAAGGTGCTGGACGCCCGGCTGCTGGCCATGGACCGCGCGCTGACCACGTTGATAGGCGACCGGCTGACCGGCGTTCAGCTCGCCGAGGCGGCCCGGCTGGCGCGCCAGGCCGCCGAGAACGCCGGGCCCGCGGGCCGTCCGCTGGCCGCCGCCAACCGCGATCTGCCCTGGCCCGACGCCCCCCACCTGGTCCTCTGGCAGGCCGCGACGGTACTGCGCGAACACCGCGGCGACGGCCATCTGGCGGCGCTGCTGACCGCCGGTCTCGATCCCTGCGAGGCACTGGTGTCGTTCGCCGCGATCGGCGCCGCGCCGGCCGCCGACTTCGTGGGGCGCGGCTGGAGTGCCCAGGAGTGGAGCGAGGCCCGGCACCGCCTCGTCGCCCGCGGCTGCATAGCCCCGGACGGCAGCGCCACCGAACGCGGCCGCAAGGAACGGGAGGCGATTGAACGGATGACGGACCGCCTGGCGGCCGGCCCCTGGCGCGCCCTGGGCCACTCCCGCGCCGAACGCCTCGCCCAGCTGCTCAAGCCCGTACTGGGCGCCGCCTTCGAGGCGGGCTATCTGCCCCGGCGCAGCACCTTGGGAATCGGCACGGTGAGCGTCGGCTATCCGTGACGGCGCACGGGCCCGCCCTGCGGGGCAGCCGGCCGGGCACCGCCGCCTCAGCTCCCCCCGGCCGCCTCCCCCACCGCGCGCTCCACATCGCCGTAGGTCACCCCGTGGTCGGCGAGGACGGACGCGGCCGGGCCGGGCCGGGCGGTCAGGGCCAGCAGCAGGTGCTCGCCGCCGATGCGCCGGTCGCCGCGGCCGAGCGCGATCCGCAGCGACCGCCCCAGGACGGACTTGGCCGCCGGGTCGAACCGAGGCGTGCCCCTGCGCCGCCCGCCCCGGCCGGCGGCGAGTGCGCCCGCCCCGTGCTCCCGCTCCACCCGCGCCACGATCTCCTCGACGTCGACGCCGAGCCCGGCCAGCGCCTTGACGTCGGCCGACGAGATACCGCCACGCCGGCGCACCGCCGACACGGCGTCCGCCACCGACTCCCGCCGCGCGCGGAGGCCGAGGGCGCCGAGCGCCGCGGCCGCGGTCGAATCCGTGTGGCCCGTACGGCCCGTACGGTCGTCACCGTCCAGCAGCGCGAGCAGCAGCTCCGCTTCACCCACCGTGCCGCTGCCCGCCCGGTCCGCCTGTGCCACGGCGCCCCGCACCGCGGCGCGCGCGTCCTTCGTGAACCTCTCGAACATCAACGCCTCCCGTGCTTCTTGTGGACCGCCTGCCTGCTGACGCCCAGCTCGGCGGCGATCTCCTGCCATGACCAGCCCTTCGCGCGGGCGCTGCGCACCTGTACGGCCTCGAGCTGCTCCAGCAGCCGCCGGAGCGCGGCCACGGCGCGCAGTCCGATCCTGGGGTCCCGATCGCCCGCCCGTTCGGCGAGATCCGTTGCTTTGGTCATGGTGTCAATTTATGTTGACACGCGGCACCCGTCAACCATCATTGACACATCCGGCGCGCGGCCACCCGCCCCTTCCCCTTGACCTCAAGTGCGCTTGAGGGGAAACGCTGCCCCCATGAACAACACGACCGACACCCTCACGACCGACTTCCCCGACATCCCGCGCCCCGACGCCGCGACCGTCCTCGTCAGCGCGTGGATCGTGGCGGACCCCGCGCGCCAACGCGCCGCGGCCGACGCGATACTCGGCGAGTGGGAGCAGCAGTCACGTCCGGAAGCGATGCTCTCGCTGAGCGTCTTCCTGAGCGTCGACGGCAGTCATCTCCTCAACTACGCGCAGTGGACGAGCGACGACGCCCACCGGGAATGGGCACTTACCCGGCGCCCCGGCGCCGTCGGCCGGATCGACGCGGCGGTCCCCGGCGTCCGGCGGCCGGGGCTGGTGCGGTACCGGCGCTACCGCAGTTACGTACCGCGGGAGCCGGCCGGCCGCCGGCCCACGCTCCTGGTGACGCCCGCCTTCGCCACCACCGGACCGGACGCCCAGCGCGCCCTCGCCGACACCGTCGTCGAGGAGCTGACCCGCGAGCAGGTGCCCGGCCTGCTCGGTGCCCACTTCCATCTGAGCCAGGACGGCGACCGGGTGCTCAACTATGCGGAGTGGACGGAGATTTCGGCGTGGCGGGAGTTCGCCGAGCGCGGGGCCTCGGCGCGGCTGCGGGCGGCGGTCGACGCCATGGACGGAGTGACGGCCGTCCCGGCGGTCCCCGATGCGCCCGACGTGGCGCGTTACGAGCTGTACAAAAGCCTGGTCAATGTCCCCACCCCGGACACCACGCCATCCCGAGGAGCCTGACCCCCATGTCCTATCCCGAACCCCGCTACCTGGGCGAGAACGGCGAGATCTCCGCGGTGCACCGCCCGGCGGACACCCCGCCCGACCTGGTCAGGGGCGCCAACCGCACCCACTACCTGGCGACCCACGCCGCCACCGGCGGCGAATTCGGCCTCTACCGCCTGGACATGGGACCCAGGGCTCCGGGCCCCAGCACCCACTTCCACCGGACCATCTCGGAGTCGTTCTTCGTCCTCTCCGGCTCCGTGGAGCTCTACGACGGCGAGCGCTGGGCCACCCGCGGAGCGGGCGACTTCCTCTACGTCCCGGCCGGCGGGCTGCATGCGTTCAAGAACGATTCCGATGACCCCGCGTCGATGCTGATGCTCTTCTCGCCGGGCGCGCCGCGCGAGGAGTACTTCGAACAGGTCGCGGAGGTGGCGCAGCGCGGCGGTCAGGAGTTCGCGGAGTTCCTTGTCCGGCACGACAGTTACTTCGTGCCCGAGGAGGCGGGGGCCGAAGACCGGTGACCCGGTGCCCGGCGCGGCGCCGCCGGTCCGCGGCGCTCCCGGGCCGCGGTGCGGCTTCCGTCCTGGTGTTACGTCGTCGCGGTGGCCGCCGCCGCGGTCTGCTTCGCGCTGCCGGCCGTGCTCGACACCGGCCGCAAGAGGGCCCTGGCGCGCGAGGGCAAGGGCGGGGACCGTACTGTCAGCGCCCGCTGAGGCGCACCGACAACGAGATCACCGCCGCCACCCCGTCCGTCCGCACCACACAGCGGGCCCCGGTCCCGGCGCCGGTCACCCTCGCGGCATCGAACCGCTCCAGCCGCACCCCGGGCCCACCCGGGGCACTCAGCTCCGTGCGGCCCTCCACGGCGACCACGAGAGCGCCCGCCGGAGCCGGCCCGCTCCCCCGCACCATCTCCACCTCGGCCCGCGCCCGCCCCTCGCGCACCATCACATTGAGGTTGACGACGGGACCGTCCAGCAGGCGGCATTCGGTGGCGGCGGCGCCGGGGAAGGCGAACGGGAGGAAACGGTCCGGGAGTTGGCGGGGCGTGCCGTCCACGGTCAGCTCCAGGCCGCCGCCGTCGACGACGGTGAGGATCCGCCGGATGCCGGGCAGCGGCGAGTACGGCCCGTCCCGGGTCACGTCGGCCAGGCTCACGCGCCAGTCGAAGGTGTCCCAGCCGGCGCCGGGCGGATGGACGGCGATCTCGCGGGTCACCCCGCCGCCGTTGCTCCAGGGCATGGCGATACGCCCGTCCGCCCGCAGAATCCGTAGCGCCTCGCCCATACCGCCCCGCCCCTCCCGCCGGTCCCGGACCGACAGCCGTCCGTCAGACCGTCAGACCGTCAGACCTGAGACCTCAGACCTCAGACCGTCAGCACGACCTTGCCGAACAGATCGCCCTGCGCCATCTTCTCGAAGCCCTCGCGGGCCCGGTCCAGCGGCAGTGTGGAGTCGATGACCGGGCGGATGCCCTTGGCCGCGCAGAAGCTCAGGAGCGAGGCCAGCTCTTCCTTGGTGCCCATCGTGGAGCCGACGACCTTGAGCTCCAGGAAGAAGATCCGGTTGAGTTCGGTGCGCTCGGGGTGGAAGCCGCTGGTGGCGCCGGAGATGACGAGGCTGCCGCCGGGGCGCAGCGACTTGACGGAGTGCGACCAGGTGGCGGCGCCGACCGTCTCGATGACCGCGTCCACCCGCTGCGGCAGCCGCTCGCCGGTCGCGAACGCCGCCTCGGCGCCCAGTTCTTCGGCGCGCTTGCGCTTGGCCTCGTCGCGGCTGGTGGCGAAGACCCGCAGTCCGGCCGCGGCACCCAGCACGATGGCGGCGGTCGCCACGCCGCCGCCCGCGCCCTGGACCAGGACGCTGTCCCCGGGCCGTACGCCGGCGTTGGTGAAGAGCATCCGGTACGCGGTCAGCCAGGCGGTCGGCAGGCAGGCGGCGTCCTCGAAGGAGAGTTCCCTGGGCTTGGGCAGGACGTTCCAGGAGGGGACGGTGACCTGTTCGGCGAAGGTGCCCTGGTAGCGCTCGGTGAGGATGGAGCGGGGCTCGTCGGGGCCGACGCCGTGGCCGGTCTGGCCGATGACGGAGTGCAGGACGACGTCGTTGCCCTCCGCGTCGGTGCCGGCGGCGTCACAGCCGAGGATCATCGGCAGCGACTCCTCGGTGATGCCGACCCCGCGCAGCGACCACAGGTCATGGTGGTTGAGGGAGGCGGCCTTGACGTTGACGGTGGTCCAGCCGGGGCGGGCCTCGGGGGCGGGGCGCTCCCCCAGCTCGAGGCCGTTGAGGGGCTGGTCGCGGTCGATGCGCGCGGCGTAGGCAGCAAACATGATCCCAACGTAGGCCGCGGCCGGGCGCCGCGGTACCGCGTACGGGTGTGACACGCACCGCGCTCGCCCCTGTACCCAACGGGGCCGGGCCCGCACCCGTGATGAGTGCGGGCCCGGCCCGTCGTCGTACGAACTCCGCCAGGTCAGCGGCGGGCGACGCCCTCCGCACGGGCGGCGGCCGCGACGGCGGCGGTGACGGCCGGCGCCACACGCTCGTCGAACGGCGAGGGGATCACGCATTCGGCGCTGAGCTCATCGGCGACGACGGCGGCCAGCGCCTCGGCGGCGGCGAGCTTCATGCCCTCGGTGATCTGCGAGGCGCGCACCTGCATGGCGCCCGCGAAGATGCCGGGGAAGGCCAGCACGTTGTTGATCTGGTTCGGGAAGTCGCTGCGTCCGGTGGCCACCACGGCCGCGTACTTGTGCGCGACGTCCGGGTGGATCTCCGGGTTCGGGTTGGCCATCGCGAAGATCATCGAGTTCTTCGCCATCTTCGCCACCGCCTCCTCCGGGACCGTGCCGCCGGAGACCCCGATGAAGACGTCCGCCCCGTCCAGGGCGTCCTCCAGCGAGCCGGTCAGGTTCGCCTTGTTGGTGAAGCCGGCCACCTCGCGCTTGACGTCGGTGAGGTCGCCGCGGCCGGCCGAGACGATGCCCTTGCGGTCGCAGACCGCCACGTCGCCGATGCCCGCCTCGATGAGGATCTTGGCGATGGCGACACCGGCCGCACCGGCGCCCGAGATGACCGCGCGCAGCTGCCCCAGCGAGCGGTCGGTGAGCTTCGCGGCGTTGCGCAGCGCGGCCAGCGTGACGACGGCGGTGCCGTGCTGGTCGTCGTGGAAGACGGGGATGTCGAGGCGTTCCTTGAGCTTTGCCTCGATCTCGAAGCACCGCGGGGCGGAGATGTCCTCCAGGTTGACGCCGCCGAAGGACGGTGCCAGCCGGACGACGGTCTCCACGATCTCGTCGGTGTCCGTGGTGGCGAGCGCGATCGGAACCGCGTCCACGCCGCCGAACTGCTTGAAGAGGATGGCCTTGCCCTCCATCACGGGGAGGGAGGCCTCCGGGCCGATGTCGCCCAGACCCAGCACCGCGGTGCCGTCCGTGACGACGGCCACGACCTGGGACTTCCAGGTGTAGTCGTGCACGAGCTCGGGATGCTCGGCGATGGCGCTGCACACCTTGGCGACGCCCGGCGTGTACGCGAGGGACAGGTCGTCCTTGTCGCGGACGGGCACGGTCGCCTGGATGGCCATCTTGCCGCCGCGGTGGAGCGCGAAGGCCGGATCGAAGAAGGCTTCGTCCGTAGTTCCGCCCGAGCCCGCGTCCGCGCCCGTATTGCTGTCGCTGCGAGGATTGACGATCTCCGCTGCCACTTGTTCCAACCCCTTTATTTCTTCGTACATCAGTTGAGGGTGACCACTCCCTGGTTGAGGGGTGGGCGGGCACCGCGTCCGGTCCCTACGAGACGGATGGCCGCCGCGCGGGGGGAGGTACGGACGCCGGGCGCGCCGCACGCGCGCCCTGAGCCCCGGATGAGGGGTGTAACGAACCTTTCTACCCGACGGGCGCGGGCCCCGACGAGTCAGATTCATTACCCTCGGGTTCAAGGATCGGACATTGGCGGCGAAATATATAAAGACGTCGAAGTGCCATCCGTACGTGTCCGGATTCCGAGACGCCCCAGGCAGGACGGGGCGCGCCGCACACATCGCCCGTAACGGTTCACCCTTGTGCCATATGGGCCACACCCTGGGCTTGCTCGTCCGTTATCCGATTTTGACCTGCGAGGCAGTCCGGATACCGGAGTCCGGATGGCAGGATTCCGACGCAGCCGGGGTCGCGGCGCTCGATGGTGTGCGCCCGGCCCCTGCCCACCGGCCCGCCAGTCGGACACTTCATCCGCAGGAGGATCAGCATGACCGCAAGTACCACCCGTCGCCCGGCCGCCGGCAGGTCGCGTACGGCGGTGGCCGCGGTGGCCTCGGTCGTCGCCTCGATGCTGGTACTCAGCGCCTGCGGCGACCAGACCGACGCGGCCATCGCCCGGCGCGAAGCGCAGAAGAACCGCAATGTGCACGCACCGCTGTTCAAGATGCTGCCCAAGGAGGTCCAGGACAAGGGCTTCCTCCAGGTCGGCTCGGACATGACGTACAAGCCGGTGGAGTTCCGCACCAATGGCCAGATCGCGGGCATCGACCCGGATCTGGCGGCGGCGATGAGCAAGGAACTGGGCATCAAGCTCAACTTCAACAACGCCACCTTCGACACCCTCATGGGCGGTATGAAGTCCAAGCGCTACGACATCGCGATGTCGGCGATGACGGACACCAAGGACCGCCAGGAAGGCGTCGACAGCAGCACCGGCAAGAAGATCGGTACGGGCGTCGACTTCATCGACTACCTCAATGTCGGAGTCTCGCTCTATACGCAGAAGGGCAAGACCCAGGGCATCGACGGCTGGGACACGATGTGCGGCAAGAAGCTCGCCGTACAGCGCGGCACGGTCTCGCACGACCTGGCCAAGGACAAGTCCAAGGCGTGCCAGAAGGCCGGCTCGGAGCCCATCGCCATCGAGGCCTTCGACAATGACTCCGAGGCCCAGACCCGGCTGCGCACCGGCGGCGTGGACGCCGTCTCCAGCGACTATCCGGTCGCCGCGTACGCGGTGAACGTCTCCGGCCACGGCAAGGACTTCGAGATGGTCGGTGGCGCGCCGCTCAAGGCCGCCCCGTACGGCATCGCGGTCCCCAAGGGCCAGGCGAAGCTGCGGGACGCGCTCAAGGCCGCGGTGGAACGCGCGATCAAGAACGGCTCGTACGCCAAGGTCCTCAAGAAGTGGGACGTCAAGGACGCCGCGGTCAAGGAAGTGCAGCTCAACGGCGGTTCCTGAACCGCCGCACGCTCCGCCGCACCCCCTGCCCGCACCTCCCGCCACACGCTGAAAGGCAACACCCGTGTCAGTTGACGTCGACAAGTCGGCCCAGCCGCCGGCGGACGCCCCGCCGCCCCAGCCCGAGCCCATCAAGGCCATTCCGGTCCGTCATTACGGGCGCTGGGTCGCGGCCCTCGTCGTCATCGCGCTGCTCGCCGCCCTCGGCCGCGCCTTCGCCACCGGTGACGTGAACTGGAATGCCATCCCCCAGTACATGTTCAACGCGGACATCCTCAAGGGTCTGCGCAACACCCTGCTGATCACCGTGCTGTCGATGATCATCGGCATTGTGCTGGGCGTGATCCTGGCCGTGATGCGCCAGTCCAAGAACCCGGTGACCTCCACCGTCTCGTGGTTCTACATCTGGTTCTTCCGCGGCACGCCCGTCTATGTCCAGCTGTTCCTGTGGTTCAACCTCGGCCTGGTCTTCCAGTACATCGACATCATGCCGATCTACAAGGACGAGTGGTCGGACTTCATGACCCCGTTCCTGTGCGCGCTGCTGGGCCTCGGGCTCAACGAGGCGGCGTACATGGCGGAGATCTGCCGGGCCGGCCTGACCGCCGTCGACGAGGGCCAGACCGAGGCGGCGCACGCGCTGGGCATGAGCCACGGCAAGACGCTGCGCCGGATCATCGTGCCGCAGGCGATGCGAGTGATCGTGCCGCCGACCGGCAACGAGGTCATCAACATGCTGAAGACCTCCTCCCTGGTCGTCGCCGTCCAGTACTACGATTTGCTGCAGGCCGCGCAGAACGTCGGACGTGACTCCGGGGTCGTCGTCGAGATGCTGATCCTCGCCGCCGCCTGGTACCTGATCGCCACGACCGTGCTGAGCATCGGGCAGTACTACCTCGAGCGCTACTACGCCCGCGGCTCCAGCCGCCAGCTTCCGCCCACTCCGCTCCAGCGCCTCCGGGCGAAGCTGGCCGGCGGCCTCAACCGCGCCGGAGGTGCCGCATGACCACCAGCAAGCTCACCGAGAAGACCGCCGGCGAGTCCGGCGGCCCGATGGTCAAGGCCGAGGGCGTGCACAAGTCCTTCGGCGCGGCCCACATCCTCAAGGGCATCGACCTGGAGGTCGCGCCGCGGGAGGTCTTCTGCCTGATCGGCCCGTCCGGTTCCGGCAAGTCGACGTTCCTGCGCTGCATCAACCACCTGGAGAAGGTCAATGCCGGCCGGCTCTCCGTCGACGGCGAACTGGTCGGCTACCGCGAGCACAACGGCAAGCTGTACGAGCTGCGCGACCGCGAGGTCGCCGCGCGCCGCCGCGATATCGGCATGGTCTTCCAGCGCTTCAACCTCTTCCCGCACATGACCGCGGTGGAGAACATCATGGAAGCGCCGGTCCAGGTCAAGGGCGAGTCCAGGGCGAACGCCCGGGAGCGCGCCCTGAAGCTGCTGGACCGCGTGGGCCTGGCCGACAAGGCCGGCAACTACCCCTCGCAGCTCTCCGGCGGCCAGCAGCAGCGGGTGGCGATCGCCCGCGCCCTGGCCATGGAGCCCAAGCTGATGCTCTTCGACGAGCCGACCTCGGCCCTCGACCCGGAGCTGGTCGGCGATGTCCTGGACGTCATGAAGGACCTGGCGGCCGACGGCATGACGATGATCGTCGTCACCCATGAGATGGGCTTCGCCCGCGAGGTCGGCGACTCGCTGGTCTTCATGGACAACGGCGTGGTGGTGGAATCCGGCCACCCGCGCGAGGTCCTGGGCAACCCGCAGCACGAGCGGACCAAGGCGTTCCTGTCGAAGGTGCTCTGACGCGTCCCGCTGCGCGGCGCCGGCCGCCGCGCAGCGGTGCGTCCGGGTCCTACTTCAGGCCCAGCACCAGCGCATCCGTGGGCGACGCCCACACCGCCCGCGCCTCCGCGAAGCCCGCGGCACGCAGGGCCCCGGCGTGCCACTGCACGGACGGTGTGTCCCCGTCCGCGTGCTCGCCGTAGATCTCGAAGCGCTCGGCGGTCGGCCCGGCCAGCCGCGGGTCGGCGGCGGCCAGCTGCCACCACTGGGCCCAGTCGACCGCTCCGGCCTCCTTGGCCCGGTTCATCCGCGCATGCCGGAAGGCCCGCTCGGCGTCGTTGATCCGCGGGGTGGTCCCGTCCGGCATGTGGTCGGCGTTCATGAACACCCCGCCGTCCCGCACCAGGGTGCCGAGCTGCCCGTACAGCTCTTGCAGGGGCTCGGTGTGCAGCCAGTGCAGCGCCGTGGCCGTCAGCACCGCGTCGTAGGAGTCGTGCGGCAGTTTCGCCGTCCACCGCGGGTCCTTGAGATCGGCCCGTACGAAGCGGACCCGGTGCTCGCCCGCGAAGTACCCTTCCGCGATGGCCAGCAGCGCGGGATCCAGGTCCACCCCCACACTTTCGGCATCCGGGAACCGCTTCAGCAGCCGGTCGGAGATACTGCCCGTACCGCAGGCGAGGTCCAGCACCCGGGGGGCGGGTCCCACCAGTGCCTCCACCATGTCGAGCATGACCCGGAACCGCTCCTCGCGGTCGGGCAGGTACCACTCCTGCTGCCGGTCCCAACTCGTCTGCCAGGCCTGCCAGTCGGCCCCGGTCATGGTCTCGGTCATCGCAACCCTTCCAGCCCGTACTACCCTGGTAATAGCCACACGGCAGCACCGCCTATTACGAACGGCGCGCAACCGCACCTTATTCCCACCTCGTAAGGACTACAAGTGGAACTGGCCTATTACTCGGACTTCGCCGTGCGACTGGTCAACACGGAGCAGCCCGAGCGCGGTGGCGACACCCTCACCACGGTCGAGGCGGTACGCGAACTCTTCGGCCCCGCCCAGCAGAGCGCCCGGCGCGCGACGGACAGCGACGTGACCCGGCTGCGCGCGGTCCGCGCCCGGCTGCGCGCCGTCTTCGAGGCCGCCGACACCGGCGACGAGGTACTGGCCGTGGACCTGCTCAACGCGCTCATGATGGAGTTCCCGGTCAGCCCGCAGATCTCCGGCCACGAATACCGCGACGACAACGGCCGTCCCGACTGGCACATGCACATCGCCGACCACGCCGCCAACGCCACCGCGAGCTACACCGCCACCGCCTGCATGGGCCTGGCGTTCCACCTCACCGATCTCGGCGTCGACCGGCTGGGCATCTGCGAGGCGCGGCCGTGCCGCAACGCCTACCTCGACACCTCGACCAACCGCTCCCGGCGCTACTGCTCCGACCGCTGCGCCACGCGCGCCAACGTCGCCGCCTACCGCGCCCGCAAGCGCCTGGAGAGCGAACGGTCCGCCCGCACCGGCCGCACCGCCGAGAAGGCCCAGGAGAGCACCGCACGCGGCGACCGCTGAATCCCGCGCGGCGACCGCAGCCGCACCCAGGCGCGGGCGATGACCAGTTCATCCGGAACCGCCCCGAATTCCCGGCTGTCGTTGGCGACATACGGATTATCGCCCTGCACCCACCACCCGCCGTCCCTGCGCTCCACGGCCCGCTTGACGATCAGCAGATCCTGCCGGAACGGATGCCGCAGCACCACCACGTCACCGGGCCGCACCACCGCGCCGTACTGCACCACCAACTGGTCCCCCGGCAGCAGCGTCGGCACCATCGACGGGTTGTAGACCTCGGCGAGCCCGAACGCCCGCAGCGGCCCGCCGCCCCCGCCACCCGTCTCCCCGGCGCCGCCTTGGGGGGACCCCCCGTGTTCTTCAGCCGATGAGCGAGGCTCCCGCTCCCGCTCCGGCCCGCGCTCATGCACCCGCTCCGGCATCCCGTACCTCCCGGTCCAGCCCCGGTCAGACCCGCTCACCGGTCCATCCTCCATCAGTCCCACCCTGGCACTGGACTTTTGCCCTAAGACCCCCGGGCCACCCGCGAAAAGCCTTCCCGCACCGAGTAATCTCGCACCTGAGAAGACGATCACGAGGAAGGACTGCACATGCTCTCCCGCCTGTTCGCCCCCAAGGTCAAGGTCAGCGCCCACTGCGACCTGCCCTGCGGTGTTTACGACCCGGCTCAGGCCCGTATCGAGGCCGAGTCGGTCAAGGCCGTCCAGGAGAAGTACCAGGCAAACGAGGACGCGGACTTCCGCACCCGCGCCGTCCTGATCAAGGAGCAGCGCGCCGAGCTGGCCAAGCACCACGTCTCGGTGCTGTGGAGCGACTACTTCAAGCCCCCGCACTTCGAGAAGTACCCGCAGCTGCACCAGCTGGTCAACGACACCCTCAAGGCCCTCAGCGCCGCCAAGGGCTCCAACGACCCGAAGACCGGCGAGAAGGCCCTGGAGCTCATCGCCGAGATCGACCGGATCTTCTGGGAGACGAAGAAGGCCTGACCCAGGTCTTCCGCCCGGCCTGCCCGCACCCGGTCCGGCACCGCCCGTCCTCGGTGACGGTGGTGTCGGACGGGTGCGGTCTTCGTTTCGGGAGCCCGGTGCGGTGACGGCGCTCCGGGCGGTGTCACACCAGGGCCGGACCGGCGATGCGGGCCACCCGTGGCAGGGCGAGCCGGGCGTAGTCGCTGCCGGAGATGACCAGCGAGCGGTCGAGACGGGCGGCGTTGAAGTAGAGCTGTGGCTGGGCGAGGACGTCCGGGTCCGCGACCGGTTCGAGGTCGGGATCGAAGCTGAAGGGGAGCACGGTACCGGGGATGGCGCGGGCCAGTCGCTCGGCGGTGGCCGCGTCACAGAATCCGACATAGCGGGCGGCGAACACCGCGCGGACCGCTTCGAGGTCCACCCGCCGGTCACCGGGCACGACCGCGAGGACGTAACGAGTGGTCCGCCGGTCGAGTTTGACCCTCAGGATGAGGCATTTCGCCGCCTGGGACAGCGGGTGTCCGCGGAGCGCGCTGACGGTCTCGGTGGTGCCTTCGGGCTCGTGGTCGATGAGCCGGTAGGCGGTGGCGGCGGTGTCGAGCAGGGCGATCAGGCGCTGGTAGGTGTCGTGATGCGGCATGCGGTGCTCTCTTTCACGGCGTTGCGGTGGGTGCGTTCGATGGACTGGCCCCAGTAGGTCCCCGCGACCATCAGCGCCGCGCCAAGGGCGCTCAGGACGGTGAGCCGTTCGCCGCCGAGGCCGATGCCGGCCGCGACCGCCCAGACCGGTTCGGTGCCCAGCAGAAGGCTGGCCCGGCTGGCCGAGGTGCGCTGGACGGCCCAGGTCTGGGCGAGGAACGCGAACACGCTGCAGAACAGGGCGAGATAGATCAGCTGGGTCCACGCCGCGGCACCGGCGTGGACCAGGACCGGCAGACCGCTCACGGCGGGCACCAGGAACAGCGCCGAGCCGACGACCGTCTGTACGGCCGTCAGATGCAGCGGCCGCAGCGCGCGGCCCGCGGTGAGCCGTCCGACGAGCGCGACGTGCACCGCCCGTACCACTGCGGCGGCGAGCATCAGCAGGTCGCCGGCCCCTGGAGTGCGCAGGCCGCTGCCGGACACGAGCAGCGCGACAGCCAGGGCGCACACGCCTGCGGCGGCGAAGAACCGTGGCGGCGGCCCGCCGCGGCGGCCGGTGCGGTCCAGCAGCGGGGTGAGCACGATGGTCAGGCTGATGATCAAGCCGGCGTTGGCGGCACTGGTGTGCGCGACGCCGTAGGTCTCCAGAACGAGGACGGCCGCCTGGGTGACCCCCAGGAGCGACCCGGTCCGGATCTCCGCACGGGTGGTGCGGCCCGCCCCTCGGCGGCCGGCGATGACGGCGATGACGGCGGCACAGGCAAGGGCGGAGAGGACGTAGCGGAGGAACAGGACGACCAGGACCGGGAGGACGGAGGTCGCTGTCTTCGCCGCCAGATAGCTGGAACCCCAGACGATCGCGACGAGCAGAAGTACCAGGTCGGTACGGCGGGAATCGGGCACGGCCCTCACGGTGCCCCAGCATGATCTTGAAGCCAAGTACCAGTTTCTCAAACGACCTTTTAGCTTGCCTACACTACGCACCTACACTCGGGGCATGGACGAGCGGCAGTTGCGGGTTCTGCGTGAGCTGGGCGAGCTGGGCAGTGTCACCGCGGTCGCCGAGGCGCTGCTGGTGACACCCTCGGCGATCTCCCAGCAGCTGCGGCTGCTGCAGCGCTCGGTCCCCGTACCGCTCACCGAACGCGACGGACGACGGCTGGTGCTCACCGCTGCCGGGCAGGCCCTGGCCGGCGCGGCGATCGAGGTGGAGACCGCCCTGGCCCGCGCGCGGCACGCGGTGGACGCGTTCGTCGGCACACCGGACGGCAAGGTGTCGGTGGCCGCCTTCCACAGCGCGGCCGCAACGTTCTACCCGCTCCTGCTCCGCGCCCTCGCCGCGCCGGGATGTCCGCGGCTCACGCTCGCCGGCGAGGACGTCGCGCAGGATCACTTCCCGCGGCTGACCCGGGATTACGACCTCGTCCTGGCGCACCGTCTCGACCACGCTCCGCCGTGGCCGCACACCGTGACCGTCACCCCGCTGCTGCACGAACCGCTCGACGTCGCCATGGCGGCCGGTCACCCGCTGGCGGGCACACGCTGCCTGACGCCCCGCGATGTCGCCGACCAGCCCTGGATCACCGTCCACGACGGCTTCCCGCTGATGGCCACCATCGAGGCCATCGCCACCGCCGCGAACCGCCGGCTCGACATCAGGCACCGCATCAACGAATTCTCCGTGGTCGCCGAGGCCGTCGCCGCCGGCGGCGGACTCGCCCTGATGCCCCGCTGGACCACACGCCCCCACCCCGCGGTGGTCCTCAAGCCGCTCAGCGGCGTACCCGCCCGCCGGCACATCGACGTGCTCCAGCGCCCCGAGCGCACCGCGCGCAGAGCCGTCCGCACGGTCCTCACCGAGCTGCGGAACGCTGCCGCGACCATCCAGGGGCCGGCCGGCGGGACGCCGCCCTCCTAGCCGGCGCGGACGGCCGTGCGCAGCCCGGTCAGGAACTCCCGGACGGCACCCCGGCCCGTGTCCCGGTCCCGGCCTCCGTCCCGGCGTCCTTCAGCGACAGTGAGACCTGTTCCCGCACCCGGTCGACGTCGATGATCTTCGCCGTGACCTCCTGGCCCACCTCGAGGACGTCGCCGGGGTGATCGATGTGCCGCCAGGAGATCTCCGGGATGCGGATCAGCCCGTCGAGGCCACCGAGGTCCACGAACGCGCCGAAGGGGGCGATACGGGAGACCACGCCGGTACGGATCTCACCGCGGCGCAGGGTACGGAGCGCGGCCCAGCGGGCGTCCTCCGGTGCCGGTTCGGGCCGCCAACGGGCCCTGAGGACGCCGTCGCTGTCGGGGAGGACCGCGGTCAGCAGCCGTTGCCCGCCCCGCAGGACGGTCAGTCCGGCGCGCGGAGCGAGGGCGGCGCGCACCGTGTCGAGGGTGGCGGCGGTGAGGCGGTGCCGGCGGGGGGCGGTGCCGGCGGGGTGCTCCTCCAGGGTGAGGGCGCCGCCGGAGGTCAGGAGCCAGGCCAGGCGGGACCAGAAGGTGTCGTCGGCGGGGCGTTGCGGGTCGGGCGCTCCAGCGGCGGGTTCGTCGCGGCCGGGTGGGCGGTGCGGGGTGGTGCGGTGGACGTGGGGCGGCGGCACGGGGGCGGTCCTTCCTTGCGGGCCGGGAAGACGGGGTGCGCGGGACTCCTCGGGGGCGCACCGCCTACGTCGCGGCTACCGGCAGCGGGCCGTCATGCCGCACGAGCCAGTCGCGGTAGGCCTCGCTGGCCCAGGCGATCTCCATATAGGAGGAGGTCAGGTCGGCGAAGAGGGCGTCGGCGGGGGCGGCCGGGGTGCCGTCGGGGCGGCAGGCCATGAAGAGGCGGACGGCCAGCGGGTCGCCGTGCAGCGGGCGGACGGCCATGCCGGGGCGGGAGCGGGCGGTGGGCTGGCAGGGGGTGACCACCTCGCCGGCCGTGACCAGGTCGACGGCGGTGAGGTAATCGCCGTGCACCACCCGGGGGTTGACCCCGGCGGCGGTCCAGATGCGGCGCAGGCCCGCCCATTCGCCGTCGACCGACGGGTCGACCATCCACTGGTCGTCGGCCAGGTCCCGCACATGGACGACGGTGCGGGCGGCCGCGGGATGGGTGTCGGACAGGGCGATGAACTGCGGTTCGCGGGCGATCAGTTCATGCTCGACCAGGCCGTCGGGAACCCGTAGCGGCGCGCCCTCGACCTCGTGCACGAACGCGACGTCGAGCTGGCCCATCGCGACCATGTGCAGCAGGGCATTGGCGGAGACATCGGTCCTTATCGTCGTGTCCGTCTCCGGGAGGCGGACGCGCAGGCGGCGCAGCCAGCCGGCGACGGCGCGGCTGTTGGTGCTGCCGATGTGCAGTCGCGCACCCCGTTCGCGTACCGACGCGTTCGCGATTTCGTCGACCAGTGCGCGCATTTCGGCCACTATCGGGCGGGCCCGGCACAGCACGGAATGCCCCAGTGGCGTGGGGCGGCTGCCGGTCGGTTCGCGGAAGAACAGCTGGCCGCCGAGGGCCTTCTCGATACGTCGTAGCTGTGTCGTCAAGGAAGGCTGGGTCATCCCCAACTGCCGGGCCGCCTTGCGTACGCTGCCGGAGTCGGCGATGGCGCACAACGCGCGAAGATGCCTTACCTCGAGCTCCACGTGCGGAGCATAAAACGTCGGGAACGGTCACACCAGCCTCTCAAACCTACCCGAACTCGCTCTTTTTTCGGGGGTATTGCCTGGTGCTATCGCCACTTAGCATCTCCGCTGCACGGGTGAACTCCGTCCAGACTCAACGGCACCAAGAAATCCGCAGGGCCCCGGTCGCCGCCCCACACGGCGACCGCGGCCCTCGGAAATTAAGGAGCCCCCCACATGAGATCTCCCAAGACGGCGCTGTCGGCAGCGCTCGGCCTGGGCCTCGCCGCCGCACTCGCGGCCGCCGCTCCGGTCTCGGCAGTTTCCCCCTCGCACGCCTCCTCCCACCAGAGCACGCGGGCCTCCATCGCCGCGTACACCGGCTCGGCTGCCGAGAAGGCCGACACCAAGGCGTTCTTCCAGGCCGTCATGAAGTCGGCCAAGGCGAAGATGAAGGCGCACCCGGGTATGAAGTCGGTCACCGTGACCTACGACGCCAGCGCGGCCCCGACGTTCAAGAGCCAGATATCCGAGAGCGCGTCCATATGGAACGGCGCCGTGCAGAACGTGAAGCTGCAGGAAGGCAGCGGCGGCGACTTCCAGTACCGCGAGGGCGACGACCCGCGCGGCTCGTACGCCAGCACCGACGGTCACGGGAAGGGCTTTGTCTTCCTGGACTACAAGCAGAACCAGGAGTACAACTCCACCCGCGTCGCGGCGCACGAGACCGGCCATGTGCTCGGTCTGCCGGACCACTACGAGGGCCCGTGCAGCGAGCTGATGTCCGGTGGCGGGCCCGGCACGTCCTGCCAGAACACCCAGCCGGACCAGAACGAGCGCGCGCAGGTGGACCAGCTCTGGGCCAACGGCCTGACCGGCTGAGCCACCCCCTGACCAGCTGCGACAGCGGCTGAGGCCACGACTGCGGCGTGGCTGTTCGAGGGCCGGTACCTGGCGGCCGGCCCTCGGACTTCTGGCGGCGCCGGGAACGCGGGCAGCGCCGGCGGCAATGGCGGCGCCGGCAAGCGTGCGCGTTCCTCCCACGCGTTCGCGAGCGGTGGGGCTCCACTTCCCGGGCCCCACCGCTTTTCTCCGTGCCGGCACCGCGGTCACGGCAACGGGCGGGTCCAGGCCTCCCGTTGCGGCGCGGCGCCGCCGGCCGGCCGCGGCCAGGCATCCATCGGCCGCCAGCCCCAGGACCGGAACGCGGCCTTGGCCGGTGCGTTGTCCGCCGCGATCAGGGCCAGGGCCAGCGCGGCATTGCTGCGCATCAGCAGCGTCTCCTGGAGACGGGTGGCGACCCGGGCGCGCCGGTACGCGGCCAGCACCATCAGCCCCGCGATCAGGAACAGCCGCCCCGCCGCGGCCGGTTCGCTCAGCTCCTGGGGCGGCTCACCGAGGCCGGCGTACTCCCGGCACCAGTCGCCCTCACGGTCGGCGGAGTAGCCGTAGCAGCAGCCGGCCAGCACCGGATCGCTGCCGATGACCATCTCGAAGCCGGGGCGCTGGACATCGTGTCCGGCGAACCGCCGCAGGAATTCCTCCCGGTCCAGGGCCTCGCCGACGGGCGGATCGTGGTACGCCGCGACATACAGATCGGCGACCGACTCCCGCTGGGTCTCCGCCTGCCACCTGGTCAGACGCCGCAGGAACACCTCTGCCACGGTCCCTCCCCCGTTCCGCCGATCACGCCGGATACGCGGAGGGTACCCGCAAATCATGGGAAAGTACCGGGTCAGCCCCACAGTGCCCGCGCGCAGGCCACCCCCGCGAACGCGGCACCCAGCCCGGCCACCACGCTCGCCGCCGCATTGGCCGCGGCGTAGCCCCGCGCCCCGTCCGCCGCCAGCCGGAGCGTCTCGTAGGAGAAGGTCGAGTACGTCGTCAGGGCGCCGCACAGCCCGGTGCCGAGGAGGAGCTGGGCGTGCGAGGAGGCGGCGCCGGCCGTGGCCGCGCCGGTCAGCAGGCCCAGGATCAGCGAACCGATGACATTGACGGCGAACGTCCCCCATGGGAAGACGCTGTCGTGCCGGGCCTGTACGAAGCGGTCGGTGAGAAAGCGCAGCGGCGCCCCGACCGCCGCGCCGGCCAGCACCAGCAGCCAGTTCACCCGCGCCCGCCCGCCGCCGTGCCGCCATCGCCGTCGCCGTCGCCGCTGCCCGCGCCGTCCGCGCCGACCGGGTCATCGGGCGCGAACACCTCGCACCGGTCGACGGTCACCAGGCCCTGGCCCGCCACCAGTTCGGCCAGCTGCGCAAGGAAGCCCCGTACCCGCTCCTCCGTGTCGACGGCCACGACCGCGACCGGCAGGTCCTCGCTCAGGGACAGCAGCCGCTGGGTGTGGATGACGGACGAGGCGCCATAGCCCTCGATGCCGCGGAAGACGCTCGCGCCGGCCAGCCCGGCCGCGTGCGCACGGTGCACGATCTCCGCGTACAGCGGCTTGTGGTGCCATACCTGGTGTTCGCCGACGATCACCGTGAGGCGGAGCGCCGGACCGCTGAGCCGTGTCATACCGACCGCCGCCTTCGTCCGAGGAGTGCGAGAAATCCGCGGGTCAGGACCACCGCGCCCGATACGGCCGCCAGCGCGGCGAGGAGAGTGGCCGCCAGATAGGCCGTCCCCAGCGCCGCCCGCCGGGCGTCCACCAGGCGCTGGATGTCCACCACGTAGGTCGAGAACGTGGTGAAGCCGCCGAGGATGCCGGTGCCCAGGAACGGGCGCACCAGCCGGTGCGGCGACCACAGCTCGGTGATCAGCACCATCAGGACGCCCATCAGCGCGCAGCCGACGACATTGACGGCCAGGGTCGTCCAGGGGAAGGCGCCGGCGGCCGTCGGCCAGATCAGCGAGGCGCCGTAGCGCGCCGCGGCACCGATCCCGCCGCCCGCCGCCACCGCGCCGATCACCGGCCACTGGCCCTGCCAGGGCGCCGCCCGGCGGGCTCGCATGTCCATGTGTCTCCCGAGATCATCGGCGTCCTCAGGCTAACCCTCGCCGTTTGACAACGCGAAACATGGGATGTTCCCATCACCGGTGGAATATGGGTGGAGTCGACGGACCCGCCGATGGACGTACGAGAGGGAGGCACGGCGCCCCATGCCGCTGCGCAGCACCGCCCGCACCAGCCTGGTGGACCTGGTCATCGAGCAGATGGAACGGCTGATCGCCGAGGGCGAGTGGCAGGTCGGTGCCAAGATCCCCGCCGAGCCCGTCCTGGTGGAGCAGCTGGATGTCGGCCGCAACACCGTCCGTGAGGCGGTGCGCGCCCTCGTCCACACCGGGATGCTGGAGCCGCGGCAGGGCGACGGCACCTACGTCCGCGCCAGCAGCGACTTCGGCGCGGCCGTCCAGCGGCGGCTGCGGCGGGCCGAGCATCTGGAGGCGTACGAGGTGCGCGCCTCCCTGGAGCGCGATGCCGCCCGCTATGCCGCGCTGCGCCGCACCGACGAGGACCTCGCCGCGCTGCGCGGCGCGCTGGCCGAGCGTGGCCGGGCGTGGGACAGCGGCGATGTGGCGGCCTTCATCGACGCCGACGTGCGCTTTCACCGCGCGGTGGCCGCCGCCGCCCACAACACTGTGCTGGCCGAGCTGTACGAGCACCTCAGCGATGCCCTGCGCGCGACGCTGCAGGCGGTGGTCGGTACGCCGCTGCCCGATGCGGTACGCCACCAGCTCGACGCGCACACGGCCATCGTCGATGCCATCGAGGCCCGGGACGCCCAGGCCGCCGAGCAGGCGGCGCTGGCGCACCTCACCGAGGCCATGGACGCCCTGCGCGGGACCGGCCGGAAGATCTCAGGAGACGGCACAGATGCCTGACGAAGGACCCATGGCCACCGAGCCGATAGCCACCCGGCCGATGACTGCCCAGGCGGCGGCCGCCCCGGAGCCGGGCCCCGCCACCGCGCCCGCCGCCCCGGGCGTGACCGGCCGCCGCGCCCTCCACCTCGGCATCGGCGTGGTCCTGCTGGCCCTGAACCTGCGCCCCGCGCTGGTCGCCGTATCGCCGCTCGCCGGGACCATCCGCGACGACAGCGGGATGTCGGCCGCGGCCACGAGCCTGCTCACCGCGCTGCCGCTGCTCTGTTTCGGGCTGCTGGCGCCGGTCGCGCCGCGGCTGGGGCGGCGGCTGGGGATGGAGCGGTCGCTGCTCGGCACCATGGCGCTGATCGGCGCGGGCACCGGGCTGCGGCTGCTGGACTCGGTGGTCGCGCTGTTCGCCGGGACGATCGTGATCGGCGCGGGCATCGCCGTCGCCAACGTCCTGCTGCCCGGCCTGATCAAGCGGGACTTTCCGGCCCGCGCCGGGCTGATGACCGGTCTGTACTCCATGTCGCTGTTCGGCGGCGCCGCGCTCGCGGCCGGGATCACCGTCCCCATGCAGCAGGCCGCCGGACTCAACTGGCAGTCCACACTGGCCTGTTGGGGCGCCCTCGCGGTCGTCGCGCTGATCGTCTGGCTGCCGCAGGTGCGCTCCCGTACGCGGGTGTCGGCGGCCGCGGCGCGGCAGGCGGCACACCCGGTACGCGGCCTGTGGCGCGACCCGCTGGCCTGGCAGGTCACCGGCTACATGGGCCTGCAGTCGCTGAGTTACTACGCGGCCGCCGCCTGGCTGCCGACGATCCTCGAGGACGCCGGGATGAGCGCGGGCGACGCCGGCTGGATGCTCTCCTTCTCCTCCCTCCTGGGCATCGCCGGCTCGTTCCTCTCCCCCGTCATCGTCGGCCGCCGGCTGCGCGCCGGGGTACTGGCGGTGCTGGGTGCGGTGCTGTGCGCCACGGGCTTCGCGGGGATGCTGATCGCGCCGGTCGGCGGCGCCTACGCATGGATGACGCTGCTGGGCCTGGGCCAGGGCGCGGCGATCAGCCTGGCGCTGCTGTTCATCGTCCAGCGTGCCCCGGACGCCCGGCACACCGCCCAGCTCTCCAGCATGGCCCAGTGCTTCGGCTACATCCTGGCCGCCACCGGCCCCGCCGTCCTGGGCGCCGTCCACGACCTCTCGGGCAGCTGGACCGTCCCCCTGGCCGTCCTGCTGGCCCTGCTGCTCCCGCAGCTCGCGGCGGGGTGGGGCGCGGCGCGGCCCCGGCACGTGGCGGGACGGTAGCCGGTCACTTCCGGCCGGGGGCGGGAAGGCCGGTCAGAGCCAGCCGTTGCGCTTAAACCCGCGGTGGATCACCCAGCAGACCGCCACGATCAGCGCCATCACCAGCGGATAGCCGAACGTCCAGTGCTTCTCCGGCATGTACTCGAAATTCATGCCGTAGACGCCGCAGACCATGGTCGGTACGGCCAGGATGGCGACCCAGGCACTGATCCGGCGCATGTCTTCGTTCTGGGCGACGGTGACCTGGGCGAGATGGGCCTGGAGTATGGAGTTGAGCAGCTCGTCGAACGAGGTGATCTGCTCGGTGACCCGGTCGAGATGGTCGGCCACGTCCCGGAAGTACGTTTTGATCCGGGGGTCGACCTGCTCCATCGGCTGGGTCGCCAGTTCCTGCATCGGGCGGTCCAGCGGGGCCACCGCGCGTTTGAGTTCCAGCAGTTCGCGCTTGAGCTGGTAGATCCGGCCGGCCCCGCCGCCGCCCCGCACGGAGAAGACCTCGCTCTCGACGTCGTCGATGTCGACCTGCACGGCGGCCGTGACGTCGAGGTAGTCGTCGACGACGAGGTCGGCGACGGCGTGCAGGACGGCGGACGGGCCGAGCGCCAACTGCTCGGGAACGGACTCCAGTTGTTCGCGGAGCGGGCCGAGCGAGCCGTGTCCGCCGTGCCGTACGGTGATCACGAAGTCGGCGCCGGTGAAGACCATGATCTCGCCGGTTTCCACCACCTCGCTGGTGTCGGTGAGCCGGTCGTGGTCGACATAGCAGACCGTCTTGAAGACGGTGAAGAGGCAGTCGTCGTAGTGCTCGAGCTTGGGGCGCTGGTGGGCGTAGACCGCGTCCTCGACGGCGAGCGGGTGCAGTCCGAACAGCTCGACAATTCCGGCGAATTCCTTCTCGGACGGCTCATGAAGCCCAATCCAGACAAATCCCCTGCCGGATTCGCGGACCCGGCGTATCGCCACATCGGCCGGGTGGTTCCCGTCCTGCCGCACGCCGTCCACATACACCGCGCAGTTCACCACGGCGGTACCGAGCGGTGAACGCGCCGGGTGGCTGAGGTCGACCCCCCGGGTACGCGGCTGCGGCAGCCGGACGGCCTTGCGGAGGTTGCTGATCATCGACACGCAGCCCAGTATGGCGGGCGACGGCCCGGGAACGGTACGGCGAAGGGCCACTTTTTACGCCCGCGTGAAGCGCCCTGCGACGGCGTCGGCGGCCGCGCCCGTCAGGCGTGCGGCCCGACGGCGACGGTGCCGATCGTCAACTCCGCGGTGCCCTCTAGGACTTCGCCGACCCGGTGCGCCTGTGCCTCCAGGGCGCGCCGCTGCCCGGCGGTCAGCGGGGCCAGCGGCTCGACCGTGACATGGACGCGACGGCCCGCCCGGCGCTGGTGCCAGACGCCGCCGACGATTCCGTCGATCAGCAGCACCGGATAGTTCCCGGCCTGCCCCCTGGCCAGCGCGCGCTCCGCCGCCCGGCCGGGGAAGAGCAGATGGCGGGGGCGGCAGGCGATGCCGTAGGCGTCGAAGTAGGGCAGGAGGCGGACGCCGGAGGGGTCCGTGGTGGGGCCCGCGGTGTCGCCGGCCAGGATCCAGGCGGGGGAGCCGGCGAAGTCGACCCGCTGGAGACCGTCGCCCAGGGAGGCGAAGAGGTCCGCCGCCCATCGGTGCGGGGCACCGCACCAGGTGGCGAAGTCCGCGGAGGTGGCCGGGCCGTAGGCGTGGAGGTAGCGGCGCAGGAGGGCGGCGAGGGCCGTCGGGCCGGGCTGCGGGCGGAAGCCGGGCAGGGCGCGCCGGGGGCTGGTGTAGGTGACCTTGCGGCCGCGATGGGGGCCGAAGCACAGGGCGCCGCGCTGCCCGGCCAGATGCATGACCTGCCGCCAGCGCGGCCACATCGCCTGGAAGGCGGGCACCACCAGGTCGCCGGCCCAGGGCCCGGTGGCGGCGACGACCGCCTCGCCCAGCTCGTCGACGGTCAGCTCGGCGCCCTCCCCCAGGGCGTCCTCGATGGCGGCGAGGACGCGTTCGGTCTGCTCGGGGGTGAGCCGTACATCCGGGGCGGAGAGGCTGTTCCCCGGCGGTACGGCCGACAGCGCGCCGGTCCACATCGGCAGGTCGGCGGCGGGCAGCAGATGCACCGTGCCGCGCGGGCCGTGCGTCTTGACCAGGGTGCGGTCCTTCCAGAGGGCGTCGCGTACGGCGGTGCGGGTGCCCCGGTCCGTCCGCAGCATGAGCGAGAGCTCGGCGGCGGACAGCACCTGGGCGTGCGCCCCGCACATCGCGGCGGCGATCCCCGCGGGGTCCGGCGGCATCGGCGCCCCGGCGAGCCCGGCACGCTCCAGGCGACGGGCGCTGATCTCGGGCCAGGTGAGGGCGAGGGGGCTCGGCACGCTGATGACTCCTTTGTGTGGGAGGGGTGACGGCGCGGTCAGGAGGCCGGGGCGTCCTGCGTTCGCACCCGGCGCGGCAGCAGGAACAGCAGACCGAAGACGAGGACCAGGCCGCCCGAGATCCACCAGAGGGAGTTGACGGTGGCCGAGACGAAGGAGGCGCCCGGCGCGGTTCCGCCGCCCGCACGGTCCGTGACCCCGAAGAAGGCCACCGACGACAGGCCGAGGCCCAGCGCCATCCCCAGCTGGCCGGTGGTGTTGAAGATGCCGGAGGCCGAGCCGGAGTGCTCGGCGGGCACCTCGGAGAGCACGGAGTCGGTGATCGGGGCGACGATCAGGCCCATGCCCGCGCCCATCAGCAGCATCGCCGGGACCATCTGCCAGGACTGCAGGGCGGTGCCCAGGTGCCCGGCCTCCCAGAGGTAGAGCAGCGCCCCGGACAGCATGATCAGCGCGCCCGCCTGGAGGACCTTGCGGCCGAAGCGCGGCACCAGCTTCTGTACCGACATCCCGGCCGCGGCCGAGCAGGCGAGCGAGAACGGCACCCCGGTCAGTCCGGCGTGCAGCGGGCCCCAGCCCAGACCGAGCTGCATATGGAGCGTCCAGATCAGGAAGAACAGGCCGCTGACGGCGCCGAAGGTGAGCTGTACGCCGGCGCCGGCCGCGAAGGTCTTGATCGAGAAGAGGGAGAGTTCGACCAGCGGCGAGCCGTCCTTACGCGCCTTGGCGCGCTCGTAGCGGACGAAGAGCGCGAGGACGAGCGGGCTCGCGGCCATCGAGACGAAGCCCCACAGCGGCCAGCCGTTCTCGCGGCCCTGGGTGAGCGGGTAGAGGACCATGAGCAGGCCGAGGGTGGCCAGCGCGGTGCCGATGAGGTCGAGGCGGAGTGCGCGCGGGGCCTTGGACCCGGTGACGAAGCGGCTGCCGAGCAGGATGCCGGCGACGCCGACCGGCAGGTTGATCAGGAAGATCGGGCGCCATTCCAGGCCGAAGAGGTTGCCCTCGGTCAGCAGCGCGCCGATCAGCGGGCCGCAGACCGCGCCGAGTCCGATCACCGCGCCGAACATCCCGAAGACCTTGCCGCGCTCGTTCGCCGGAAAGCTGACATGGATGATCGCCAGCACCTGCGGCACCATCAGCGCGGCCATCGCGCCCTGCAGCACCCGCGCGCCGACCAGCATGCCGGGACCGGCGGCGAAGCCGCACAGCGCGGAGGCGAGGGTGAAGCCGGCCATGCCGAGCAGAAAGAGCTTCTTGCGGCCGTAGATGTCGCCGAGGCGGCCGCCGGTGATCAGTCCGATGGCGAAGGCGAGGGCATAGCCCGCGGTGACCCACTGAACGGCGCTGAAAGAGGCGCCGGTGTCCTTCTGGATGCTCGGGATGGCGATGTTCACGATGGTCGCGTCGACGAGGTCCATGAAGCTCGCGGTCAGGACGACGGCGAGCGCGATCCAGCGTCTGCGGTCGGCGGGCACGGGGGCTGCGGGACCCGCCTGCGCGGGGGCGGCTCCGGCCGCGTCGGCGGGGACGGCCGCCTCGGCGGGGGCGGGGACGGTCGTGGTCATGACGTTCGCTCTCCTGGTCTTCGTATGCCGTCGCATGTCTGCGGATGCCCGCCTATGCCTTCGCATGTCTGCGGATGCCTGCTTACGACGGCCGCCTGCAGGTCCGCCGCGGACTTACCCGCGACGTCTTCGACACTAGAAGGCGTATAGGACAGCCTCGGTCCTACATTCACCCGCATCATCGAGGGCATGAGTGAGACATCGGCACGGCTCCTGAACCTCCTGTCCCTGCTCCAGACCCCCCGCGAATGGCCCGGCAGCGAACTGGCCGACCGGCTGGGGGTCACCTCCCGCACGATCCGGCGCGACATCGAGCGGCTGCGTGACCTGGGCTATCCCGTCCACGCGACGCTGGGCGCGGTGGGCGGCTACCGGCTCGCCGCGGGTACGGCCATGCCGCCCCTGCTGCTGGACGACGAGGAAGCGGTGGCCATCGCGGTGGGGCTGCGCTCGGCCGCCGGGCACGCCATCGCGGGCATCGAGGAGGCGTCCGTACGGGCGCTCGCCAAGCTGGAGCAGGTACTCCCGGCCCGGCTGCGGCGGCGGGTGGGCACGCTCGGCAGCGCCACCGTCCCGATGCCGGCCGGCGACGGCCCGACCGTCGACCCGGAGCAGCTGACCGTGCTCGCCGCGGCGATCACCAACCACGAGCGGGTGCGGTTCCGCTACCGGGCGGGCGCGGGCGAGCACACCAAACGCCTGGTGGAACCGCACCGGCTGGTGGCGGCGGGGCGGCGCTGGTACCTCGTCGCGTACGACAACGACCGCGAGGACTGGCGGACGTTCCGGGTGGACCGGCTGACCGAGGCGTTCGCGACGGGCGTGCGGACCCCGCCGCGCGAGCTGCCCGCCACCGATGCGGCGGCCTACATCAAGGAGCGGATGCAGGGGATGGGTCCGGCGCCGCAGCGGGCGGTGGCGACGGTCCACGCGCCGGCGGCGGAGGTGGCCGCGCGGCTGGGCGGCCGGGCGGGTGAGGTGGAGCCGGTCGACGCGGAGTCGTGCCGGTGGCGCAGCGCGCCGGATTCGCTGGAGTGGCTGGCGATGCGGCTGGCGATGCTGGGGTGCGCGTTCACGGTGCATGAGCCGCCGGAGCTGGTCACGTATCTGCGCGCGATGGGTGAGCGGGCGCTGCGGGGGGCGGGGAGCGGCGAGGCGGGGGAACCGGCCGGATCGGCCGGATCGGCCGGGTGACGGAATACCCCTAGGGGGTATATGGTTCTGTGTAGTGGACGCCGGTCGCCCCGCAGCCGCCGTCCTCGCACCGCACGAACCGCCCGGCACGCCCCGCCCCAGCACCATTGCGAACGCCACACGGAGGAGCAGTCATGACGACCGCGACCGGAGAGCACATCGGCGACCAGCGCGTCGAGCTGGAGATCGGCGGAATGACCTGCGCCTCCTGCGCCGCCCGGATCGAGAAGAAGCTCAACCGCATGGAGGGGGTCACCGCCACCGTCAACTACGCCACCGAGAAGGCGAAGGTGGCGGTCGCGGAGGGCAGCGGGATCGAGACCGCGGACCTGATCGCCACCGTGGTGAAGACCGGTTACACCGCCGCGCTCCCCGAGCCGCCCGCCCCCGCACCGGCCGCCGAGGAGGACGACAGCGGCGGCGGGACCACAGGGGAGAGGGTCCCGGACGCCCTGGACGCCCTCCGCCGGCGCCTGTTCCTCTCCCTGGCCCTCTCCCTCCCCGTCGTCCTCATGGCGATGGTCCCGGCCCTGCAGTTCACCAACTGGCAGTGGCTGTCGCTGACCTTGGCGGCCCCGGTGGTGGCCTACGCGGCCTGGCCCTTCCACAAGGCCGCCTGGACCAATCTGCGGCACGGCGCGGCCACGATGGACACGCTCATCTCGATGGGCACCCTCGCCGCGCTCGGCTGGTCGCTGTGGGCCCTGTTCTTCGGGACCGCGGGCATGCCCGGCATGACCCACCCCTTCGAGCTGACCATCGCCCGTACGGACGGCAGCGGCAGCATCTACCTGGAGGCGGCGGCCGGCGTCACCACCTTCATCCTGGCCGGGCGCTACTTCGAGGCACGGTCCAAGCGGAAGGCGGGCGCGGCGCTGCGGGCGCTGCTGGAACTGGGCGCGAAGGACGTCGCCGTCCTGCGCGACGGCCGCGAAGTCCGTGTCCCCACCGCGGAGTTGAGCGTGGGCGACCGTTTCGTCGTACGGCCCGGGGAGAAGATCGCCACCGACGGCCGGGTGGCGGAGGGCGCATCCGCCGTGGACGCGTCGATGCTCACCGGTGAGTCCGTCCCGGTGGAGGTCGCTCCCGGCGACACCGTCACCGGGGCGACCGTCAACGCGGGCGGCCGGCTGGTCGTCGAGGCCACCCGGATCGGCGCGGACACCCAGCTCGCCCGGATGGCCCGCCTGGTGGAGGACGCGCAGAACGGCAAGGCCGCGGCCCAGCGGCTCGCCGACAAGATCTCCGCGGTCTTCGTCCCGGTCGTCATCGCACTGGCCATCGGCACCCTGGGGTTCTGGCTGGGCACCGGCGCGGGCGCGGTGGCCGCCTTCACCGCCGCCGTGGCCGTACTGATCATCGCCTGCCCATGCGCCCTGGGCCTGGCCACCCCGACCGCGCTGATGGTCGGCACCGGCCGGGGCGCCCAGCTGGGCATCCTCCTCAAGGGCCCCGAGGTCCTGGAGTCCACCCGCAAGGTCGACACCATCGTCCTGGACAAGACCGGCACGGTCACCACCGGTGTGATGACGCTGACCGGCATCCATCTCGCCGAGGGCGTGTCCCATGACGAGGCGCTGCGCCTGGCCGGCGCCCTGGAGCACTCCTCCGAGCACCCGATCGCCCGCGCCATCGCCACCGCCGCCGAGGAGGCCGCCGGCCCGCTGCCGACGCCCGAGGACTTCGCGAACGTTCCCGGCCTCGGCGTCCAGGGCATCGTCGAGGGGCACGCCGTCCTGGTGGGCCGCGAGCGGCTGCTGACCGACTGGAGCCAGCAGCTGCCGCCCGCCCTGGCGGCGGCCAAGGCCGAGGCTGAGGCGGCGGGCCGCACCGCGGTCGCGGTCGGCTGGGACGGCACGGCCCGCGCGGTGCTGGTCGTCTCGGACGCGGTCAAGCCCACCAGCGCCGAGGCGGTGCGCCGGCTGCGCGGCCTGGGCCTGACCCCGGTGCTGCTCACCGGCGACAACAAGGCGGTGGCCGAAGCGGTCGCCAAGGAGGTCGGCATCGACGAGGTGATCGCCGAGGTGCTCCCCGAGGACAAGGTGGCCGTCATCGAGCGCCTCCAGGGCGAGGGCCGCTCGGTCGCGATGGTCGGCGACGGCGTCAACGACGCGGCCGCCCTGGCCCGCGCCGACCTGGGGCTCGCGATGGGCACCGGCACCGACGCCGCCATCGAGGCCGGTGACCTCACCCTCGTACGGGGCGACCTGCGCGCCGCGGCGGACGCCATCCGCCTCGCCCGCGTCACCCTCGGCACCATCCGCACCAACCTGTTCTGGGCCTTCGGCTACAACGTCGCGGCGCTGCCGCTGGCCGCCGCCGGCCTGCTGAACCCGATGATCGCGGGCGCCGCGATGGCCTTCTCGTCGGTCTTCGTCGTCGGCAACAGCCTGCGCCTGCGCCGCTTCCGGGCGCTGACGTCACAGCCCGTGACGGCCGTCGGCTGACCGGCGACGGCGCACCCCGCGGCCCCGGCAGCCCCGCTGCCGGGGCCGCGGCACATCCGGCGCCGCGCCCGCAGGCGGAGCAATCCCCCCGCGGCACCGCCCCGCTGCCGTTGGATCGGGCGGACGGGCCGACCGCTGTCCCCTTGACCGCACCCGCCCGCCCGGCACCGTGTACGTCCCGGCACGGTGCGGGGCGCCCGCGTCCGATGCGTGCACGACGGTGGCGCGGCAGCCGGATCTCCGCGGTGCGGCGGTCGGATCTCTCCAGTTCTGACGGCGGAACATTGGCGGATCGCGCAACCGCCGGCCGGCACCTAGGGGTGACACTGGTCGCATACCCGCCCGCCCACGTACCTACAGGGGAACTCATGACGGGGTCACGCGTCCTGGCGCTCGGCCACTACCAGCCCTCCCGCGTGCTCACCAACGACGATCTCGCCCGGCTCGTCGAGACCGATGACGCCTGGATCCGCAGCCGCGTGGGCATCCGTACCCGGCACATCGCCGCCGCCGACGAGACGGTCGACTCGATGGCCGCCGCGGCCGCCGCCAAGGCGCTGGCCACGAGCGGGCTGGCCCCGCGGGACATCGACCTCGTACTGGTCGCGACCTGCACGGCCGCCGACCGCAGTCCGAACGCCGCGGCGCGGGTCGCCGCCCGGCTCGGCCTGGTCGCGCCGGCCACGATGGATATCAACGTCGTCTGCTCCGGCTTCACCCATGCGCTGGCCACCGCCGACCACGCCATCCGGGCCGGTTCCGCGACGAACGCGCTGGTCATCGGTGCGGAGAAGTTCACCGACGTGGTCGACTGGACGGACCGTACGACCTGCGTCCTGGTCGGCGACGGGGCCGGGGCCGCGGTGGTCACCGCGTCCGACGAGCCGGAGCCGGCGATCGGCCCGGTGCTGTGGGGTTCGGTCCCCCAGATGGGCAACGCGGTACGGATCGAGGGTGAGCCGGCCCGGTTCGCCCAGGAGGGCCAGACCGTCTACCGCTGGGCGACCACCCAGCTCCCGGCCATCGCCCGCCAGGTCTGCGAACGCTCCGGCATCCTCCCCGAGGACCTGGCCGGTGTCGTGCTCCACCAGGCCAACCTGCGGATCATCGAGCCGGTCGCGGAGCGTATCGGCGCGGTCAACGCGGTGGTCGCCAAGGACGTGGTCGACTCCGGCAACACCTCCGCGGCCTCGGTGCCACTGGCCCTGTCCAAGCTGGTCGAACGCCGCGAGATCCCGTCCGGCGCGCCCGTCCTCCTCTTCGCCTTCGGCGGCAATCTCTCGTACGCGGGGCAGGTCATCCGCTGCCCGTGAGACGGGCGGACGGCCACGTCCGATGCGTTCACCCCCGGACCGGCGGGCTCCCGCGCTCGCCGGGATCCGGACGGCCACGGGGGGGATCTCTTCGCCCCACGGGGTGAATCTCTTCGCCTCACGATGTGGATCTCTTCGCCCCGCCGGCCCGACCGGCCGCTCCCGGCTCGTTACGGCTGCTCGCGCAGATAGTGCGCACCGCACAGGAAACAGAACGGCTCGGCCTTGGACGAGCCCCAGGCGTCGGCGGGCAAGGTGGCCGCGGCCGGAGCCAGGTCTCGCCCGCACATGGCTGTGAGGCTGCCCACCCGGCACATGTGCCACAGCTTGACCGGCGTGTCCTCGTGCGGCAGCACGCCTTCCTCGTATTCAGCACGGATCTCGTGGTCCATGGCGGTGCACCTCCTAGCCCAACGATGCGCCGAGCGGGGGCGGGCCACAACGCAGGCGGGCGGCCGGGGTCAGAACACCGACCAGCCGGTCAGCGTGGTGAAGTGGTCCAGCGCCGCCGCGCCCGCGACGGAGTTGCCGCGGGTGTCCAGCCCCGGGCTCCACACGCACAGCGTGCAGCGGCCCGGCACCACGGCCACGATCCCGCCGCCGACCCCGCTCTTCGCGGGCAGCCCCACCCGGTAGGCGAACTCCCCCGCCGCGTCATACGTCCCGCAGGTCAGCATCACCGCGTTGATCCGCTTGGCCTCGCGGGCCTCGAGCAGCCGGGTGCCGTCGGCGCGCAGCCCGTGGCGGGCCAGGAAGCCGCCGGCGATGGCCAGGTCGCGGCAGTTCATCTCTATCGAGCACTGCCAGAAGTAGTGCTCGATGACGCTGGGGACCGGATTCTCCAGATTGCCGAACGACGCCATGAAGTGCGCCAGCGCGGCATTACGGTCCCCGTGGTCGGCCTCCGAGTCGGCCACCGCCTGGTCGAAGGCCAGCTCCGGATTGCCGCTCTCCTCGCGCAGGAAGTCCAGCAGCGAGGTGCTGGCATCGCCCGTGAGGGTCTGCAGCCGGTCGGTGACAACCAGGGCGCCCGCGTTGATGAACGGATTGCGCGGAATGCCGTTCTCCGCCTCCAGCTGGACCAGCGAATTGAACGGCGTACCGGACGGCTCGCGGCCCACCCGCCGCCAGATGTCGCCGTGGCTGCCGTGGCTCTGGGCCATCACCAGCGCCAGCGAGAAGGTCTTGGAGATGGACTGGACGGAGAACGGGACCTCCCAGTCGCCGACCCCGTACACCTCGCCGTTGATGTCGGCCACCGCGATCCCGAAGCGGTCCGCGGCCACCCGCTCGAGCGCCGGTATGTAGTCGGCGACCTGTCCCTGCCCCGCGTAGGGCCGGGCGTGGGCCGCTACCTCTTCGATCACGGCCTGGTAGTCCATGACGCACACGCTAACCTGGCGCGCGGATCAGCCCCATCGGAGCCCCCGCCGGCGCCTTCACCTCGGCCGGCCCAGACCTCCGCTCACGGCAGGCGCTTGCGCCGTGCGGCCCACCCGTGTCGCGCTCTTCGCTCACGTACCTCAGCCTGGCACGGGAACCCCACGGCCGGCCGCGCCGTTGATCCCTTTGATCCCCTTACGACACCGAGCTTCACGGAGGCAGCAATGTCAGGGTTCCTCGACCGTGCCAAGGAGCAGGCCCAGCGCGGACTGGCGCAGGGCAAGCAGAAGGTCGACGAAGTGCAGGCGCACCGCGCCGGATCCGAGCTGCTGAAGAAGCTGGGTGCCGCGTATTACGCCGAGCGCAGCGGCAGCGGCTCGCCCGAGACGACCCGGGAAGCGCTCGACGCGCTGGAGGCCCACATCAACGCCCACGGCGACGCATTCCTCCGCGGCTAGCGGCGGGCGCGCGCCCGGCCGGAATCGCTCGCACACCCCCCGAACAACCGGTCCGTTTTATGCCGTTCCACTCCATCGGTCCCGACCCATCCCGTAGAAGCGAGGCATGAGGCGGTGCGCGGTCGGCGGCCGCCGCGCACCGATCGGAGTCGGCCATGGCCGTACCGCTGTCCGCCGCCCAATTCCTCGACGCGCTCAAGGCCGAGGGACTGCGGGTCGTCGAGGTCGGCGACTGGAGGACGCACAACCGCGGGCACATGGGCCCATGGGGCCCGGTGCACGGCATCGTGGTGCACCACACCGCGACGTCCGGCGCCGAGGGCACCGTCCGGCTCTGCTACAACGGCCACACGGATTTGCCGGGCCCGCTGTGCCATGGCGTGATCACCAAGGACGGCGCGGTGCATCTGGTCGGCTGCGGCCGCGCCAACCACGCCGGACTCGGCGACGGCGACGTCCTGCGGGCGGTGATCGCCGAGAAGCGGCTGCCGCCGGACAACGACACCGACACCGATGGCAATCAGGTCTTCTACGGCTTCGAGTGCGAGAACCTCGGCGACGGCACGGACCCCTGGCCGGCGGCCCAGACGGAGGCCCTGGAGAAGGCCGCGGCGGCACTGTGCCGGGCGCACGGCTGGAGCGAGCGCTCGGTGATCGGCCATCTGGAGTGGCAGCCGGGCAAGATCGATCCCCGGGGCTTCACCATGGACGGGCTGCGCGAGCGGATCCGCGAACGCCTGAAGTGACCCCGCACCGCCCGGCGGACCGCACCGGACCCGCACGCCACACCGGCCGCACGGGACAATGGGTGCCATGTCCCGCCCCGATCCCGACATCCTGCGGCCGCGCCTCCCCTCCCCCCTCCAGGAGATCGCGGACGAGCCGTTCGCACGCCGCGGCGTGCGGCTGCTGCTCAAGCGGGACGACCTGATCCACCCGGACCTGCCGGGCAACAAGTGGCGCAAGCTCGCGCCCAATCTGCGGGCCGCCGCCGCGTCCGGTGAGCGCGCTCTGCTGACCTTCGGCGGCGCGTACTCCAACCATCTGCGCGCCACCGCGGCGGCCGGCCGTCTCCTGGGCTTCGCCACCATCGGTGTGGTCCGCGGCGACGAGCTGGCCGCCGCCCCGCTCAACCCGTCCCTGGCCCGCTGCGCCGCCGACGGCATGCGGCTGCACTTCATCGACCGGGCCCGCTATCGCCGTAAGACCGACCCGGACGTGCTCGCCGGCCTGCGCGAGAGCTTCGGCGCCTTCCGGGTCATACCGGAGGGCGGCAGCAACTCCCTTGCCGCACAAGGCTGTACGGAACTGGGCCGGGAGCTGCGCGGGGCCGCGGACACGGTCGCGGTGGCCTGCGGCACGGGCGGCACCCTGGCGGGCCTGGCCGCCGGGCTGGGCCCGGACCAGCGGGCCATCGGCTTCCCCGTACTCAAGGGCGGTGGTGCCGGGGGCCCGCACTTCCTCCAGGAGACGGTCGAGGAACTCCAGCGCGCGGCCTTCGGCGGTCCGCGCGGCGACTGGCGGCTGGAGGACCGCTTCACATGTGGCGGATACGCCCGCAGCACCCCCGGGCTGGACGCCTTCGCCGACGCCTTCGAGGCCCGCCACCGGCTCCTGGTGGAGCGCGTCTATGTCGCCAAGCTGCTGTACGGGCTGACGACGCTGGCCGAGGAGGGCGCGTTCGCCCCCGGCAGCACGGTGGCGGCCGTGATCACGGGGACGCCGTGAGCCGGGCGCCCGTCGGGCCGCCGGCCCGTAAGCCATCGGGCCGGACGCGCTAGGCCCGCTCCCGGTACGCCGCGGCCTCCTCCAGGTCCAGCCTGCGCAGCAGGGTCCGCAGCATCTCGTCGTCGATGCGGCGGGCGTCGCGCAGCTCGACGAAGACCCGGCGCTCGGCGTCGATCATTTCGCGGCTGAGCCGCCGGTAGGTCTCGTCGGCGGATTCCCCGGTTTCCTCGTTGACCGTGCCGAGCCGCTCCCACACGGCGTTGCGGCGCCGCTCCAGGACCGTGCGCAGACGGTCGGCGAGGGGCCCCGGCAACGCGTTGCGCGGGTCCTCGAGGAGTTCGTCCAGCAGCGCCTCGGCGGCCCGTGAGGCGTCGTTCTGGGCCTGTGCCTCGGCGAGCGTCTCGGCCTGTACGTCGCGGCCCGGGAGTTTCAGGGCCTTGATCAGCGGCGGCAGCGTCAGGCCCTGGATGACGAGGGTGGCGATGACGGTGGTGAATGTCAGGAACAGCACCAGGTTGCGGGCCGGAAGGGGGCCGCCGCCGTGCACGGTGGCGGGGATGGAGAAGGCGATGGCCAGCGACACCACCCCGCGCATCCCGGCCCAGCCGACGATGACCGGCGCCCTCCAGTCCGTATCGGGCTCGCGGGCCCGGATCCGGGCGGACAGGAAGCGCGGCAGGTAGGTGGAGGGAAAGACCCAGACGATGCGCGCGACGACCACGACGGCGAACAGCACGGCCGCGTACCCCAGGGCCTGTGCCGTGCCGAACTCCCCCAGGCCGCGCAGCACCACCGGCAGCTGCAGCCCGATCAGCGCGAAGACCGCGGACTCCAGGACGAAGGAGACGACCTTCCAGACGGCGTCCTCCTGGAGCCGCGTCTCGAAGTCGACCTGCCAGGAGCGGTGGCCCAGGTAGAGGGCGACCACGACGACGGCGAGCACCCCGGAGGCGCCGACCTGTTCGGCGGCCGCGTACGCCACGAACGGGATGAGCAGCGAGAGAGTGTTCTCCAGCAGCGCCGAGTCCCGCAGCCGGCAGCGCAGCCAGTGCAGCGGCACCATCAGGACCAGGCCGATGCCGATGCCGCCGAGGGAGGCGATGGCGAATGCCTTGATGCCGTCGGCCCAGGTGGCGCCGATCCCGACGGCCGCGGCCAGCGCCACCTTGTAGGCGGTGATCGCGGTGGCGTCGTTGACCAGCGATTCACCCTGCAGAATCGTGGTGATCCGGCTCGGCAGCCCGAGCCTGCGGGCGATGGCGGTGGCCGCGACGGCGTCCGGCGGCGCGACCACGGCGCCCAGGACGAGGGCCGCGGTCAGCGGAAGCCCCGGGATGACCAGATAGGCGGCGTAGCCCACCACCAGGGTCGCGAAGAGGACATAGCCGACCGACAGCAGCGCCACCGGCCGCAGATTGGCCCGCAGGTCCAGATACGAGCTGTCCAGCGCGGCGGTGTGCAGCAGCGGGGGCAGCAGCAACGGCAGCACGATGTGCGGGTCGAGGGTGTAATCGGGGATACCGGGGATGTACGAGGCCGCGAGCCCGGCGGCGACCAGCAGCAGCGGCGCCGGAACGGGGGTGCGCCGCGCCAGCCCGGCGACCCCCGCGCTCCCCGCGACCAGCAACAACAGCGGCATCACGTCCATCGGTCCCGTCCCGTCCCCGTACCTCCGCCGGCCCTCCCGGCGATCTACCCTGGCCATCATGAGCGAGCGCAGCGAGCGAATCATGGAAAGGTGCGCGCCTCGCGCATGCGAGGCCGAGCGGAGCGAGGGGTCGGCATGAACGAGTGCACGCATGTTCCCGGACTGCCGCGCGCCGAACCGGCCCCGCTGAGCGAGACCTGTCTGGAATGCCTGGCCGTCGGCAGCCACCCGGTGCAGCTGCGGCTGTGCCTGGTGTGCGGCCATGTCGGCTGCTGCGATTCCTCGCCGTACCGGCATGCGACCGCGCACTACAAGGAGACCGGCCACCCGGTGATGCGGTCCTTCGAGCCGGGCGACGAGTGGCGCTGGTGCTTCGTCGACCAACTCTTGGTGTGAGCTCCTCGCGGGCGTCCCTTTAGCCTTGCGGCATGATCCGCGAAGCAAGCGTTGAGGACGTCCCCGCGATCCTGGCCATGATCGCCGAGCTGGCCTCGTACGAGCGCGCACCGGAGTCCGCGCAGGCCACCGAGCCGCAGCTGAAGGAGGCGCTCTTCGGGGCCCACCCGGCGGCCTTCGCCTTGATCGCGGAGGCGGACGGCGCCCCGGTGGGCTTTGCCCTGTGGTTCCGGAACTTCTCGACCTGGACGGGCACGCACGGTGTCTATCTGGAGGACCTGTACGTACGGCCCGAGGCGCGCGGCGGCGGCCACGGCAAGGCGCTGCTCGCGGCCCTCGCCGAGATCTGCATGGCCCGCGGCTACGAGCGTTTCGAGTGGTCAGTCCTGGATTGGAACGAACCGTCCATCGGTTTTTACCGGTCGATCGGCGCTCAACCCATGGACGAATGGACGGTCTTCCGGCTCACTGGAGATGCGCTGCACAACCTTGCCGCCTTCTCGCGAGTCAACGGAGCGTAATCGGCATGGATTTGACTGTGCACCCCTCTAGCCACCGTCCGTACCCGTAGCCCTACAATAAGTAACAGTGCGTGACAGTGGCGGCGCGGGGCGAGCATGCCCCGGAGCGTCGCCCGGATGGCAGCCGTGCTCCTTCCGGGCGACACCGGCCCACCGATCGCGATAGCGTCACAGCCGAACCATGTGCTGCGCCGGTTCGTTCTCCTTTCACACGACGGGAGAATCGGCCGGCGTGGATGTCCCGAGGCCCTCGGAGACATCCAGCATTCCAGCTCAACCAGCTTGTGCCACCTTGGAGGTGAGGGTGTCCCAGATCGCAGGCGAGCCCGGGACTCAGGACTTCGTGGAAGTCCGTCTGCCCGCTGCGGGTGCCTACCTGTCCGTGCTGCGTACGGCCACGGCCGGACTCGCAGCCCGCTTGGACTTCACCCTCGACGAGATCGAGGATCTGCGCATCGCGGTCGACGAGGCCTGCGCGATCCTGCTGCAACAGGCCGTCCCCGGCAGTGTGCTGAGCTGCGTCTTCCGCCTGATCGATGACGCGCTGCAGGTGACCGTGTCGGCTCCGACGACCGACGGCCGTGCCCCGGAGCGCGACACCTTCGCCTGGACGGTGCTCTCCGCTCTGGCCGGCAAGGTCGATTCCACCGTCGCCGAGGACCGTACGGTCACCATCAGCCTGTACAAGGAGCGCGGCGCCGGTCCCGGACCGTCATGACCGAACAGGGGGCCCCGTGAAAGATCTCGAACGCGGCACGCGGATGGCGTCCGGAGTCGCCATCCCCGAGCAGCAGGCCCGGCCGCATCCGATGGGCACGGACGACCACGGCGGCCGGTTGGACGCGGCGGAGCAGGCAGAGCGGGCGGACCATATGGACCAGAGCGAGCAGCAGGGGCAGCAGGCGGATCGGCACGATCCGTCCGGCCCCGACCAGAAGCCCCAGGAAGACCAGCGTCCCCGCGAGCCGCACGGTCCACAGGACCGCAGCGGCGCGCGGGCGATGTTCTACGAGCTGCGCGGGCTGCCCGACGGCTCTCCGGAGCGCGCGGAGCTGCGCAACGTCCTCGTACGGATGCATCTGCCGCTCGTCGAGCATCTGGCGCGGCGGTTCCGCAACCGCGGCGAGCCGCTGGACGATCTGACCCAGGTCGCCACCATCGGTCTGATCAAGTCGGTGGACCGCTTCGACCCGGAGCGCGGCGTGGAGTTCTCCACGTACGCCACCCCCACCGTCGTCGGCGAGATCAAGCGGCACTTCCGCGACAAGGGCTGGGCGGTCCGCGTCCCGCGTCGCCTCCAGGAGCTGCGGCTGTCGCTGACCACGGCGACCGCCGAGCTCTCCCAGCGGCACGGCCGGGCACCGACGGTTCATGAGCTGGCCGAGCACCTCGGGATCTCCGAGGAGGAGGTCCTCGAAGGTCTGGAGTCGGCGAACGCGTACAGCACGCTCTCCCTTGACGTGCCGGACACGGACGACGAGTCGCCGGCCGTTGCCGACACCCTCGGCTCCGAGGACGAGGCGCTGGAGGGGGTGGAGTACCGCGAGTCCCTCAAACCGCTGCTGGAGGATCTCCCGCCGCGTGAGAAGAAGATCCTGCTGCTCCGCTTCTTCGGCAACATGACCCAGTCGCAGATCGCCCAGGAGGTCGGCATCTCCCAGATGCATGTCTCACGCCTCCTGGCCCGCACCCTGGCGCAGCTGCGGGACAAGCTCCTGGTGGAGGAGTAACTCTTACGTGTACGCGAAGTGGGCGGGGCCGCTACGGCCCCGCCCACTTCATTTACGTCCCGCTGTCCCGTTATTCCGTTTCCCGGGGGCCGATGCCCAGCGCCACGGTGGCCGTCGGGTTGACCAGCAGGCCGAGGACGACGACGGCGACGACGGCGAGCCCGGCACCAGCCGCGATCAGCGCCCCGCCGCCCTTGATCAGCGTCCAGGCCACCGGCAGCGCCACGATCTGGGTGATCAGCGAGGGGCCGCGGCTCCAGCGGCGGCGCAGCCACAGCCCTCGCGCGGCGACGAGCGGCAGCGCGGCAAGCGCGAGCACGGTCACCCCGCCCATCTCGGCCTGCTGCGGACTGTCCGGCGACCCGGCCAGCCCCATGATCAACATGTAGGCGCCCATGGCGGCCAGCGCCAGCCCCTCGACAGCGGTGAGCGCCGCGGCGGCGCTCAGCCGGGCGGGTCGCGGGCCGGTCGGCTCGGGTGCGGCGGAGGTGCCGGCGGCTCGGTTCGCGGACTGTTTCTGCTGACTGCTCACCCCAGCAGGGTAGCGCCGCGCTGTGCGGGGGCCGGGGCCGACCGAACCCTGGACGGGACGTGAAGCGAGTACCGGCAGGTAGGTACGCTGCTTCATATGCGCGCACTTCTCGTGGTCAATCCCGCAGCAACCACCACCAGTGTCCGCACCCGTGACGTGCTCACCCATGCGCTCGCCAGCGACCTCAAGCTCGAGGTCGCCGAGACGAAGTACCGGGGGCACGCCCGTGACCTGGCCCGGGAGGCCACCGAGGGCGGGGAGACCGAACTGGTCGTGGCGCTCGGCGGCGACGGCACGGTCAACGAAGTCGTCAACGGCCTGCTGGCGAACGGCCCCGATCCGGACTCCCACCCCCGGCTGGCCGTCGTCCCCGGTGGCTCCACCAATGTCTTCGCCCGCGCGCTGGGCCTGCCCAATGACGTCGTGGAGGCGACCGGCGCCCTCCTGGACGCGCTGCGCGACCGCAGCGAGCGCACCGTCGGCCTGGGCCTGGCCTCCGGCACCCCCGGGACCAAGGACGAGGGCGCACCGCCCCGCTGGTTCACCTTCTGCGCCGGCTTCGGCTTCGACGCCGGCGTCGTGGGCCGCGTGGAGCAGCAGCGCGAACGCGGCAAGCGTTCGACGCATGCCCTGTACGTGCGGCAGTTCGTACGTCAGTACCTGGGCGAGCAGAACCGCCGGCACGGCTCCATCACGCTCGAACGTCCGGGCGGCACGGCGGGCACCACCGAGGTCGTCGAGGACCTTGTGATGTCCATAATCTGCAACACCGCCCCCTGGACCTACCTGGGCAATCGCCCGATCTACCCGTCCCCCGGGGCATCGTTCGACTCGGGCCTGGATCTGTTCGCACTGGGCAGGCTCTCGGCCCCGGCGGTGGCCCGGTACGGCACCCAGCTCCTGACGTCAACACCGCACCGCGGCCCCCGGGGCAAGCACGCGGTCTCACTCCATGACCTCACCGAGTTCACCTTGCATTCGCAGGCGCCACTGCCGTTCCAGATGGACGGGGACCACCTGGGACTGCGTACGAGTGTGACGTTCACAGGCGTTCGCCGTGCACTGCGTGTGATTGTGTGAGCAGTAGGGCCTAAAGTCCTTTCACTCGAACGTTTAGGCTGTCCTCCACCCCCTGGAATGACGGCTGTGACCGAGGCGACACCAAGGAATCAAAAAAAAGTTTCCGGAAGGGGTTGTATCCGCCGCCGAGGTTTGCGAGTCTCTTCATGGCGATCGGGACGGCCGCTTTACCGGCCCCCTTGAGAGCCCGAATCCCCTCCTCATTCCACAGGACCGCACCAGTTCACAGCTGGATTTCGGCCCTTCCCTTGTGGAGGGATTCGTGAAAGCGTTCACATTCACAAGCAACGTTCCCGTCATACGAGGAGATGGAGCAGCCATGGACTGGCGTCACCGCGCCGTTTGCCGCGAGGAAGACCCCGAGCTCTTCTTCCCCATCGGCAACACCGGTCCTGCGCTGCTGCAGATCGAGGAAGCCAAGGCCGTCTGCCGCCGCTGCCCCGTCATGGAGCAGTGCCTGCAGTGGGCGCTCGAGTCCGGCCAGGACTCCGGCGTCTGGGGTGGTCTGAGCGAGGACGAGCGCCGCGCAATGAAGCGCCGTGCAGCTCGCAACCGGGCGCGCAACGCCAGCGCCTGAGCCAGCAGCCCCGTGGCCCCCGAGCCGCAGCGCGCAGTACCCCCGATGCAGCCCCGGCGCTGACAAGCCCGGTTGTTATCGCATCGCAATAGCTTTGAGCCCCGGACCAGATGGGTCCGGGGCTTGTTGCTGTTCACCGGCTCTTACGGCACTGCGGCGCCGCGTCGGAACGCTCTCCCTCAGAGCGGCTTCCCCCAGAGCCGTTTCTCGGCACCGCTTCCCGGTGGCCGCTTCTCAGTGCTGCTTTTCGGCGCGTACGGGGACGTCGAGGACGACCTGGGTGCCGCGCTCGGGCGCCCGCACCATGTCGAACGTGCCGCCCAACTCCCCCTCCACCAGGGTCCGTACGATCTGCAGCCCCAGGTTTCCGGCGCGCTGCGGATCGAACCCCTCGGGCAGACCGCGGCCGTTGTCCTGGACGGTGACCAGCAGCCGCGGCTCCGTACGGCTGCCGCCGCGCACCGCGCCGACCTCGACCGTGCCGCCTTCCGCCTGGTCGAAGGCGTGCTCCAGGGCGTTCTGCAGGATCTCCGTGAGCACCATCGACAGCGGGGTGGCGACCTCCGCGTCCAGGATGCCGAAACGGCCGGTGCGCCGGGTGGTCACCTTGCCGGGGGAGATCTCCGCGACCATGGCCAGCACCCGGTCGGCGATCTCGTCGAACTCGACCCGTTCATCGAGGTTCTGGGACAGCGTCTCGTGCACGATCGCGATCGAACCGACCCGGCGTACGGCCTCGTTGAGCGCCTCGCGGCCCTGTTCGGAATCCATCCGGCGGGCCTGCAGACGCAACAATGCGGCAACGGTCTGGAGATTGTTCTTCACCCGGTGGTGGATTTCCCGGATGGTGGCGTCCTTGGTGATCAGCTCCCGCTCGCGACGTCTCAATTCGGTGACATCGCGCAGCAGCACCAGGGACCCGATGTGCGTTCCCTTCGGCTTGAGCGGAATGGCGCGCAATTGGATCACGCCTTCGTCGCCCTCGACCTCGAATTCCCGGGGGGCCCAGCCGCTGGCGAGCTTGACCAGCGCCTCGTCCACCGGGCCGCGGGCGGGCGCCAGTTCGGCGGTGGCCTGTCCGAGGTGGTGGCCCACCAGGTCGGCTGCGAGGCCGAGCCGGTGGTAGGCGGAGAGCGCGTTGGGGCTGGCGTACTGGACGACACCGTCGGCGTCGAGCCGGATCAACCCGTCGCCGGCGCGCGGCGAGGCGTCCATGTCGACCTGCTGGCCGGGGAAGGGAAACGATCCTGCAGCGATCATCTGGGCGAGGTCGGAGGCGCTCTGGAGGTAGGTGAGCTCCAGGCGGCTCGGCGTCCGCACGGTCAGCAGGTTCGTATTCCGCGCGATCACCCCGAGCACCCGCCCCTCGCGGCGGACCGGAATGGACTCGACCCGTACCGGCACCTCCTCCCGCCACTCCGGGTCGCCCTCCCGCACGATCCGCCCCTCGTCCAGCGCGGAGTCCAGCATCGGCCGGCGGCCGCGCGGAACGAGATGACCGACCATGTCGTCCTGATAAGAGGTGGGGCCCGTATTGGGCCGCATCTGGGCGACCGAGACATAGCGGGTGCCGTCGAGAGTGGGGACCCACAGCACGAGGTCGGCGAAGGAGAGGTCGGAGAGCAGCTGCCACTCCGAGACCAGCAGATGCAGCCACTCGAGGTCGGAGTCGCTCAGAGCGGTGTGCTGGCGTACGAGATCGTTCATGGAGGGCACATCTTGGAGCCTACCGGCGTACGGTGTACCTGTTGTCGTACCTGATGTTCGGACGCATCTCCTGTCGGGCCTTCCAGCGGTGCCTCTCGATGGCCCGTGCAGGGGCATGGACAACCGAGAATGGTCTAGTCCACAATGTTGGGCGCAACACACTTTCTGAGGGTTCCCTCAGATCCTGATCCTCCGCTCTCCCCGCACAGGAGAGTGGAACGAGGCCCGAAGCGCTCTCTGCCCTGACTGCGCCGAGGCCTCCGATCGACCGGCCTCGGGCCGGGACCGTACCCCTACCGCACATGGGGTATCTCCCGGCCGGCAAACGGGGTCGGCCGATGTCAGCTCCGGGCTGCGGTGCCGGACAGGCTGAGGGTCCTGTCCCGGCGCCGCGGCCCGCGGGTGCTTCAGGGGGCTTCGGCCGTACGGGCCTCCCTCGTCTCCGGCCAGGCCTGCATCGCCAGCTCGGCCACGGCCTCCAGCGTCGCCCGGTCCGCGCCGTCCCGCGCCTGCTGCGACATGCCCTGCACCACGGCCCCTGTGTAATGGGCGAGCGCGAGCGCGTCCGTATCGGCGGGGAGTTCACCGGATGCGATGTCCGCGGAGATCGCCTGCTCGAAATCCCGGCGGTTCGACCGCCTCATCTCCCTCAGGGACTCGGCGACCTCGGCTGATGCGGGGGCGATGTTCTGGGCGGCGCTGATGACGAGGCAGCCGCGGGGGCGGCCGGGGACGGTGTACTCGAAGGCGGCCTCGCGCAGTGCCCGTTCGACACCGCGGCGGGCGGTCGGCTCCTCCGCCACGGCGCGGGACAGAAACCCGCCGTACAGCCGCCCGTACTCGGCCACGACCTCGTCGAACAGCGACCGTTTGTCGCCGAAGGCGGCGTAGAGGCTGGGTGCACTGATGCCCATGGTGCGGGTGAGGTCGGAGATGGATGTGGCTTCGTAGCCCTGCTCCCAGAAGGACCGAATCGCCTGCTCGAGGGCCGTCTCCCGGTCGAAGGAGCGGGGCCTGCCGCGCTGTTTCGTTTCCTTGCTCGCCATGGAGTGAATTCTATAGCGGCCGGTACGGAAGCCTGTTATGTTTTCTGTAGCGAGCGATACAGAACGCGCGGTGCGGGACATCCGTGCGCGCACGTCGCACGCCTGGCGACACAGGGAATGGGGAGGGGCACTGCCATGGGTGCACTGCGGGGCAAGACGGCACTGGTGACGGGCGGCAGCAGGGGGATCGGCCGGGCCATCTCGGAGCGGCTGGGGCGGGACGGGGCACGGGTCGGCGTGCACTACGGGCGCGATGAGACGGCGGCCAAGGAGACGGTCTCGGCGATCGAGAGCGCGGGAGGCCAGGCCTTTGCGGTCCGGGCCGAGTTGGGGGTGCCGGGAGACGCCCAGACGCTGTGGGCCGCATTCGCCGAACGGTCCGAAGGGCTGGACATCCTGGTCAACAATGCCGGGATCAACAAGGCACTCGACGGGACGCTGAAGCCGATCGGAACGGTGACGGAGGAGGATTTCGACCACCTCTTCGCGGTCAACACCAAGGCGCCGTTCTTCGTCGTCCAGCAGGGACTGGCCCTGCTGCGGGACGGCGGCCGGATCATCAATGTCTCGACGGGACTGACCCGCGGCGCGGCCAAACCCGAGCTGATCACCTACGCCATGTCCAAGGGCGCGATCGATGTCTTCACCTCGACGCTCGCCAAGGAGCTGGGCCGGCGCGGGATCACGGTCAACGCGGTGGCGCCCGGCGCCGTCGACACGGACATGAACGCCGGCTGGCTGCGCGGGGAGGCGAACGCCGGGGCGCGGGACACGCTCGGGGCGATATCCCCGCTGGGCCGGGTCGCGGACCCCACCGACATCGGGGACGTTGTGGCCTTCCTCGCCTCTGACGACAGCCGCTGGGTGACGGGCCAGTGGATCGACGCAACGGGAGGCGTGCTGCTCTGACGGCCGGCGCCGACCCGTCGGTCCGGTGGCCCGTGCGGCCATCGGACCGACGGCAAAACATCCCCCGCCGTTCGCCGACGACACCCGGTTCCGCGGGCCGCCCTCTGCTAGATTGGTCTATACCACATAGCCCATTCTCCAGAACGGCAGGCCAAGCGTGGAAGTTGTCATCGTCCCGGACGCCACGGCAGGCGGAGAGCTCATCGCGGAGGCCGTCGCCACCCTGATGCGCCGCAAGCCCGACGCGCTGCTCGGCGTGGCCACCGGCTCGACCCCGTTGCCCATCTACGAGGCGCTCTCGGCGAAGGTCCGGGCCGGTGCGGTGGACGCCTCGCGGGCCCGCATCTGCCAGCTCGACGAGTATGTGGGCCTGCCGGCCGGACACCCCGAGTCCTACCGTTCGGTGGTGCTGCGCGAGGTGGTGGAGCCGCTGGGTCTCGGTGCGGACTCCTTCATGGGGCCCGACGGTTCGGCGGAGGATGTCCAGGCCGCGTGCGAGGCGTACGACAAGGCGCTGAGCGAGGCCGGAGGGGTGGATCTCCAGCTGCTCGGCATCGGCACCGACGGGCACATCGGCTTCAACGAGCCCTGCTCGTCGCTCGCTTCCCGTACCCGCATCAAAACGCTCACCCAGCAGACCCGGGAGGACAACGCCCGCTTCTTCGACAGCCTCGACGAGGTACCGCACCACGTCATCACCCAGGGCATCGGCACGATCCTGGAGGCCCGTCACCTGGTCCTGCTCGCCACGGGCGAGGGCAAGGCCGACGCCGTGGCGCACGCCGTCGAGGGCCCGGTCGCCGCGCTGGTCCCGGCCTCGGCGCTGCAGCTCCACCCGCATGCGACGGTCGTCGTCGACGAGGGGGCGGCCTCCAAGCTGAAGCTCGCCGAATACTTCCGGGCCACGTATGCGGCGAAGCCTCAGTGGCAGGGGATCTAGGCCTCGTCGTCGGGGCGCGGTGAGGCGTTCGGCGAGGGCCCGCAGGTCGGGGAGGGCGGCGGCGATGCGGGATGCGGAGTCGTCGGGAAGGCCGGCCAGGGCGCGGGAGATGTCGGAGTGCAGGCGGGCGTCGACCTGACGGCTGCCGGCGTGCGTCCGGGGGGGGCGTAGCTGGACGGCGCGGCGGTCGGCGGGGGCGGGGGTGCGGTCGATCAGGCCGTCCGCGGCCGGCTTGGTGACCAGGGTGCTGACGTTGCGGGGCTGTGTCCGCAGCGGCTCGGCGGCCTGACGCACGCTGATGCCCGGCCGGTCGAAGACCAGTTGCGTCAGTCCGACCCGGGCCTACGGGCGCGTCTTCTCGCCGGCCGGGGGCGCTTGGCCTGCAGCAGTACGCGGTGCAGGGGCCGTTCGGGACGGGGGAGTTCAGCGGGCGTGTCGGGGCGTTCACGGCGCGCACCCTACGGCTGCGGCGGCGCTCTCAGCCGCCGGCCGCCGGCCCGCTCCCCGTAAGCATCCGATCCCCGCCCTTGCCCCCTCCCCGTCAGCGCCCCCTTCCCGTCAGTCCCCGCTCCCCGTCACGCTCGTGAGGGCCTCCGCCACCGCCTGGCCGCACACCCGGGCCGCGCCATGGGTGGCGATGTGGAGGGCGCCGGTGGGCGGAGACTGCGGGACGCCCATTTCGATGACCGCGGTGCCGGGGCGGGCCGCGATGAGGGTGCGCAGCGCCTCGGCCATCCACGGATGGCGGTGGGCGTCGCGGACGACGGCGACGATGCGGCGGCCGGCGGCCTCGGTGAGCAAGCCGTCGATCAGGGCGGGGGTGCCCGCCGCGGCCGCGGACCCGGCGGTGCAGGTGGCGGTCCGGGTGCCGGGGAGCAGCCGGGTGAGTTCGGCGGCGACGCCCCAGGGGGTCTCCTCACCTACGGCGATGTTGGCGAGGGGGGTGAAGGCGGCGACGTAGGCGGGGGCGGTCAGTGGAGCGTACGGGCGGTCGCCGGCGGTGATGCGCAGGGCGCGCCGGGCCGCGGTGAGGCCGATCCCGGGTGCGGGCGCGGCCCCCTCCCCCGCGCCCGCACCCCGGGTCCAGCGCGCCAGGGCGCGCACCCGTGCCGCGGCGTCGGCGAGCCGCTTCTCCGACAGCTCGCCCTCGCGCACCGCCCCCACCAGAGCGTCGCGCAGCCGCAGCACGGTGTCCTCGTCGGCCAGTCCCCCGCCGACACAGATGGCGTCCGCGCCGGCCGCGATGGCCAGGACGCTGCCGCGCTCGATGCCGTACGTGGCGGAGATGGCCTGCATTTCCATGCCGTCGGTGACGATCAGACCGTCGAAGCCGAGACCTCCGTCGGCGGCCGGCGCGCGCAGCAGGCCGTGCAGGGCGGCCGGGCTGAGCGTCGCCGGGTGGTCACCGTCCAGGGCGGGCAGCAGGATGTGCGCGCTCATCACGGCCTTGGTGCCGGCGGCGACGGCGGCGCGGAAGGGGACCAGTTCGCGTTCCTGGAGGGTGGGCAGATCGGCGGTGATGCGCGGCAGGTCGTGGTGGGAGTCAACGGCGGTGTCGCCGTGCCCGGGGAAGTGTTTGGTGCAGGCGGCGACGCCGGCCGACTGCAGCCCGTCGATGTAGGCGGCGGTGTGCCGGGCGACCAGCTGCGGGTCGGCGCCGAAGGAGCGGACGCCGATGACGGGGTTGTCGGGGTTGGAGTTGACGTCGGCGGACGGCGCCCAGTTGAGGCTGATGCCGCAGTCGGCCAGACGGCGGCCGAGTTCGCGCGCCACCTCGCGGGTCAGGGCGGTGTCGTCGACGGCGCCGAGCGCGAGATTGCCGGGGAAGGAGGAGCCGCCGCGCACTTCGAGGCGGGTGACATCGCCGCCCTCCTCGTCGATGGCGACGAGGAGGTCCGGCCGTGCGCTCCTCAACTGAGCGCAGAGCGCGGCAAGTTGTTCGGGGTTTTCCACATTGCGGCCGAAGAGGCCCACCGAGGCCAGGCCCTCATCGAGGCGGCGGAGCAGCCAGGTGGGGGCGGTGGTGCCGGTGAAGCCGGGCTGGAGGACGGCGAGCGCATCGCGGGTGAGGGTGTCGGTGGAACGTACGGGGCCCACAAAGGCAGTCATGCGTTATCCCTTCACTGCGCCGGAGGTGAGACCGCCGACCGCCTTGCGTTGCAGGAACAGGAAGAGGAGCAGGATCGGGACGGCGAAGAGGGAGGCGGCGGCCATGGTGGCACCCCAGTCGTCCCCGAACTGGCTCTGGAACTGCGAGAGCCACAGCGGCAGGGTGCCCGCGTCCGGCTCCTTGTTGAGGACCAGAACGAGCGGGAATTCGTTCCAGGCGGTGATGAAGCCGAAGAGGGAGGTGGCCATCAGCCCGGGGGCGAGGAGCGGGAAGACGACCTTGAGGAAGGCCTGGCGGCGCGAGCAGCCGTCGACCATCGCGGATTCCTCCAGTTCCCTGGGCACCGCGGCGACATAGCCGCGCAGCGTCAGGAGGGTGAAGGGCAGCACCATCAGCATGTAGAAGAAGGTGAGCGGGAGGAGGCTGTTGAGCATGTCGGCATCGCGGACGATCAGATAGATCGAGATCACCATGACCTCCCAGGGCGCCATCTGGGCGACCATGAAGGTCAGCAGGATGCCCCTGCGGCCCTTGAAGCGCATCCGGGTGAGGGCGAACGCCCCGCAGAGCGCGATGACCAGCGACAGGCCGACGGCGAGGACGGTGACGACGGCCGAGTTCCCGGCCAGGGTCCAGAAGTTGGGGGCGTTCACCGCCGTGGCGAAGTGCTCGAAGGTGCCGTGGAAGGGGAACCACACCGGGTCTTGGGTGATGATGTCCCGGGTCGGCTTGAAGGCCGTGCTGAACATCCAGTAGACGGGGAAGACGAAGCCGATGGCGAGCACGACCGCCGTCGCGTTGGGCCAGATGCGGCCGGCCGTCGAAAAAGCAGCGCGCTTCACAGCTCGTTCTCCTCTTGCCGTTCCTGCTTGAGCGTCAGACGCAGGTAGTACGCGGTCATGGCCACCAGCACCACGATCGTCAGCAGCGAGATCGCGGCGCCCATGCCGAAGTGGAGGTTGCCGACGCCTTCGGTGAAGGCGTAGATCGGCAGGGTTTCGGTGAGCCGGTCCGGGCCGCCTTCGTTGATCGCGAAGATCTGCGGGAACGCCTTGAAGACCCAGATGACTTCCAGAAAGGTCGTGGCGAGGAAGAAGGGCTTGAGGAAGGGGAAGGTGACGGAGGTGAAGACCTGCCAGGTGCCCGCGCCGTCCATCCGGGCCGCTTCGTAGAGCTCTTCGGGGATGGTCGTGGTGGCGGCGTAGAGGTTGAGGGCCACGAAGGGCAGCGACTGCCAGACGATCAGTACGGTGATGACGAAGAAGGTCGACAGCTGGGTGCCGACCCAGTCGTAGTGGGCCATCGCGTGCCAGCCGGCCGCGTCCAGCAGCCAGTTGACAACGCCGTAGCGGGAGTCGAAGAGCCACTGGAAGACGGTGGTGGCGGCGATCACGGGCATCGCCCAGGCCAGCACCAGCGCGGCGGACAGCGTCAGGCGCATCTTCTTGCCGAGCCGGGCCAGCAGCAGCCCGATCAGCACGCCGAGGACCATGATCAAGACGACGTTGACCGCGGTGAAGACGATGGTGCGGAGGGTGACCCGCCAGAACTGCTCGCTGCCGAGGATTTCCTGGTAGTTGCCGGTCCCCCGCCACTCGGTGAGGTGCTGGATCAGCTCCTTCATATTGAGGTTCTGGAAGGAGAGCAGAATGTTGCGCACCATCGGCCAGCCCAGGAAGACCGCGGTCGCGAGCAGGGCCGGGAGCAGCAGCAGATACGGGGTGGCCCGCCGTCTCCTGGGAGCGCGGCGGCCGGGCGGCTCGCCCCCCTTGCCGGTCCGCGCCGCGGCCTTCGTCACCGCGCCGTCGAGCTGCACTGCCATGGGCCCTGCTCCCCCTCGTTGCCGTCCTCGTTGCCGTCGGTTGCACCTGGTGGACGCGTACGGGACCGAGGACGGCCGGCCCCGTACGCCGCTGGTGGTCGTGAGTGGCGGCGAGTTACCCCATGGACGGGTAACTCCCGGGCGGATTTCTCCCGGGCGTTCTACTCCTTGGCGAGCCGCGCGTTGATCTCGGACTCGACGTCCTTGGCTGCGTCGGCCGGGGACTTACCGCCCAGCACGGCCGTCATATAGCTCTTGATCGGATTCGGCACGTTCTCCACCGCGGCCCACTGGGGAATCAGCGGAGTCGTCCCGCCGGACTTTTCCGCGGCCGGTGCGGCGGCGGCCGCGGCCGGATTCTCCTTGGCGGCGGAGGCCAGATCGGGGGACTTGGGCGTCCAGCCGGACTCCTTGACCATCTGGCCGTCGTTCTGCTTCGACAGGGCTATCTTCAGGAATTCCTTGGCGAGTTCCTGGTTCTTGCCCATTCCGGCGACGGCGAAGTTGGAGCCGCCGAGAAAGACGCCCTCGGGCTTTGCGGCGGTCTCACCGGGAATGGTGAAGAAGCCGATGTCCTTCTTGATTTGCGGGTTGGCCTTGACGGCGGTGGCGGCCTCATAGCCCATGGCGATAACGGCGCCGGTCTTCCCCTTGGCGAATACCTCGGCCTGCTGCGGGGTGGCCTCGTCCTTGTTCTTCGGGGCGGTGCTGAAAGCCTGGTACTGCCGGTAGATGTCCATGGCCTTGGAGACCTTGGGGTCGCCGAGGTTGGAGACCCACTTGCCGCCCTGCTTCTTCACCAGATCGGCTCCGGTGCCGATGGTCAGGCCGTCGAAGAAGTACCAGTTCTGGCCGGGGAGATACAGCGGCTCGGCGTCGGTCTTCTTCTTGATGGCGCCGAACGCCTTGAAGAGCTCGCCACGGGTCTTGGGGGTGTCCTTGAGGCCCGCCTCGGCCCAGATCTTCTTGTTGTACATCACCACGCGGTTTCCGGCGTACCACGGCAGCGCGTACTGCTTTCCGTCCACCAGCGCCGCCTTGTTGAAGGCGTCGTTCCAGTCGGCGCCGATGTCCTTCTTCAGGTCACCGAGGTCGGTCAGGGCGCCCGCCTTGGCGTAGGCGGCGGTCTGGGTATTGCCGATCTCGACCACGTCCGGCGGGGTGTCCTCGGAAAGGGCGGTGCTCAGCTTCTGCTGAATTCCGTTCCACTGCTGGACCTTGAACTCGACGGTGGCACCGGTCTTCTTCTTGAACTGCGCGGCGACCTGCTCGCTCCACTGCGCCGGATTCGATCCGCTCATCACCCATACGGTCAGCTTCTGGCCCTTGAAGCCATTCGCGCCCGCCTTGCCGTCGCTGGACCCACAGGCAGCGACACTCACCAGCATTCCCGCGACCGCGGTCGCCGCTATGAGCCCACGCTTCATTGCGCTCTCCCCCAAAGGCCGGGTGTGGTCTTTAATGGTTTAGACCAGTGCCCGCAGCTTGGCCTAGACCTTTAGGGGTGTCAAGGGTGTATAAGAGTCGCTGTCAGGTCCGTTACCGGACCGACATCCGGCGGGCCTGCGAGGGAGCACGGGAAGACCACTCGTGCCACGATGTGAGCCGCTACGTACGGAGGAGCCGGTGACGGCAGCTCGACAACAGTCGGAGAGGCGGGTCATGGAGACCGAAGGCGGCAGTGCCGAGAGCGCCGGCAGCGCCCCGCGCACCGCTCGGGTGCCCAAGTACTACCGCCTCAAGCGGCACTTGCTGGAGATCACCGACACGCTGCCGCCCGGCACCCCGGTACCGCCCGAGCGCACCCTGGCCGCGGAGTTCGACACCTCCCGCACGACGGTCCGTCAGGCCCTCCAGGAACTGGTCGTCGAGGGCCGCCTGGAGCGCATCCAGGGCAAGGGCACCTTCGTCGCCAAGCCCAAGGTCTCCCAGGCGCTGCAACTGACCTCCTACACCGAGGACATGCGCGCCCAGGGGCTGGAGCCGACCTCTCAGCTGCTGGACATCGGCTATGTCACCGCCGACGACCGGCTGGCCGGGCTGCTGGACATCACCACCGGCGGCCGGGTGCTGCGCATCGAGCGGCTGCGGCTGGCCAGCGGCGAACCGATGGCCATCGAGATCACCCATCTGTCCGCGAAGCGCTTCCCCGCGCTGCGCCGCAACCTCGTCAAATACACGTCCCTCTACACCGCGCTGGCCGAGGTCTACGACGTCCGTCTGGCCCAGGCCGAGGAGACCATCGAGACCTCGCTGGCCACCCCGCGCGAGGCCGGCCTGCTGGGCACCGATGTCGGCCTGCCCATGCTGATGCTCTCCCGGCACTCCCTCGACGCCCAGGGGCAGCCGGTGGAATGGGTCCGCTCGGTCTACCGCGGCGACCGCTACAAGTTCGTCGCCCGGCTGAGCCGCCCCACCGACTGAGAGCGCCACCGGCGGCGCACCGGGAGCCCGCAACTCACGTATGCCATACCGATATGCGGACACCTAGTGACGCGCGCCACGACCCTGCCTTAGATTTCCAGCCGATTACCCAGGAGAAAATGCCACGGACGGAGCCCCGCCATGCCAGAGTCAGCGCCAGCAGCCGCGCCCCCGGAGCCCAGACGGATCGTCACACCCACGCGGGTGGTGGCCGCGGTGTGCCTGCTCGCTCCGTTCGTGGCGATGCTGTGGGTCAGTTCGTACGCAAAGATCGAGCCGACGCTGATCGGGATCCCGTTCTTCTACTGGTACCAGATGCTGTGGGTGCTGATCTCGACCGCGCTGACGATGCTTGCGTACAAGCTGGTGCAGCGTGAGAAGCGCGCCCGCAAGGATGGTGTGACCAAGTGAGCCTCTACGCCTCCGCCGCCCACACCCCCGCCACGCACCTCGCGGCCGCGCCCACCGGCGGTGTCAACGGCGTCGCACTCGCCGTCTTCATCTTCTTCTTCATCGCCGTGACGGTCATGGGCTTCCTGGCCGCCCGCTGGCGCAAGGCCGAACAGTCCGCCAACCTCGACGAATGGGGCCTGGGCGGCCGCAGCTTCGGCACCTGGGTGACGTGGTTCCTGCTCGGCGGTGACCTCTACACCGCGTACACCTTCGTGGCCGTCCCGGCGGCGATCTACGCGGCCGGCGCATCCGGCTTCTTCGCCGTCCCGTACACGATCCTGGTCTACCCCCTCATCTTCACCTTCCTCCCCCGCCTGTGGTCGGTCTCGCACAAGCACGGCTACGTCACCACCTCCGACTTCGTGCGCGGCCGCTTCGGTTCCAAGGGCCTGTCGCTGGCCGTGGCGCTCACCGGCATCCTCGCCACGATGCCGTACATCGCTCTCCAGCTGGTGGGCATCCAGGCCGTCCTGGACGTGATGGGTGTCGGCGGCGGCGAGAACACCAACTGGTTCGTCAAGGACCTGCCGCTGCTGATCGCGTTCGCGGTGCTGGCCGCCTACACCTACTCCTCGGGCCTGCGGGCGCCCGCCCTGATCGCCTTCGTCAAGGACGGCCTGATTTACCTGGTCATCGCCGTCGCGATCATCTACATCCCGATCAAGCTGGGCGGCTTCGACCACATCTTCGACGCGGCGGGCAAGGCGTTCGCCCAGCCCGGCGCCGTCCCCGGCAAGCCCCGCGGCGAGCTGACGAGCGGCCCGCACGCGCAGTGGGCCTACGCCACCTTGGCGCTGGGCTCCGCGCTGGCGCTCTTCATGTACCCGCACTCCATCACGGCCACGCTGTCCTCGCGCAGCCGCAACGTGATCCGCCGCAACACCACCATCCTGCCGCTGTACTCCCTGATGCTGGGCTTCCTGGCGCTGCTCGGCTTCATGGCGATCAAGGCCGGTACGGACATCCAGGGCAACCCGCAGCTGGCGATTCCGCAGCTGTTCGAGGACATGTTCCCCAGCTGGTTCTCCGGCGTCGCCTTCGCCGCGATCGGCATCGGCGCTCTCGTACCGGCGGCCATCATGTCGATCGCCGCCGCCAACCTCTTCACCCGCAACGTCTACAAGGACTTCCTCAAGCCGGACGCGACCGCGGAGCAGGAGCACAAGGTCGCCAAGCTGGTCTCGCTGCTGGTGAAGGTGGGTGCGCTCGTCTTCGTCCTCACCATGGACAAGACCGTCGCCATCAACTTCCAGCTGCTGGGCGGCATCTGGATCCTGCAGACCATGCCGTCCCTGGTCGGCGGCCTGTTCACCCGCTGGTTCCACCGCTGGGCGCTGCTGGCGGGCTGGGCGGTCGGCATGCTCTACGGCACCCTCGCGGCATACGGCGTGGCCAGCCCCACCCAGGCCCACTTCGGCGGCTCCAGCAAGGAGATCCCCGGCATCGGTGAGATCGGCTACATCGGTCTGACCGCGTTTGTGCTGAATGTGGTGGTGACGGTCGTGCTGACCTTCGTCCTGAAGGCCGTCAAGGCGCCGGAGGGCGTCGACGAGACCAGCCCCGCCGACTACACCGCGGACGCCGGCGACAAGGGCGTCACGGCGGAGCTGCCGAAGACTGCGGAGGGGGCGCCGGCGGGGCACTGAGCCGGCGGCTTGCTCACGCCGAAGGGCCGCCGCGTTCCCCGGGGAACGCGGCGGCCCTTCGGCGTTTCATGGGCCTCTGCCCGCGGGGTCAGTTCACCCAGTCTTTGAGCGCCTCGGTCTCGAGCGTGATGCCCACGGGATCCGGCAGGTGGAGCGTCTTGCCGTACGGCGCCGTATGAACGTTCTCGTAGCCGGCGCCGTCAGGCTCGCTGTAGACCACCGCCTGGCACTTTTGACGGTCGATCAGCAGGTAGAGCGGAATGCCGGTCTCCGCGTATGCGCGTGCCTTCTCCACACGGTCGCGCCGGTCAGTGTCGGAGTCGTGCGAGGTGACCTCGACGACCATCAGCACGGGGCTGGGATCCGCCCACTCGCCCTGCCCCACGAAGGCCTCACTGGGCGCGAGCGAGCCGTCAGGGCGGGCACGGCCGCCTCGGTAGGGCTGCACCTTCAAGCCCTGGGTGGCATCGAGCCAGAGCTCCGGCCGGTGCTGCATGCAGATACGCGTCAGCCACTGGATGATCCGCCCGTGATCCCCGTCCGGCATGAGCTTGCTCCTGACCTGCCCGTCGATGAGTTCCAGCCGTGCACCTTCTTCCAGGCGGGCGAATATCCGGGCGACCTCTTCGAAGTGCCCGGTGTCCATGACGTGCGGCCGGTCAGCGAGCGCGGTCATGAGGTCTTCTCCTTCTTCTGTCGGCCGGAGCTGGGAACGTAAAAACGACGATAGCCGAGGCCACCGACAGGCACCGCTCGGTCACCTCAGAGAGAGCTGCCACGGTCGCCTGATTGTCAGACCCACCCCCCACACTGAACCCCATGGACATCACGATCAGGCCCGCCCAGCAAGCCGAGTTCGGCCTCGTCGGTGACCTTCTGGTGGAGGTCTATCTGGCCGACGGGCTACTGACCTTCGGGGAGAACGACACGTACGCCGCCGAGCTGCGGAAGGTCGCTCATCGGGCGGAGCACGCCGAGGTGCTGGTGGCGGTGGACACGGCGAGTGGGGCGGTGCTGGGGGCGGTGACTTTTGCCGCGTACGGGAGCCCGTATGCGGAGCTGGCGGGCCCCGGGGAGGGGGAGTTCCGGATGCTGGCGGTGCGGGCCGAGGGACGCGGGCGGGGCATCGGTGAGGCGCTGGTGACGGCGTGTGTGGAGCGGGCCCGCGGGCTGGGGCTGCGGGCGGTGGTGCTCTCCTGTCTGCCGCACCTGCTGCCCGCCCACCGGCTCTACCGCCGCCTGGGATTCGCGCGCGCCCAGGAGCGGGACTGGGATCCGATACCGGATTTCACGCTCTGGGCGTTCACCCGGGAGCCGGCCTGAGCGGCATTTCCGGGCCCTGCAGCGGCCGATGGCCGTTCGCACACCTGTAGGAGTGGTATGAGGTAGCGACACAAGATGTGGGGGTGCATGCGGAGAGCAGCACAAGATGTATGCTCGTGCTCGCTGTCGCCGCAGGGGAATCCGGTGCGAATCCGGGACTGTCCCGCAACGGTGTACGAGCGCGCCCAGGTAGCCGTACGGCCAGCTCACGCGCCCAGGAAGTCCGAGGACCTGCCGACAGCACGCCCGCGCCGCCATCGGTGCGGACGTCGATACGTCCGGGCCCCGAGGGTTGGGCAGGTGGACGCCGCGCGGTGTGCCCGCGCACCCCTGAGCGTCACGGGGTGCGGCATGCCCGCGTGCGCCCGTCGCGCCGCGCCCTCCCGGCCCCCGCCGAGTGAGGGAGAGCATCACGTGACCATCGCGCCAACGGAGCCCGCGTCAGACGCCGAGGTCGTGCAGCCCGCGGTGGCCACACCTGACACCTCCGCCGACGGCACTCCGGGTACCGGCGGGCCGGGCGCCGCCCTGCTGCGCACTCTGACCGAGCTGACCGCGGACCTGACCGCGACCGACCCCGGCAAGGTGGCCGCCGCCGCGCTGCGCGGCCGTCACCCGGGCTCGGACGAGGCCGAGTTGCGCTCGCTGGCCATCGAGGCCGCGGCCGGCCTGATCGGCGACGAGCCGCAGTACTCCAAGCTTGCCGCGCGTCTGCTCACCCTCGCCATCGCGGAGGAGGCCGCCGGCCAGGGCGCCACCGGCTTCGCCGCCTCGGTCGCGACCGGTCACCGCGAGGGCCTGATCGCCGACGGGACCGCGGAGTTCGTACGGACCCACGCGGAGGCGCTGGACGCACTGGTGGCGAAGTCCCTGGCGGACGGCGCCGACGACCGGTTCGGGTACTTCGGGCTGCGCACCCTGCACTCCCGTTACCTCCTGCGGCACCCCACGACCCGTCAGGTCATCGAGACCCCGCAGCACTTCCTGCTCCGGGTCGCCTGCGGCCTCGCCGAGGACCACTCCGCGCGGGCGCTGGCCGATGTCGCAGAGCTGTACCGGCTGACCAGCACGCTCTCCTACCTGCCCTCCTCCCCCACCCTCTTCAACTCCGGCACCCGCCACCCGCAGATGTCCTCCTGCTATCTGCTGGACTCCCCGCTGGACGAGCTGGATTCGATCTACGACCGCTACCACCAGGTGGCGCGGCTGTCCAAGCACGCGGGCGGCATCGGCCTCTCCTACTCCCGCATCCGCGCCCGCGGTTCGCTGATCCGCGGCACCAACGGCCACTCCAACGGCATCGTGCCGTTCCTGCGCACGCTGGACGCCTCGGTCGCGGCGGTCAACCAGGGCGGCCGGCGCAAGGGCGCCGCCTGTGTCTACCTGGAGACCTGGCACGCCGACATCGAGGAGTTCCTGGAGCTGCGCGACAACACCGGCGAGGAGGCCCGCCGTACGCACAACCTGAACATCGCGCACTGGATCCCGGACGAGTTCATGCGCCGGGTGGAGGCGGACGCCGACTGGTCGCTGTTCTCGCCGTCGGATGTGCCGGAGCTGGTGGACCTGTGGGGCGCGGAGTTCGACGCCGCGTACCGCAAGGCCGAGGCCGACGGCCGGGCGCTCAAGCAGATCCCGGCCCGGGTCCTGTACTCGCGGATGATGCGCACCCTGGCGCAGACCGGCAACGGCTGGATGACCTTCAAGGACGCCGCCAACCGCACCGCCAACCAGACCGCCGAGCCCGGCAAGGTCGTGCACTCCTCCAACCTGTGCACGGAGATCCTGGAGGTGACGGACGACGGGGAGACCGCGGTCTGCAACCTGGGATCCGTGAACCTCGCCGCCCATCTCGGTGAGAACGGCGAGATGGACTGGGAGCGGCTGGACGCCACGGTCCGTACGGCCGTCACCTTCCTCGACCGCGTCGTGGACATCAACTTCTACCCGACCGAGCAGGCCGGGGCCTCCAACTCCCGCTGGCGCCCGGTGGGTCTGGGCCTGATGGGCCTGCAGGACGTCTTCTTCCGGCTGCGGCTGCCCTTCGACTCGGCCGAGGCGCAGGATCTGTCGACCCGGATCTCCGAGCGGATCATGCTCGCCGCGTACGAAGCGTCCGCCGATCTCGCCGAGCGGCACGGCCCGCACGCGGCCTGGTCCGCGACCCGCACCGCCCGCGGCGTGCTGCACCCGGACCACTACCCGAACGCCGAGCCCCGCTGGGCGGACCGCTGGGCGGCCCTGCGCAGCCGTATCGCCGCGACCGGAATGCGTAACTCGCTTCTGCTCGCGATCGCGCCGACCGCGACCATCGCCTCCATCGCGGGCGTGTACGAGTGCATCGAGCCGCAGGTCTCCAACCTCTTCAAGCGCGAGACGCTGTCCGGCGAGTTCCTGCAGGTCAACGCCTATCTGATCGAGGAGCTCAAGGCTCTGGGGCTGTGGGACGCGCGGACCCGTGACGCGCTGCGCGAGGCGAACGGCTCGGTGCAGGACGTCGGCTGGATCCCCGAGGAGATCCGGGCGCTGTACCGCACCGCCTGGGAGATCCCGCAGCGCGCGCTGATCGACATGGCCGCGGCCCGTACGCCGTACCTCGACCAGAGCCAGTCGCTGAACCTCTTCATGGCGTCGCCCACCATCGGCAAGCTCAGCTCGATGTACGCCTACGCCTGGAAGCGCGGCATCAAGACCACGTACTACCTGCGCTCCCGTCCGGCGACCCGGATCGCCCAGTCCGCGCGCGCCGCGTCCATTCCCGCCCAGCTGCCGGTGGCCGACCCCGAGGCGGTCGCCTGCTCCCTGGAAAACCCCGAGTCCTGCGAGGCCTGCCAATAATGACCACCGCACCCGAGACGAACGCGGCCGCCGCGCACACGGCCACCACCGGCACCAAGAACCTCCTGGACCCGGGCTTCGAGCTGACGCTGCGCCCCATGCGGTACCCGGACTTCTACGACCGCTACCGCGACGCGATCAAGAACACCTGGACCGTGGAGGAGGTCGACCTCCACTCCGACGTCGCCGACCTCGCCAAGCTCTCGGCCGGCGAGCAGCACATGATCGGCCGGCTGGTGGCCTTCTTCGCGACCGGCGACTCCATCGTCGCGAACAACCTCGTGCTGACGCTGTACAAGCACATCAACTCCCCCGAGGCCCGGCTGTACTTGAGCCGGCAGCTCTTCGAGGAGGCCGTGCACGTCCAGTTCTACCTGACGCTGCTGGACACCTATCTCCCCGACCCGGACGACCGCGCCGCCGCCTTCGCCGCCGTGGAGAACATCCCGTCCATCCGGGAGAAGGCGGGATTCTGCTTCAAGTGGATGGACTCGGTCGAGAGCATCGACCGCCTGGAGTCCAGGGCCGACCGCCGCCGCTTCCTGCTCAATCTGATCTGCTTCGCGGCCTGCATCGAGGGGCTGTTCTTCTACGGCGCGTTCGCCTATGTCTACTGGTTCCGCTCGCGCGGCCTGCTGCACGGCCTGGCGACCGGCACCAACTGGGTGTTCCGCGACGAGACCATGCACATGAACTTCGCGTTCGAGGTCGTGGACACGGTCCGCTCCGAGGAGCCCGATCTCTTCGACGACGAGCTGGAGCAGCAGGTCGTGGACATGCTGAAGGAGGCCGTCGAGGCGGAGCTGCAGTTCGGCCGCGATCTGTGCGGTGAGGGCCTGCCGGGCATGAACACCGCGTCGATGCGCGAGTACCTCCAGTGCGTCGCCGACCAGCGGCTGCAGCGGCTGGGCTTCGCACCCGTATACGGCTCGGAGAATCCGTTCTCCTTCATGGAGCTGCAGAACGTCCAGGAGCTGACCAACTTCTTCGAGCGCCGGGCCTCGGCCTATCAGGTGGCCGTGGAAGGCTCGGTCTCCTTCGACGACGAGTTCTAGCCACCACCGGCCGCCCGCCAAATATGAGCATTCGGTTAGCGGGCGGCCGGAACGGCAACCGGGGCCCGATGCCGCCCCATCTAAGTGGGCATGAGGGGTACGAAGAAGGAGCGTCGCCCGGTGCGTCGCAGGGTCATCGACTATCCGCGCCAGGGGCGGCGGGGGCTGCGCCGCTGGCTGCCGTCATGGCGGCTGGTGCTCAGCACCTTCGGGATCGTCGTCGGAAGCATCGTGGGGCTGTTCCTTCTCGTCTACCTCACTGTCGACATCCCGAACGAGAATGAGCTGGCCGGCCAGGAAGCCTCCATCTATTACTGGGCGGACGGCAGCCAGATGGTCAGCGTGGGCGCCGTCAACCGGCAGAACGTCACCCTCGACAAGGTGCCCGATTCCGTCGAGAACGCGGTGATCGCGGCGGAGAACGCGACCTTCTACAGCGATTCCGGTGTCTCCCTCCAGGGCATTGCCCGCGCCATGGTGAACATGCTCTCCGGCGAGGAGGCACAGGGCGGTTCCACCATCACCCAGCAGTATGTGAAGAACACCTATCTCTCGCAGGACCAGACGGTCACCCGTAAGGCGAAAGAATTCATCATCTCGCTGAAGGTGAACAACCAGAAATCCAAGCGGGAAATTCTGCGCGGCTATCTCAACACCAGCTGGTTCGGCCGGAGTTCGAACGGGATCCAGGCGGCCGCGCACGCCTATTACGGTATCGACGCCGACAAGCTGAACCCGAGCCAGGGAGCGCTGCTGGCCGCCCTGCTGAAGGGGGCGGAGCAGTACGACCCGGCGCTGAGCAAGGCCAATCACGAGCGGGCCGTGGCGCGCTGGAAGTGGATACTCGACCGGCAGGTCGCCACCGGCAAGATGAGCAAGCAGGAGCGGGCCCGGTACACGCGGTTCCCCGAGCCCCGTGCGCCGGCGAAGCCCACCAGCCAGGCCGGTCAGACCGGCTATCTCGTCGATATCGCCAATAAGTTCATCAACAGCAGCACCGGCCTGACCGACAAGGACCTGGCGCGCGGCGGCTATCGCATTCACACCACATTCGACAAAACGCTCACCCACCGCCTGGAAAGCGCGGTCGCCGCCGTCCGTAAGAAGAACATCGATCCGAAGAAGCGGGCGACCGACACCTTTGTGGAATTCGGTGCGGCGTCGGTACGTCCCAAGGACGGGGCGATTGTCGCGCTCTACGGCGGCTCGGACGCGACCAAGCACTTCAGCAACAACGCCGACACCTCGGCCGTCCCGGTGGGATCGGCGTTCAAGCCGTTCGTGCTGGCCACCGCGCTGGAGCAGGAGGCCGAGGAGTGGGGTGCCCAGGCGCGGCCCGGAGACGAGGAGCGCACAACGGAGGATCTGCGCGGGGCCCTGACGACGGCGCAGAACCCGCCCTTCGTGGAGGCCGGGCAGCGTCTCGGGCTGGAGCGGATACGGGATCTCGTGGTGGCCGCGGGGCTGCGCGAGGAGAGCCTGGCGCAGCTGGAGCCGACCTTCCCGCTCGGCACCTCGGCCCCCAGCGCGATACGGATGGCGAGCGCCTACACCACCTTCGGCAACGGCGGGCTGCACGCCGATCCGTACGCGGTGTCCAAGATGACCCTGGACGGCAAGCCGCTCGACGGCTTCGAGCGGCCGGAGCCGGCGCAGGTCCTCTCCCCCGATGTCGCCCGGCAGATGACCGGGGTCCTGGAGGAGCTGGGCTGGCGCGCCATGGGAAGCCCCGACGACCAGGCCACCTTCCAGCCGGTCGCGGCGGGCGTCAGCGAGCCCGGTGACCGGATGAAGTCGGCGTGGTTCATCGGCAGCCCGTCCGGTGTGCCCTTCGCCCACGGGCGCGGGCCGGTGACCGGCGGCTCCCCCACCGGCGACGCGGCGGCCAAGGTCCAGGACAAGGGCCTCGGTGAGCGCGCCGGTGACGGCAACGAGCCGACCACCGCCATCACCATGTTCCGCAACAGGCCGGGCGCGCCCGAGCTGCTGCCGATGAACGGCGTGGGCGGCCCGGACTCCGGGCTGGGCACGGCCATCCCGCCGCAGATCTGGACCGCCTACCGGAAGGCGTCGTCCTGAGGGACCCCGCGGCGCCCGCGAGGTCCGAGCGCCCGGGGGCTCAGTCGTTGGCGACGACGGGGTAGCGCGGCTCCCGCTCGGCCATCTGCTTCAGCGCGTCCTTGCGGTCCCGCTTGGAGAGCCGGTCGATGTAGAGGTAGCCGTAGAGGTGATCGGTCTCGTGCTGGAGGCAGCGCGCGAAGTAGCCGGTGCCCCGGACCGCGATCGGCTCGCCCTTGGCGTCCTGGCCACGCACCACGGCGTAGTCGGGGCGGGCCAGCTCGGCGTACGCACCGGGCACCGACAGGCAGCCCTCGTTGGAGTCGTCCAGCACCCGCCGCCCGGCCGGCAGCTCGTCCAGCACCGGGTTGCAGACCGCGCCGACGTGCCGTACGCCCTCGTCGTCCAGGCAGTCGTAGACGAAGACCTTCAGGTCCACGCCGATCTGGTTCGCGGCCAGCCCCACGCCCTCGGCGGTGCGCTGGCTGGCGAACATGTCATCGATGAGCTGGGCGAGCTCGTCGTCGAACGCGGTGACGTCCTTGCACTCCTTGTGGAGCACGGGGTTGCCGACCACCGTGATCGGCCGCGAGGTGCCGCGCTCGCGGTGCGCGGCCTCGCGCTCCTCGGCGTCCGCCGTGTCGTCGAGGAACTCCTCGTCCACCTGCTGCTCACCGTCTTGATCAAACACCGGCTGCTGGGCCATGTCCGCCGTACGCCTTCCTGAAAACCCTGATAGTCGCCGTACAGCCTACGGGGACGCGGGCAGGAGCTCAGCAGACCTCTTCAAGATCGCGCCATTCCCGGCTGTCCGGGCTGTCGGCGACCCAGCCGTCGAGCAGGCCGCGGACCAGGGCGGCGGGCGCCGCGATGCCGCATTCGCGCTCCGGGACCCACAGGGAGCCCGAGCCCGCGGTGCGGTGCCCCAGCGGCCCCGGGTGGCCCGGTTCGCTGTGGTCGTGCGGGTCCAGATGCTCGCCGTCGCCCTCGTCGCTGGGCATCCGGCTCTCCGAGCACGTACGGCACAGCAGCCGCACCGACGACGACCAGTCCTCGGCGGCGAAGCCCGCATCGGCCGCCAGCCTCTCCAGGGCGTCCCGGTCGGCCTCCGTGGCGGCCTCCAGGAGCACCACCCAGGTGGGGACCGGCGAGGGCGCCCACAGCTCGATCTCGTCGAACACGGGATACGCGGGTCCTGCGGCGGTGGTCCGCTCGCCGTGCGGGACGCCGTCGTGCAGGACGACCTCACCCCAGCGGCGGCCGGAGGACGGCAGCGGGATGGAGAGCACCTCGATACGGGCCGGGTCCAGCCGGCGGCCCCAGACCACCTCGGCCTCGCCCTCCGGGGAGAGCCGGACCGCGGCGCTGCCCAGGGCCATCCCTACCGGCTCACCGGACGGCGAGCCCTCACTGGGGACCTTGAGGCCGTACGCCTGCCAGGCGCGGCGGGCCAGCGGCCAGTCCTGCAGGGCGGTGGCGGCGATACCCACGTTCCACCAGTCGGGCGCCCCGGTCTCGCGGTCCAGCAGGGCCACGGCGCGCAGGCCGGCGGCCCGCGCCTGCTCCCAGTCGTGCCGGAACTTGTGCAGCAGCGCGAGATTGAACCAGGACTCCGAAAGCCACGGCTCCATGTCCGCGGCACGGGTCAGCAGCGCCCCCGCGTCCTCGTAACGGCCGTCGCCGATCAGCGTGAAAGCGCGGTCGGTCGCCTGCCGCCACGAGGCGGAGGGCCGGTGCCGTACCTTGCCGAAGATCCTCACGATTCCCGCCTGCTGGTTGCTCTTGATGCCGCTGGCCAAGGTGTCCCGAGCGGCGCCCGGGGCCTGCTGGGGCCCACTCGACAACCTGCCACAGATTGCTGCCGGGCTCAGCCTGATTGCTGTGGCCCCCTGCGGCTCCTTGCCCTTCGCCGACCCCCTGAATCCCCCTACAGGGGGCTTCCTTCGCATCCAACCATGCCCATCTCGGGGGGCGCTCATTACCCATGGGTTCCACGACGTGAGACGGCCGGAGCCGCTCCCGCTTTCACCGCGCGTGATCCCTTGGGCACCTGACCGTTACCTCACGCCGCCCGCCCGCCGCCAGGACCCGGGCGAGCGCCTCGACGACCCGCGGTTCGTGGTCCTGTGCGGTGGACAGCCGCAGCCGCTCCAGGGCCCGCAGCGGACCGCCGGGGCCCGCGGTCTGCCGGGACAGGTCGTCGTAGGCGTTGACCGTGCGGACGATACGGGCGGTGACCGGCTGGTCGCGGTACGGATCCGCCTGCCGCTCGACGATCACCGCGACCTCCGCGGGCACGCCGGTCTGCCGGACAACGGCGCCGCCCAGCAGCGCGATCCGGCGCTGTTCGGCGGGCGGCAGCGGTGCGGTCGCGCCGGCCGGTACCGGGTCGAGGAGCGAGAGCTGCCCGATGTCGTGCATCAGCGCGGCGTATTCGAGAACGTCCAGGTCCGCTTCGTTCAGGCCCAGTTCGCGGCCCACGGCGCGGCTGAGCGCGGCCACCCTGCGGGCATGGCCGGGCGGGGTGTAGCCGGCGATCTCGGTGGCGCGGGCCAGCGAGGCGATGGTCTGGCGACAGGTGGCCCGTACGGCGGCGAAGCGGCGGAAGGCGAACTGGGTCAGCAGCAGCGGCAGCGCGCAGACGGGCAGCGCCCACAGCCCGGCGACGGCGGTGGTGAGCGAGATGACCACCCCGGTGGCGCAGATGGCCGAGCCGATGCCGAGCAGCGCCCGCAACTCGTCGCGCAGCAGGGGCCCGTAGGGCCAGCCGGTGCGGGCGTGGGCGAGGGCGGCGGCCAGTACCGCCTCGCTCAGCGCGGTGAGCGCCAGCAGCCCGACCAGGAAGAGCGGGTAGAGCCGGCCGTCGGCGCCCCACTGCGCCAACGTGCCGGTGTTGTACAGGGGTTGGAAGCAGGTGGCGGCGAAGCCTGCGGTCAGCACGCGGCGGGCGAGATGGTCGAGCGCATGGCCCCGGCCGAGCGCGAGATGCGGGACGAGCCCGACCAGGACGGCCGCCAGGACGACCGACACGACCTGCGGCACGCCGTGCGAGGTCGGCCGCCCGCCGGCCTCGCCCAGCAGCGCGTACGCGAGCGCACCGGCCGCACCGAGCGGCGCGCTCTCCCGCTCCCCGGGGGCCGGGCCGCCGGGCCCGGTGGCGCGCAGGGGCCCCCGGCGCAGCAGCTCACCGGCCACTATCAGCACCCCGAAGGCCAGCGCGATCCCGGGCTGCGCCAGGCCGTCCCACAGGGTCCGGCCCAGGCTCCAGACGGCAAGGACGGCGGCGGCCGCGTAGACGGCGGCGACGGTGGGGGCGCTCCCCCGGCTGCCGCTGGGCGGACCCCCACCCATGCCCTTGGAGCTGCGGGGGAGGCTCATGGCGCGCCGTTGCGGCCGGGCGCGCCGGGCCGGTGCGCCGTGGGCATGGCTTCGGGCACGTCCGGCCGCGCAGGAGGGACGTTTCCGCTGCGGGGCGGCGCCGCGGCCGCCGCCACACGGCCCGGCTCCGGGTCCGCCGCCGTCACCAGGTCGGGGTGCCAGCCATGGCGCTCCAGCGACGCGGCCAGCGCCGCGACCATCCGCGGGTCGAACTGCGCCCCGGCGCACTTGCGCAGCTCGGCGACCGCGGCCGGGACCGGGCGGGCGCGGCGGTAGGAGCGGGTGGAGGTCATCGCGTCGAAGGCGTCCGCGACCGCCACCACCCGCGCGAACTCGGGGATGTGCTGCCCGGACAGGCCGTACGGATAGCCGCGGCCGTCCAGCCGCTCGTGGTGGTGCAGGATCGCCGCCCGCGCCTCTCCGAGGAAGCCGATGCCGCGGACGATCTCGTGGCCGTACTCGGGGTGCAGCTCGATCACCGCGCGCTCGGCCGGGGTCAGCGGCCCGTCCTTGCGCAACAGCCGGGTGGGGACGCCGAGTTTGCCGACGTCGTGCAGGATCCCGGCGAACCGGAGCACCTCCATCCGGTCCTCCGCCATGCCCAGTTCCCGGGCGATCATCACCGACGCGCGGCCGACCCGCTCGCTGTGGCCGCGGGTGTAGCGGTCCTTGATGTCCACGGCCTGTACCAGGGCGCGGATGGTGGCCTGGTGGGCGGCGCGTTCGCGGTGGTACTGGGCGAAGACCCAGCAGGAGAGGTACATCGGCAGCAGGACCAGCAGCGCCGCCGGCGGTCCGTACGCGCTGCGCCACAGCACCGCCAGCATCAGTCCGGCGAGTCCGTGCACCAGGTGCGGGCCCAGGGAGCGGGTCAGCAGACCGCGCCAGGCGGTGCGCGCCGGGTGCCGCTCGGCGGCGATCAGCACCCCGCCGTCCAGCGCGGCGAGCACCGCGCAGAAGGTGAGGGCGGCGGCCGCGGCCGGAAGCAGGACCAGGGGGAAGGGCGGTACGGACAGCGGGTGATGGCCCAGGGCGCCCATGAGGGTGCGGCAGAGCCAGGAGGCCGCGCAGCAGGCCAGGGCGAGTTCGGCGGCGTGCCAGATCCGGCGGGCGGCCGCCGGGCGGTCCTCCACCGGCGCGATCAGCGCGCCGGGTACGGCGACCAGCGCGGCCAGCGGCGGCGGCAGCAGCAGAGCCCCGGCGAGCAGGACGGGGCTGGCCCAGCCGGACGGGAACGCCGCGGCCACCGTGGGAAGCCCGGCCGTGCCGGGGCCGAGCGGCGCCCGGTCGCCCGTCAAGCCGCCCGTCAGCAGGCAGCGGCGCAGCTGTTCGCACAGTCCGTACAGGGTGGTCAGGGCCAGGGCGCTGGTCCAGGGGGCACTGGCGCCGAGCCGTAAGGCGGGGGCGGCACACAGTGCCGCGGCCAGGGCGACACAGCCGATATACCCTCGCGCGGCCGCCGGAAGTCCCCGCATCGCGCCCTCCTCACGCTCCCCCAGGCTCTGAAGAAGCAGGGGAGACCCCCATGCCGGTGCCGCATCCGCGGTATGCCTGGGTCCGGTGAGAATAGAGGCGGCGGGGCGCCGAAAAAGCCGCTTCAGCGGATCGGGCGGGACGAATCGCCCCGCCCCTCACCCCTTAGGGTGATGTGCCGCGCTATTCGGCGCGCGCGGCCTCTTGGCGTGCATCGGCCGAATCGGCGGTGCCGGACGACGGACCGGACACGCCGGAACCGGGCGCCTTCGAGCCTCCGGCGGCGGAGCCCGCGGCCCGCTCCGCCTGCTCCCGCTCCGCCTGCTCCCGCTCCGCCTGTTCCTGCTTGGCCTGATCGAGCACGCTGACCTCGGGCACGGTCTCCCCTGCCCGGATCAGATCGATCCGGCCCATGACCTTGGAACGCAGGTCGCTGGGGACGTCGTCATGGCCGCAGCAGCGCTTGACCAGCTTCTTGACGGCCTGCTCCAGCCCGTACTTCTCCAGGCACGGCGAGCATTCGTCCAGATGCACCTGGAAGTCCGCGCACTCCCCTGCGGGCATCTCGCGGTCGAGATACTCATAGAGGTGATCAAGGACCTCTGAGCAGTCCTTCTCGTGCGGCTCTCCGCAGCTCATGATCCCGAGCCTTTCCGGTCGTGCGACCCCGACGTCCGCGCGGCCTGCGGATCCGCGGCCGTCGCCCCCGCGGGGACCAGCCCGCGCTCACGGGCGTAATCCTCCAGCATGCCGCGCAGCTGGCGGCGGCCGCGGTGCAGACGGGACATCACCGTGCCGATGGGTGTCCCCATGATGTCCGCGATCTCCTTGTACGCAAAGCCCTCCACGTCCGCCAGATAGACCGCGATACGGAATTCCTCGGGAATCTCCTGGAGCGCGGCCTTGACATCCGAATCGGGCAGGTGGTCCAGCGCCTGCGACTCGGCGGAACGCAGCCCGGTCGACATATGCGACTCGGCCCGCGCCAGCTGCCAGTCCTCGATCTCGTCGGCGGCGCTGCGCTGCGGCTCCCGCTGCTTCTTGCGGTAGGAGTTGATGAACGTGTTGGTCAGGATGCGGTACATCCACGCCTTGAGGTTGGTGCCCTCCCGGAACTGATGGAAGGACCCGTACGCCTTGGCGTAGGTCTCCTGCACCAGATCCTCCGCATCGGCCGGATTGCGCGTCATGCGCAGCGCGGCGGAGTACATCTGGTCCAGGAAGATGAGCGCGTCCCGCTCGAAGCGCGCATTGCGCTCGACGTCACTCTCCCGCCGGCCCGTGGTCTTCTCCTCAGCCGTGCCGTCGGTCCCTGCGTCGGTACCGGTGACCGGACCCACCTCCTCCAACACCGTGACGGATCCGGATGCGGACCCCCTCGAATCGGAGAATAGACGACGATCAGGTGCCGCCGCCGCTCCAGCCATGGCGGGCTGCGCCACCTGCATCTGCGACCACGACAGGTCGGCGGCCGGGCGGGCCGGGCAAGCGATTCCCATGCGGCGGACTCCCAATTCCTCGTGCTGCGTGCGCTGGGTACTTGATCCTTACGACTGGCACAACAGCCGGGCCCCGCGCGTCATTCCCGGGACGGCGGGGATATTTCGCAGGTGGCGGGTTCGTTCGCCGGACCGCCCGTCCCCGTTCTCCGAACCCGCCCTCTTGACAAACCTCCTTGCCGCTTCGGCAATGGAGCAATGAACGGGAACGCGTACGAGCAGGTGCTCACCGAGGTAGGCCCGCGCTTGCGACGGCTGCGGCAGGAGCGGGGCGTGACGCTGGGCGCGCTCTCGGAGGCGACCGGTATTTCGGTGAGCACCCTGTCGCGGCTGGAGTCGGGCGGGCGCAAGGCCACCCTCGAGCTGCTGTTGCCGCTGGCCCAGGCGCATCAGGTGCCGCTGGACGAGCTGGTGGGGGCGCCGGAGGTCGGGGATCCGCGGGTGCGGGCGGTGCCGCAGCGGCGGGGGCACCTGACCGTGGTGCCGCTGACCCGCCAGCCGGGGGCGCTGCAGGCGTTCAAGATGGTCATGGATCCGCTGGAGGGGGTGCCCGAGCAGCGTACGCATGAGGGGTACGAGTGGCTGTATGTGCTGTCGGGGCGGCTGCGGCTGCTGCTCGCCGACCGGGATGTGGAGCTGCGGGCCGGCGAGGCCGCGGAGTTCGATACGCGGCTGCCGCACTGGTTCGGGCCCGCGGGCGCCGAGCCGGTGGAACTGCTCAGCCTCTTCGGGCGGCAGGGCGAGCGGATGCACGTCCGCGCCCGTCCGCGCGGCCGCGCCGAATGAGCGCCGCGGCCGGTCCCGGGGCCCCGCGGCCCCGCTCAGCCGAACATCCCCGCCAGCCACCCGGTCACCGCATCGGTGATCACAGCCATCGACTCCGCCTCGCCGACCCCCGCCTTCTTCGGCACCGCGAACCCGTGGTCCGCGTACGACACCTCGGTGATCTCCGTGCCGGGCGGGAACTCCTCGGGCCGGCCGAACGGGTCGCGGCCGCCCTGGACGACCAGCGTCGGCACCCCGGCGCCGGTCAGCTCCTCGGCGCGGGACTTCTCCGGCCTGCCGGGCGGGTGCAGCGGAAAACTGAGGGCCAGTACGGCGTGCGCGCCCAGTTCGCGGGCCGTACGGCAGGCCACCCGGGCGCCGGCGCTGCGGCCGCCCGCCACCACCGGCAGCCCCGGCTTCTCCAGGGCGGGCCACAGCGCCGTCCACCCGGCATCCAGGGTTTTCGGTGCGGGTGCCAGCTTCTTCCCGGCCACCCGCCACGGCTGCTCGACCAGCGCCACGGTGTAGCCCCGGGCCGGCAGCGCGGCGGCCAGGGCACGCAGGTCGCGGGCCTCGATGCCGCCGCCCGCGCCATGGCTGACGGCCACCACGGCCCGCGCCGGTTCCACATCGCGAAACCAGGTGATGCGGGCGTCGCCCACCGGGGTCGTGACGGTCTCGCTCTCGTTCGCCCTCGTGCTCATGGGTCCATCCTGCCCCGCGCGGGCGCCCGGCTCAGAACAGCGTGCCGACCTCCGGGGCGGCGAGTTCCTGGAGCAGTTCGGGACCGTTGTTGCGGACGTTGCTGACCTCCGTCGGGACGGGATAGGCCCGCATCAGGCCGGCCGGCGGCGGGGTCAGCAGTCCGCGCAGGTCATCGGGGTCCGTACGGGCCGGGTCGAGCCAGGCGTCCCAGCGGTCCGGGGACAGGACCAGCGGCATACGGGGGTGGATGTCGGCCAGCGACTGCGGGCCCTCGCCGCCGTCGGCGCCGGCCAGCGGCGTGGTCTCCGCCTCGGTGGTGACGACCGTGCAGGTCACCCACCAGGCCTGGGGGTGGTCCGGGGGCAGCGTCCCGTCCCGCCAGAACTCGTACAGCCCGGCCATCGCCATCACGGAGCCGTCGGCGGGCGTCACGAAATACGGCTGCTTACGGCTCCGCTTCTTCTTGCCCTGCTCCTCCAGCCGGCGTTCCGCGGCGGCGGTGACCCACTCGAAGTAGCCGTCACCGGGGAGCAGGCACCGGCGGGCGCCGAAGGCCCGCTTGAAGGACGGCTTCTCGTGCACCGTCTCGGCCCGCGCGTTGATCATCTTCGCGGCGGCCTCGGGTGATTTCGACCACGACGGGACCAGGCCCCATTTCAGCGTCCGCAGCTGGCGCACCGGTCCGGGCGGGAAGGCGGCCGCCGCCTCGCCCTTGAGGGGACGTTCGAGCACCACGGGGACGTTGGCGGTCGGGGCGACGTTCCAACTGGGGGCCAGGGTCTCCTCCCGTTCCCACTGCTGGACACCGAGGAGGCCCACCAGATCCTCGGGCTTACGACTGGCTGCATACCTACCGCACATGCATGCCACACTGCCATGCCACACGAAGGGGAGACATGGATACCGACCACATCACGGACGTCTGGAGCCGCGTTTTCGGGGTCCAGCCGGATCCGTCCCTCTGGCTGGTGATCGTCACCGGGGTGCTGGCGCTCGGCGCCGTGGTCCCGGGCACCGCCTGGCGGCTGTCGCGGAACGCCGTGACCATCGCGCACGAGGGCGGGCACGGGCTGGTCGCCCTGCTCACCGGCCGCCGTCTGCAGGGCATCCGGCTGCACTCGGACACCTCGGGGCTGACCGTCTCCCGTGGCAAGCCGACCGGGCTCGGCATGGTGCTGACCGCCGCGGCCGGCTACACGGCCCCGTCCCTGCTGGGCCTGGCGGGCGCCGCGCTGCTGGCCGCGGGGCACATCACAGCGCTGCTGTGGGGCGCCACCGCGCTGCTGATCGCCATGCTGGTCATGATCCGTAACGCGTACGGCGTACTCACCGTGGTGCTGGCCGGTGCCGCCTTCCTGCTCGTCTCCTGGCTGACGGCGCCGGACGTCCAGGCGGCGTTCGCGTACGCGGTGGTGTGGTTCCTGCTGCTGGGCGGCGTCCGGCCGCCGTTCGAGATCATGGGCAAGCGGCGCAGGGCCGGCGGCGCCGCGGACTCCGACCCCGACCAGCTGGCGCGGCTGACCAACGTCCCGGCGGCGGTCTGGCTCGGCCTCTTCCATGTGGTGACGCTGTGCTCCCTGATAGGCGGCGGGCGCTGGCTTCTCGGCCTCTGAGCTCGCGCCCGCGCCCCCGTAATTCCGCCCTTCCGACGTCCGAGGGCACTACCAGCGCCATGTTTCGTCGGGGTTGCGCCAGTTTTGATCAAGATCGGGACTCTTGCCCAGCCATTAAAGTAAGGGCATGACCGACAGCCCCGCACTCCCCGCCCTGTGGCCCGCCCCCCTCGCGCCCGGGGCCGTCGATGCAACCGTCACCGTGCCCGGCTCCAAATCGGTCACCAACCGCGGCCTGATCCTGGCCGCCCTGTCCTCCGAGCCCGGCTGGCTGCGCCGCCCGCTGCGCTCGCGCGACACCCTCCTGATGGCCGAGGCCCTGCGCACCCTGGGCGTCGGCATCGAGGAGACCGCCTCCTCCAGCTCCGCCGGTTCCGCGGGCGCCGATGCGCTGCCCGGCGGCGGCGAGGCCTGGCGGATCATCCCGGCGGGCCTGCACGGCCCGGCCACCGTGGACGTCGGCAATGCCGGAACGGTCATGCGCTTCCTGCCGCCGGTCGCCGCGCTGGCCGACGGCCCGGTCCGCTTCGACGGCGACCCCCGCTCCTACGAGCGCCCGCTCGGCGGCGTCATCGACGCGCTGCGCACCCTGGGCGCCCGGATCGACGACGACAACCGCGGCGCGCTCCCGATGACGGTCTTCGGCGGCGGCGCCCTGGACGGCGGCCCGGTCGAGATCGACGCGTCCTCCTCGTCCCAGTTCGTCAGCGCCCTGCTGCTGTCCGCGCCGCGCTTCAACCAGGGCGTCGAGGTCCGCCACGTAGGGGCCGCGCTGCCCTCCATGCCGCACATCCGGATGACCGTCGACATGCTGCGCAGCGTCGGCGCCCAGGTGGACACCCCCGAGGCGGGCGGCGAGGCGAACGTCTGGCGGGTCACCCCCGGCGCGCTGCTCGGCCGCGATCTGGTCGTCGAGCCGGACCTCTCCAACGCCCAGCCGTTCCTGGCCGCGGCGCTGGTCACCGGCGGCCGGGTCACCATCCCGGACTGGCCCGAGCACACCACCCAGCCCGGTGACGCGCTGCGCGAGATCTTCACCGCCATGGGCGGCTCCTGCGAGCTGACCGACCACGGTCTGACGTTCACCGGCAGCGGCAGCATCCACGGCCTCGACGTCGACCTGAGCGAGGTCGGCGAGCTGACCCCGGGCATCGCCGCCGTCGCGGCCCTGGCCGACTCCCCCTCCACGCTGCGCGGCGTGGCGCACCTGCGGCTGCACGAGACCGACCGGCTGGCCGCGCTCACCAAGGAGCTCAACGAACTCGGCGGCGATGTCACCGAGACCGCCGACGGCCTGCACATCCGGCCGCGCCCCCTGCACGGCGGGATCTTCCACACCTACGACGACCACCGCCTGGCGACCGCCGCGGCAATCATCGGCCTGGCCGTCGAGGGCGTGGAGGTGGAGAACGTCGCCACCACGGGCAAGACCCTGCCGGACTTCCCCGCGATGTGGACGGACATGCTCGACCCGGCGGCCGTCCCCGCCCGGAGAGCCTGAGGGGTACGGCCGCCATGCGCCGCTACGGCAAGAACCCCGATGAGGACGACATCCGCGTCCGTCCCAACCCCAAGGGCAACCGCCCCCGTTCGAACATTCGCCCCAAGCATCTGGACGCCGGCGAAGGCCTGGTCCTGACCGTCGACCGCGGCCGGCTGACCTGCCTGATCGAGGGCCGTACGGTCACCGCCATGAAGGCCCGCGAGCTGGGCCGCAAGAGCGCGGTGGTCGGCGACCGGGTCGCGGTCGTGGGCGATCTGACGGGCGCCAAGGACACCCTCGCCCGGATCGTCCGGGTCGAGCCGCGTACCTCGACGCTGCGCCGCACGGCCGACGACGACGACCCCTACGAGCGGGTCGTGGTCGCCAACGCCGACCAGCTCGCGATCGTCACCGCCCTCGCCGACCCGGAACCGCGCCCCCGGCTCATAGACCGCTGTCTGGTCGCCGCCTACGACGCGGGCCTCGACCCGCTGCTGGTGCTGACCAAGTCCGATCTGGCCTCCGCCGACGACCTCCTGGAGTCCTACGGCGCGCTCGGCGTCCCGTACGTGGTCACCAACCGCGACGAGCTCACCGACGGCAGCGCCGCCGAACGCGTCCGGGAACAGCTGACGGGCCGTATGACGGCGTTCGTCGGGCACTCCGGCGTGGGCAAGACGACGCTGGTCAACGCCCTGGTCCCGGAGCGCCGCCGGGCCACCGGGCACGTCAACGCGGTCACCGGCCGCGGCCGGCACACCACCACCTCCGCGCTGGCGCTGCCGCTGCCGGACGACGCGGGCTGGGTCATCGACACCCCGGGCGTACGGTCCTTCGGGCTGCACCACATCGACCCGTCGCGGGTCATCCTTGCCTTCCCCGACCTGGAGCCGGGTACCGAAGGCTGCCCGCGCGCCTGCAGCCATGACGAGCAGGACTGTGCGCTGGACCGGTGGGTCACCGACGGGCACGCCGATCCGGCCCGCCTCTATTCGCTGCGCCGGCTGCTCGCCACCCGGGAGCGACGCGAGGGCGACTGATCGTGCGAATGGGCTGCCACCCGTCCGAGGTAACTGCATAATCGCTGCACGGCACGCGAAGCGGTCACCGACCCGACGGAGGCAATGGGACATGGCGTGGCTGCTGGTGGTGGTGGCGGGGCTCCTGGAGACGGGCTTCGCCGTCTGCCTCAAGCTCTCCCACGGTTTCACCCGCCTCTTCCCCACCATCGCCTTCGCCGCGTTCGCGCTGGCCAGCTTCGGGCTGCTGACCCTGGCGCTGCGCAAGCTCGACGTCGGCCCGGCATACGCGGTGTGGACGGGCATCGGCGCGGCCGGTACCGCGATCTACGGCATGGTCTTCCTGGGCGACCTGGTCTCCACCCTCAAGCTGGTCTCCATCAGCCTGGTCATCGTCGGCGTCATCGGGCTGCAGCTGTCGGGCTCGGCCCACTGAGGCCGCTCACCCGCACCTGAAAACCGCTCACCCGCCCCGCACCCCGGTGAACGCGCCCCGTACGAGCCGTGACACCGCATCGGGCCCGGCCCGGTCCGGCTTCCCCGCCGGGGCGACGACGCAGGACAGCGCCAGCCGCGCCGCGGTCTCGCAGGCGGCACCGAGGGCGGGCAGCTCCTCCTCGGGCCAGTCCGGCTCCAGGGCGGCGACGGCCCGGTCGCGGAAGCGGCCGACCAGTTCGGCGGGCTCCGGCCGCGGCGGGGCGGGCAGCCGGTCGCCCCAGCATCCCGTCAGTGCGGCCCTGACCAGGGGATTGGCGCGTGCGGTACGCACCGTCCAGGCGGCCGCGGCCACCACCCGGCCCGCCGCGTCGCCCCCCGTTCCGGCAGCGGGGGGCCGCCTGGTCAGCGCCCGCTCGACCCCGGCCAGATAGTTGTCGGTCTCCCGCCGTACGAGGGCGCGGGCCAGTCCCTCCTTGGTGCCGAATTCGTTGTAGAGGGTCTGCCGGGAGACCCCGGCCGCGGCCGCGACATCCACCATCCGGACGTCCGCCCAGTTCCGCCGCGTCAGCGCCGTATATGCGGCATCCAGCAAGCATTCACGCGCTGCGGGCATCCGTCGCCTCCCCGGCCGTCGGCCCAAAAGGCCGCTGTGCGCACAGAATTGACGGGGCACCAGGGGCTGTCAAGGGTCGCCGCACGGGCCGTCACCGCGCTTTTCGCGAGCCGCCGCGCCGCGCTCACACGGCCAGTGGAATGACCCGGTACGGCGGGCCGGGCATGGCCGGGTGACTCCTGCGTATACCTGTAGATACTGTTCGCACATGCCCGACTATCACGATGATCTCCGCCTCGGCCATGTCCTCGCGGACGCCGCGGACGCCGCCACCATGGAGCGGTTCAAGGCTCTCGACCTCAAGGTCGAGACCAAACCGGACATGACGCCCGTGAGCGAGGCGGACAAGTCCGCCGAGGAGCTGATCCGTGGTCATCTCCAGCGGGCCCGGCCGCGCGATGCGGTGCTCGGCGAGGAATTCGGCAGCGAGGGCGCCGGCCCCCGCCGCTGGATCATCGACCCGATCGACGGCACGAAGAACTACGTCCGCGGGGTCCCGGTGTGGGCCACGCTGATCGCCCTGATGGAGCGCGGCGAAGGCGGCGACCGCCCGGTGGTCGGCATCGTCTCCGCCCCGGCCCTCAACCGCCGCTGGTGGGCCGCCGAAGGCCTGGGTGCCTTTACGGGCCGCAGCCTGACCTCCGCCACCCGGCTGCGTGTCTCAGAGGTCGGCCGCATCCAGGACGCGTCGTTCGCGTACTCCTCGCTGACCGGCTGGGAGGAGCGCGGCAAGCTGCCCGGGTTCCTCGATCTGAGCCGGGACTGCTGGCGCACCCGGGGCTACGGCGACTTCTGGCCGTACATGATGATCGCCGAGGGCTCGGTGGACATCTGCGCCGAGCCGGAGCTGTCGCTGTGGGACATGGCGGCCTGTGCGGTGGTCGTCCAGGAGGCGGGCGGCCGGTTCACCGGTCTGGACGGAAAGCCGGGCCCACACAGCGGGAATGCCGCGGCCTCCAACGGCCTGCTGCACGAGGACCTGCTGACCTATATCGGCGACGCGCGCCACTGACCTGCGAAGGGGCGAGTGTTCGGACATCCGTCCAACACTTGCCCCTTGTTGCATCGGCGACGGCATGTGAACATGAGAATCCCCCACTTTGTGAACTTGTGAATCTCTTCGCAAGGCACATTCACCAAGGAGGTGGCTCCACTCCATGCCCATGTTCGTCAAAGACGCCATGAGCACGGTGGTCCTCACCATCGGGCCCGCTCACACCCTCCGGCAGGCCGCACAGCTGATGGCGGCCCGCCGGGTCGGCGCGGCCGTCGTCCTCGACACCGACACCAGCGGCCTCGGCATTCTCACCGAGCGCGACATCCTCAACTCCCTCGGCGCGGGCGAGAATCCCGACCGGGAAACCGCCCAGAGTCACACCACCTCGGACGTGGTCTTCGCCGCGCCGGACTGGACCCTCGACGACGCCGCGGACGCCATGGTGCGCGGCGGCTTCCGCCATCTGATCGTGCTGGACGACCGCGAACCGGTCGGCGTCGTCTCCGTACGTGACATCATCCGCTGCCGGTCGGATGTCATCGAACGGATCGGCGCCGTACCTGCGTGAGGCAGGATCCGGACGCACGAAGAGGCCGGAGCCCCTTGGCATCCGGCCTCTTCGCCTTCTACGGCAGCGACAAGCGAGCTACCCCCGAGGAAGCCAAGGGGGCGGGCTCATTTCAGCCGCGCAGGGCCTGGACAGCGGCGTCGAGCCGCTTGCCGTAGTCCGCGTCCGCCTGGCGGAAGTTCTCGATCGCGCGCTGGGCGATGTCGTCGCGGGAGACCTGCGAGATGAAGCCCGCCAGATTGTTGATCAGGCGCTCCTTCTCGTCCTCCGACATCAGGCGGTAGAGGTTGCCGGCCTGCACGAAGTCGCTGTCCTCGGCGTGCGAGGGTGCCGCGTGCTCACCGGTCGCACCGGCCAGGGCGGCCGGCTGCCACAGCGGCTTGCCGGTCTCGACCGGGCCGCCGAAGCTGTTGGGCTCATAGTTCTTCTGTCCCGCGTGGCGGCCGTCGTACAGCGCGCCGTCGCGGCCGTGGCTGCGCGCCTCGGTGGCGTGCGGGCGGTTCACCGGCAGGTGGTCGGCGTTGATGCCGACGCGGTAGCGGTGCGCGTCGCCGTAAGCGAAGAGACGGCCCTGGAGCATCTTGTCGGGGGACGGGCCGATACCCGGCACGAAGTGGTGCGGGGAGAAGATCGACTGCTCGACCTCGGCGAAGATGTTCTGCGGGTTGCGGTTGAGCTCCAGCTTGCCGATCTCGATCGGCGGGTAGTCCTCGTGCGGCCAGACCTTGGTCAGGTCGAACGGGTTGAAGCGGTAGTTGGCCGCATCCTGCGCGGGCATGATCTGCACCTGCACGGTCCAGGTCGGGAAGTCGCCCCGCTCGATGGACGTCCGCAGGTCACGCTGGTGGCTGTCGGGGTCCTGGCCGGCCAGCGCCGCGGCCTCTTCCGAGGTGAGGTTCTTGATGCCCTGGTCGGTCTTGAAGTGGTACTTGACCCAGAAGACCTCGCCCGCCTCGTTGTTCCACTGGAAGGTGTGCGAGCCGTAGCCGTTGAGGTGGCGGTACGAGGCGGGAATGCCGCGGTCGCCGAAGAGCCAGGTCACCTGGTGGGTGGCCTCCGGGCTCAGCCCCCAGAAGTCCCAGACGTTGTCCGCCTCCTGCGAGCCGGTGTACGGGTCGCGCTTCTGGGTGTGGATGAAGTCGGGGAACTTAATGGCGTCCTTGATGAAGAACACCGGGGTGTTGTTGCCGACGAGGTCGTAGTTGCCCTCTTCGGTGTAGAACTTCAGGGCGAACCCGCGCGGGTCACGCACCGCGTCCGCCGCGCCGAGGTTGCCGGCGACCGTCGAGAAGCGCAGGAACGTCTCGGTCTGCTTGCCGACCTCGGAGAGGAAGTTCGCGCGGGTGTACTCGGTCACATCCGCGGTCACCGTGAAGGTGCCGTACGCACCGGCGCCGCGGGCGTGCACGATGCGCTCCGGGATGCGCTCGCGGTTGAAGTGCGCGAGCTTCTCGATCAGGAGCTGGTCCTGGATCAGACCGGGTCCGCCGAGGCCGGCCGTCTCGCTGTTCTGGTTGTCCGCGACCGGGGCCCCGCTCTCCGTGGTCAGCGGTCCAGTGCTGCTCTCTACCGACACGTGCGCCTCCTGAAGTGATCTCCGCCTGTCCCTTGGCTTGCGCCGCTGCCGATCCTACATTGGACATTGTCTAAGTCAAGAAGCATCCGAATCTCGTACCCGATCCGGTCATGGACCGGCCGCTGCTACCCTTGGCCTTATCTGACTGATAGGTGATTGGCATGAGTGACCTGCTGGAACGGCTCCGGGGACGCGGCTGGCGGCTGACCGCACAACGACGCGTCGTCGCCGAGGTCCTCGACGGGGACCACGTCCACTACACCGCCGACGAAGTGCACGCACTGGCGACCGAGCGGCTCCCCGAGATCTCCCGCGCCACGGTCTACAACACGCTGGGGGAGCTGGTCTCGCTCGGCGAGGTGCTCGAGGTGAGCACCGACGGCCGGGCGAAGCGCTACGACCCGAACGCCCATCACGACCACCAGCACCTCGTCTGCTCGCGGTGCGGCACGATCCGCGACGTCCACGTCCAGGGCGACCCGCTCTCCGCCCTGCCCGAACCGGAGCGCTACGGCTTCCAGGTCTCCGAGGTCACGGTGACCTACCGGGGCCTGTGCCCCAACTGCAGCGCCGCCTCCTGACCCCACCGGGAGTCGGCCCCCGTCCGGGCCGCCCCCGTCCGAGCCGCGTCCGCCTCCCGCAGGGCGTCACGCCGTACGCCACGCCGGGCCCGCGCCGCCATGGCAGCGGGCCCCTTCGCATGCCCGCACCGCCTCCCCGGGGGCGGCGGTGGCCGCGCACCGGGGTGCGCACGCCCTCTTCCCGAATCTGACGACCCGTCATATCGTCGCCCGTGCCGCGCTTTTCGGCCATCGGGTCCGACCGGGCCCGGCCCCGTGCCCCGGCGGCGCCCTGTCCGCACACCGCACTCCGCGAGGAGCACCCGTGGGAGAGCCGCACCCTTCCCCGCCGACCGACCGGATCCCCCGCCCGCCCGCCGAACCGTCCGCCCGCCGGCCGGCCCTGCACGCCCGCGCCCTGACCCGCTCCTTCGGCCGCGGCGGCAAGGCACTGGCCGCCCTCGGCCCCGTCGACGTCGAGATCGCGCCCGGCGAATTCGTCTGCATCGTCGGCCCGTCCGGCTGCGGAAAATCGACGCTGCTGCGGATCGCGGCCGGCCTGCTGCGCCCCAGCGCGGGCGAGCTGGAGATCCGGGCGAGCGCCGACCGCCCGGCCGCGATGATCTTCCAGGACTACGGCATCTACGACTGGAAGACCGTCCTGGCCAATGTCCGCTTCGGCCTCGACATCCAGCGCGTGCCCCGTAAGGAGGCCGATGAGCGCGCCCGCTCATGGCTCGCGAGGATGGGGCTCGCCGACTTCGCGGGCGCCTACCCGGCCGCGCTCTCCGGCGGGATGCGCCAGCGCGTCGCCATTGCCCGTGCGCTCGCCGTCGAGCCCGGGATCCTGCTGATGGACGAGCCGTTCGCGGCGCTGGACGCCCAGCTGCGGACCATCCTCCAGGACGAGCTCCTCGACCTCACCCAGACCACCCGCACCACCACCCTTTTCATCACCCACAGCCTCGAAGAGGCCCTCGTGCTCGGCGACCGGGTGCTGGTGATGTCCGCCCGGCCCGGCCGGATCATCGCCGAACGCCGCCCGCCGTTCGCCCGTCCGCGTACCGGCGAGGTCCGCAGCTCCCCCGAATTCACCGCCCTGCAGGCCGAGTTGTGGCATCTGCTGCGGGGCGAGGTCGACGGGCGGGACCGGGCCGCCGGGAAGGGGGCCGTACCGGCATGACCACCGCACCCCGCACACCCGCACCCGACCGCCTCCTGATCCGCCGCCCCGGCCCCCAGGAGCTGCGCCCCGAACGCACCCACCGCCGCCGGCGCACCCTCGAACTCTCGCTGGCCGTCGCCGTCCCGCTCGTCCTCGTCCTGCTGTGGCAACTGGCCGCCGCGCAGGCCTGGATCGACGCCCGCGTCTATCCCGCGCCGTCCACCATCCTGGCCGACGGCTGGGACCGCGCCCTGGCCGGCGAGCTGTGGCCGGACGTCCGGGCCACCCTCCGGCGCGTCCTGGCCGGCTACGCCATCGGCACCGTCACCGGCTATGCCCTCGGCCTCCTGATGGGCTCCCTCCACCTCGTACGCGCCGCCCTCGAACCCCTCCTCGACGCCCTCTACGTCGTCCCCAAACTCGCCCTCCTGCCCGTCTTCCTCAACATGTTCGGCCTCGGCGAAGGCCCGCAGGTCGCCCTCGTCGCCGCCACCGTCTTCTTCTTCGTATGGATATCAACGATGGCTGCGGTGCTCGCCGTTCCCTCCGGACACCGCGATGCGGGGCGGGTTTTCGGCGCGAGCCCCTGGCAGATGTTCCGCCATGTCCTGCTGCCCGCCTCACTGCCGGCCGTCCTGGTGGGCGCCCGGATCGCCGCGGGCGTGGCCGTCCTGGTGATCGTCGCCTCCGAACAGATCGCCGCCGCCGACGGCCTGGGCCATCTGATCTTCGATTCGCGCGCCCTGTTCCAGAACGACGTGATGTTCGTCGGCATCGTCTGCGTCGCCGTCCTGGGCGTGCTCTTCTCCGAACTGGTGCGGCTGGCCGGGCGGTTCCTCACGCCCTGGGCCCCTCGCGACCGCGGCCGCGCCCAGAACTGAGCCCCCCACTCCCCCGGAATCCGCCCCCGCACGGAGGTCCCATGCCGCGCTCCCGCACCACCGTCCTCGCCGTGCTCACCGCAGCACTCGCCCTCAGCGCGGGCTGCACCGCCCAGCAGGGCACCGGCACCGCCGCAAAGCCCCGCACCATCAAGCCGGTGGCGGGCTGCGGCAAGGCCTCCTGGACCGACCCCGCCGACCGCTCCCCCACCCGCGCCCCGGCCCGCTGCGACAAGGGCGCCCCGGCCCCCGCCCCCCTGAAGAAGCGCCGCACCCTCACGGTCGCCACCGGCACACTGGGGGCCGAGTACGTCGCGCCGCTTCGACTGGCCATCGCCAAGGGCGAGTTCAAGAAGGAGGGCCTGGACGTCCGGCTGAAGGTGCTGCCCACGCCGGAGGCACTGCCGCTGCTGGCGAAGGGCGATCTGGACGCCCTGTGGGCGGCCCCCGAAGCCGCCGTCGTCAACGGCATCAACGGCGGCTTCGACATCCGCTGGGTGGCCGGAAACTTCTCCCCCGACCCGAAGTCCAAAAGCGGCCTGTGGGTGCGCCTGAAGGGCGGCCACAGTGCCTCCTCGGTCTCCCTCAAGGGCTCCACCATGGGCACCATGATCGGCAAAGGCTCCGTGATCATGTACCCGATGGACAGGTTCTTCGCCGCACACGGCGCCGATATGAACTCCGTCACCTTCCAGCAGCTCGGCTCCTCCGACGTACTGACCGCCCTGACCGGCGGCGGCGTGGATTCCGCCTGGCTGCTCGACCCGGTCTGGCGCCAGGTCGACGGCGACAAGGGGTACGCGTTCCTCGGCGGCCAGCCCCAGGGCGAACCGCTCGGCGGCGCCCTCTACGGCCCGAACCTGCTCCAGCGGGACCCGGACGCGGGCGTCGCCTTCCTGCGCGCGTACATCCGCACCGTCAACACCTATTTCGCCGGTGACTACAAGGCCGACAAGGCGTTCGCTGCCGAGCTGGCGACGCTGCTCGAGGTGGACCCCAAGATCCTTACCTCGGTGCCGTCGCTCCGGATGGACTGGGAGATCCGGAAGGGCACCGCGGACCGGCTGCAGAAGGCCTACCGGGACGCGGGCGTCACCAAGGGGGCGCCGCTGCCGGAGAACAAACTCGTGGACCGCGCCCTGTACGCGGAGGCGGTCGGACACCGTCCGTAGATCCGCAGCCATGACCCCGGAGCACGACAAACGCTCAGAGCACGACCATGGCCTGGAGAACGACAAAGGCCCGGATTCTCAAGGAATCCGGGCCTTTGTCCTTCAGTAGCGGGGACAGGATTTGAACCTGCGACCTCTGGGTTATGAGCCCAGCGAGCTACCGAGCTGCTCCACCCCGCGTCGTTGTGTCTTTACTTTAACCCCAGGCCGACGACCAGCGCAAATCCCTTCCCCGTAACCCAGGGGCGGCCCCCGGGACCCGGCCCTGGGCCCCAGGGGCGCCGCTACGCGCTGAGCTCCTCCTGGAGCGCCGTACGCAGCCGTGCCGCGCGCTCGGAGACCTCGGGCGGGCCCAGCTCCACGGCCCGCGCGCACCAGCTCTGCGCCTCGGCGAGCGCGCCGCGCCGGGCGGCAAGCAGCGCCAGGCGCAGCGCCGCGCGGCCGTGCCCGTCCTCGGCGGCCTGCTGCCACCACAAGGCGGCCTCGGGGAGGCTGCCCTCGCGGGCCAGCAGCAGCCCGAGGTTGAAGGCGCCGTTACGGCTGCCGGCCTCGGCCGCCGCGCGGTACCAGTCCGCGGCGCCGACCACATCGCCGCGAGCCGCCGCGAACATGCCAACCCGGACCTGGGCGCGGCGGTGACCCTGCCGCGCCGCCCGCTCGTACCACTGGGTGCTCTCGTCGTCCGCGGTCCGCTCGCTGTCCGCCGACCCCTCGCCCGCCGCCGCGGCCCTGCGGTCCAGGAGGTCCGCGAGCCGGAAGGCCGCCTCGGGGCTGCCGCGGCCGGCCGCACAGCGCAGATTGCGCTCCGCGTCCTGCAGCTCGCCGTCCCGCAGCTGTACGAGGGCGACCTGCAGCGCCGCCTCGGTGTGCCCGGCCGCCGCGGCCCGCTCGTACCAGGTCTGCGCCGTGCGCTCGTCGCCGCGCCCGGCGAAGAGGATGCCGAGGTTGAACGCGGCGTCCACGCTGCCCGCCTCGGCCGCCTTGGAGAACCACGGCTCGGCGCCCGCGGCGTCGCCGCGCTGCAGCAGCAGGATGGCGAGCGCGTTGGCGGCCTCGCGGTGCCCGGCGTAGGCGGCGCGGCGGTACCACTGCTCGCCGCCGCCGGCCCGGTCCTGCCCGGCGCAGAGCAGGCCGATGTTGTACGCGCCGTTGACGTCGCCGGCGTCCAGCGCGACGCGGTACCAGCGCTCGGCGGTCTGCAGTTCGCCGCGGTCGGCGTGCAGGGCGCCCAGCGCGTTGGCAGCGTTGCCATCGCCGTCCTGGGCGGCCCGCCGCCACCATTCGGCGGCGCTCTCCTCGTCCCCGGCGTCGCGCAGCAGGAAGCCCAGCGCGCAGGCGGCCCGCGCCTCGCCGTCCTTGGCGGCGGACAGGTACCAGCGGCCCGCCTCCTGGATGTCGCCGCGGTCCTCCAGGAGCGCGCCCAGCTGGAGGGCCGCCCGCCGGTGGCCGCGCGCGGCGGCCTGGCGGTACCACTGCTCGGCTTCGGCCTGCCGGGTCAGCTCCCCGTAGGCGGGCGTCGTACGGCGGTCGGAGTCGCGGCCGTCCTCGATGATCCGGGCGAGGCGGTAGGCGGCCTCGCGGTGGCCGCGCTCGGCGGCGGCGCGGAACCAGCGCTCGGCGCCGACGTCGCCACGGTGCTCCAGCAGGTCGGCGAGGGCGTACGCGCCCAGGCAGTGGCCGGATTCTGCGGACTGGCGCAGCCAGTACTCGGCGGCGGGCTCGTCGCCGCGCTCGCGGTAGTGCCGGCCGAGGGCGTGCGCGGCGGCCGCGGAACCGGCGACGGCGGCGATCCGCCACCAGCCGCCCGCCTCGTCGGCGTAGCCCCGCTGGTGCAGCAGAACGCCGAGGTTGTTGGCCGCGGCGCGGTCGCCGGCCGCGGCGGCGGAGCGCAGATGCGGCTCGGCGCCGTCCAGGTCGCCGCGGCGCAGCAGCATCGCGCCGAGCGCGCTCATGGCGGCGGTGTCACCCGCCTCGGCGGCCCGGCGGTGGCCGGTCTCGGTGACCGCATCGGACGCGTCGGCAGCCTCTGCGGCCTCCATCGCATCCATCGGCAGCTCGGATTCGCGCCCGTCGTCGGGCGCATGCACAAACCGGTCCGTCTCCAACAACCTTGCCTTGTCCCCCATAACAGCCATCGTCGCATCACCTGTAACCCGCGTACACCTGGTATACCGCAGCCAGTGAGGTCACTACAGCGGTTTGTCGACTTCCCGACACGGCGACTTGTCAAACTCAAGCACACAGGTTCGCCACATCGGTCGTTCGACGCGGCCTTGGCCAGCACCGACCGAAAACGCTCACCACACACATGACGAAGGCCCGGATCCTGAGAGATCCGGGCCTTCATCTTCCGTAGCGGGGACAGGATTTGAACCTGCGACCTCTGGGTTATGAGCCCAGCGAGCTACCGAGCTGCTCCACCCCGCGTCGTTGTTCCCTCACGCTATCACGGGGCCGGGGTGGCCCCTGACCACCGCTGTCGTGCGGCCGCCGGCGGGTACACCGGCGGCCGCACGGCCCGCAGTTGCCACCGGCCGGCTCAGCCGCCCGGCTTGCCGCCCTTGGTGGGCGACTTCGCTTCCCGGGACGCCTTCGCCGCCTGGTCCAGCGCCGCCTTGAGCTTCTTCTTGGCCGCGTCGTACGCGCCCAAGTCCTTGCGCTCGAGGGCCTTCTCACCCTCGTCGTAGGCCTTCTCGGCGTCGCTCAGCGCCTGCTGCACCGTCTGGTTGGACGGCGGTGCCGGGCCCGTGTCGCCGCCCGGCGGTTTGGTGCCCGTACTCGGCGCCTTCTTGCCGAAGACGACGTCCAGCGCATCCTTGAGGGAGTCCTCCAGGACCGGCTTGTCGTCGCCGTAGCTGACCAACACCTTCTTCAGCAGCGGGTAGTTGGTACCGGCACCGCGCAGATAGACCGGTTCGACATACAGCAGCCCGCCGTCCAGTGGCACGGTCAGCAGATTGCCGTACTCGATCTCCGAATCGCCTCTCTTGAGGATGTTGAGCTCATTGGCGATCGTCGGATCGGAGTTGAACTTCGACTGCGCCAGCTGCGGACCGGGCACCGGTGTCTGCGCGGGCAGTTTCAGCAGTCTGATCTTGCCGTAGTCGCCGCTGTTCGCGTTGGCGTCGACGGCCATGAAGGCACCGAGGTTGTCCTTCTTGTTGGGCGTGAAGGTCGTCGTCAGCGAGAACGCCTGGTTCTTCTGGTCCGGCATCTTCATGCTCAGGTAGTACGGCGGCACGGAGTTGCCCGACTTGGTCGTCGGGTCGCTCGGGACCTGCCAGCGCTCCGAACCGGAGTAGAAAGTACCCGGGTCGGTGACGTGGTAGGTGGTCAGCAGCTGACGCTGCACCTTGAACAGGTCCTGCGGATACCGCAGATGCTCCTTCAGCTGGGGGCTGATGGCGCTCTTCTTCGTGACCGTACCGGGGAACGACTTCATCCAGGTCTTGAGGACCGGGTCCTTCTCGTCCCACTGGTAGAGCTTGACCGAGCCGTCGTAGGCATCGACCGTCGCCTTGACGGAGTTACGGATGTAGTTGACCTGGTTCTGCTGGGCCACCACCGCCCGCTGTCCGTCGGTGAGCGAATCGGCCGTGGTGTCGCCGAGCGTGGTGCGCGAGGCGTACGGATAGCCGTTGCTGGTGGTGTAGGCGTCCACGATCCACTGGATCCGGCCGTTGATGACCGCCGGATAGGCATCGCCGTCGATGGTCAGCCAGGGGGCGACCGCCTCGACCCGCTCCTTGGGAGTGCGGTTGTACAGGATCCGCGAACCGTCGCCGATCGCACCGGAGTAGAGGATCTGCGGCTCCCCGAACGCCACCGCGTAGGCGGCGCGGTTGATCGGGTTGGAGAGATTCACCCCGCTCTTGCCCTGGTAGCGATAGCTCTTCTCGCCGCTGTCGTCGGAGTAGTCCAGTTCCTTCTGCGGACCGCCGACGATCGAATACTGCGAGGTCTTCTCGCCGTAGTACACCCGCTGCTCGTACTTGGGGAGCTGCCCCTTGGCCGGCAGATCCGACTCGGTGTACTTCGGACCGCCGCCGTCGGCCGTCTCGGTCCCCTTCGCCGAGACCGCACCGTAACCGTGGGTGTACTTGAAGTGGTCGTTGATCCAGTTGTGATCCGGGATACCGGCGATGTTCAGCTCGCGCAGCCCGATGACGGTGTCCTGCTCGGCGCCGTCCTTGTCCTTGTACCGGTCGACGTCCAGGGTGGAGGGGAACTGGTAGTACGCCCGCACCTGCTGCTGTTGCTGGAAGGCCGGCGAGACCACATTGGGGTCGAGCAGGCGCAGGCTGGCCGTGGTGTCGGCCTCGTCCCGCAGCCGCTGGCTGTCCTCCTTGCCGCCGGGCTTGTAATTGCCCTTGTACGGCGTGACCTCGGAGTTCCGGATGTCGTACGCATCCCGGGTCGCCTTGATGTTCTGCTTGATGTACGGGGCCTCTTTGTTGGCCTCGTTCGGCTGGACCTGGAACTTCTGCACGATCGCCGGATACAGCCCGCCGATCAGGACCGCCGAGAGCACCATCAGGCCGAAGCCGATCACCGGCAGCTGCCAGGTGCGGCGCCAGAGGGTCGCGAAGAACAGCACCGCGCAGATCGCCGCGATGAAGAACAGGATGGTCTTCGCCGGGAGATAGGCATGGGCGTCGACATAGCGCAGCCCGGTCCAGTTGTCCGCCGACTTCAGGCCGCTGGACTTGACCGCCAGGCCGTACCGGTCGAGCCAGTACGCGACGGCCTTGAGGGAGACGAAGATACCCAGCAGCACCGACAGATGGCCGGTCGCGGCGGCCGTCGCCCGGGAGCCGGGGCTGGTCACCCGCAGCCCGCCGTAGAGGTAGTGCGTCAGCGCGGCGGCGACCAGGCACAGCACCGCGCAGGCGAAACCGAAGCTCAGCAGGAAGCGGTACCACGGCAGATCGAAGGCGTAGAACGCGACATCCATGCCGAACTGCGGGTCTTTTTGCCCGAATTGCACGCCATTGACCCACTGAAGCCAGGTGCGCCATTCACCGGACGCGGACGCACCCGCGATCAGGCCGATCACCGCGGTGATCGCGATCAGCGCCCACTTCTTGAACGGGGCGATGCCCATCCGGTAGCGGTCCAGGCTCTGCTGCTCCATGGACATCGCGCTGAGCGGCGGCCGCAGCCGGTGCGCCAGCCAGATGTTGATGCCGACGGCCGCCGCCATCACGGCGCCGAAGGCGAAGAACAGACCGATCTTGGTCCACAGGGTCGTGGTGAAGACGGAGGAGTAGTGGACCGAGCGGTACCAGAGCCAGTCGGTCCAGAACCCGGAGAACATCACGAAGAGCATGGCCAGCACGGCCAGTACGCCCAATGTCATGAGCAGGGTCCGGACCCGCCGGGACGGTCGGCCGACTCTGATCCGTGGCCCTGAGGGGCCTCCGCCACGGTCCGGCATCTGGAAAGCCAAGGTGCGCACCTCGAAGTTCGCTGTTGTGTGGAACAGGCCCGGCGATAGTAGGACCCAGTGATGCAACTTACGAAGGCTTTACTCGGTTCCCGATTTCCGGGGCGGACAAGGCACGATGTTGAGCATGACCAACCTCCCCGTTGACGGCACCCCCCTCGCCGCCGACCCGCTGACCCGCGCCGTACTCGAAATCGATGAATACGCCGCCGGGCTCGGCTGGGATCAGCCCGCCCGACTGTTCGCCCTCGTCGACACCGCCAAGCTGCGCGATCAGGAGCCCGCGCTCGCCGCCCAGCTCGGCATCGACGACTCCACCACCGCTTCCCTGACCCCCGTTGAACAGGACGAGATCCCGGCCGGCGCCCCGCTGGACGAGTTCCTCGCCACCATCGCCTGGCCCGACGCCGTCACCGGCTGCGCGCTGACCGTGGAACGTCTGATGCTGCCGCCGTCCGCCGAGGACTCCGTGCCCGACGGCATGGACGATGCCCAGCTCGCCAAGTGGGTCGCCCGGCACCCGGACCGCCAGGAGGTCCGCATGACGGTGGCCGTACTGCGCGACGGGGCGCGCGAATCGGCGCTGCGGCTGCGGGAGAAGGACTCCACGTCCGAGGTACTCACCGGCTCCGCCCTGGTGCCGGGCCTCGCGGACGCGCTGGCCGCGACCTTCGAGGCGTAACCGCACTACGACCGGCCTGCCGGGCTGCAGCTCGGCAGGCCGGCGGTGTCGCCCTTACGGATCTTCTCCAGTGCCTTGACGGCGTCACCTATCGTGCCGACCTTCACCAGGGTCAGGCCCTTGGGAGTGTCCTTGGCCGCGGCCGTGCAGTTGTCCTTGGGCGTCAGGAAGAACTGCGCGCCCTGGTCCCGGGCACCGACCGTCTTCATCGAGATGCCGCCGATCGGGCCGACGTTCCCCTTGTCGTCGATCGTGCCCGTACCGGCCACGAACTTGCCGCCGGTCATGTTCCCCGGCGTCAGCTTGTCGACGATGCCGAGCGCGAACATCAGCCCGGCGCTGGGCCCGCCGACATCGGCCAGCTTGACGTCGATGGTGAACGGGAAGATGTGGTCCACCCCGGCCTGGATGCCCACGATGGCCCGGCCGTCCTTCGCCTTCGCCGTGGTGATGGCGACCTGCTTCACGCCGGTCGCGGGCTTCTTGCCCTTCTTCTCCGCCGCGGCCGCTTCCTTGGCGGGGATGATCGTGAAGACGGCCTTCTCGCCCGGCTTGTGCCGGGTGACGAGCCGGGCGACATCGCTGTAGGCCTTGACCGCCGTGCCGTCCACGGCCTTGATCACATCGCCCGCGTGCAGCCGCCCGTCGGCCGGCTTGTCCTTCATGACGGTGCTGACCACCGTCTGGGTCGCCACCGGGACATGCAGCTGGTTGAGGGCCGCGGTCTTGGCGCTCTCCTGGGACTGGCTGAACTCCTCGGCGTTCTCCTGGTCGGCCTGCTCGGCCGTCTGCCCCTCGGGGTAGAGCGTCTTGTGCGGCACCACGGCACTGTCGTGGTCCAGCCAGCCGGCCACCGCCTCGAAGAGGTTCATGGTGTAGTCGGGGCCGGTGACCCGTACCGTGGTCATGTTGAGATGGCCGGTCGGCTGGTACGTCTTGGGCCCGACGATCTGCAGCACCGGCTCGCCGTCATGATCGCCGAGGGTGTTCACCGTCGGGCCGGGCGACATCTCGGAATACGGCACGGGGATCAGCACCCCGGCGCAGAGCAGCGCGATCAGCATCAGGGTCGAGGCGAGTAGCGTCGCGGTGCGGCGTGGCATGGAACGACAGTACGGGACGGGTATGACAACCGGCCCGCGGGGCCGTCCGTACGGGGACGACGGGCACCGCGGTTGCTCGTGCGTACGCCGGGAGGCCGTCAGACGGCGTCGGAGGCGGGGTCGGAAACGGAATGCTCCCGCTCCATCGCCTCGCGGAACCGGGCATAGCCGGCGAGCTCCGCGCCGTCGCCGGTCTTGCGGTTGCGTTGGGTCCAGCTGCTCCACACCGTGGCGACGAGCGCAGCAAGAACCGGAACCAGCAACCAGAGGAGCGCACCCACAGCGACCTCCCAACCCCTTGTACGACCGCAATCGACGATTAGCAGATTAACCATCCGATGGGTCAACGCTTACGCCAGGGGGCGGGTTACGCAACCGGAGCAACGGCGCCGAAGCCGGGTTCTAAACCCCCACCCACTCCTGTGCACCATCGGAGAACGTCTGGTGCTTCCAGATCGGGACCTGGTGTTTGAGGTCGTCAATCAGCTTGCGACACGCCTCGAACGCCTCGCCCCGGTGCGGGCAGGAGACCGCGACGACCACCGCCAGATCGCCGATGGCCAGATCACCCACTCGGTGGACGGCGGCCAGCGCCCGGACGGGGTAGTCGGCGACGACCTTCTCGGCGATGCGTCTGATTTCCGCCTCGGCGGAGGGGTGCGCAGAGTAGCCCAGCCCCTCGACGTCCGCACCGCTGTCGTGCGAACGGACCGTGCCGACGAACAGCGCCGTACCACCCGCGGCGGCGTCCCCGACGGCCGCGAAGACCTCATCCACGGACAGCGCGGTGTCGCGGACCGCGATGAGCCGGATCGGATCCGCGGCGGCCCGCTCGCCGGGGTGGTCGCGGCCGGGGGGTGAGGTATCGGCTGACATGCTCCCATCGTGCCGCACCGGGCCGCGCTGGGGAATGGCCGATTCCACCGGTCGTCCGGGGAACCGTATGGAGGCTCGTACAGGCCGCGGGGCCCACCGCCTCAGATACGGCGGCGGGCCTTGCGTGCGCGGCGGACCAGGGCGGCGGTGCCCAGGAGGGCGACGGTGGCGCCGGCCGCACCGGCGGCGGTGGCGTCCTTGCGGCCCAGGCGGCGGCCGGCGACGGTGTGGCGGCCGGCGACCTCCTCCAGGAGCTCGGCGAGCACCTCCTCGTTCGTCCACTTCGGCCGCCAGCCCGCCTCGTGGAGGCGACTGCCGCTGACCACCCAGGGGTGCATCGTGTACGCGAGGTCACCGGCGGGTGAGGGGGTCAGCCCGATGCGGTGCAGCCGGGCGGCGGCGCCCAGGGCCACCGAGGACGGCAGCTCCATGCGCCGGATACCGGACAGCTCCTCGACCTCCTCCTGCTCCAGCCAGCCGTCGCAGCCCACCGCCAGCTCGCCGTCGACCTTCTCCAGGGCGGCGTACTCCAGGGCGCTGACCAGGTCCTCGACGTGGCAGAACTGCCAGGCGGGGCGGGATCCGGCGACGACCAGGAGGCGGGGCGACTCGAAGTAGCGGGTCAGGGCGGTGTCGGTGCCGCCCACCAGGACGGCGGGGCGCAGGACGGTGACGTTCAGGCCGGGGTGCGCGCGGGGCGCACGGTGGGCCAGGTGCTCGATCTCCAGGAGGTCGCCGACACCGGTGGCGTCGGCGGTGGCCCGCAGCTCGGCGTCCTCGGCCAGCGGAACATCGTTGTCGGGCAGCGCACCGTAGACCATGGCGGAGGTGCACAGCACCACCCGGTGGACGCCGGCCGCGGCGGCGGCGGTCAGGACGGTCTGGGTGCCGCGCACGTTGTAGGCGGTGCGGGCGGCGGCGTCGGTCTCCAGGTCGAGGTCGAGTGCCAGGTGGACGACGACGTCGGCGCCGCGCAGTTTGTCGGCGATGGCGGGGTCGCGGACGTCCAGGACATGCCAGTGGGCCTCGGCGATGTCGCCGCGCCGCTCGTCGATGGCCACGACCTGTTTGATCTCGTCGGATGCCACCAGGGCACGGGTGAGCAGCGCGCCGACCCCGGAGGCGGCTCCGGTGACGGCCACGACGGGCCGGCGCAGCGGCCGGGCCCTGGCGCCGCCTGCGCCGTTGCCTGTCGGCTCGGCCTTGGCCGCAGCGTTTCGCGCTGCGCGAACGGTCGGATCTGGGGAACTCACCGGGCATCTCCAGCGGTTGAATTCAGTACGTACGCGTGCTGACGCGTACGTACCAGGTGCTGTCCATCCTGCCGCAGGCACCGCGCCGGTGAAGCACCGAGCCCCGAAGCGGGGCGGGTGTCTACGCTGGAGGTGATGCCGGGCAGCCGCCGCCGGCCCCTTGCCGGTGGCCCTACGAGCCGAGGAAACCCGTGAGTGACACCCCATTTGGATTCGGCCTTCCGCCGGAGGAGCCGGAGGACGGCGACAACGGCAAGAAGAAGGGCGGCCAGGGAGGTAGCCAGGGCCCCGCGGACCCCTTCGGGTTCGGCAGCGGGAGCGGCGGCGCGGACAATCCGTTCGCGGCGCTCTTCGGCGGCATGGGCGGCCCCGGCGGCGAAATGAACCCTGGCGACCTGGGCGCCGCCTTCCAGAAGCTCGGCCAGATGCTCTCGTACGAGGGCGGCCCGGTGAACTGGGACATGGCCAAGGACATCGCGCGGCAGACCGTCGCGCAGGGCGCCGAGGACGGCAGCAAGGACGCGAGCCTGTCGCCGGGCGAGCGCACCGCGGTCGAGGAGGCCGTGCGGCTGGCGGACCTGTGGCTGGACGGCGTGACGTCGCTGCCGTCGGGGTCCGGCTCGGTGGTGGCCTGGAGCCGCGCCGAGTGGGTCGAGGAGACCCTGCCGGTATGGAAGGACCTGGTCAATCCGCTCGCCGAGCGCGTCGGGTCGGCCATGGGCGATGTGCTGCCCGGCGAGATGCAGGCCATGGCGGGCCCGCTCCTGGGAATGATGCGCTCCATGGGCGGCGCGATGTTCGGCACCCAGATCGGCCAGGCGCTGGGCGTGCTGGCCGGTGAGGTCGTGGGTTCCACGGACATCGGGCTGCCGCTGGGCCCGGCCGGCAAGGCGGCGCTGCTGCCCGGGAACATCGCCAGGTTCGGCGAGGGCCTGGGCGTCCCGGAGGAGGAGGTGCGGCTGTATCTGGCCCTGCGCGAGGCCGCCCATCAGCGGCTCTTCGCCCATGTGCCGTGGCTGCGCTCGCATCTGTTCGGTGCCGTGGAGGGCTATGCGCGCGGCATCAAGGTCGATACGACCAAGCTGGAGGACGTGGTCGGCCAGATCGACCCGCAGCACCCCGAGGAGCTGCAGAACGCCCTGCAGCAGGGCATGTTCCAGCCCGAGGACACTCCGGAGCAGAAGGCCGCGCTGGCCCGGCTGGAGACCGCGCTGGCGCTCGTCGAGGGCTGGGTGGACGCGGTGGTGCACGCCGCTGCCAAGCCGCATCTGCCGTCGGCGGACAAGCTCCGCGAGACGCTGCGGCGCCGCCGGGCGAGCGGCGGCCCGGCCGAGCAGACGTTCTCCACGCTGATCGGCCTCCAGCTGCGTCCGCGCCGGCTGCGGGATGCCTCGCGCCTGTGGGCCTCCCTGACGGACGCCCGGGGCCTGGAGGGCCGCGACGGCCTGTGGGCGCACCCGGACATGCTGCCGACGGCGGCCGACCTGGACGACCCGGACGGGTTCGTGCATCACGAGCAGCTGGATTTCTCCGAGCTCGACAAGATGCTGGGCGAGGCGGCGAGCGGCGGCAAGCAGGACCTGACCAAGCCCGCCGCGGACGCCAAGCCCGCCGCGGACGCCAAGCCCGCCGCGGACGCCGAGGGCGCCAAGGACGCCGAGGGCCCCGAGGACGCCGGCGGCCCGTCGTCCGACGACCGGTCCTCCGACGACGGCAAGGGTGACGGCGACAAGTGAGTCTGCGCGAGGACGCGGCGCGGGTGCTCAAGGAGTGGCCCGCGCCGTCGGCCGATCAGGAGCGGCTGCGGCTGACGTATCTCGACCATCTCGCCGCCCACCAGGACGGCATGTGGAAGCCGTGCAAGGACGGGCACATCACGGCCAGCGCCCTGGTGGTCGACCCGGTCGGCGGCCGGGTGCTGCTCACGCTGCACCGCAAGCTGGAGATGTGGCTCCAGATGGGCGGCCACTGCGAGCCGGAGGACGCCCGCCTGGCGGACGCGGCGCTGCGTGAGGCGCGTGAGGAGTCCGGGATCGCCCAGGGGCTGACGCTGCTGCCCGGCGGGCCGGTGCGGCTGGACCGCCATCACACGCCCTGCGCCTGGCATTTGGACGTGCAGTACGCGGCGCTGGCACCCGAGGGCGCCGAGGCGGCGATCAGCGACGAGTCGCTTGACCTGCGCTGGTTCGCCTACGACGAGGTGGCCTCCGTCGCCGATGCGTCGGTGGTGCGCCTGGTGGACCGTACCCGCGCGCTGCTCGGACAGTCCGCCTAGACCGGGCATCCGGCGCCCGGCCCGGGAGGGGACGGGCGCCGGATCCGCGGGCGCCGCACGTCAGTTGGTGAAGATGTTGCCCTGGTTGGCTCCGTGGGCGCCCTGCTGGCCCATGCCGAACTGGGCGGCCATGCCGGACCCGATCACGGCGTTCTGCGGCGGCAGCAGCTCGCTGGGCTGTACCAGCGCGTACCCCTGCCCGAGGAAGCTCAGCTCCCAGCCCTCGCCGGTATTGCCGCGCCGCCGCCACACCCCGGAGGAGTGCGTCTGCGCCTGCATCTGCACCCGCAGCGACTTGGACCAGGCAACCACCGCATCCGCATCGGCGTTGACGTACTTGTCGGGCGTGACCTGCAGCATCAGCGGCTGGCCCGAGGTCATCAGCACGACCTTGCCCTGCCCGGAGATGTTGAGCTGGTACTTGCCGGTGCCGGAGATGCCGTACTGGCTGTCGACGGAGACGACGTCCCAGTGGAGGGCGGAGTCCAGCGCCAGGACGTAGCTGCCGTCGACGGTCAGGCCCTGGTGGTCGACGTCGACGACATGGATGTACTGGGCGAGGTTGGCCAGATAGACCGTGCCCTGCCCGGAGACCCGCATCAGGTCCAGGCCCTCGCCGGTGGTCGCGCGGGCGCGGTGCTGCCCCTGGGTCTGGTAGTTGCCCTCGAATTCGAGCAGGCCCTGATAGGCGACCATCGTGCCCTTACGGGCGAGGAGGTCCTCGTGTCCCTCGAGGGTGACCCGCAGCAGCTGCTCGTTCTGCAGGGCGTAGCGGTCCTGGGTCTGTGCCTCGGTGAAGGCGAAAAGCGGACTCTGCATGGCGTGTTCGTCCTCCCCCTCAGCCCCGGGCCCGGAGCCGGTCGGTGCTGTCCTCGCTGGGCTGGACGACGACGAACCCCTGGCCGGAGAAGCCCAGTTGGTACGCCTCGCCGCTGCCGCGTCCGATCATCGAGGACGCCTTGAAGCTGCGCTTGCCCTTCATCTTCAGGTTCGTCGACCAGGCGACCAGGGCGTCCGGGTCCACATAGGTCTCGTCCTCGCCGCGGCCGCAGTCGACGACGATGGGCGTGCCCCGGGAGGTCAGCGCGACCCAGCCGGTGCCGGAGATCCCGACGTTGAAGAGTCCCTGGCCGGCGAACTTCGCCATCCCCTTGACGCGCTGCACGCCCCACTGGAGGTGTGCGTCGAAGGCCAGGAGGTTGGTGCCGTTGACGGAGAGCGAGTCGCCGTTGAGGTTGATGCAGACCACGTCGGCGCCGTAGTCGGCGAGGAAGAGCAGGCCGTCGCCGGAGCACTTCATCAGCGGGGCGCCCTCGCCGGTGATCCACTGGGAGGCCATCTGGCGCACGGCGGGCGGGTTGGGCTCGTACTGGACGAAGCCTTCGTAGGCGACCATCGAGCCGGTGCGTGCGAAGACGTCCTGGCCGCTCTGCATGGCGATCTTCACCATGGCGCTGCCGTGGTTCTCCATACGGGCGGCGGGCGGGGTCGGGACGTAGCCCGACAGCTGTTGCTGGTTCATGATTTACGGGCTCCCTCAGACCTCGTAGGGCTGGACGACGATGAAGTTGCCGGGCGCACCGCGGAACTGGAGGTTCACGGTCTCGCCGGAGTGGCCCGGATAGGCGTGCCGGCGCACGCTCACCTGGCTGGAGATGATCACCTGCGAGGCGGCGGACCAGGCCACGATGGCGTTGGCGTCGGCGAAGGTGGTCGGGGTGACCGGCAGCACGACGGGCGTGCCCTGGGTCTTGACGACGATGGTGCCGGTCCCCTGGAACTGCATGGTGAACAGGGCGCCACCGGGGATGCCGTGTCCCTCGATGCGGCGGACCTCGTGCTGCAGCGACTCGTCGAAGGCGAGGACGGCGTCGGCGGACACGCAGATGGCGTCGCCCTGCAGCTCGATGGGGTGGACGTGGGCACTGTTGTCGGCGAAGAAGACCTGGCCCTGGCCGCTGCAGCGCATCAGCTGCATCTCCTGGCCGGTGGCGTTGCCGGTGATCCGGCCGCGGAAGCCGGCGCCCTTGTAGCCGAAGTCGACCTTGCCCTGATAGAGCACCATGCTGCCCTGGCGGGCGAGCACCGGCTGCCCGTCGACGCCGAGGTCGACGCGGATCAGCTTGGCGTTCTGCGGGGTCCACCGCTGGCCGGTGGGGGCTTCCTTGAACTTGTCCAGTACGACGCCGAGACCGGGGGCGGCGGGGGCGGCGCCCTGGGGGACGCCCGGGTGCCGGCCCGGCTGGCCGTACGGGGCGGGCTGCTGTGCGGGGAACTGGCCGTACGGGTCGTGGCCGGGGGCCGGCTGGCCGTACGGAGGCGCCTGCGGAGGCTGCTGGCCGTACGGGGGTGCCTGCGGAGGCTGCTGGCCGGGGTAGCCGCCGGGGGCGGGCTGCCCGTAGGGGGCGGGCTGCTGTCCGGGCAGGCCGGGCACGCCGGGCGGCGGCGGGACCTGGCCGCCGGGCGGGACCAGGGGCGCGGCGATGGTCGGGGCGTTGTGCACCTGCGGGGCGGCCGGCTGCTGGGGCGGCTGGACCTGCGGCTGCTGCGGGGCGGCCGGGGGCGGGCCGAAGTCGGGCGCGGGCTGCGGCGGTACGGGCGCGGCGGCGGGGGCCGCGAAGGACGGCGCGGGCGCGGGCGCCCCACCGGCCGGCGGCGCGAAACCGGGCACCCCCTGGGCCGCGGCGGGCGGCACGGGCGCCGCCTCCGCCTCTTCGGCGACCTCGCCGCCGAAGTTCTTCAGCAGCGCCTCCAGGCCGCCGTCGAATCCCTGGCCGACCGCGGCGAACCGCCAGACGTCCTTGAGGTAGAAGTCGCCGAGCATGACGGCGCGTTCGGTGCTGAACTCGCTGCCGTTGAAGGAGTAGCGGGCGACTTCCTCTCCGCCGGCCACGATCCGGAGGTAACCGGGGCCGATCCCGGAGACCTGGCCCGCGCCGTCGAGCGCCGCGGTGAACGACAGCTTCTGGATGTGCGGCGGGATCTTGTCGAGGGTGATCCGGAAGGACTCGGCGTCGCCGGCCTGCGCGCCGAGCAGCTGGATCGACTCCTCGGGCGACTTGGGCTGGTTGAAGAAGATGAAGTAACGGTCGTCGGACAGCCGCTCGCCGGCATCCAGACCGAAGCAGCTGATGTCGAAGGTCAGGCCGGGACCGCCGATCTGCACGCCGACGTACAGATCCGTTCCCGACGTCAGGTCACTGACCTTGGCCTTGTGGCCCCTTTGGAATTCCCTGGCCATACGCTACGACCGTCCCCCGCTCCCGCTGTGAGTTCGTCACGCGCCAGGCTAACCGCTGGTGCTGACAGCGGGCGATGCCGGGGCACCGCCAATGCCACCCGGCATGACCGTCATTCGCTGCGCGCGGCGGGCACATGCGGCAGCCTGTCGGCCGCGACCACGCCTTCGAGGTAGCCGCGGGCCCGTTCCGTCCGCGGATAGGTCTCCAGCAGGCGCCAGAACCGCGGGCCGTGACCGGGCACTAGGAGATGGGCGAGCTCATGCAGCAGCACGTAGTCGATGACGTACTCCGGCATGCCCTGGAGGCGGTGCGAGAGCCGGATGCTGCCCTCGGTCGGGGTGCACGAGCCCCAGCGGGTGTTCTGGTTGGTGACCCAGCGCACCGATACGGGCCGGGCCCGGCCGTCCAGGAACTGGCCGGACAGCCGCTCGGCGCGCTCGGCCAGATCGGCGTCGCCCAGCATCCGCTTGCTCTCCTGGGCGGCCAGCTTGTCCAGCATGACGGTGACCCAGCGCTGCTCCTCGGCCTCGGACATACGGGCCGGAATCAGGACAACGGTGCGGTCGCCCTCGCGGTACGCGGAGACCGTTCTGCGCCGCCGTGAACTACGGCGCACCTCGACCGCGCTCGTCCCTGATCCGCGGGCCTTCGGGCTCGGCGCAGCCCTGCGCGAGGTGTCTGCGGCGCGGCGCAGAGGAGTCTCCCCAAAGCCGCGTGAGGAAGGATCGGCGGGCACGCGCCCGACGTTACCCGCTGGCCCTGCGCGAAGTCCCGCCCCGCGGACGGTTCGCCACCGAAACACCCCATGACGTGCACGGCTTATATGACTAATACCCACGGCCTGTGGACAACTTCCCCTGCCGATTCCGCTTCTCCCCCATGCTGAACGCCGGACGACAACGAACGGGGGCGGATCATGCATCCGATGCTCAAGCCCGCGCTGCGACGCGGCTGGCGGGACAGGGAGACGGTGCGATTCGGCGTGGCGCCGGCCCACGCGATGGTGGTGGGCCCGCTCGACACCGCGACCGGCAGCTTCCTGGGAATGATCGACGGCACACGCACCATGCAGCAGCTGGTCGCGGCGGCCGGGTCACTGGACCTTCCGCCCGCACACGCGCGGGGCGTGGTGGAACGGCTCGGCGCGGCCGGGCTGCTGGAGGCACCGGCCGCGGGCGGGGCGGCGGCCGATGCCGTACGGGCGGACGGACCGGCCTTCGACCGCCTGCGGCCGGATCTGGCGTCGCTGTCGGTACGGCATCCCGAAGCGGCGGGCGCCATGGGGCGGATGGGCGCACGCCGGGCGGTCCGCGCGCGGGTGCGCGGGACAGGACGGGTGGGGGCCGCGGTCGCGGCGCTGCTCTCGGCCGGCGGCATCGGCAGGGTCGAGGTGCTGGACGGCGGCACTGTCGAACCGTGGGACGTCACACCGGGCGGGCTGCCCGCCGAGCGGATCGGCGAGCGGCGCGACGCCACCGCGCGGCGCCTGGTCCAGCAGTCCTCGCCCTGGAGCCGCACCCCGCGGCCGAGGGTCCCGGTGAGCGATGCCGGCGAACCCGGACTGTCCCTCGTGGTGCTCACCCCACGAGACGGTCTCGCCGCCTACGCCCCCGACCCCGTCCTGTCCGAACCGCTGCTCACGGCCGGCATCCCGCATCTTTACGCCGGGGTGGTCGAGGGCACGGGTGTGGTGGGCCCACTGGTGATGCCGGGCGGTTCGGCGTGCGCCCGCTGCGACGAGCTGCGCCGTACGGACGCGGAGCCCGCCTGGCCGCGGCTGCTCGCGCAGTGGCGGTCGGGCCGCGGATCCCCGGCCGTACCCGCCTGCGACGCCGCGCTGGCGACGGCGGTCGCGGGGCTCGCGGCCGTACAGGCGCTGACGTTCCTCGACGGCGAACTCCCGCCGTGCACAGGGGCGCGGATGGAGCTCGCGCTGCCGTGTGCGAGCGTGCGCACGGTGACGATCGAGCCACATCCCGGGTGCGGTTGCGGCGCCGCCGCTTCACTCGTGAGGCAGGCGCCTCGGATTCTCGAACACGAGGCGCCACAATGACGGAGTAACCCCGGTTGGGGGACAGTGTGAGTTGGAGGGGCGCATGTCTGATCTTCCCCGCAAGGCGGTCACCCGCACCGCCAAGCTGGCCGCGCTGCCACTGGGGTTCGCCGGCCGCGCCACCTGGGGCCTGGGCAAGCGGATAGGCGGCAGATCCGCCGAAATCGTCGGCCGTGAGCTCCAACAGCGCACCGCGGAACAGCTCTTCAAGGTGCTCGGCGAGCTCAAGGGCGGGGCGATGAAGTTCGGGCAGGCACTGTCCGTCTTCGAGTCGGCACTGCCCGAGGAGATCGCCGGGCCCTACCGCGCCGCGCTGACGAAACTTCAGGAAGCGGCGCCGCCGATGCCGACCAGCACGGTGCATTCCGTCCTCACCGAGCGGCTCGGCGAGGACTGGCGGGAGATGTTCGAGGAGTTCGAGGACAAGCCCTCGGCCGCCGCGTCGATCGGCCAGGTGCACCGCGCGGTGTGGCACGACGGCCGCGAGGTGGCCGTCAAGGTGCAGTACCCGGGGGCGGGCAAGGCTCTGCTGTCGGATCTCGCACAGCTCGGCCGGTTCGCGCGGCTGCTGGGTCCGCTGATCCCGGGCATGGACATCAAGCCGCTGATCACCGAACTGCGCGACCGGGTCTCGGAGGAGCTGGACTACGCCCTGGAGGCCGAGGCCCAGCAGGCGCATGCCGAGGAGTTCGCCGGCGACCCGGATGTGTTCGTACCGGCCGTCGTCCACCAGAGCGACCAGGTGCTGGTGACGGAGTGGATGGACGGCATCCCCCTGTCCGAGGTGATCACGAACGGCACCGAGGAACAACGGGACCGGGCCGGACAGCTCCTGGCCCGCTTTCTCTTCTCCGGCCCCGCCCGCACCGGCCTGCTGCACGCCGACCCGCATCCGGGCAACTTCCGGCTGCTGGCCGGGGACGACCCGGACGGGCCCCCCGAGGAGTGGCGGCTGGGGGTGCTGGACTTCGGCACCGTGGACCGGCTGCCCGAGGGCCTGCCGCCGACGATCGGCACCTCGCTGCGGATGACGCTGGACGGCGAGGCGGATGCGGTCTATCAGCTGCTGTGCGCGGAGGGCTTCGTCAAGGAGACCATCGAGCTGGATCCGGACGCGGTGCTGGACTATCTGCTGCCGATCATCGAGCCGGCACAGGTCGAGGCGTTCACCTTCACCCGCGACTGGATGCGCCAACAGGCGACCCGCATCGGCGACCTCCGCTCCCCCGCCCACCAGTTGGGCAAGCGTCTCAATCTGCCGCCCGCGTATCTGCTGATCCACCGTGTGACGTTGAGCACGATCGGGGTGCTGTGCCAGCTGGGGGCGACGGTACGGCTGCGGGATGAGCTGGAGGCGTGGATGCCCGGGTTCGTAGCGGAGGAGGAGGCGCAGGCGGAAGAAACGGACATCGCCCGGGAGACCGACGCGGACATCGGCACAGACATCGACGGGGGCATCGGCGCGGGCATCGCCGCGGAGAGGGAGCAGGAGGCCATCGAGGAGAGCCCGGCCTGAGCGGGCCGGCCCGGCGGAACGGGCGGTGTACCGACCTCACCGCCGGCTCACACCGCCGGCCGTCACCACCAGCTCGAGTCCAGGCGTCCCTCGATGGCCCGGATGTTCTCCCGCGCACACGCCTCGCAGAAGTAACAACGCTCGCCGTTCTCGACGGAGCAGGTCCAGGTCGGCGGTGTGCCCTCGGCGACCGCGCCACAGCCGGCGCACACGGTGTGGTCGCCGGTCAACTCCGCCTGTTCATGCGTCTGCTGTTCCACCATCCGACGATATCCCCGTCAACGGCGTGAACAGGGATACAACGCACCATGGGGCCCGCCCTGTCGGACGGACCCCATGGTCGGCGGATGCAGTCCCCCGCTCCCCCGTTCCCCCGTTACTGCATCACGGCCATGGCCAGAGCGCGGCGGGCGCGCAGCGACGCGCGTTCGGCGCGCCGCTGCATACGCCGCGCGGCGGCGAGCCGATGAGCCCTGCGTTCGGATTCGGCCTCCCGCAGGCGTTCATGCATATGCGCACGTGCCAGGGCTTCTGGGATGAGTTGCATTTCGAGGTTCCTGTTCTGGCGCGACTCGATCGCACCGGAGTTCGCGGGGACGGGCGTGTCGGTAAAAGTCGGGTTCATCGTGCGGTCCTGCTTCTTGGGATCCCGGGTGCCGGGACGGTCGATCGTTCCTGTGCCGGTGGTGTTCATGCCGCGACCGGGTTCTTGCGCGGACGGCCACGCGGACGCTTCCGGGGCACGACGACGCCCTGGACGAAGAGCTCGCCGCCCCAGACGCCCCACGGCTCACGGCGGTCCTTGGCGCCGGCGAGGCAGGCCTCACGGACGGGACAGGTCTGACACAGCGTCTTGGCGTACTCGACGTCGGCCGGGGACTCGGCGAAGAAGACCTCGGGGTCGTAGGTGCGGCACGGTACGGCGGCGCCGAGGCGGTCGATCTCGTCGTCGAGCTCGGTGAGGGGCAGCAAGGAGTTCTCCTGGGGGTCGGGCGGAGGGATCAGGTCGGTCGCTACGGACGGGGTGTGCGTCTGCAGTTGCACGGTGTGTGTTCCTCGTCTGTTTCGGCCCGCTGGTGGCGGGCGCGCCTGTGGGGGTCTCCCCGAGCCGGGGGCTTGGGGAAAACAAAAGGGCCGCGGATCCCGGTGTGGGTTCCGCGGCCCTGGAAGGTGCCGACCTGATCTGCCGATCAGGCTGGATCTCTCCAGGGTTCGAGGCCGCGGTAGGCCCACATGTCATGCTGCGTCTGGTACTGCTTCCGGGATTCGGCACCATTGGCCGCTGCCTCGATGGCAAAGGCATTCGCCCCTGCCCTCACTGCTGCTACCTCAGGTGCCTCGGTCGGTCGCGCGGTGCGCTCACTGCGCGTCAGCGCAATGAGGGACTCGGGGCGCGCGACCTCGGTACCGGACAGGCGGCCGAAGCCGGACAGACCGGTGCCAGGGAGCGAGGAGCCGAGGGTGCAGGTGGCGACGACCGAGAGATCGGTCATTTTGTTGGTCTCGATGAAGCTGATCACTGGGCTCGCCTCCTCTCGGCGTCTCGGTGGACCGGGAATCCCGTTCCAGGCTTGGTCAAGTACAGCACGGATCCATCGGATCTCGGAAGATTCCGTTGTCTCCGTTGCTTGTGAAGGCTATGGGGCTGCGCTCCACACACGCAAACTATTTTTCCGACGAGTTTTTCGCGGCGCCTTCGGATGCCTCCTCCGGCGCGTCCACGAGCTCCTCGCCGGCGCAGAGTGCCAGCACATCTGCCCCGTAGCGGTCCAGCTTTCGCCGTCCCACCCCTGAGATGCCCGCAAGCTCCGATTCGGTTCCCGGAACGGCCTCGGCAATTGCCATCAACGTCTTGTCGGTGAAGACGCAGTAGGCGGGCTGCCGCGACCGGCCGGCCTCCTCGGCCCGCCAGTCCCGCAGCCGCTCGAAGAGCGCCTCGTCGATCTCCGACGGGCAGTCCTCGCAGCGCATCAGCTTCATCTCGCCCGCGTCCGTCAGGGTCTTGTTGCAGACCCGGCAGCGCGCCGGACGGCGGTCCCTGCGTCGGCCCGGACCCGCCGCCGCGCCACCGCGCTCGACGCCACCCGCGACCGCACCGGCCGTACGGCGCCCGGCCGCAGCCGCGGACCCGGGCCGCAGGCCGCTCAGGAAGCGGCTGGCGCGGCGCGACGCACGGCCGCCGGGTGAGCGCGCCAGCGACCAGGACAGCCCCAGATGGAGCCGGGCGCGGGTCACCCCGACATACAGGAGCCGGCGCTCCTCCTCTATCTGCTCATCGGTCTTGGCGTAGGTGATCGGCATCATGCCTTCGGTGAGCCCCACCAGGAAGACGGCGTCCCACTCCAGGCCCTTCGCCGCGTGGAGCGAAGCGAGCGTCACGCCCTCGACCGTCGGGGCGTGCTGGGCGTTGGCCCGCTCATCCAGCTCGGCGACGAGGTCGGCGAGCGTGGCCTCGGGGCGCGCCTTGGCGAAGTCCTCGGCCAGCCGCACCAGCGCCGCCAGGGACTCCCAGCGGTCACGCACCGCCCCGGATCCGGCCGGCGGTTCACTCGTCCAGCCCATGTCGCTGAGCACCGCCCTGACCTCGGACGGCAGGCCGACCGCGTCATCGAGCAGCGCGTCATTGCCGCCGAAGCGGGCGGCTCCGCGCAGCTTCACACCGGCCTCCCGCACCTCGGGCCGCTCGAAGAACCGCTCGGCCCCCCGCAGCTGGTAGGGCACGCCGGCGTCGGCCAGCGCCTGTTCGTAGACCTCGGACTGGGCGTTGATACGGAACAGGACCGCGATCTCACTGGCGGGGACGCCGGAGGCGATGAGATCGCGGATACGGCGCGCGGTCCCCTCCGCCTCCGCCGGCTCGTCCGCGTACTCCGCATACGCGGGCTCCGGCCCGGCCTCGCGCTGCGAGACCAGCTCCAGCCGGTGCTCGGCGGCGCGGCCCCTGGCCTGTGTCAGCAGCCCATTGGCGAGGTGCACGACCTGCGGGGTGGAGCGGTAGTCGCGGACGAGCTTGATGACGGTCGCGTTCGGATGCCGGGTACGGAAGTTGAGCAGATGGTCCGGGGTGGCGCCGGTGAAGCTGTAGATCGTCTGGCTGGCGTCGCCGACCACGCACAGGCTGTCGCGGTCCCCCAGCCACAGGTCCAGCAGCCGCTGCTGGAGAGGGCTGACGTCCTGGTACTCATCGACGACGAAATGCTGATACTGCGACCGGACCTGATCGGCGATGTCGTGCCGGTCCTGCAGCACACCGACCGTGAGCAGCAGCACATCCTCGAAGTCGATGGTGCCCCGGTCGCGCTTGAGCTGCTCGTAGGTGCCGTAAATCTGCCCGATCTCCGCAGGGTCGCGCGGCGCCTCCCGGCCGGCCTTGACGACCGCGGCCGGATAGTCGGCGGGCACGGTCTGGGTGACCTTTGACCACTCGATCTCGCCCGTGACATCGCGCAGCTCATTGCGGTCGAGCCGGATCCGGCACCGCGCGGCGGCTTCGGCGACGAGCTGGATCTTGCGCTCCAGCAGCCGCGGAACCTCCCCGCCGACGGCCTTCGGCCAGAAGAACTGCAGCTGGCGAAGGGCCGCGGAGTGAAACGTCCGGGCCTGGACACCGCCCGCACCGAGCTGCCGCAGCCGCCCCCGCATCTCGCCGGCCGCGCGCGCGGTAAAGGTGACGGCAAGCACACTGGACGGCTGCAGGATCCCGGCCCGGACCCCGTACGCGATCCGGTGCGTGATCGCGCGGGTCTTCCCCGTCCCGGCCCCGGCCAGCACACACACCGGACCGTGCAGGGCCGTCGCGACCTCGCGCTGCTCGGGGTCGAGCCCGTCGAGCACCGCATCGGCCGAATCGGGGACCTGCGGGAAAAGAGAGGAGTCCGTTGCTGGTGTCACCCCGCCATGCTGCCAGGTCCACGGAGACACCCGGGAAAGCTGTCCACAGGTGCCGGAGTCCGTTCGTACCGCCCCCGCCCCCTGTGGAAAGGCGACGGTGCGCGGCCGAACCGCTCTGCTTTCCTGTGTCCCGGCGGCCGAGGCCGGAGGACTGCCCCGGCCACAGCCGCCGGGAATGCTCCGGTGCCGCCGCGCGTTGAGGTGCTAGTCGTTGCGGCGGAGATGGTGCCGGGACGGCTTCGGCTCGGGAAATGAGACTTAAGGAGCGCGGGGCGCATGGCGGGCACTGTGACGATGTACAGCACTACCTGGTGCGGATACTGCCGTCGGCTGAAGGGCCAGATGGACCGCGAGGGGATCGCGTACACCGAGATCAATATTGAGCACGACCCTGAGTCGGCGGCGTTCGTGGAGAAGGCGAACGACGGCAACCAGACGGTGCCGACCGTGCGCTTCCCGGATGGCTCGACGCTGACGAATCCGTCCCTGGCGCAGGTCAAGCAGAAGATCGGGGTGTGAGTCACCTCACGCAGCCGTAGGCCGGGCCCGTGTGACGGGCCCGGCCTACGGCTTTGTGCGGCGCTGTGCCGTCAGGGCTTGGGGAGGGGCTTGCCGTACCAGAGTTCGATCAGGCGGGCGGCGATGGAGATGCCGTACGGGGGCAGGACCTCGCCGGATTCGAAGGCGGCGCGCAGGTCCTCGCGGGAGAACCAGCGGGCCTCTTCGATTTCCTCGCCGTCGACCTGGATCTCGGAGGACGTGGCGCGGGCCATGAAGCCGAGCATGAGGCTGGAGGGGAAGGGCCAGGGCTGGCTGGCCACGTACTCGACCTCCCCCACGACGACGCCGGCCTCCTCGAAGACCTCGCGGGCGACCGACTGCTCGATGGATTCGCCGGGCTCGACGAAGCCGGCGAGGGTGGAGAAGCGGCCCTCGGGCCAGTGGACCTGGCGGCCGAGCAGTGCGCGGTCGTCCTCGTCGGTGACGAGCATGATCACGGCGGGGTCGGTGCGCGGGTAGTGCTCGGCGCCGCAGGCCGGGCAGCGGCGGATGTGGCCGGCGGCGGCGATGACGGTGCGTTCGCCGCAGCGTGAGCAGAAGCGGTGGAGGCGCTGCCAGTTCTCCAGGGCCACGGCGTGTACGAGGAGGCCCGCGTCGCGGGGGGAGAGCAGGAGGCCGGCCTCGCGCAGGCCCGCCGGGCGCGCGGACTGGTCCATGCGGCCGGGCAGGGCGTCCTTCTGGAGGGCGAAGTAGCTGACGCCCTCTTCGTCGGTGCCCAGGTAGTAGCGGTGGGCCTCGGTCAGTGGCGCCTCGAAGGAAGGCGTCATGATCAGCTCGGTACGGCCGTCGGGGGTGTCGTCGATCAGCGCCTGGCCGCCGGACACCACGAAGACGCGCGTCGTCGGATGACTCCAGGCCGCCGCGAGCCATGCCTCGTCGAGGCGGTGATGCGCGGAGCGGTCGATTCCGCTCGGCGCGCTGAAGGTGAGCGGCCGGTCGGTACTGTGGTCGGTCCAGGTGGTCACTGCGTATCCAACTCCCCCTGTGGCGTGGGTGTGTACTGCGTACGGGCGCGGGTCGGGACGGTGGTACGAGCGCGGGTCAGGCCCGTCGGGGCCAGGTGTCCGCCAGGTCGCCCCAGAGGTGGGCGGCGGTCTCGACGCCCTTCATCAGCAGGTCGAGCTCGACCTTTTCGTTCGGTGCGTGCCAGCCGTCGGACGGGATGGAGATGCCGAGGAAGAGAACCGGGACGCCGAGGATGTCCTGGAGGTCGGCGGCCGGGCCCGAGCCGCCCTCGCGGGTGAAGCGGATCTTCTGGCCGAAGGCCCGCCCCATGGCGCGGACGACGGACTGGAGCGCGGGGTGGTCGAGCGGGGTCAGGCAGGGGCGGGTGGCCCCCCAGAAGGTGATCTCGTGGCGGATGCCGGCCGGGAGGCGGGCGGCGACCCAGTCCCGTACGGACTGCTGGACGGCGGCCGCGTCCTGGCCCGCGACCAGCCGGAAGGAGAGCTTCAGCTGGGCGGCGGCCGGGACGATGGTCTTGCCGCCGGGGCCCTGATAGCCACCGCCGATGCCGTTGACCTCGGCGGTGGGGCGGGCCCAGATGCGTTCCAGGGTGGTGCTGCCGGCTTCCCCGAGGGCGGCGTGGGAGTGCGCGGTGCGCAGCCACTCGTCCTCGTCGAAGGGCAGCTCGGCGAAGAGTTCGCGTTCGCGGTCGGTCAGTTCGATGACGTTGTCGTAGAAGCCGGGGATGGCGACGCGGCGGTCGGTGTCGTGCAGTGCGGCGGCGAGCCGGGCGGCTTCGGTGGCGGGGTTGGGGACCGCGCCGCCGAAGGAGCCGGAGTGGATGTCCTGGTCGGGACCGCGGAGATCGATCTGGCAGTCCGTCAGGCCGCGCATGCCGGTGCAGACCGTCGGGGTGTCCTCGGACCACATGCCGGTGTCGGAGACGATCACGGCGTCGCAAGCCAGGCGGTCGGCGTGGCGGGCGACGAGGGCCGGGAAATTCGGGGAGCCGGACTCTTCCTCGCCCTCGATGAGGAGCTTGAGGTTGACGGCGGGGGCGGTGCGGCCGGTGGCGGCGAGGTGGGCGCGGACGCCGAGGGTGTGGAAGAACACCTGGCCCTTGTCGTCGGCGGCGCCGCGGGCATAGAGCTTGCCGTCGGCGGTGTGCGGCTCGAAGGGGTCGGTGTGCCAGCCGTCCTCGCGGGCGGCGGGCTGCACATCGTGATGGCCGTAGACGAGCACCGTGGGCGCGGCCGGATCGCCGGAGGGCCACTCGGCGAACACCGCGGGCAGGCCGTCGGTCTCCCAGATCTCCGTGGTCGCAAAGCCGGTGTCGGCGAGCTTCGCGGCGAGCCATTCGGCACTGCGGCGCACTTCGCCGGCGCGGTCCGGATCGGCCGAGACGGACGGGATACGCAGCCATTCCGCGAGGTCGTCGAGGAACGTCTGGCGGTGGCCGGCGATGTACGTGCGGACGGCGTTGTCCGGGGTGGTGCTCATATGGCCGAGCCTATCGGCCTTCCGGGGGCTTCCGGTCGGCGGTCTCGCCGAGCAGGATGCGCTCGAGTCCGGCCCGGCCGGGCAGCCGCCGGGGCCTGACCACCTCGCCGCTGCGGACGTGGACGAAGGCGGCGCCCACGTCGGAGGGCCGCAGGCCGTGGAGCTCGGCCCAGGCGAGGCGGTAGATGGCCAGCTGGAGGGGGTCGGCGCCCGGGGTGGCCGCCGTGCCGTTGCGGCCGCGGGGCTGCGCCCGGCCGGTCTTCCAGTCGACGATCTCGAAGCGGTCGCCCTTGGGGCCGCGCTCCTTGTAGACGGCGTCGATACGGCCGCGGATCACCCGTCCGGCGAGCACGAGCTGGAAGGGGGCCTCGACGCGGTAGGGGGTGCGGTGGGCGTACGGGGTGCGGGCGAAGGCTTCCTTGAGGACCTCGAGGTCGCTTTCATCGGCGATGTCGGCCTTGCCCGGTTCGGCGCCCGGGAGTTCGTCGGGGCCGAGCAGGGGCAGGGTCAGGTCCTCGAAGCGGGACTCGACCCAGGCGTGGAAGCGGGTGCCGCGGCGGGCCGCGGGCTGCGGCGGGCGCGGCATGGGGCGGGCCAGCTCGCGGGCGAAGCCGTCCGGGTCGGCGGCCAGGTGGAGCAGCTGGGTGGCGCTGAGGGAGGGCGGGAGCGGGACGTCGCGGACGGTTGCCCTGGAGCGGCGCAGCTCGTCGGCGAGGGCGTCGAGATCGCGGTCCCAGGAGCCTACGGTGCGGCGCTCCTCGGGGAGGAGGGCGCGATGGGTGTCCTCGGGTCCGGCTTCGGGCCCGGGTGGCGGGGCGGAGCGCTGGGCGATGATGCGGGGGCCGGCAGCGGGGGCGGCGCTGGGGGCATCGTCGTACGGCTCGGGGAACGGATCTCCGTACGGATCGGCGAACGGATCGGCATACGGCTCGCCCTCGGGCTCCTCGTACAGACCGTCGTACGGCTCCTCGTCCGGGCCGTCCGGGCCGTCGTACGGCTCCCCCGCCGCCTCGTCCTCCGGCGGCGCGGGCCACTCCGGATCGTCGGCGAACAAGGACCCGGAGGCCGGGGCAGGCAGGGCAGCGGGGACGGGGACGGACTCGGGGGCGGGCACAGAGAGCTGCTCCGTCGCCTCGTTCAGCCGCGCCAGATGTCCGCGCACCGTGGCCGCCGCGGCCCGGCGGCGTGCCGTGGCGACCGGGTCCAGGGGAAGCGGCCAGGCCTGTTCGGCGGCGGCCTCGGCGAGGGCGGGGTTCTCGGCGTCCTTTTCCGGGGCGTCGGCCCAGGCCTCGATCTCGCCGTGGCCGGCCTCGCAGTGGGCGCGCAGCGCGGTCAGGAAGGCGGACGGGCCGCGGGGGCGCTTCTGGTCGGGGCCCCACCAGTGTCCGGAGCCGAGGAGGAGGGAGCGGGGGCGGGTGAAGGTGACGTAGCCCAGGCGGAGTTCTTCGGTTTCCTGGTGGTGCTTCATCGCCTCCTTGAAGGTTTTCAGGCCGCGGGCGGCCCATTCCTCGACGTCGGGGAGGGTGGCGGCGTCGCCGCGCAGGGCGTGCGGGAGGACCTTGGGCTGGGTGATCCAGGACTCGCGGGCCTGCTCGCTGGGGAATTGCCTGGCGACCAGACCGGGGACGGCGACGACGTCCCATTCCAGGCCCTTGGACTTGTGGGCGGTGAGCACCTTGACGGTGTTGTCGCCGCCGGGGAGGGAGCTGTCGAGGCCCTTTTCGTGCTGGACGGCGGTCCGCAGGAAGCCGAGGAAGGCGAGCAGCGAGGCCTCGCCGTCCAGGGCGGCGCCGCCCTGTTTGGCGGCGAAGCCCGCCGCGATGTCGAGGAAGGTCCCGAGGGTTTCGCGGCGGCGGGCGGCGAGGGCGTGCGGGGAGGCGGAGAGCTCGACTTCCAGGCCGGTGGTGGCCAGCACCCTGTGGAGTACGTCCATCAGGGGGTCGCTGAGGGAGCGGCGCAGGTCGCGGAGCTCGGTGGCGAGGCGGGCGAAGCGGATGCGTGCCTCGGCGGAGAAGGGCAGGCCGTCTTCGGTGCCGTCGGCCTCCAGGAAGGTGTCGAGGGCGTCGGCGAGCGAGATGGTCTCGGCCGGGTCGGTGCCCTCGACGGCTTCGGCGAGCCGCTGTTCGGGGTCGTCGGAGGGGCCGCCGTGGTGGACGAGGCTGCGGGCGCGGCGGCCCAGCAGGGCGAGGTCGCGGGGGCCGATGCGCCAGCGGGGGCCGATGAGCAGGCGGACGAGGGAGGCGTTGGCGGTGGGGTCCTGCAGGACTTCGCAGACGGCGACGAGGTCGGCGATCTCGGGGAGGTGGAGAAGCCCGGAGAGGCCGACGACCTCGACGGGGATGTCGCGGGCGACCAGCTCGCCCTGGATGCGGGCGAAGTCCCCGGCGGTGCGGCACAGGACGGCGATCTCGCCGGGCGGGGTGCCCGTACGGACGAGGTGGGCGAGGGAGTCGGCGAGCCAGGCGAGCTCCTCGGCGTGGGTGGGCAGCAGGGCGCAGCGGACGATGCCGTCGCGTTCGGCGCCGGGGGCGGGGCGCAGGGCCTCAACGCCTTCGTGCATCCGGCGCAGGGGGGCGGCGAGGCCGTTGGCGAGGTCGAGGAGGCGGCCGCCGCTGCGGCGGTTCTCGCTGAGGGCGAAGCGGCGGGCGGGGGTGCCGTCCCGGAAGGGGAAGTGGGAGGGGAAGTCGTCGAGGTTGGCGACGGAGGCGCCGCGCCAGCCGTAGATGGCCTGGCAGGGGTCGCCGACGGCGGTGACGGCATGCCCGGTGGCGGTTCCGGTGTGGCCGCCGAAGAGGCCGGAGAGGAGGAGGCGTTGGGCGACGGAGGTGTCCTGGTACTCGTCCAGGAGGACGACGCGGAATTCGTCGCGCAGCGCCTGGCCGACCTCGGGGCGGGTGGTGGCGAGGGTGGCGGACAGGGCGATCTGGTCGCCGAAGTCGAGCAGGTCGCGGCGGCATTTCTCGTCGCGGTAGGCGGCGACGAGGTCGAGGAGTTCGCGGCGGGCGCGGGCGGTCTCGGGGACCTTGCGCAGGTCGGCGTTGGTGAGCTTGACGCCGTCCAGGGTGGCGAGCAGGTCGCTGTCGTACGCCTGGAGGCGGGCGGGGTCCACGAGGTGTTCGGCGAGCTCGCCGTCAAGGGCGAGGAGGTCCTCCACCAGGGCGGGCAGGGATTTGGTGAGGGACGGGTAGGGGCCGGGGGCGGCGCGCAGGACGCGGGCGGCGAGCTGGAAGCGCGTGGCGTCGGCGAGGAGCCGGGCGCTCGGCTCGAGGCCGATGCGCAGACCGTGGTCCTTCAGGAGCCGGCCGGCGAAGGCGTGGTAGGTGGAGATCCGGGGCTCGCCCGGGGGCTGGTCGCCGTCCGGCAGGGCTTCGGGGTCGGTGACCCCGGCCGCGAGCAGGGCGGCCCGTACGCGCTCGGCGAGCTCGCCCGCGGCCTTGTTGGTGAACGTCAGCCCCAGGACCTGGTCGGGGGCGACCTGGCCGGTGCCGACCAGCCACACCACGCGTGCGGCCATCACCGTCGTCTTGCCGGAGCCGGCTCCGGCCACGATGACCTGCGGGGCGGGCGGGGCGGTGATGCACTCCGTCTGCTCCGGGGTGAACGGGATGCCGAGGAGCTCCTTGAGCTGCTCGGGGTCGGTGATGCTGGCTGCCACATCCGAAACCGTAACCGGCGGCACTGACAATGGCGGCCGACGCGGGTCCCGCTCCGCTCACTCGACGATGTGCCGGCCCTCCGGCCGGGCGCTGCACGAGGCGCGGAAGGCGCAGTGGGTGCAGTGCGTCCCGGTGGTGGGCGTGAACCGTTCCTCCAGGACGCGGCCGGCGGCGGTGGCGAGCAGCTCGCCGACCCATTCGCCTTCGGGCGGCGGCTGTACCTGTACGGCGGGCAGCGCGTCGCCGCCCTCCTTCTGGGGCGCGCCCAGGCGCAGGTGGACCAGTTCCGCGCCGCCGGGTTCGGGGGTGTGCCCGCCGAAGACCTCGTCGACCGCGCCTTCGCGTACCGCGAGCTGGTAGACAGCGAGCTGGGGGTGGCGGGCGACCTCGGGGCCGGTCGGCTTCTGTTTGCCGGTTTTGAAGTCGACGACGTAGGCGCGGCCCTGGGCGTCCCGCTCGACCCGGTCCATGCTGCCGCGGATGCGGACCTCGTACGCGCCGGCTTCGAGGGTGACGTCGAAGCCGTGTTCGCCGGCGACGGAGTCCCGGCCGTGGGTCTCGCGTTCCATGACGTGCCAGCGCAGGAATCTCTCCAGGGCGGCGCGTGCGGTGTCCTTCTCCTGGCGGGACTTCCAGGGCGCGTCGAAGGCGAGGGCGTCCCAGACGGAGTCCAGGCGCGCCATCAGGACGGTCAGATCGGCGGGGCTGCGGCCGGAGGCGACTTCGTCGGCGAGGACGTGGACGACGTTGCCGAAGCCCTGGGCGGTGGTGGCAGGTTTGTCCGCCTTGACCTCGCGGCCCAGGAACCACTGGAGGGAGCAGGTGTTGGCGAGCTGGTCCAGGGCGCTTCCGGAGAGCACCACGGGATGGTCGCGGTCGCGCAGGGGGACGCCGCTGTGGGTGGCTTCGTGCAGGCCCCACCAGCTGTCGGGGTGGGCGGCGGGCACCAGGGGGTGGCCGTCGTCGTCGCTGAGCGCGGCGAGCTTGGCCAGCCGCCGGGCGGCGGCGTCGCGCAGCGCCGGAGTGGCGTCCGGGTCGACGGTGGTGGCGCGCAGCTCGGCGACGAGGGCGGCGACCGAGAGCGGGCGGCGGGGACGGCCGGTGACGTCCTGGGGGGTGACGCCGAGCTCGGTCAGGAAGCGGGACGGCTGGTCGCCGTCGTCGGCGGCGGCCTTCACGGCGGTGACCACCAGGCGCTCGCGGGCGCGGGTCGCGGCCACGTAGAACAGGCGGCGTTCCTCGGCGAGCAGCGCGCCCGGGGTGAGGGGTTCGGCCAGCCCGTCGCCGCCGATGCGGTCCGCCTCCAGGAGCGAGCCGCGGCGGCGCAGGTCGGGCCAGAGCCCCTCCTGGACGCCGGCGACGACCACGAGGTGCCATTCCAGGCCCTTGGAGCGGTGTGCGGTCATCAGCCGTACGGCATCGGGGCGCACGGTGCGGCGGGTGAGGGTGTCGGCGGCGATGTCCTGGGCGTCCAGCTCCTCCAGGAAGTTGAGGGCGCCGCGGCCGCCGGTGCGCTCCTCGGCGCGGGCCGCGGTCTCGAACAGGGCGACCACCGCGTCCAGGTCGCGGTCGGCGTTGCGGCCGGCCGCGCCGCCGCGCCGGGCGGCCCGCTCCAGGCGCTGCGGCCAGGAGGTGCCGTCCCACAGTTCCCACAGGGCCCCTTCGGCGGTGCCGCCGCCGGCGAGCAGTTCGCGGGCCTTGCGCAGCAGCAGGCCGAGCCGCTGGGCGCCGCGGGCGTACGCCGGATCGTGGGCCACCAGGCGCTCCGGTTCGGCGAGCGCTCGGGCGATCAGCTCGTCGGAGGGCCGGGGCAGCGCCTGCCCCGCGGCCCGCTCCTCCTCGCGCAGGGCGCGCCCCAGCCGCCGCAGGTCGGCGGAGTCCATGCCGCCCAGGGGGGAGGTGAGCAGGTCCATGGCGGTCTCTGTGTCGAGCGGGGCAGCCGTGCCGTCGAGCACCGCGCGCGCCGCCGCCCGCAGCGCCCCCAGAAGCGGTGCGACCGCCGGTTCGTGCCGCAGGGGAAGGTCGTCGCCGTCGATGTCGAGGGGCACCCCGGCAGAGGTGAGGGCCCGGCGCACGGCGGGGATCGAGCGCCCTCCGGCGCGGACGAGGACGGCCATCTCGTGCCAGGGCACGCCGTCCTCCAGGTGGGCGCGCCGCAGGATGTCGGCGATGTTGTCCAGTTCGGCGCCCGGGGTGGGGTAGGTGTACGCCTCGACGCGGCCACCGTCGCGTACGGGGGCCACCGCGCGGTGGGCCCGTACCTTGTGGGCCGGCAAGCGGGTGAGCGGCATCCGGTGGGTGAGCAGGCGGGTGGCGGCCAGCAGGGCCGCGCCCGAGCGCCTGGAGGTGCCCAGGACCGCTACCGGGGCGGGGGTGCCGTCGCCGCGCCGGAAGGTCTCCGGGAAGTCGAGGATGCCGCCCACGTCGGCGCCGCGGAAGGCGTAGATCGACTGGTCGGGGTCGCCGAAGGCGAGGAGGGTGCGGCCCGGGGAGCCGGGGGTGGCGGGCGCGCCGTGGTTGCCGGCCAGGGCGCGCAGCAGCCGTACCTGGGCGACGTCGGTGTCCTGGTACTCGTCGACGTAGACCGCGTCGTAGGCGGCCGCCAGCTGCGCCGCGACGCGGGGGTCTTCGGCGAGCAGCACGGCGCGGTGCATCAGTTCGGCGTAGTCCAGCACGCCCTGGGCGTCCAGGACGTCGAGGTATTCGGCCAGGAAGGCCGCGGCGGCGCTCCAGTCGGGGCGGCCGGTGCGGCGGGCGAAGGCGCCGAGGGCGTCGGGGCCCAGGCCCAGTTCGCGGCTGCGGGCGAGCACCGCGCGGACCTCGTCGGCGAAGCCGCGGGTGGTCAGGCAGGCCCGCAGCTCGTCCGGCCAGCTCACCCGGGCGCGGCCGTCGTCCGCCAGCTCGGCCTGGCCTTCGAGGAGTTCGCGGACGACGAGGTCCTGTTCGGGGCCGGAGAGCAGGCGCAGCGGGTCGGCGAAGAGGTCCGCGTCCTGGTGGGCGCGGACCAGGGCGTAGGAGAAGGAGTGGAACGTGGTGGCCTGGGGGGCGCCCGCCCGCCGCCGGCCACGGCCTTTCGCCGACGGTCCCGGAGGCCGGCCCTCCGGGTTGCCCAGGCGGGCGGCGAGCCGGTCGCGGAGCTCCACGGCGGCCTTGCGGCTGAAGGTCAGGACGAGGATCCGCTCGGGGTCGGCGCCGTCGCGCACCCGGCGGGCCACCGACTCCACCAGGGTCGTGGTCTTTCCGGTGCCCGGTCCGGCGAGCACCAGGAGCGGTCCGTGGCGGTGGTCAACCACGGAGCGCTGGGCTGCGTCCAAGGCAGGAGGATCCACCGGCACCGGCGGCGTACGCACCAGTCGGTACGCGCCGGGGGCGTCCCGCCGCGCCGCCCGGTGCGGCGGCGTCGACGGGAAGGCCGAGAAGGAGGAGCTCACGTGGATCGCCGGTCCTGGTGGGGTTGCTGATCTTGGTGTGGTGCGGGTGGTGGGCGCGCCTCGGGGCGCCGGGCATCCGGCCGTCCGGGACGGCGGTGCCGGAGAACGCTACGCCAGGCGGCTCACGAGCCGTCCCAGCGGGCCCGTCGCATGTCGATCCTCGGTATGTGGCCTTCGGCGGCGCGGGACGCCTCCCGCAGCGGCGTGCCCTCGTCGCGGTAGTGCGCCAGCGCACGCAGCTCGTGGCCGGGCAGCAGGGCGCCGTCCGCGCGCACCACCCGCCACCAGGGCACCGCGCCGCCGTAGAGGGCCATCACCCTGCCCACCTGCCGCGGGCCTCCTTCTTCAAGCCACTCGGCCACGTCCCCGTACGTCATGACCCGCCCCGCCGGGATCAGCTCGGCGACGCTCAGCACCCGTTCCGCGTAGGCGGGCAGCTCAGCGGCTTCGGTGTCCGTCTCCACCTCTCCACTCCCACTCATTCGGTCCATCCTGCCGCACGGCACCGACAATGGGATCGGACAGACGGTCCGCACGCCCCGTGGAGGTCCGACGGCGAGGTGCCGGCGGCCGTGGACGGGCGGCGGCAGCTGCCGGGCAGGAGGGCGGCGGGGGAAGCCGTTCCGCTTCCCCCGCCCCCGAAATGCACCCTGATGCCCGCCGCCACCGGTCGGCCGTGCCACCATCTTCCGGACGGTGACTGGTGATACGAGATCAAGAAGAGACGGCCCAGCAGCAGGGTGCGGCGCCTCCACGGGAGGCGGGCGCCCCTGAAGCGCTGGCCGCCGGCGCCCCCAAGCCGACGGAAAAGGCGAGCACGATCAAGAAGGCCGAACGACCCGAGGCGTCCGAGAGGCCGAGAGAGCCCGCGGACCCCGAGCCACGCGCACGGCACGACGAGGAGCCGCACCACGAGCCCAAGGAGCGCCCCGAGCAGCCGGCCGAGCTCACCGAGGACACGGCGCCGGCCACCGGTGCGGTGCGCGGTGCACCCCGTACGGGCTCGCACCGCGCCGATCCGGGTGCCGACGAGCACGGCGAGTTCCACGTCGACCAGGTCTCCGGCGACGAGCCGCTGCTGCCCGCCCGGGTGCACCGCCCCTCCGACCTGCTGCGGCTGCTGCTGGGCATCGTCGGGATCGCGCTGGTCCTGGGACTTGCCACCTTTGCGCACGGCACCACCCAGGGCCTGAAGAACGACATCGGCAAGGGCTTCGGGGCGGCGCCCGAGCTGCTGATCAACCTGGCGGGGCTGACATCCAGCGTCGCGGTGCTGATCGTGCCGGTGGCGTTCGCCGTGGAGCGGCTGATCAAGCGGGACGGGCTGCGGATCGCGGACGGCGTGCTGGCGGCCGTACTGGCGCACGGCGTGTCGCTCGCCACCGATCTGTGGGTGGCCGAGGCGGCCCCGCCGTCCATCAGGGCCGCGCTCACGCAGCCGCTGGAGAACGGTTCCCTGTCGGCGCCGGTACACAGCTATCTGGCGCCCGTGATCGCCTATATGACGGCGGTGGGCATGTCCCGGCGGCCGCGCTGGCGGGTCGCGATGTGGGCGGTGCTGCTGCTGGACGCGTTCGCGGTGCTGGTCGGGCAGTACACCACGCCGTTCGCGATCGCCACGACCGTACTGATCGGCTGGACCGTCGCCTACGGCACGCTCTACGCCGTCGGCTCCCCCAATGTCCGCCCCACCGGCCAGAACCTCCTGGCGGGGCTGCGCCGGGTCGGCTTCCATCCGGTCAGCGCCATGCGGGCCGAGAACGCCGGCACCGCCGGGGCCGCCGGAACCGCCGGAACCGCCGAGGACACGGCCCAGCCGGACCACCCCGAGCACGCCGACCGCGGCCGCCGCTACCTCGTCACCCTGGAGGACGGCCCGCCCATCGACGTCACCGTCGTCGACCGCGAGCAGCAGGCGCAGGGCTTCTTCTACCGGGTGTGGCGGCGGCTGTCGCTGCGCGGCATCAACCAGCGCCGCAGTCTGCAGTCGCTGCGCCAGGCCCTGGAGCAGGAGGCGCTGCTGGCGTACGCGGCCATCGCGGCCGGCGCCAACGCACCCAAGCTGATCGCCACCTCCGAGCTCGGGCCGGACGCGGTGATGCTGGTCTACGAGCACATCGGCGGCCGTACCCTCGACGCGCTGGCCGACGAGGAGATCACCGACGCGCTGATGCACAGCGCCTGGCTGCAGGTCCAAGCCCTGCAGTCGCGGCGGATCGCGCACCGGCGGCTGGTGGGTGACGCGCTTCTGGTGGATCGTTCCGGCAACATCGTTCTGACCGAGCTGCGCGGCGGGGAGATCGCGGCCGGTGACCTGGTCCTGCGCATGGACATCGCCCAGCTGCTGGCCACCTGCGGGCTGCGGGTCGGTGCGGAGCGGGCGGTGGCCGCGGCCGTCGAGGTGCTCGGCCCGGACGCGGTCGCCGACAGCCTGCCGCTGCTGCAGCCGATCGCGCTCAGCCGCACCACCCGCGCCACGCTGCGCCAGCTGGCCCGCGAGCGCTCCAAGCGCGAGCGGGAGGCGGTGCTGGCCGCCTCGCAGGCCGCCAAGGAGGCGCGGGAGGCTCGGGAGGCGGCGGGACCCAAGGACCGCAAGACGCTGCGGGCCGAGCGGCACGCGGCGAAGAACGCCGAGAAGCGCGCCCTGGACGAGGCGTCGGAGGGGGCCCGCGAGGAGGATCTGCTGGCCCAGATCCGCCGCCAGGTGCTGCTGATCCGTCCGACGGCGATGATCGAACCGGCGAAGCTGGAGCGGCTGAGCCCGCGCATCCTGATCAGCTGGATCGCCGGGGCGTTCGCGGCGTATCTGCTGATGTCGCAGCTGACCAACTTCAACCTGGGCGATGTGATCAGCCGGGCCCAGTGGGTGTGGGTCCTGGTGGCGATGTTCTTCTCGGCGCTGACGTACCCCGCGGCGGCGATGAGCCTGCTGGGCTTCGTCACGGAGAAGGTGCCGTTCGTCAAGACGGTCATCGCGCAGATCGCGGGCAACTTCGTGAAGCTGGTGGCGCCCGCGGCGATCGGCGGTGTGGCGCTCAACACCCGCTTCCTGCAGCGCGCCGGGGTCCGGTCGGGTCTGGCGGTGGCCAGCGTCGGCGCGTCCCAGCTGTTCGGCCTGGGCAGCCACATCCTGCTGCTGCTGGCCTTCGGCTATCTGACCGGCACCGAGCACGCGCCGCAGATCTCGCCGTCCCGCACGGTCATCGCGGGGCTGCTGACGGTGGCCGTACTGGTCCTGGTGGTGACCGCGGTCCCGGCGCTGCGGAAATTCGTCTCCACCCGGGTGCGGTCGCTGTTCGCGGGCGTCGTGCCGCGCATGCTGGACATCCTCCAGCGGCCCCGGAAGCTGATCACCGGTATCGGCGGGATGCTGCTGCTGACCGCGGCGAATGTGATGTGCCTGGACGCGTCGATCCGGGCGTTCGGCGGCGGCGACAAGATCAGCTACGCGAGCATCGCGGTGGCCTTCCTCGCCGGTAACGCCCTGGGCTCGGCCGCCCCGACCCCGGGTGGCGTGGGCGCCGTGGAGGGTGCGCTGATCGTCGCTCTGACCTTCGCCGGCCTCACCCGCGATACGGCGTTCCCGGCGGTGCTGCTGTTCCGGCTGATGGTGTTCTGGCTGCCGGTGCTGCCGGGCTGGGTGTCGTTCAACTACCTGACCCGCAAGGGCGAGATCTGAGCGGCCGCCGCCACGGCACACCGCCGACGGCACACCGGCGACGGCACGAAGACAACTGCACGAAGACAACGGCACGAAGGCGCCGGTCCGCGGGATGCGGACCGGCGCCTTCGGTGCATTGCGTGCGGCTCGGCGGCCTCAGTAGATCGGCTTCTCCGGCTCGACGGTGTTGACCCAGCCGATGACGCCGCCACCGACATGGACGGCGTCGGCGAAGCCCGCGGACTTCAGTACGGCCAGCACCTCGGCGGAGCGGACGCCCGTCTTGCAGTGCAGGACGATCTTCTTGTCCTGCGGGAGGTCCTGGAGGGCGGTGCCCATCAGGAACTCGTTCTTCGGGATCAGCCGGGCGCCGGGGATGGAGACGATCTCGTACTCGTTCGGCTCGCGGACGTCGATGATGTCGATCTTCTCGTCGGCGTCGATCCACTCCTTGAGCTGCTTGGGAGTGATCGTGGAGCCGGCCGCCGCCTCCTGGGCCTCCTCGGACACGACGCCGCAGAAGGCCTCGTAGTCGATGAGCTCGGTGACGGTCGGGTTCTCACCGCAGACCGCGCAGTCCGGGTCCTTGCGGACCTTGACCTGGCGGTAGGTCATCTCCAGGGCGTCGTAGATCATCAGGCGGCCGACCAGCGGGTCGCCGATGCCGGCGAGCAGCTTGATGGCCTCGTTGACCTGGATGGAGCCGATGGAGGCGCACAGCACACCCAGGACGCCGCCCTCGGCGCAGGAGGGGACCATCCCGGGCGGCGGGGGCTCGGGGTACAGGCAGCGGTAGCAGGGGCCGTGCTCGGACCAGAACACCGATGCCTGGCCGTCGAAGCGGTAGATCGAACCCCAGACGTACGGCTTGTTCAGCAGCACGCAGGCGTCGTTGACCAGGTAGCGGGTCGCGAAGTTGTCCGTGCCGTCGACGATCAGGTCGTACTCCGCGAAGATCTCCATGACGTTCGTGGAGTCCAGGCGCTCTTCGTGCAGGTTGACCGTGACGTACGGATTGATGCCCAGCACCGTGTCCTTGGCGGACACGGCCTTGGAGCGGCCGATGTCCGCCTGGCTGTGGATGATCTGGCGCTGCAGGTTCGACTCGTCGACCTCGTCGAATTCCACGATGCCGAGGGTGCCGACGCCGGCCGCGGCCAGGTACATCAGCGCGGGCGAGCCCAGGCCGCCGGCGCCGACACACAGCACCTTGGCGTTCTTCAGCCGCTTCTGCCCGTCCATCCCGACATCGGGGATGATCAGGTGGCGGGAGTACCTGCGGACCTCGTCTACGGTGAGCTCCGAAGCGGGCTCGACCAGGGGTGGCAGCGACACGGGGACTCCGTTGGTCGGTATCTCAGTACGGGGACCGCCCCCGTACTGCGGGGACAATCTCTCGTAACACTGCCACGCCCTTCTTCATTCCGAGACACCCGTTCCGATGCGCGAGACGAATTCGTCCCAGTAGCCGGGCAGCGACTCCCAGGCATCTCCGACGGCACCCGCCGCCGTGGCGGCTCGGCGGTCGGTGAAGTACACGGTGCCCGCGCCCTGCCAGCGGGCGATGCGCAGCGCCTCCTCCAGATGCGTACGGGGAACGCCGTGGACCAGGTGGCAGAACCGCTCGGGCGGGTATTCGGCGGTCCACTCCGCCACCTGGGACCAGCGGTAGTCGGCCCAGGAGCCGGCGAAGGTGACGAGCTGGTCGGCGGACTCGGCGTAGCCGGGGCAGGGGTGGGAGCCGTGGCCGAAGACGAGGTAGGCGTCCTCGCGCAGGGTCCGCAGGCAGGTGGCGACCCGCCGGGTTTCGGGCAGCAGTGTCCGGTCCGTGGGACAGCGGTCCAGCCAGAAGCCGTCGACCCGGTACCACTCCAGGAAGCGGTGCGCGTCGGAAATCAGCTCACCGAAGGGGCGGGCGCCGCGCCCCATGTCCAGGTGGCCGAGCACCCGGACCCCGGTCTCCCGAAGGCCCGCGACGGCGGGCAGGCAGTGCGGGTCGGGGCGGGCCCCGGGGCCGTTGCAGACATCGAGCACCGCCCACTGCACGGGGCCCGCGCGGCCGGCGCCTTCGTCCCCGGATGCGGCGACGGCCCCCGGCCCTTGCGAGCAGCGCAGCAGTTCGGCCCATTCGGTGGGCGCGAGCAGCGGGTGGGCGAAGCCGGGCACGCCGATGCCGAGGGGGCCGGCTCCGGTGGGTGCGCGGGTGAGGCTCGTGGGGGTGGTCAGATACGACATGCGGCCTCCATCCAGATGTCGGCGAGGGACTCCTCCAGGACGATCCGCGGACGCCAGCCGAGCCGGTCGCGGGCGGTGCGCACATCGGCCTGCTGCCAGGTGCCGCAGCCGTCCGGGTACGGGTAGGTGGCGGGCGGCTGGCCCACCGGATGGTCGGGGCCGGGTCCGGGGCCGGGGATGAGCAGCCGGGCGGGCGGCGAGTCGAGTTCGTGCAGCGCGCCGCCGAATCCGGCGACCCGGGCGAGGACGGAGGCGGCCTCGCGCAGCCGTACGGCGCGGCCGGTGCCGATGTTGACCACGCCCTGCGCGGCGGACAGCGAGGCGGCGTGCACGGCGCGTGCGACGTCGCGTACGTCGACGAAGTCGCGCTGGACGCCGAGCCCGCCGAGCTTGAGTTCGCTGTCGCCGGACTGCATGGCGCGGCGCATCGCCTCGGCGAGCCGGCCGAGCGGGGATCCGGCCGGGGTGCCGGGACCGACCGGCGAGAAGACCCTCAGGACGACGGCGTCGAGGCCGGAGCCCAGGACCAGTTCGGTGGCCGCGAGCTTGCTGACGCCGTAGGGCCCGCCGGGGCGCGGTACCGCGTCCTCGGCGGTGGAGGAGCCGGGCTGGGAGGGCCCGTATTCGGAGGCGCAGCCCAACTGCACGAGGCGGGCGCCGCAGCCGCTGCGCCGCAGGGATTCGCAGATGGTGGCGACCGCGACGGTGTTGTGCCGGGTCAGATCGCGGGCGCCGCCGCGGGTGGCGCCCGCGCAGTTGACGACGACGCCCGGGTGGACGGCGTCGAGGAACCGGGTCAGCGCGCCGGGACTGCCGGTGGCCAGGTCGAAGCGTACGTCTGCGTCGTCGCCCCGCCCCAGGGCGGTGAGCTGGACGGCGGGGTCGGCGAGCAGGCGGTCGGCGACGTAGCGGCCGAGATATCCGTTGGCACCGATGAGCAGCACCCTCATCGTGCGGCCCCCCGGTGCCCGTGACGTGTGGTCGGGTGGACGTTCATGGTCGTGCTCCTAAGGCGGATCGAGGGAAGTACGTCGGCTTCGGCCGCGGGGTCGGCGTCCGCCCTGGGGGCGGGGGCCACGTGGGGGGTGGGGTCCGCGGCGAAGTGGGCGAAGCGGCCGTGTCGGGGTGCCGCTTCGGGCGTGGTGCGTGGGGCGGGGGTGCGGCGGGGTGCGGGCCGGCCGGTATCCGGAGGGTCACGGCCGGTTCGCCTCCGCCGCTGCGGCGGGCGAGTGCGCCCAGGCGCCGGTCAGCGCCCGCAGGCCGTAGGCCAGGAGGCCGAGCGCGGTGGCCGTGCAGGCGACGGCGGCCACGGCTGCGGGGCCCGCGGCGCGGAGCAGCGCCTCCACGGGGGCGCCGAGCGGCGTCAGTCCGGGGAGCCGGGCGGTGAGCAGCAGGGCGGGGGCGAGCGCCTCCAGGGCGGCGGCCGTGGCGAGGCCCGTGGCGGCGGCCCGGGGGAAGCCGTGGACGGCGAGCAGCCGGGCGAGGAAGAGCAGCAGCCCCAGGGCGGCGGCCGCGGTCAGGTCCATGCCGCCGGTGTCCTGGAGGGCGGCGGCCGCGCCGGTCAGCAGCGCCACCAGGGCGACGAGGAAGAGCCCGGTGGCGCCGAGCAGCAACGGCCGTACCCGGGCGGCGAGTTCGACCAGTTGGCGGCTGGCGGCCAGGCCGCGCCGCCCGCGTACCGCGAACCAGCGGGCGCACCCGGCGGCGGGCGCGACGGCGCAGGTCAGCGCCACGGCGATGGCGACGGCGGCCCGGGGGTGGGGCGGCAGATCGGGGCCGCCGCCGGGCAGTTCGGCCAGCAGCCAGTGGCCGTAGACCGCGTAGCCCACGGTCCAGCAGATCCACAGGCCCGCGGCGCCGCCGCCCTGGTGGCGGGCCCGCAGCGGTCCGGTGCGTACGGCCAGCCGCACGGCGAGGGCGACCAGCACGGCGCCCGCGACGGTAACCGCCGGTCGTACCAGGGTGGTTGAGGGCTGGGCGGCGGCGAGCGCGGCGAGGGTCGCGGCGCAGACCGCTCCGGGCAGCAGCTGCAGCGCCGCGCGCACGGCCCGCGGCCGCGGTACGGATTCGGGCGGGGGCGCGGTGAACGTCGCCGCCTCGGCGCGCGGCACCCGGGCGTACAGCTCCTCGGCCAGCGAGAAGACGTCCCGGTGGCGGAAGCGTGCGGCGCTGCGGTCGGTGACGCCGTGCGCCTCCAGCCCTGCGGCGATCTCCAGTGGGTCGACGGCGTGTTCGCACAGCTCCCGGTGGCGGTGCATCAGGGCCTTCACCGGGTCGGCGGGGCCCCGGCGTACGGGGCGCGTGACGGCTTCCTTGCGGGTGGGCACGGTCATGCTCGCTCTCCTCTCCCCGCGGACGGGGCGGGGACCGCATCGACGAGCACACCGCCGTCGTCCTCCACCGCCCAGGTGGGGGTCCGCCCCACGGGGGTCACGGCCCACCGGCCCGGCACATGGGACTCGGCGGGGTGGTCGAACGGCCGCGGCACACCGTCCTCATAGGCCGCGCCGGAGGCGGCCGGGCGCCCCGGGGCGTGCGCGATCAGCTCCAGGTAGATGCCACGAAATGCCGCGATGTTCTGCTCCACGGTGAACAGTTCGAGCGCCCGCGCACGGGCCGCCGCGCCCAGCCGGGCCCGCCGGTCGGGGTCGCCGAGCAGGGCGCGGCAGGCCTCGGCGAGGGCGCGCGGGTTGCGCGGCGGGACCACCAGGCCGGTGCCCCCGATCACTTCGCAGACCGCTCCGGCATCGGTCGACACCGTGGCGCGGCCACAGAACATCGCCTCCACCAGGGAGCGCGGGAACCCTTCGACGACGCTGGAGAGCACCAGTACGGCGCCTGCGGCGTAGGCGTCCTGGAGGGTGGGCACCTCGGGGCTGCCGATCTCCTCGAAGCTGACGGGGTTCTCGCCGACGGTGCGGTCGTCGGCGGCCTCGTCGGGGAAGAGCTGGGCGGCCAGCGCCCGGCAGTGTGCGCGGTAGGCGGGGGCCTGGGGGTCGCGGCCGGTGCCGCCGATGATCCGCAGCGTGGCCTCCGGCTCGGCCTTGCGGATCTCCGCGAAGGCGTGCAGCAGGCCGATGATGTCCTTGGCGGGTTCGATGGCGCCGACCCACACCAGGGTCTTGGAGTCGTCGGCCGCGGCGTCCGCGACCGCGGCGAAGCGGCGTGCGTCCATGCCCGGGTAGACCGTGCGCAGCCGGGCGGGGTCCGCGCCGCAGCGCTGCTGCCAGCGCCGGGCGTGGGTGTTGCCGGGGGTGATCAGCGCGGCCTGGGCGTAGGTCTCGGCGGCCAGCGCCCCCTGGAAGGCGGCGAGCAGGGCGCGCACCGGCGCGGTCAGGGGTGCCGCGGCGCGCGCGAGGTAGTGCTCGCGCAGCCGTACGCCGCATTCGGTGACCAGGAGGGGGGTGCCGAAGAAGCGTTTGGCCAGCAGCCCCGGGAGGGCGGCCGCGCCGCCGGAGGTGGCGTGGCACAGGTCGGCGCCGCCCAGGCCCGGCGGACCGGCGTCGTACCAGTCCAGCGAGAGGGGGCGCAGCGCGAGTTCGAGCTGCCCGGTGACGGTGAGCAGGTCCCGTACCTGGGCGTCGTGGGCGGCTGGCAGCACGCGGGGGCCGCGACAGACGGCTTCCAGGATCCGGACGGCGTCCTCGGAGTGGAGCAGCGCGGGCAGGCCGCCGTGCGCGTGGGCCAGGTCGGCGAGCCCGTAGAGACCGGCGGCGAAACGGTCCGCCTTGTCGATCATGGGGCCGTCGGAGCCCATCCGTCCCTCCTCGGCGGGCGGCGCGGCGAAGGCCGCCGCGAGATCCGCGAAGTGCTCGGCGAAGCAGCGCCGTTCGCGGCGGCCGGCAGCACGGACCCGGCGCTCCTCGGCGGGCCTGCGGTGGTCGCGGTGTTCACCGGGGAAGGCGCCCCACAGCGGCGCGGTACGGACCAGCCGTGCGTGCGCGGGCAGCCCGGCCGGGCCGGCGGCCTCCTGGCGGGCGTCCGCGCTCAGGGCGTAGACGTCGAATTCATGGCCGGTGAGCCCGCGCACGAGCCGGTCGCACCACGCGTGCGACTCACCGGTCGCATACGGATAGCCACCCTCGGTGAGCAATGCGATGCGCACGAGTGCAACCCCGCCCTCTCTGTCGGTGTCCCTGGCGCGACGGCCCGGCCGTCACCTGCAGGGAGAAGCTATGCAAAGGGGCCGGTGGCGCGATGGACGGTTGTCCATCGCGCCACCGGAAGGGGTGAATACGCGTGACTTTCCACCCCTGGTGGCGTTTCAGCGCGCTATGTGATCGCTACGCGACAGCCCGTAGCGTCCGCTGATCCCCGGCGACCTGCGGGTCGAGCACCGGGACGGCCGCCAGGAGGCCCTGGGTGTAGGGATGTTCGGGACGGTCGTACACCGTGTCGACCGGGCCCTCCTCCACGATCCGCCCGGCACGCATCACCGCGACCCGGTCGCTGACCGCCCGTACGACCGCCAGATCGTGGGCGATGAAGATCAGCGAGAGGCCCAGTTCCCGGCGCAGTTCGGCGAGCAGTCACCGGCGCGAACTGGGTCTGCGTCGCCGGCAGCGGGAATTCCCCTTCGGGCTTGCGGAGAGGGAAGACGAGGGTCTTCTCGTCGGGCGTCTCGATCGATTTCGGGCCGTCCTTGGACTTGTCCTTGTACGGCCCTTCGTAGGTGTCGCCGCCGACCGGCCAGTCCCGCAGACAGGGCGCGCCGCCGGAGAGTTCGGCGGCGAAAGAGTGCTCGATGGCGTATTTGATGTCGGCGCTGGTGATCGGCGAGCCGTCCTCGAACTTCAGCCCGTCCTTGAGCGTGTAGGTCCACACGGTGGCGTTCTTGCTGGGGCGCCCGGTGTCGGTGGCGAGATCCGGTACGGCCTTGGCGCCGGCCGCGCGGGGTCGAAGTTGGTCTGCGGGTCGGAGTTGAGGACGGTCAGCGTGCCGCCCTTCGCGGGCGCGCCGCCGCTCCGGTCGCCGGCGTCCTCGGGCCCGCAGGCGACGGCGCCGCCGGCGAGGCAGGGAGACACCCCGTCTCACGCCCGGCGGGCACCGGCCGCCGGGCCCGGTCAGCGTGCGGCCGGGAACGGCCAGGAGTTGGGGCGGCAGGTGACGCCGTCCGTCGTCAGGAACTTCGTCTGCTGCATCATCACCGGGGCCAACGCGCCCTGCTTGCTGCACGCCTCGTGGTTGTGCCCGAGCCGGTGGCCGACCTCGTGGTTGATCAGCATCTGGCGGTAGGCGTGCATCTTGTCGGGGCCGTAGGTCTTCGCGCCCTGCGCCCACCGGTACGCATTGATCATCACGCGGTCGGTCGCCGCCGAATCGCAGGAGACATTCTCCTCGGAGGTGTCCAGACCGGACTTGGCGCACCATGCGGCGGTCGTCCCGGGGCTCGCCAGCGAGATCACGAAATCGGCGGGCCCTGACGCCACCCGCTGGAAGGTCATCCGCCCGCCGTGCGCCCAGCTGCGGTCGTCGTTGAGGGTCTTGTGCACCGCCTCGGCGAAGAGGTTGCCGTCCAGCGGCAGCCCCTTCTCGATGTCGACGCGGTAGCGCAGCACCTTGCCGTGTCCCGGCGCCTTGGCGTCCCCGCCGACCGGCGTGAACGTGCCCGTGGCGGTCATCTTGGCGTCGAGCGGGAAGACCTGCGCCATCTGCGCCTCGTAGGAGGCGGGCTTGGCGTCCTGGGTGGGCCGGGCCTGCGACCGGGAGGCCTCGCCGTCGACGTCGTCGGTATGGTCCGCGCCGCTGCGCGGCTGCGCCGCGTCGCCGTCCTTGTGCTGGTCGGCGACCTGGCCCGCGATGACCACGGCGAGCACCGTCGTCACCGCCGCGGCGGCCGCGCCCGTGAACGTACGGCCCTTGGTGCCCTTACGGCCCGCCTCCTCGGCCTGCGCATCGGACTCGTCGTCCGCGTCGAGGCCGTCGGGCTCCACGCCCTCGGCGCCGAGTCCGGCCTGCCGGTCCAGCTCGTCGATCTCATTACGGTCGAAGACCACGGACCGCCCGGTGAACCGGCCGCCGGGCGGTATCCCGCCCTCCATACCGCCCGCCATCCCGCCCGCCATATCGCCCGCCGGGGCGTCCGCGGCGGGGCCGAACGGGCCGGCGCCGTGGGGACCGGGGCCGTGGGGACCGTCTTCCGGACCGCCTCGCCCGGGGGCGCCGGCCCGGAAGACGTCATCGTCCTCGAAGGCGTCCACATACTCGGGCCGCGGCCTCCCGGCCGGCCCGCCGACGATCCCCTGGACCGTCCCGGCACCCGGACCGCCGGGCCCGCGCGCCGGACCGCCCGCCGGAGCGGACCCCGGTGCCTGGGCCGACCGCGGCCGGGGAATCCTGGGACCGCCCGGCGGGGGCGTCGTGGGGAGCGCGCCCCAGCCGCCGCCCGGCTCACGCTGTTCGGGATGGCCGCCGCGTACCTCGGTGGCCGGATCGCCGGTGGGCGCCTGGCGTCGGCGGCGTCCCGGACCGGCCCCCGGTGCGGGTACCGTCCCGCCCGACGGGCCGCCGCCGGGCGCACCCGGCGCACCGGACGGACCGGCCGTCCCTGAGAGGTCACCTGCGGTCTCGGGCCGGCCTCGGCGGCTATGGCGTCCCACGGGGCGAGTCAGCTCCTGCCCGCATCAGCGGTCACATCGGTCACATCGTGTGCATCCAGCAGCTCGCGGAAGGCCCGCGCCACCGCCTGGGGGTATTCCATCATCGCCACATGCCCCGCCTCCGGCAGTGTCAGCAGCCGCGAACCGCGGAACGCCGCGGCCGCCCGCCGCGCCATCCGGTAGGAGACCAGGCGGTCGCGCCCACCGTAGACGAGAAGCGTCGGTGCGAGTACCCGCTCGGCCTGACGCCACAGATTGTGCTGCCCGCCGAGCGTGTACGCGTTCACCAGACCGCGCGCCGAACGCTCCATCACCTCCCAGAAATAAGGGAGTTGGAGCCGCCGCGCATACTCCTCGACGGCGGAGCCGAGGCCTTCGGGGGTGACCCGCGCGGGGTCGCCGTAGCAGAGCGCCAGCACCTCGCGGGTGCGGCGCTCGGGCGTCCAGTCCTGGGTGGCCCTGCTGAAGAGCCGGGCGATGCCGGGGACCGCCAGCAGCGCAGTGGGCACCGCCGTCAGCTGCGGCCGCAGCTCGGGCAGGGCCGGGGAGATCAGTGTGAGGGTGCGCACGAGATCCGGGCGTACGGCCGCCACCCGGGTCGAGGCGGCGCCGCCCATGGAGTTGCCGACGAGGTGTACCGGGCCGCGCCCCGAGGCGTCGAGATATTGGATGACCGCGCGGGCCTGCGCGGAGACGGAGTAATTGCCGTCGTCCGGCGGCGGCGACTCGCCGAAGCCCGGCAGATCGAGCGCCTCGCCGTCGACCCGGTCGGCGAGCAGCGGCATCAGGTCGGACCAGTTCCGCGAGGAACCGCCGAGGCCGTGGACATAGAGCGCGGGCTCGCGCGCGGGCGCATCGCCGTCCACGGGTGTCCGGACGCTGAGCGTCAGGCCCGAGAGGGTGACGCGGCGCACCGTCTCCGCCGCGCCCGGCCGGGATCCGGGGCCGGCCGGCGGCACCGGGAGAGCGGCGGTCCGAGTGTCCGGCGAGTCGGTCGAAGACATGCAGTCGATGTTACGAGACGATCACGCCCCCGATTGTGTGTTCGCGGTCACACACCGCATCGCGCTGCGGGTGCCGCTCTCCTAGGCTCGTAGGCAAGGGCAGCCGCCCCGGCCCCTGCCGCGAGAAAGGGAGCCATGATGCCTGTCGACCCGACCGACCCGGAAACCTTTGAGGATGAAGCGAACGACATGACGGAGTTCGATGTGGAGGCGCCGGAACCGGACGCCGCCGAACAGCACGCCGATGTCGCGCCGCACCACGACGACCCGCTGACGGCCGTCGACCCCGCCGCCGCCAACGAGGCCGATCTCGCCGAGCAGGCCCGCGTGGTGGAACTCAACGAAGACGAATACCGATGACCTGGACTGTTATGTCGGCTTCGGTCGGCGGTCCCGGGCAGAAATTCTCACCTCGGACCACGCACAGCCGGGTTACCCAAAAGTACGATGGCGGGCGCGGTGCACCGTCTTGCGCGTACCGCGTACGGAACAACTTCTGGGAGGCAGCGTGAGCGCCATCGAGCAGACCGAGGCAGCGCGCCCGCGGGGCACACGCCTGCCACGCCGCGCTCGGCGCAATCAGCTTCTGGGCGCCGCCCAGGAGGTGTTTGTCGCGCAGGGTTACCACGCGGCCGCGATGGACGACATCGCCGAGCGGGCGGGCGTCAGCAAGCCGGTGCTCTACCAGCACTTCCCGGGCAAGCTGGATCTGTATCTGGCACTGCTGGACCAGCACTGCGAGGCACTGCTGCACTCGGTGCGTACGGCACTGGCGTCGACGTCCGACAACAAACAGCGGGTCGCCGCCACGATGGACGCCTACTTCGCCTATGTCGAGGACCCGGGCGGCGCCTTCCGGCTGGTCTTCGAATCGGACCTGACCAACGAGCCGGCCGTCCGCGAGCGGGTGGACAAGGTGTCGCTGGAATGTGCCGAGGCGATAAGCGCGGTGATCGCGGAGGACACCGGCCTGGCGCGCAACGAAGCGATGCTGCTGGCGGTGGGGCTGGGCGGGGTCTCGCAGGTGGTGGCCCGCTACTGGCTGTCCTCGGAGAGCACGGTGCCGCGCGACACCGCGGTGCAGCTGCTGACCTCGCTCGCCTGGAAGGGCATCGCGGGATTCCCGCTGCACGGCTCCGACACGCACTGACCTTGTTCGCTGCGGGCGTGCTCGGCGGCGTCCTGTCCGTCGCCGTGCCGGGCTAATGTGTGCTCCGTACGGCGCGGACGGCCGCGCACCCTCCCCAGCTCACGCTGGGGGACCCCAGACCGTCGGAGGGACATAAGCCGTGGAGGTCAAGATCGGCGTGCAGCACGCACCCCGCGAGATCGTTCTCGAGAGCGGGCAGTCTGCCGAAGAGGTCGAGAGCGCTGTGTCCAATGCGCTGAGCGGCAAGTCGCAGCTGCTGAGCCTGGTGGACGACCACGGTCGCAAGGTTCTGGTCCCCGCGGACCGGCTGGCCTACGTGGAGATCGGCGAGCCGACCGCCCGCAAGGTCGGTTTCGGCGCGCTCTGAGCAGCGGGCGTCGCACGCGGCGCCCGAGGCGGTAAGGGCGGCGCCCGGAGAGTTTCGCTCTCCGGGCGCCGCCCTTCGCCGTTCCCCCCTCCGCTCGCGTGACGCACGGGCGCTCGCGTGACGCACGGGAGGGTTGCCCGCGGTGCCCCCTGGGTACGACGGGTAACAACCGACTCGTTCGTCCGGTTTGTTCGTCCGGTCGGGCTTGTCATGCTTGTCACCGGGAGGGAACGGGATGATCTGGGAAGCGCTCGGCGCCGTCGTCATCGGACTCGCCATCGCCCTGTCGGCGACGCACTGGCTCTCCGACCGTTTTCCGTCACGCACCCTGACGCTGGCCACAGGCCCGGTCGCCGCGCTGCTGGGCGCGCTGCTGACCCGCTCGATCCTCGGTCCCGGGCACCCCGCCCAGGTGATGGTCGCGGCGCTGGCGGTGGGCGCGGCGCTGCTCTCGCTGCTGGTCCGACCGCCGCGCCGCCGGGTGCGCCGGCCGGGTGCGCCCCTGAAGGGGCACCGGACGGCCTGACGCGCGGCGTGCTCCCGCTCCGCGGAACGACACGGGACCGGCGCCCAGGAGGGCGGCCGGTCCCTTGCTTGCCGGTGGGCGCGCTATGCGGCGAGGCCCAGCGCCGCCATCCGCTTGGTGTGTGCCTCGGTGATCCGCGAGAACATCCGGCCGACCTCGGCCAGGTCGAAGCCGGCCGCCACACCGCCGACCAGCATCGTCGAGAGCGCATCGCGGTCCGCGACCACCCGCTGCGCCTGCGAGAGCGCCTCACCCATCAGTCGCCGCGCCCACAGGGCGAGGCGCCCGCCGACCCGCGGCTCGGCCTCGATGGCCGCGCGCACCTTCTCGACGGCGAACGACGCATGCCCGGTGTCGTCGAGGACGGCGAGCACCAGACCCCGGGTGTCGGAGTCCAGCCGGGCGGCGACCTCGCGGTAGAAGTCACTGGCGATCGAGTCGCCGACATACGCCTTGACCAGGCCCTCCAGCCAGTCCGACGGCGCGGTCTGGCGGTGGAACTCATCCAGCGCGGCGGCGAACGGCTCCATCGCCTCGTTCGGCTCCGCCTCGATCTGCGCCAGCCGCTCCCGCAGCCGCTCGAAGTGGTGGAATTCGGCCGAGGCCATCTTGGCCAGTTCTGCCTTGTCATCCATCGTCGGGGCGAGCTTGGCGTCCTCGGCCAGGCGCTCGAAGGCGGACAGCTCGCCGTACGCGAGCGCGCCGAGCAGATCGATCACGGCGGCCCGGTATTGCGGGTCGGCGGATGCCTGGGCCCAGTCCTGGGCGGCGATCCCGGTGAGTGCTGGCGCGTCGTTGGCGGTGTCAGGCGTCTCCATGACCGGCACAATAGCCCGCTCGGCGGCCGGGGGAAGGCCCTGGTCAGCCACTCCGTCCCAGCGCGTGTGAACGAGCCGGCGACCCCGCGCTTCCGGGGTGCGCGGGGGCGTGACGAATTTCTCACTCATACAAGCCTTCGGATGCGGCGCGGCATCCGGGGTACAGTGGTAATGGACCTGCCGAGCAGTCGGTGGGTTCTTCCACGAAAGCGGATGCCCGGTCGGTGGCCCGATCGGCTCCAACCGACCGCCCTTCCCCGCGGCGCGTACGTGACGTACGCAGCGCAGGAGGGACACCGCTCGCGGCAGGAGTGCCTGAGCGTTGGCAGTGGTCCCGCGCCATCCGGCTCCCTCAGGTCGGCCCCCGTACGAACCGGTACGACGGCACGGTACGACCCCCTTCGCCGCCTCACGCCGCGTCTCACAGAAGAGGCAAGATTCTGTCTACGTTCCGAGAGCTCGGGATTTTCCCCGAGACCGCCGAGGCCCTTGAGGCCGTCGGCATCGTTTCCCCCTTTCCCATCCAGGAGCTGACGCTCCCCGTCGCCCTCTCCGGCAGCGACGTCATCGGCCAGGCCAAGACCGGCACCGGCAAGACCCTGGGCTTCGGACTGCCCCTCCTCGAGCGCGTGACGGTCCCCGTCGACGTCGAGGTGGGCCGCGCCAAGCCGGAGCAGCTGACCGAGGCGCCGCAGGCCCTCGTCGTCGTCCCCACCCGCGAGCTGTGCCAGCAGGTCACCAACGATCTGCTCACCGCCGGCAAGGTGCGTAACGTCCGGGTGCTGGCGATCTACGGCGGCCGCGCGTACGAGCCGCAGGTCGAGGCGCTCAAGAAGGGCGTCGACGTCGTCGTCGGCACCCCGGGCCGTCTGCTCGACCTCGCCGGCCAGAAGAAGCTCAACCTCTCGCAGGTCAAGAGCCTGGTCCTGGACGAGGCCGACGAAATGCTCGACCTGGGCTTCCTGCCCGACGTCGAGAAGATCATCCAGCTGCTGCCGGCCAAGCGGCAGACGATGCTGTTCTCCGCGACCATGCCCGGCCAGGTCATCTCCCTGGCCCGCCGCTACATGTCGCAGCCCACGCACATCCGCGCCACCGCGCCGGACGACGAGGGCCAGACCGTCGCCAACACCACCCAGCACGTCTTCCGCGCCCACTCCATGGACAAGCCGGAGATGGTCTCCCGCATCCTCCAGGCCGACGGCCGGGGCCTGGCGATGGTCTTCTGCCGCACGAAGCGGACCGCGGCCGATATCGCCGACCAGCTCTCCCGGCGCGGCTTCGCGTCCGGTGCGGTGCACGGCGACCTCGGTCAGGGCGCCCGCGAGCAGGCGCTGCGCGCCTTCCGCAACGGCAAGGTCGACGTCCTGGTCTGCACCGACGTCGCCGCCCGCGGCATCGACGTCGAGGGTGTGACGCATGTCATCAACTACCAGTCCCCCGAGGACGAGAAGACCTACCTGCACCGCATCGGCCGTACGGGCCGGGCGGGCGCCAAGGGCACCGCGGTCACCCTCGTCGACTGGGACGACATCCCGCGCTGGAAGCTGATCAACAAGGCGCTGGACCTGTCGTTCGACGACCCGGAGGAGACCTACTCCACCTCCCCGCACCTCTACGAGAAGCTGAGCATCCCCGCGGGCACCAAGGGCGTGCTGCCGCGCGGCGAGCGCACCCGCGCCGGGCTGGCCGCCGAAGAGGTCGAGGACCTGGGCGAGACCGGCGGCCGCGGCCGTGGCCGTAAGCCGGCGGCGGCGGCTGTCGAGGAGGAGCGGCCCCAGCGGACGCGTACGCCGCGCCAGCGCCGTCGCACGCGCAACGGTGCGGAGGTCACCCCGGCTGCCGAGGCTGCCGCCGGTGAGGCGATGGACACCGCCGAGGGCGCGCACGCCGAGGGTGCGGTCGAGCCGCGCCAGCCGCGGCGCCGCCGTCGTACCCGGGGCACGGCGCAGACCGCGGCCGTAGCGGCTCCCGAGGCCGCGGAGACGGTCGCGGAGGCCGCGGAGGTCACCCCGGCCGCCCCGGCTGCCGAGGCTCCGGCCGAGGCACCCGCCAAGCCGCGCCGGCGCCGTACCCGCGCCGTCCGGCCGGTGGCGGCGGAGGCCGAGGCCGCTGCCGAGGCCGAGGCCGTGGTCGACGCGGCCGAAGCTGCGGACGAGGCCCCGGCCAAGCCCAAGCGGGCACGCAAGACCGCCGCGGCGAAGGCGGCCGAGGCCGTGGAGGCCGCGCTGGACACCGCCGAGGCGGCCCCGGCCAAGCCGAAGCGCACCCGCAAGTCCGCCGCGGCCAAGCCCGCCGCCGACGCGGTCGACGGCACGGATGTGGCAGAGGCCAAGCCGAAGCGGACCCGTAAGACGGCAGCCGCCAAGGCCGTGGAGGCCGCGCTGGACACCGCCGAGGCGGCCCCGGCCAAGCCGAAGCGCACCCGCAAGTCCGCCGCGGCCAAGCCCGCCGCCGACGCG
>NZ_JBVHTY010000003.1:169280-398676 GCF_055565615.1 Streptomyces sp. NPDC028368 | reverse complement strand
GGTCGACGGCACGGATGCGGCGGAGGCCAAGCCGGTCCGCCGCCGCACCCGCGCGAAGGCCGCCTCCGGTGCGGCTGAGGCCACGCCGGAGAGCTGACCTTCAGGCACCCCGACGGCCCGGCCCCCGCACCGCGCGGGGGCCGGGCCGTCGGCGCTTCACGGTGCCGGACCGTCCGTTAGCCTCACGCCATGAGCACGCCACCCACCCTCAAGCTCCCTCCGTGCGCCCGCGCGTACCGGCTCGAAACCGAGCGCGGGACGTTCGCCGTGCACGACGCCTGGCCCGACGGCACCCCGGCCGGGACCGCCCTGCTGGTGCCGGGGTTCACCGGGAGCAAGGAGGACTTCATCGCGCTGCTCGAGCCGCTGACCGCGGCCGGGTTCCGGGTGGTGGCGGTGGACGGCCGGGGGCAGCACGAATCCCCCGGTCCGCGCGATGAATCGGCTTACGCACAGCGGGAGTTGGCCCTCGACGCGCTCGCCCAGGCGCAGGCCCTGAGCAGTCCCGTACATCTGCTGGGGCACTCCCTCGGCGGCCTGATCGCCCGCGCCTGCGTACTCCTCGACCCGGCACCGTTCCGCTCGCTGACCGTGCTCAGCTCGGGCCCGGCCGCCATCGCCGAGGCCCAGCGGACCCGGGTACGGATGCTGACCGAGGCGCTGGGCACGCTGGGCATGGAGGCGGTGTGGCAGGCGATGCGCGAGCTGGACCCGGTGGAAGCCACGGACCGGACGACACCGCCGGAGATCGGCGCGTTCCTGCACCGGCGCTGGCTGAACACCGTTCCCGAGCAGCTGATGGTGACCGGACGTCAGATGCTGGCGGAGCCCGACCGGGTGGCGGAGCTGGCGGCCGTGGCGCTGCCCCTGCACGTGATCTCCGGGGCCGTCGACTACGCCTGGCCGGTACCGCTGATGGACGACATGGCCGAGCGGCTGGCCGCCCACCGGAGTGTCATCGAGGGCGCCGAGCACTCCCCCAACGCCGAGCAGCCGGCGGCCACGGCGGCGGCGTTGGCGGGATTCTGGCGCTCCGTGCGGTAGGTCTGGTCGTATGACGGCAAACCCCCAGCAGGGCATCGCACTCACCCGCACCTTCGACGCACGCCGCGACCTGGTGTTCGAGGCGTGGACGACGCCCGAGCACTTCGCGTACTGGTTCGGCGGGGAGCTGACGGTGCCGGCCGACCGGATGACGATGGACGTCCGTCCGGGCGGCACCTGGAGCCTGGTGATGAACACCCCGGACGGCGGCGAGATGCCGTTCTCCGGCGAGTACCGCGAGGTGGCGGCTCCCGAACACCTGGTGCTCACCCTCAAGGACGCCTCGGCGCCGAGCGGCGCCGAGGGAGAGACCGTCCGCGTGACCCTCACCGACCTCGGCGGCCATACGGAGATGGCCTTCCGCCAGGACGGCGGCAATCTGACCGCCGAGCAGTACAAGCAGGCACAGTCGGGCTGGGAGGGCTTCTTCGACCGGCTCGTGGAACTGCTGGCGAGGGCGTGACGGGCCGGTGCGGGACCGAAGGCCGGTGCGGGACCGAAGGCCGGTGCCACCTCCCGCGACGCGGGTCCCTTTGCCGCACCGGGCGCCGGCCCTGTACGTGACCTAGTACCGGCCCTGTACGTGGTCCCAGAAGCCGTCCCGCAGGACGCGGCGCAGGTCGGCGTGGCCGCGCAGGGAGTGCCGCAGCAGCGCCTCCGCGGCCGTCAGCAGCTCCTGGTCGACGGAGCCGGGCAGGTAGGGGTGGCCGGGCAGCAGCGTCGCCATCCAGTCGTGGCCGCGCTCCGAAAGCCACTGGGCGGCGACCCGCGCCCCCACGAAGCGGACCTCCTCGCGGCCGGGCGCCGGGCCCTCGGCCGCCGCCGGTTCGGCGCATTCCGGGCCGGGCCGCCGGGTCACGTACGGCTTGCAGAAGTCCCGGTCGAAGGTCCGCTGGCTGTCGACCTCCCACAGCAGCGGCTCGGCCTGATTGCGGCCCCCGGGGGCCTCTATGCCCCACAGATGCACCCGCGCGCCGTACCCCTGCGCCGCTTCCACCGCCGAGACCAGGTCCTCGTCGCCGCCGATCAGCACCGCGTCGCTGATCGCGCGGTGCCGGGCCAGTGACTCCAGATCGGAGCGGATCAGGGAGTCGACGCCCTTCTGCTGGTTGTTGGCGTTGAGATTGCCCAGCCGGACCTTGACGTCCGGCAGCTCGGCGATCCGCTGCTGCTCCTGGGTGTGGATGCGGCGGCGCGCGCCGTCGTACCAGTAGACGCGCAGCAGCCGGCTGTCCGGGAAGATCATCCGCGCCTTGTCGATGAAGGCCTCGATGATCGCCTCGGCATCGAGCTCGAACGCCTTGCGGTCCTCCGTTCCGGTGACCAGCCGCCCCGCCGCCGCATAGACATAGCCCGCGTCCACGAAGGCCGCGTGGGTGGACGGGGTGGTGGCGACCTCGGCGAGTACCCGTGTGAGCAGCTCGTTGGTGCGCTCGATTCCTGCGGCGAGCGCGGCGAGGTCGGTGGGGCCGGGGGGCCGGACGTCGTTCATACGGGACCCATTGTCCGGGCGGTCACTCTGTGAGACAACCGCTCTACCAGCAAGTACTTAGTTTCTCGAAAATTTTCTTTAGCGTAGGGAATGATTGCAGGGTGCGGGTCGTTGTACCGGTACGGAACGCCTGGCAACGAAGCCGCGCCGCCCATATCACTCAGTTCTCCGCAGGAGGATCAGACGAAGGGAGAAGCCATATGCGCTTCGAGATCATGCGCCTGGACGACGTCGACGGCACCGCCGTGGACAGCACCGTCGTGGACGCCGCCTCCGTCAACCGGATCGTGCAGCAGGCCGCAGCCATAGGCCAGCGCATCTACATCCGCCCGGCCGACACCGCCGCCCGTTAACGCCGACGCCCGCTGATACCGACGTCGAAGCGCCCCCGTACGGACACCGTACGGGGGCGCTTCGCGTCCGGGAACCGGGACGTCAGGAACCCTGGACCACCTGGGTCACGCCGTTGATGATCTGCTGCACCGCCAGCGCCGAGAGCATCATGCCCGCGAGCCGCGTCACCAGGACGACCCCGCCGTCCTTGATCACGCGGATGATCACCAGCGAGAACCGCATCACCAGATAGAGCACGACGTGGATCGCCGCGATCGCCGTCCAGACCGAGAGCTGGGCCGCGAACCCGTGCGCATGCTGCACCGCGAGAATCACCGACACGATCGCGCCCGGCCCGGCCAGCAGCGGCATACCCAGCGGCACCAGCGCCACATTGACGTCCTTGGTCTGGGTGGGCTCCTCCGACTTTCCGGTCAGCAGGTCCAGCGCGACCAGCAGGAGCAGCAGCCCGCCCGCGATCATCAGCGCGGGCGTGGAGATGTGCAGCCGGCCCAGGATCTGCCGGCCGAAGAGGCCGAAGACGGCGATGACGCAGAACGCGACGGCGGCGGCCTGCCAGGCCATCCGGCGCTGCACCTTGGCCGGGCGCCCCGAGGTCAGGGCCAGAAAGATCGGGGTGATCCCAGGGGGATCCATGATGACAAAAAGGGTGACAAAGAGCGTACTGAAGACAGCGACATCGAACACGGTGATGGCCTTGCGGGATGGAGGGAAGGTACGGGCGGACCAAGGCCCGTGGGAAAAGGTGTGGGCCGGGACGCGGCCGCGCGCAGCCTGCGGCGGTGGCGGCCTGCCGGGGTGGGCTCAGCCGCCCGCGCCGGGCACGGGGAAGGCGCCGGTGGCGCGGCGCACGATCTCACCGTAGATCTCGGGGTCGGTGGTGTATTCGCCGAGGCGGCAGGTCTTGCGGCTGCCGTGGTAGTCGCTGGAGCCGGTGGTCAGCAGGCCCAGCTCGGCGGCCAGGCCGCGCAGCCGGGCGCGGGTCGGCCCGTCGTGGTCCATGTGGTCGACCTCGATGCCGTCGAGCCCGGCCGCGGCGAGTTCGCCGATCACGCTCTCCGGTACGCAGCTGCCGCGCTTGACGGCCAGCGGGTGCGCGAAGACGGTGACCCCGCCCGCGGCCTTGACCAGCCGTATCGCGTCGAACGGATCCAGCTCGTGCTTCTCGACATAGGCCCGGCCGTCGTGGCCGAGCCACTGGGAGGTGAAGGCATCGGAGACGGAGGCGACCAGGCCCAGTTCGACGAGGGCGGTCGCGATGTGCGGGCGGCCGACGGCACCGTCCCCGGCGATCTCCGCCACCCGCTCCCAGGTGACGGGCACTCCGAGTTCCCGCAGCTTGGCGACCATGCCCTGGGCCCGCGGCACCCGGTCGTCCCGGACGAGCTCCCGCTCGCGGAAGAGCTCGGGCTCCTCGGGGTCGAAGAGGTAGGCGAGCATGTGCAGGCTCACCCCGTCGATCCGGCACGAGAGTTCGGCCCCGGTGACCAGCGTCAGCCCCTCGGGCAGCGCGGCCCGCGCCTCGGCGTACCCGCCGACGGTGTCGTGGTCGGTCAGCGCGACGACGTCAAGACCTGCGGCCGCGGCGGCCCGCACCAGCTCGGCGGGGGTGTCCGTACCGTCGGAGGCCGTGGAGTGGGTGTGCAGATCGATGCGCACGACGCGGACTCCAGACTGCTGCGGGACGGACGGGGGATCTCGGGGCGATCGCAGAACACTGCCCCAGAAGGATACCGGCCGCCCGGACATGCCCCCGTCAGGCGGCGTACGGCCCCGCCATGCGGCTCAGCCCAGGATCCGCGGCGACAGCGCCCCGCACGGCAGCAGATCCACCTCGGCGCCCGCCTCCCGCAGATCCGTCAGCACCAGCTCGTCGTACATCAGCAGGCCCGAACTCTCGGGCCAGGCGATGGCCCACAGCCACAGCCCGCGCGCCTCGCCCGCGAAGACCGCGCGGTCACCGGGCGCATCGTCCACATGCCACATCGGGGTCGGCCGCCCGGCGGCGAGCACCTTGGCGTGCGGGGGCTTGTCCACGCACATATGGGGGCCGGGGTCCAGGCCGTCTATCCCGGCGTAGCGTGCGCCGAGGCCGACGCCCAGCTCCTCGGCGATCAGCAGAAGTTCGCCGGGGCCGCCCAGCGGTCCGGGGCCCGAGCAGGCCACCGCGGTCGCGCGGCCGCCGCTGCGGTCGTCACCGGCGCACGCGACGCCGGTGAACAGCCAGCCGACGGGCAGTGGCCAGGGCATCCATACGGGCACCTGAGCGCGGTGCACGACAACGCCGAGCGCCTCGACGCTCGGCGGGACGACCGGCTGGAGTGGGTGCACGACGCCGTGCACGGCGCACTGCCAGGAGTCGGAGAAAAGACCGGGCGCCCGCACCCGGCCACCGCACTTCGGGCAACTGGGTTCGCCCCTCATAAGGACCAACGGTCCTCCAGGCCCGCGTTCGCGTCAAGGACGATCACCCATCCGGTGTGCCCGGAATCACGTACCCGGGCGCCCTTTTGGCCGTCCGTTCCGCGGCGCGTCCCGCTCCGGCGGCACCGGCGGCCATTTTAGTTGCAGTTTGCACTCTTTAGCTCGCCTAACTTACTGTGTGCATACGCCAACCATCTCGGCGGAACACCGCAACGGAACCGGTCACGGGAAGGGGAACCGCAGCGTGCAGAGCAGCACGGACAGCCGCGGCCACAGCGACGCCGACGGCGATGCGTTCAACGAGGGCAAAGCGTCGATCCTGCGCCAGCCGATGGCAGTCTGGGCCACCGCCGGCGCCTCGGTCGTGGCCTTCATGGGCATCGGCCTCGTCGACCCGATCCTCCCCTCCATCGCCCAGGGGCTGCACGCCTCCAACAGCCAGGTCTCGCTCCTGTTCACCTCCTACTTCCTGATCACCGCCGTCGCGATGCTGGTCACCGGCTTCGTCTCCAGCCGCATCGGCGGCCGCAAGACCCTGCTGGCCGGACTCGCCCTGGTCGTGGTCTTCGCCGCGCTCTCCGGCATGTCCGTATCGGTCGGCGAACTGGTCGGCTTCCGGGCCGGCTGGGGCCTGGGCAACGCGCTCTTCGTCTCGACGTCGCTGGCGGTCATAGTGGGCGCCGCCGCCGGAGGCAGCGCGGCGGCGATCCTGCTGTACGAGTCCGCCCTCGGGCTCGGCATGGCCTGCGGCCCCCTGCTCGGCGCGATCCTCGGCGACATGAAGTGGCGCTACCCGTTCTTCGGCACCGCCGTCCTGATGGCCATCGGCAATGGAGCAACATTCACCTCCCCTTCGTGGTCGCCGCCGTCGCCGCGGTGACCGGGGCGGGCATCGTCGCCGCCCGCCGCCATGCCCTGGCCCTCCGGGCCGAGGAACCGGAACCGGAACCGGAACCGGAACCGCGAGGAGGGTCCTCCCGGACGGAGTCCGGGGGAGGGACGGAGGAAGGCCTCACGGTCTTCGCCGACTGACGCCCGGCGTGACCGGGGCTCCCACCGCGACAGCCCCGGTCAGGCCCCGGGCCGCACACGGCCCTCGCCCCGGCTGCCCACCGAGCAGCGGCGCCCCCGGCAGCCCCTCAGTCCTCGAGCGGTACGCCCTGCCGCAACGGGTCTCGCAGATCCGTACCGTGCCGGAGCCAGCGTTCCTGCAGGGCCTCGGCGCCGTGCACCCGCTTCCAGGCCGCCTCGTTGGGCGTCATCGGCAGCAGCGGCAGAAAGCGGACCGGATCGGCGGGCTCATCCAGCTCCAGGTCCTCGACCAGCCCGCCGGCCTCGGCGACCAGGACCGAGGTGAAGGGCGCGGCGGGCCACAGCGGCCCGCCGACGTCCAGCGAAGCGCCCGGGGCCACGATCACCCCCTCGACCTGTGGGGAAGCGGCCAGTACGGCGAGCGGGCGGAGTACCTTGTCGGTGTCCGCGCGGCCGCCCCGTATGGTCAGTACGAGTTCGGCGCGGGGGCCGCGCAGCGGGTCGGCCACCACCACCGTGGGATCGGCCATCGGCCGGCCGGACATCCCCAGGGTGGCGTAACGCACGACCCCGTCGTCGACGAAGCGGAGTACCTCGATACGGTCGGTGCCGAGGAAGGTGACGGCGGCGCGTGCGTCCGGCTCGCCCAGGGTTGTCCGCAACCGGGCCTCGACCAGCTCAAGAACGTCAGACATGCCGCGAGCATAAGACTCGTATCGAACAAGCAAAGCCGCACCGTAACGCTTCAGACGGCTGATAGCCTTGCCGTCTGGTCAGGGAATGACGTCGTCCCCCAACGGGGACCGGCCGGAGGAGGTGGGGCTGCGGTGGATCCGAGTCGACCGTGCAGTACCGATAGTTCTCCTGTCATCCCCCTCGCGCAGCGAATCTCCTGATCCGAGAGCTTCCGTACCCCGCCGTTCAGCGGCGAAACCAGGAAGTTCCTTTGCGCCGGATGTAGATGACGGAAGAGCGCCTTCGACTCTCAATTTCCGTGTTCTGCGAACTGCCGTCAGTGTCACCGCACGGAGCGCCGCCCGCTTTGCGGACGTACGGTCAAAGATGCCTCGTACGTCCTCGTTCCGGGCAGCGTTGCGCCCCGCGCTCCTAACTGGCGGCCGGCCCGTGAAGGAGCCTGCCATGTCGATGATCCGCGACCTGCGCGCCGCCGTCCGTCCCTCCCGTCGCCGCGACGACACCCCCTACCACTACGAAACCTCCGCCCCGGCCTGCCCCAACAGCGCCATCGTCGACTGCGGTGTCTACCGCGAGGGCCGCCGGGTGAGCGAGCACGTCACCCCGGCCGAGGCGATGGCCGGCGTCCGCGCCGACGGCGGCTTCGCCTGGATCGGGCTCCACGAGCCCACGGAGGCCGAATTCGCCGGTATCGCCCAGGAGTTCGGGCTGCACCCGCTGGCCGTGGAGGACGCCGTCCACGCCCACCAGCGGCCCAAGCTGGAGCGCTACGACGACACCCTGTTCACCGTCTTCAAGACGGTCCACTACGTCGAGCACGCCGAGCTGACCGCGACCAGCGAGGTCGTGGAGACCGGCGAGGTGATGTGCTTCACCGGCCGGGACTTCATCGTGACCGTGCGGCACGGCGGCCAGGGCTCGCTGCGCGCCCTGCGGCACCGGCTGCAGGACGACCCGGAGCTGCTGGCCAAGGGCCCGTCGGCGGTGCTGCACGCCATCGCCGACCAGGTCGTCGACGGCTATATGGCGGTCGCGGGTGCGGTGCAGGACGACATCGACGAGGTGGAGATCGACGTCTTCAGCTCGGGCACCAACGGCAAGGGGACCGGCGCCAAGGGTTCGTCCGCCAAGGGCGGCGACGCCGGGCGGATCTACCAACTCAAGCGCGAGGTGCTGGAGTTCAAGCGCGCGGTGTCGCCGCTGCTGCGGCCGATGCAGCTGCTGAGCGAGCGCCCGATGCGGCTGGTCGACGCGGACATCCAGAAGTACTTCCGTGACGTGGCCGACCACTTGGCGCGGGTCAACGAGCAGGTGCTGTCCTTCGACGACCTGCTGAACTCCATCCTCCAGGCCAACCTCGCGCAGGCGGCCGTGGCGCAGAACGAGGACATGCGCAAGATCACGGCCTGGGCGGCGATCTTCGCCGTGCCCACGATGATCGCCGGGATCTACGGCATGAACTTCACGTACATGCCGGAACTGCACTGGAAGTTCGGCTATCCGGCCATGATGCTGGTGACGGTCGCCATCTGCTTCGGCATCCACCGGGGGTTCAAGCGGAACGGGTGGCTCTGACAGGGCAGTTGGGGGCCGGCGCGGCGCGGGCGTTGTCAGACCCCCGTGTCATCCTCGGATCATGACCAGTGCGGAGCCTGCCGATGACCGGTACGACGACGATGAGCCGACCCCGACCCCCGCGCCCACCACCCCCGCCGAGTGGGACAAGCTGATCGACGAGTGGGACGACATCCGGCACGGCTACTACCTCGGCAATGCGCCGGGGACGGTGCGGGAGTGCGCGAAGAACCTCGTAGCGAGCGTGGCTGGCCCGGCGAGTGGCGCGAGTCCTGGTACGAGGGCCGGATGACCCGCGGGATATGGGCCTGCCCGCAGAATCTGGCCGGGTTCGCCCGCGCGTTCAGCACCTGAGCCGGGGCGTCTCAGCGCCTGGGCGGCCCCGGGCGGGTGCGGGCGCGCCCATTAGGCTGACCCGTATGACGGAGACCGTGTCGCAGGCCCTGCAGGATCGCGCGCTCATCGAAGAGGCCACGAAGAAGTCCGGCCTGATCTGGGTGCACGGCACGGCGGGCCCGGCGCGTGCGCTGTGGCATCTGTGGCACGACGGGGCGGCCTGCCTCGTGGGAGACGGTGCCGGGGAGCAGCCGCTGGCCGACCTCGGGCTGACCGACGGCGGTACGGCCACGGTCACGGTACGCAGCAAGGACAAGGGCGGGCGGCTGGTCGCCTGGCAGGCCCGGGTCCAGGAGCTGGCGCCGGAGGGCGAGGCCTGGCGGAGTGCGGTCGAGGAGCTGAAGGGCAAGCGGCTCAACGCTCCGGACACGGACACCATCGCGGAGCGCTGGGCGCGCGAGTGCCGGGTGCTGCGGCTGGAGCCGACCGGTGAGGAGGCGGCGCAGCGACCCGGCCGGATGCCGGACGGAGCGCATGCCGCGCCGCCGCTGGCGACGTCCGCGACCACGCGCCGGCCCGCGCCCGCCGCGCTGCCCAGGCTGCTGCGCCGGGGCCGTAAGGGCTGACCGGCCGCGTGCGGCGGCGGGGCCCTCAGCCCTTGCCCGACACCCGCGACCCGTAGTCCACCACCTGGTCCTTGGCCGGGACCTTCAGATCCACGCTCTTTCCCCAGTCGTCGAGCCGGACCACTCCCGCACCGCCCGCGCGCTCCATCCGCAGCGGGTACGGCGTGCCCTCCAGGGAGACGTCCAGGGTGCCGCCGGAGCCCGCCGCCGCGGTGAGGCGGATGGTACGGACGCCGCCGGTGTCGCCGCGGTCGCCGGTGGCGAGCTTCCCGTGCAGGGCGAGCAGGCTGCCCAGCAGTGTGTCCTTGTCCGTGAAGCCGCTGAAGCGCTTGTACACCGGGTCGGTGGCAGGCACCTTGACGTATTTGCCGCCGAGCTTGGCGGCGGCGGACTCGTCGGGTGTACCGGACTTGCCGGTCTTCTCACCGGCCCAGAAGGCGGCGTCCGCCTTGAGATAGAGCGCGTTGCCGACCCGCAGCAGCGAGAAGGCCGCCGCGTTGGTGCTCAGCTCCCCCTTGGCGCCGTTCCGGGCGAGCCGCATGTCGAGCTTGTAGGTACGGCCCTGGCTGACGACATTGCCGGAGAGCCGGACCGTATCGGCCTGTTCGGCGGCCGTCTGCGCCTTGGATTCGATCTTCGCGGCGGGCAGCTTGCCGACGCCGTTGGTGCCGGCGTCCGGGTCCTCGGCGCCGCAGCCCGTGAGCGCCGCGGCCAGTCCCGCGCACACCGCCCCGACGAGCGCCGCCCGTCCCGTGCGACGGCGGCCGGTCAGGGCTCGGGGACGCGTCCCCAAGGGCGTAGCAGTCACGTCGGCTCTGCCTCCTGATGCGGGTGACCTCGACAGCAGTACGGCAGCGTACCTGGGCGGTGCAGGGTTTTCGGCGGGGTGTGGTGCGCACACCCGTACGGCCGTGGCGGGTGGGAACCATACGGGTTCTCCCCGGGGCGCCACCGACCCGGGCGCGTTAGCCTGAACGCGACTTGAGGGCACATTCCGGGTGAAATGGAAGAAAGGGAGGCACTGCGCATGGCGGTGGTCACTCCCCGGGTCTTCGTCTCCCATCTCTCCGGCGTCGCCGTCTTCGACCCCAACGGCGACCAGGTCGGCCGGGTCCGTGACCTGGTGGCGATGCTGCGGGTCGGCGCGCGCCCGCCGCGGCTGCTGGGTCTGGTCGTCGAGGTGGTCAGCAGGCGCCGGATCTTCCTGCCCATGACCCGGGTGACCGGCGTGGAGTCCGGCCAGGTCATCACCACCGGCGTGATCAATATGCGGCGCTTCGAACAGCGCGCCTCCGAGACGCTGGTGCTCGGCGAGCTGCTGGACCGCCGGGTGCGCCTGGTGGAGACCGGCGAGGAGGTCACCGTCCTCGACATCGGCATCATCCAGCTGCCGGCCCGCCGCGACTGGGAGATCGACAAGGTCTTCGTCCGCAAGGGCAAGGGCGGGGCGCTGCGCCGCAAGGGGGAGGCGCTGACCGTGGAGTGGTCGGCGGTGACCGGCTTCTCGCTGGAGGAGCACGGGCAGGGCGCGGAGAACCTCCTGGCCACCTTCGAACAGCTGCGGCCGGCCGACCTCGCCGGCGTACTGCACCACCTCTCCCCCAAGCGGCGCGGGGAGGTCGCCGCCGCGCTCGATGACGACCGGCTCGCCGATGTCATGGAGGAGCTGCCGGAGGACGACCAGGTCGAGATCATCGGCAAGCTGAAGGAGGAGCGGGCCGCCGACGTCCTGGAGGCGATGGACCCGGACGACGCGGCCGACCTGCTCTCGGAGCTGCCCGAGGAGGAGAAGGAGCGGCTGCTGGCCCTGATGCGGCCGGCCGAAGCCGCGGATGTGCGCCGGCTGATGGCGTACGAGGAGCGGACGGCGGGCGGTCTGATGACGACCGAGCCGATCGTGCTGCGCCCGGACGCGACCGTGGCGGTCGCGCTGGCCCGGGTCCGCGACCCGGACCTCTCCCCCGCGCTGGCCGCGCAGGTCTATGTCTGCCGCCCGCCCGACGAGACCCCCACCGGCAAATATCTGGGGCTGGTGCACTTCCAACGGCTGCTGCGCGACCCGCCGTTCACCCTCGTCAGCTCCATCGCCGACACCGATCTGCCCGCGCTGTCACCGAGCACCCCGCTGCCCGAGGTGACCAGCTATCTGGCGGCGTACAACATGGTCGCCGCGCCCGTCGTGGACGAGAGCGGCTCGCTGCTGGGCGCGGTCACCGTCGATGACGTACTGGACCATCTGCTGCCCGACGACTGGCGGGAGGCCGAATTGCACGGCCCGGCCGGGGTGAGCGGCGCGCCGGATCTGCGGGGGGCCGCGGGTGGGCGCTGAGGAGCGGGACGGCGGCAAGGAGCGGGTGCGGGCGCACGGCGCCTCCGCGGTACGCCGCGGTGCCCCGTCCGACCGGCCACGGGTACGCCTGGACCAGCCGCGGGCGCCGCGCCGTTCGTTGTGGCCGGAGTACGACCCGGAGGCGTTCGGGCGGCTGTCGGAGAAGATCGCCCGGTTCCTGGGGACCGGCCGGTTCATCGTCTGGATGACGGTCATCGTCATCGCCTGGATCGGCTGGAACATCCTGGCACCCGGCCACCTGCGGTTCGACCAGTACCCGTTCATCTTCCTGACGCTGGCGCTGTCCCTGCAGGCGTCGTACGCGGCGCCGCTGATCCTGCTGGCACAGAACCGGCAGGACGACCGCGACCGGGTCACCCACGAGCAGGACCGCGCGCAGAACGAGCGCTCCATCGCCGACACCGAATATCTGACCCGGGAGATCGCGGCGCTGCGGCTCGGCCTCGGCGAGGTCGCCACCCGCGACTGGATCCGCTCGGAGCTGGAGGACCGGATGCGGGATCTGGAGCTGCGGCGGATGGTCGAAGCGGAGAGTGACGAACGCGACCGCTGACGGCCTTACCGGAGGCCCTCTCCAGCGCCGTACCATCGGGGCATGGCTACCGACACGCCCCAGCCCACTGACTCCGCGCCGCACGAGGACGCGATCCGCGCCGCGCTCGCGACGGTGAACGACCCCGAGATCCACCGCCCCATCACCGAACTGGGGATGGTCAAATCGGTGGACATCGCGGCGGACGGCGCGGTGGCGGTCGTGGTCTACCTCACCGTCTCCGGCTGCCCGATGCGCGAGACGATCACCAGCAATGTGCGCGAGGCCGTCGAGCGGGTCGAGGGCGTCACCTCCGTCGCCGTCGAGCTGGACGTGATGAGCGACGAGCAGCGCAAGGAGCTGGCGACGTCGCTGCGCGGCGGCACCGCCGAGCGCGAGGTGCCGTTCGCCCAGCCCGGCTCGCTGACCCGCGTCTACGCCGTCGCCTCCGGCAAGGGCGGCGTCGGCAAGTCGTCGGTGACCGTCAACCTCGCCGCGGCGATGGCGGCCGACGGCCTGAAGGTCGGTGTCGTCGACGCCGACATCTACGGCCACTCGGTGCCCCGCATGCTGGGCGCCCACGGCAAACCCACCCAGGTCGAGAACATGATCATGCCGCCGTCGGCGAACGGCGTGAAGGTCATCTCGATCGGCATGTTCACCCCGGGCAACGCCCCGGTCGTCTGGCGCGGCCCGATGCTGCACCGCGCCCTCCAGCAGTTCCTCGCCGACGTCTACTGGGGCGACCTGGACGTCCTGCTCCTGGACCTGCCGCCGGGCACCGGCGACATCGCCATCTCGGTCGCCCAGCTGGTGCCGAACGCCGAGATCCTGGTCGTCACCACCCCGCAGCAGGCCGCCGCCGAGGTCGCCGAGCGGGCCGGCTCGATCGCCGTGCAGACCCACCAGAAGATCGTCGGCGTGGTCGAGAACATGGCCGGGCTGCCCTGCCCGCACTGCGACGAGATGGTCGACGTCTTCGGCACCGGCGGCGGCGAGCGGGTCGCCGAGGGCCTGACGAAGACCACCGGCACGCAGGTGCCGGTGCTGGGCTCCATCCCGATCGACGTCCGGCTGCGCGAGGGCGGCGACGAGGGCAAGCCGGTCGTGCTGACCGACCCTGACTCCCCCGCGGGCGCCGCGATCCGCACCATCGCGGGCAAGCTGGGCGGCCGGCAACGCGGCCTGTCGGGCATGTCGCTGGGCATCACGCCGCGCAACAAGTTCTGAGCGCCCGGGAGCGGCGCCCGGAAAAACGCCGCAGGGGCGGGCCCACCAGGGTCCGCCCCTTCTTCGTCGGGCCGCTCACACCGCCGGGCCGCTCAGCTCTCGTACGCCGCCAGGTCCTTGACGACCGAGAAGCCCAGGCCGTACGCGCTCATCCCGCGCCCGTACGCGCCGATGTGCACGCCCTCGATGCCCTCGCCCGACGAGCCGGCCAGCACCCAGCCGTACTCGGACTCGCGGTAGCGGAACGGCATCGGCACACCGTCCACCGGCAGCATCAGCTCGCTCCAGCTCTCGCCGCCGAGGTCGTCGGCCAGCTCCCAGGCGATCATCGTCTGCTGGTCCAGCCAGTCCTGGCGCAGCGCCCGGTCCATATGGGACGGCCAGGTATGCGCGAGCAGCCCGGACCCGGCGAGCCAGGCGGCCGTCGAAACCGAGGTGGCCTCCAGGACGCCGGTGCCGTCGGCGCTGCGCCGGACGGGGCGGCTGGCGACGGTGACCACGACCGCGAACCGGTCCTCGTCCTGGCCCGTGTCCACCTTTATGGTCGGCTCCTGGCCGTGCCCGGTGGCACCGTGCTCGACGGTGCCGTCCGCGGCCGCGCCGACCTGCATCAGCCAGCGTGGCCCGGTGAACGCCTCGTCGAGGCCGTACCACGGGAACGCGGCCAGCAGATAGCCGTCGACCTTCCGGCCGACGTCGGCGGACGCCTGGTGGGTCGGTGTCGGACTCGTCGTCTCCATCTGCGCGGCGCCTCCTTGTTGCCCTGCGTCGTGGGCGGCCCGCCCCCCTCAGGCGTCCTCACCCCGGACACCGGGAGCATAGCCATAGGGGTCAACACAGCCGGGCATACGGGAGTACTAGGTGGCGTCGGCGTCGAAAGGCGGACGCTCCGCCGGCTGCCCGTCGGCGGGCCGCTTGACCATGTCGAGGCGGTCGGAGGCGGCGGCCGGGGATTCCTTGGAGAGGTTGGCGCGTGCGCCGTTCGAGGGGCTCGCGGGCGCGTCGGAGGCGTCGTCGCGGCCGTGGACGACGTCCTCGAGATCGGCCATCTCGGACCTGAAGTCGAAGCCGTTACGGATCTCCTGGAGGTCCTTGAGGCCGTATTCGTCCTTCTCCAGGACATGCTTGCGGACGAAATTCTTGGGCTTGAGGTCCTCGAACTCGAAGTCCTTGAATTCCGGGCCCAGCTCGCTGCGGATGTCTTCCTTGGCGCTGTCGGAGAACGCCCGCACCTTGCGGATGAAGCCCGTGACGTCGTGAATGAGCTTGGGCAGCTTGTCCGGTCCGAAGATGAGCACGGCAAGGATCACGAGCGCTACCAGCTCGAGGGGTCCTATGTCGAAGAACACCTTGCAGCTCCTTGGGTTATCCGCGGCCTTCGATGGACTGAGGGGCCAGGCCGACTATCACGGTACCTGGCCCGTCGCGTCGGCCGGGAGTCACCCGTGCCAACTCCGTGCAAACGATCAGCTGCTGCCGGCGGAACCCAGCGTCAGCCGGATGGTCCGCTCCTTTCCGCCCCTTTGGACGCTCAGCACCAGTGTGTCGCCGGGCCGGTGGCTGCGGATCTTGACGATCAGCTCCTCGCCGCTGTGCACCGGCGCACCGTCCACCCTGGTGATCACGTCGCCGGCCCTGATCCCGGCCTTGGCTCCGGGGCCGGCCGGGGTGACCGGCGCCTTTCCATCCTTGCTCCGGTCGCTGACCCGAGCACCGTCCCCGGCGTACTCCATCTCCAGCGTCACGCCGATCACCGGGTGTGTCGCCCGGCCGGTGTTGATCAGCTCCTCGGCGACCCGCTTGGCCTGGTTGATCGGTATGGCGAAGCCCAGGCCGATGCTGCCGCCCTGGCCGCCGCCGTCCGGCCCGCTGCCGCTGTCGGCCGCCCGGATGGCGCTGTTGATGCCGATCACCCGCGCCTTGGCGTCCACCAGCGGGCCGCCGGAGTTGCCCGGGTTGATCGGGGCGTCCGTCTGCAGCGCGTCGACGTAGGACACATCGCTGCCGTCGCCCTTCTGGCCGCCCGCGGTGATCGGGCGCTGCTTGGCGCTGATGATGCCGGAGGTGACGGTGTTGGCGAGGTCGAACGGGGCGCCGATCGCCACGACCGGGTCGCCTACCCGCACCGAGTCGGAGTTGCCGAGGGTCAGCGGACGCAGCCCGGTAACGCCTTCCACCTGGACGACGGCGAGGTCATAGCCGCCGTCCTGCCCGACGACCTTGGCCTTGGCCGTCTGGCCGCCGCTGAACGTCACCGATATCTCGCCACCCGTCCCGGCCGGCTCGACGACGTGGTTGTTGGTGAGGATGTGCCCCTCGTGGTCGAGGACGAAGCCGGTGCCGGTGCCCTGTTCGGCGTTGCCCCGGACGTGCAGGGTGACCACCCCCGGCAGCGCCCGCTGCGCGATCCCGGCAACGCTGTCGGGGTTGCGGACCCCGTCGTCGTTCGCGGCCTGCGGGAGCTTGATGTCGTTGATGCCGCCGTACCGCTCGATGTACGCGCCGATGACGCCGCCCACACCCCCCGCGAGCAGGGCGAGCGCGACCGCACCGATCACCAGCGGTGCGCGCTTGCCGCGCCGGCTGCGCGGTGGCGGGGGTGCGGTGGGGCCGCCGTGCTGGGGGGCGCTCCAGGGGTCGTACTGCTGCCAGGCACCGGTAACCGCGAGGACGGGGACGGGAACGGGGACGGGAGCGGGAACGGGAACGGGAGCCGGTCCGTGGCCGCCCGGCAGGGCCGCCCGGCTCCCGGCGGGGCGGGGTCCGCCGTCGCCCGGGTGCGGGACGAAGACGGTGGTGTCGGGGGCGCCGGGAGCCGCGGGCGGAGCGGGTAGGGGCTCCTGGCCGCCGGCCTGCGGGGCCGGGGGCTTCTGCAGGGAGGGGCGGTCGTCGCCGGCGGGGAGGGGCGGTTGCGGGGCGGCCTGCGCGGCGTCGGCCGGCGGCTGCGGGGCGGGGGCGCCGGGTGCCGCGGGCGGCTGCGCGCCGGGCGCGGTCGGCGGCTGCGACGGCGGCGGGGCCGGGTAGGACGTGCCCGGCATCGGGGCCTGCGCGGGCATCGCGTACGGCGGGAGCCTGGTGCCCTGCGCCGGGGTCGCCATCGGGCGCTGTACGGGCGGCGCGGGCGCCCACGGCCCGGGACCGCCGTAGGGAGGAGTGCCGTAGGGGTCCTCGGCGTGCAGCGGCCGGGGCCGCTCCGGCGCGCCGGCGGGCTCGGCCGTGGCCGTCGCGGTCCCGCTGCCCGGCGCTTCGGCCCGTGGCCCGGCCGCCGCCTCGTCCCGTGCGCCGATGGGCACCTGGCCGAGCGTCACGGTCGAGGGCACGGGCCGGTCGCGGCCCGCCGTATCGGCGCCCGATATGCCACTTGGGTCTCCGGCAGGATCCGCGGCCTTCGCCAACTCCTCGGCGGCCGCGGCCGGTTCGGCCGGTCCGGCGGCTGCCGCCGCTTCGGCCGGTTCCGTGGCGTCCGATGGCGCGGACGCCACGCCCGCACCGGCACCGCCCGCCCCCTCCGGTGGCCGGACGGTCCAGTCCTCGTCACCCGAGGCCCCCGAGCCCCCCGCGGCCGCCCCGGCCGAGCGGTCGGCGGGAGGCACCGGTGCCTGCGGAGCGGCCTCGGCGGGCGGTTGCGTCACCGGACGTCCCGGGCGGCTCCACCACTTCAGCTTCGGCCCGGCGGCCTTACCGTCGTCCATGCTCTCCCCATATTTCGCCCACGTCTCGCGCGGGCCACCGCCACCTCGCGGCCCGCGCCCCGGACAGGGGTGCGCCGCCCAAACAGGAATTCAACCAGTTCCGTGCGGGGCTGCGCAGTGGGCGGTCAGTGCCGGTCGGGAGTTGCGCCCGGTGCGGAGGGGCCGGCCGGGGCGGCGGAGCCGATCAGCGGGCGCTTGGGCTCCAGCGGCGGGAGCGGGGGCAAGGCGCGGGCGGGCGCCTTGCCGGGCTCGTCGGCCACCGGGGAGAGGTGGTACGGCGAAGCCGGGCCGGTCGCGGCTATCAGGGGCGACAGGCCGAACCGTCCGCTCGGGTTCATGGCCGCCGGGGAGTGCGGCGAGAACGCCGCGCCGGGGGCGTAGAGACTCATCGCGCTGGGGGCCGGGGCCACCGTGGGAACGCCGCTGCGCGGGCCGGTGCCGCTCCGGGAGTCCCTGGTCGCGAGGAGCTCGCCGGTACGGGCCTGCGCACCGCTGCCGGACGCCGGGGTGGCGCTGAGCGGCGTAACGGCCGTGCCGCCGCCGTCGGCGCGGCCGCCGGGCACATCGACAGCCGCCTCCAGCGGAAGGGCACCGCCGAGCGCGAAGGCCGCCAGCGAGACCGCACCGGCCGCCGCGAAGGCGAACCGGCGCCGCTGCGGAGCGGGCCGCTCGGCCTCATGCACCCGGAAGCCGCGCTGCCGCGGCTGCGCGGCAAGACCCGCCATCGCACGGTCGGCCCGACGGCCATGCCCGTCGCCGGGAACGTAGCCGAAGGAGCCGCCGCCCCTGGCGAAGTCGCCGCGTCCGAGGCCGCCGGCCCCGAGCCGGCTGCCGGGTCCGCCCGGATCGCCGCCGGGCAGCCCCTGAAGGCGCGCCAGCAGCCCCGCGGAGGGACCGGGGGGTGCCGTCTCGGCGAAAACGGTCTTCAGCCGACGCTGGGCGTCGGCCTCCGCCTTGCATTTTCCGCACGTCGCAAGATGCGCGAGCACCCGCTCGCGCGCGTCATGCCCCAACTCGCCGTCGACCAGGGCCGCGAGGCGGTCGCCGAGATGCTGCTCGGCGGGGGACGGACCGCCACTGAGGCTCACGCGATCCCGACCTCCCCGGTGGAGACCACGGCCAGCGACCGCTGCTGCTTGCGCTCTTCGGCGCGCGCCGCCGGGGAGCGGTGCTTGAGCGCCTTGCGCAGGTGGGAGCGGCCGCGGTGGATCCGGCTGCGGACCGTGCCGAGCTTGACGCCCAGGGTCGCGGCGATCTCCTCGTAGGAGAGGCCTTCGATGTCGCACAGGACGACGGCGGCCCGGAATTCGGGGGCAAGGGTGTCCAGCGCGTGCTGCACATCGGCGTCGAAGTGGGTGTCGTCGAAATGCTGCTGCGGCGCCGGCTCGCGGCTGGGCAGCTTTTCGGCGGCGTCGTCACCGAGCGCGTCGAAGCGGATGCGCTGGCGGCGGCGGACCATGTCCAGGAAGAGGTTGGTGGTGATGCGGTGCAGCCAGCCCTCGAAGGTGCCGGGGGTGTACGTCGACAGCGAGCGGAAGACGCGGACGAACACCTCCTGGGTGAGGTCCTCGGCGTCGTGCTGATTGCCGGTGAGGCGGTAGGCGAGGCGGTAGACCCGTGCACTGTGGGTGCTGACGATCTCCTCCCAGCTGGGCGGAGTCCACGCCTGCGCATCCGCGTCCTCGGCGAAGGTCGCGGTGGTTGCGGAGTTGGTGGTGCGGAGACGGTCAGCGGTGTTTGTCACGGATTTCGGCTCGGCGAACGACCTTTTCAAGCGCCTCAGCACTCCTCGGTCACCCGCCGCAGCCGCACCTCCCCTGGTGGCTCTGGTGGTGTCCAGTAGAGCCCCTACCATATCCACCTCGCCCGTTAGCTCCGGATAAGCAGTTTTGACCTGCATTTGGTCCTGCTTCCGGTCGTGTCCCGTGTCCCGCGCCGTCTTCACCGGTGCATCCCCCCTGCTTTTCCCCCTGCCCTTTGATAACGCCCGGTCCCATCTGCGGGTTCCCGCACACAGCGGATACAGTCACGGTTGCGTCAACTACGGGGACAGGAGAGGGCCATTACCGGCAACCGGCAGACGAACTTGGCATTCGCCGAGGCGTACGGCGCCGGAACCATCGACGACTCCACCGAGGCCGCCCTGAGCTGGTGCCGGCAGCGGGCGCGGGAGGCCGGTATCCGTACGGTGACCACCGGCACCGGCGCGGCCCTGCGGATGCTCGCGGCCACCGCGGACGCCAAGGCGGTCGCCGAGATCGGCACCGGCACGGGCGTGTCGGGCATCTATCTCCTGCACGGCATGCGGCCCGACGGCGTGCTCACCACCGTCGACCTCGAACCGGAGCGGCAGACCTTCGCCAAGCAGGCATTCCGCGAGGCGGGCTTCGCCGGCAACCGCGCCCGCTTCATCCCCGGCCGTGCCCTGGACGTGCTGCCCCGTCTCGCGGACGGCGGATACGACCTCGTCTTCTGCGACGGGGACCTGATGGAGTACCTGGAATACCTCGCTGAATCGTTGCGTCTCCTGCGCCCCGGCGGCCTGGTGTGCTTCGAGGGCGTCTTCGCCGAGGGCCGTACGGTCGACTCCGCGGTGCAGCCCGCCGAGGTGCTGCGGCTGCGCGAACTGCTGCGCGCGATACGCGAGAGCACCGCGCTGGTGCCGTCCCTGCTGCCGGTGGGCGACGGCCTGCTCTGCGCGGTCAAGCGCGGCTGATCCGCGCTCAACGGGCCCGCCGTCCCCGCCTACGAAACGGTCCCGGCAGGCGGCGCGCAGTGTTGTGCGCGCCGCCTGCCGGGACCGGGGTACTCGGCTGGGCGTACCGGGGTCAGCCCCCGGGAAACCGCAGCGGTTGTTCCGCCCTCGTCAGACGGTGACCTTGTCCAGAGCCTCACCCAGGGCCTTGGCCTCGTCGGGGGTCAGCTCGACGACGAGTCGCCCGCCGCCTTCGAGCGGAACGCGCATGACGATGCCCCGCCCCTCCTTGGTCACCTCGAGCGGGCCGTCGCCCGTCCGCGGCTTCATGGCCGCCATGCTCGTTCCCCTTCCTGAAACCAGCTCATCTCAGCCGACGGCCCGGATAGGCGCGTGTCACCGGCATCGAACACATTGCTTCCAGGCCATTATCCCGCATCGAACGACCCGATGACCAACATCGGGGAGCATCGCTTGTGCAACGCGCTCTACCAAAACCACTCAATTCGGGGAGGGGCCTGCGATACTGCGCCACCCGCCGACCTCCGACGCGCCCCAGTTGTTTGATGTACGTCACATGTCGGCGGCGGATGATCTCCGGCATTCTGAGCGCTGACTGCCACTGCCGGGCAGTCCGAGCCGCGACGGAGGGGAACCCCTTATGGCCGACACCGTGCTCTACGACGTGACCGACGGACTCGCGACGATCACCCTCAACCGCCCCGACGCGATGAACGCGATGAACACCGAGACGAAGGTCCTGCTGCGGGACACCCTTCAGGAGGCCGCCGCCGACCAGGCCGTACGGGCCGTACTGCTGACCGCCACCGGACGCGCCTTCTGCGTCGGGCAGGACCTCAAGGAACACATCGGGCTGCTGGCCCAGGACCGGGCGAACGGCTCGGGCGGCACCATGAACACCGTGCGCGAGCACTACAACCCCATCGTGACGGCGCTGACCGAGATGCCCAAGCCGGTGGTCGCGGGCGTCAACGGCGTCGCGGCGGGCGCGGGCGCGGGCTTTGCGCTGGCCGCCGACTACCGGGTCGTCGCCGACTCGGCGTCCTTCAACACCTCCTTCGCGGGCGTCGCGCTGACCGCCGACTCCGGGATGTCCTGGACGCTGCCCCGGCTGATCGGCCATGGCCGGGCCGCCGATCTGCTGCTCTTCCCGCGCAGCGTCGCTGCCCAGGAGGCGTACGAGCTGGGGATCGCCAACAAGGTCGTCCCGGCGGCCGAGCTGGCGACACAGGCCACGGCCGTCGCCCGCCGGCTCGCCCAGGGCCCGACCGCCGCGTATGCCGCGATCAAGGAGTCGCTGGCCTACGGGGCCGGGCACTCGCTCGCCGACACGCTCGGCAAGGAGGACGAGCTGCAGGTCCGGGCCGGGGCGTCCCAGGATCACCACATCGCGGTCGAGGCGTTCGTGAAGAAGGAGAAGCCGGTCTTCCTGGGGCGCTGACCGGCGCCCCGGCACGACCCCCGGGCCGCGCCGTTCACCCGGCCGCCGCCTCCACCTTCTCCCGGACATGGCAGTCCGCCAGATGGTCGTTGACCAGGCCGCACGCCTGCATCATGGCGTACGCGGTCGTCGGGCCGACGAAGCGGAAGCCGCGCTTCTTGAGGTCCTTGGCGAGCGCCGTCGACTCCGGGGTCACCGGCTGCAGATCGCCGAGGGCGTGCGGCACCGGGCGGCCGGCCCGGTCGGGGGCGTAGGACCAGATGAGGGCGTCGAGCTCGCCCGGGGCCAGCTCGGCGGCGATCTTGGCGTTGTTGATCGTCGCGGCGATCTTGAGGCGGTTGCGGATGATGCCGGGGTCGACGAGCAGCCGCGCGGCGTCCGCGTCGGTGAACCGCGCCACCTCCGGGATCCTGAAGCCGGCGAACGCGGCCCGGAACCCGGGGCGGCGGCGCAGGATCGTGATCCAGGACAGCCCGGACTGGAACGCCTCCAGGCTCATCCGCTCGAAGAGCGCGTCGTCGCCGTGGACCGGCAGGCCCCACTCGGTGTCGTGGTACTCGCGGTAGTCGGCCATCTGCTCCGACTCCATCCCCCACGGACAGCGCGGGATGCCGTCGGGAGCCGTCACCACTGCGCTCATGCCTGGCCCTCGCCTTCCTCGTCGTCAGAGTCCGCGGGCATGCCCGGAGCCTCGGCGCCGGGCCGCGTGTCCTTGGCGGAGCCGGTCCGCGTGTCCCGTATCAGCCCGGGTCCGCCCATCGCCGCGGCATGCGCCCCGGCCAGCGCCGCCTCCAGCTCGGCGATCCGCGCGTCGCGCTCGGCGAGCTCGGCGCCGAGGCGGTCCAGGGCGTCGTCGACGTCGTCCATGCGGTAGCCGCGGACGCTCACCGGGAAGCGGACGGCCTCCACATCGGCGCGGGCGAGCGGGCGGTCCGCGGGCAGCGGGTCGTGCAGCCGGTCCGGCTCGGCGTCCTGCAGTCCGCCGCCTCCGCCGCCGTCGCCGCCCACGACGACGAGGGTGACCGCGGCCACCACGACCACCATCGCGATCAGCAAGAACCAGAACACGACCAACTCCCCGGACTATGTGCCTGCACTGATCGTGCCATGCGGGTCTGACAGCTAGGGTCGCTCACGGACCACGGAGAGGGAGTCAGGGAATGCTGCGGCTGGGAAAACGCGAGTTCGGCGCGCATGAGCCGGTGATCATGGCCATCGTCAACAGGACCCCGGATTCCTTCTACGACCAGGGGGCCACGTTCGGCGACGAGCCGGCGCTGGCCCGTGTCGAGCAGGCGGTGGCGGACGGCGCCGCGATCATCGACATCGGCGGCGTGAAGGCCGGTCCCGGCGAGGACGTGAGCGCCGAGGAGGAGGCCCGCCGCACGGTCGGGTTCGTGGCGGAGGTGCGCAAACGCTTCCCCGATGTGGTGATCAGCGTCGACACCTGGCGGCACGAGGTCGCCGAGGCGGTCTGCGAGGCCGGCGCGGATCTGCTCAACGACGCCTGGGGCGGCGTCGACCCCCGGCTGGCGGAGGTCGCGGCGCACCACGACGTCGGTCTGGTGTGCACCCACGCGGGCGGCGCCGAGCCGCGTACCCGGCCGCACCGGGTGACGTACGACGACGTGATGGCCGACATTCTGCGGGTGACGCTCGGACTGGCCGAGCGGGCCCTGGAGCTGGGCGTACGGCGCGACGGGATCCTGATCGATCCCGGGCACGACTTCGGGAAGAACACCCGGCACAGCCTGGAGGCGACCCGCCGGCTGGGCGAGATGGCGGAGACCGGCTGGCCGGTGCTGGTCTCGCTGTCCAACAAGGACTTCGTGGGCGAGACCCTCGACAAGCCGGTCAAGGAGCGGGTGCTGGGCACGTTGGCGACCACGGCCGTATCGGCCTGGCTGGGCGCCCAGGTCTACCGGGTCCACGAGGTCGCCGAGACCCGGCAGGTGCTGGACATGGTGGCCTCGATCGCGGGCCACCGGCCACCGGCTGTGGCCCGCCGGGGACTTGCCTGACGGGCGCCCGGGGGCCGTTGGGGGTGCCCCCGCGGAGCCCTAAGGGGTGGGCGAACACATCCCGTAGGGGATGCGAGCGCCCCCTGCGGGGCCTCAACGCGGCGGAGCCTGGGCGGTATTCCCGAGGTGCACCACATGACCGACGAGACGCCGCCAGGCCCCCGGCCGAGCCCCGGGCCGGGAGCTCGACCCGGGCCGCGGCCCGGAGTCCGGCCCGCAGCCCGGCATGGATCCAGGCCCGGAGACCGGCCCCGAGGCCGGACCGGATCCCGGCCCGGAGCCAGGGTCAGACCCCGCCCGGGCCCGGCCCGGACCCCGCGGCGTAGCCAGGCCCGCGGCCCGGCCTAGATTCCCGCCTCCTTGGTCACCAGCGCGATCGCCTCGTCCACGTCGTCACTGACGTGGAAGAGCTCCAGGTCGTGTGCGGAGGCCTTGCCCTGGGCGATGAGGGTGCCGCGCAGCCAGTCGATCAGGCCGCTCCAGTAGGCCGAGCCGAAGAGCACGATCGGGAAGCGGGTGACCTTGCGGGTCTGGACGAGGGTGAGCGCCTCGAAGAGCTCGTCGAGGGTGCCCAGCCCGCCGGGGAGGACGACGAACCCCCGTGCGTACTTCACAAAGCACGTTTTCCGGACGAAGAAGTAGCGGAAGTCGACGCCGAGGTTCACGTACTCGTTCATGCCCTGCTCGAAGGGCAGCTCGATCCCGAGGCCGACGGAGACCCCGCCCGCTTCGGTGGCGCCCTTGTTGGCCGCCTCCATGGCGCCCGGCCCGCCGCCGGTGATCACCGCGAACCCGGCGTTCACCAGGGCCGCGCCGATGCGCACCGCGGCGTCGTACTCCGCGGAGTCCCGGGGCGTACGGGCGGAGCCGAAGACGCTGACGGCCGGGCCCAGCTCGGCCAGTGCGCCGAAGCCCTCCACGAACTCCGACTGGATGCGCATCACGCGCCAGGGGTCGGTGTGCACCCACTCGGAGGGGCCTTCGGAGTCCAGCAGACGCTGGTCCGTCGTGCCGGCCTGCACCTGGTCGTGACGGCGCAGTACGGGACCCAGCCGCTGCTCCTCGGGGATCGGTGCTCCCTCGGGGTTGGCCATGACGTGCTCCCTCCGCTGACAGATCGTTGCCGCTTCAGCGTAGATCCACGGACGTGACACGGAAGGGAATTCCGCCCGTATACGGGCGGACGGAGGGCGGACGGAGGGCGGTCGGCGGGCGGCGGGCGGACGGAGAGGGGACGGCGGGCCGTCGGCGGGCGCTCCCGCGAGCGCGGCGGTCAGGCCGTCAGCCAGGCGCGCAGCCGCTCCTCGCAGTGCAGGATCCGGTCGACCTCGACCCGTTCGTCCTTCTTGTGCGCGAGCAGGGAGTAGCCGGGCCCGTAATTGACGGCCGGGACGCCGAGCGCGCTGAAGCGGGAGACGTCGGTCCAGCCGAACTTGGGCATCGCGGTGCCGCCGACGGCCTCCATGAAGGCCTTGGCCGCCGGGTGGGACAGGCCCGGCAGCGCGCCCGGGGAGTGGTCGTCGATGATGAACTCGTCCACCGGGCAGTCCGCGAAGACCTCCCGGACGTGGGCGATCGCCTCGTCGGGGGTGCGGTCGGGGGCGTAGCGGAAGTTGACGGTGACGGTGCAGGCGTCGGGGATGACGTTGTTGGCGACGCCGCCCTCGATGCGGACGGCGTTGAGGCCCTCGCGGTATTCGAGGCCGTCGATCACCGGGCGGCGCGGTTCGTAGGCGGCGAGCTTCGCCAGGATCGGGGCGGCGGCGTGGACGGCGTTGGCGCCCATCCAGCTGCGCGCGGAGTGCGCCCGCTCCCCGGTGGTGCGCAGCAGGACCCGCAGGGTGCCCTGGCAGCCGCCCTCCACCTGGCCGTCGGAGGGCTCCAGGAGGACGGCGAAGTCACCGGCGAGCCAGTCGGGGTGGGCGTCGGCGACGTGGCCGAGGCCGTTGAGGTGGGCGGCGACCTCTTCCTGGTCGTAGAAGACGAAGGTCAGGTCGCGGTTGGGCGCGGGGACGGTGGCGGCCATCCGCAGCTGGACGGCGACTCCGGACTTCATGTCGCAGGTGCCGCAGCCCCACAGGACGCCGTTCTCGTCCAGCCGGGAGGGGACGTTGTCGGCGATCGGCACCGTGTCGAGGTGTCCGGCGAGCACCACCCGCTCGTCACGGCCCAGGTGGGTGCGGGCCACGACGTTGTTGCCGTACCGGTCGACGGTCAGGTGCGGCAGCGCGCGCAGGGCCTGCTCCACGGCGTCGGCGAGGTCCTTCTCGTCGCCGCTGACGGACGGGAAGTCGACGAGCTGCGCGGTGAGCTCGGCGGCGTCGAGCGACAGGTCGAGGGCGGGGTGGTGTACGGAGCGCTCCATGGGTCCGACCCTATCGGCAGCACTCCAGTACGGTGGGCCCGTGTCAGCCCAGCCCACAGCCCCCGCCTCCCGCAAGCGCTTCTGGCGTATCGCCGCGGCCATCGCCGTACTGATCGGGCTGGCCGTCTATCTGGTCGTGCAGTACGTCACCGGCGGCCCCGGTGCGCCGCACTGCCTGGTGCGGGCCGAGGGCGACGACAAGCCGTACGAGCTGACCCCCGAGCAGGCCGCGAACGCCGCGACGATCTCGGCGGTGGCGTCCTCGCGGGGGCTGCCGGAGCGGGCGGTGACGATCGCGCTGGCGACCGCGATGCAGGAGTCGGGGCTGCGCAACATCGACTTCGGCGACCGGGATTCGGTCGGTCTCTTCCAGCAGCGGCCGTCCCAGGACTGGGGCACGGTCAAGCAGATCATGGATCCGGTCTATTCGGCCGGGGAGTTCTACACGCATCTGGCGAAGGTGCCCGGCTACTCCCGGCTGCCGCTGACCGCCGCCGCGCAGAAGGTGCAGCGCAGCGGCTATCCGCAGGCGTATGCGAAGCACGAGGCGAACGCGGCGCGGCTGACGGGTGCGCTGACCGGCCGCGACCCCGCGGCGATGGTGTGCAGCCAGAGCCGCCCGGTGGACGGGAAGACGGGCGGCGTCGCGCCGGTGCGGGAGAAGCTGGTGCGGGAGTTCGGGCCGGAGGTGCTGCCGCGTACGGACGGTGCCGGCGGGCGTGCGGCGGCCGGTGAGCGCAGCGTGACGGTGCCGGTGCAGCGGGGCGGGGCGGGCGCCGGGGGCGACCGCGCGCGGCGTGGCTGGGAGCTGGCGACCTGGGCGATGGCGCACTCCGCGGAGCTGCGTATCGAACAGATCTCTTACGCCGGCCGAACGTGGTCGGCGGCCGATGCGGGGAAGGGCTGGCAGAAGAAGCGGGCCGCCTCCGGGCCGGGCACCGGGGACGTTCGTATCATCACCGCGCAATAGTCCGCCGGGTCCCCCGAAAGGGGCACCCGGCAGCAATTCCCTTTTACGGCACGTGAGTTGCCCGGCCGCACGTCGCACCTTCCGCCAATTCCCTTGCGCCGAAAGGGCTGTGACGTTTCCGCACGCCCGCGCTCGGTGCGCATATTGCCCACCTTTATCCAGGGCCGATTATGTGACGCGTTACCAACTCTTTACCGGAGTTCACCGCAACTTTCGGGGGTCTGACGCGGTAGTCAGTGCGTCCGCCCGGCGGACATGGCACATCTGTCAGAAGTTACGAGTCCCTCTCCGTAAAAGGAGCACCATGTCCCTCCCCGTTACGCGTCGGATCGCCCGAGCCGCCCTGCTCGTTGCCGCAGGTGCCGCTCCCGTGGTTGCGGCGGCCGGTTCCGCCGGTGCCGCAACCCTGCCCAAGGCGCCCGACGTCGGCGGACTGAGCTCGCTGGACAACGCCGCCGAGGCGGGCGTCGGCCTGGTCAACGCGGTCGGCAAGCAGGCCGCGACGAACCTGACCAAGGCCGCCGGCCCCGCCTCGAAGGCCGCGCCGATCGCCAAGGCCAGCGCCGAGAAGGCGAAGGGCCTGGTCGGCGGGGCCGCCAAGAAGGGCGTGTCCACGAACGCGCTGCCCGTTGACGCGGCCCAGGGTGCGGTCGGCGGGGCCCCCGCCCTGCTCGGCGGCCTGCTCGGCGGCCTGCCGATCACCGTCGGCAACTGACCTTCCGCGCCACGCGCCGGGGCCCGGGGAGTTCGTCTCCCCGGGCCCCGGCGCGTTCGCGTCACCGGCCGTGGGTCACTCCGCCAGGCGGCGCACCGCGGCGTCCACCCGCTCGTCGGTGGCGGTGAAGGCGATCCGTACGAACCGCTCGCCCGCGGCGCCGTAGAACTCGCCGGGGGCCACCAGGATGCCGCGCTTGGCGAGATCGCCGACGGTGTCCCAGCAGGGCTCGTCGCGGGTCGCCCAGAGGTAGAGCGAGGCCTCGCTGTGCTCGATGCGGAAGCCGGCCGCCTCGAAGGCGGTGCGCAGGGCGCCGCGGCGGCGGGCGTAGCGCTCGCGCTGCTCGGCGACATGGGCGGTGTCGCCGAGGGCGGCGACGGTGGCGGCCTGGACGGGCGCCGCGACCATCATGCCGCCGTGCTTGCGGATCTGCAGCAGCTCGCCGAGGACGGCGGCGTCACCGGCCAGGAAGGCGGCGCGGTAGCCGGCCAGGTTGGAGCGCTTGGACAGCGAGTGGACGGCGACGAGGCCGGCCACGGAGCCGCCGCAGACGTCCGGGTGCAGTACGGAGACCGGGTCGGCCTCCCAGCCCAGTTCGAGGTAGCACTCGTCGCTGAAGACCAGCACGCCGTGCTCACGGGCCCAGGCGACGGTGCGGCGCAGCTCGTCGGCGGTCAGGACCCGGCCGGTGGGGTTGGAGGGCGAGTTGAGCCAGAGCAGCTTCAGGCCGCTGGGGTCCAGCTCCCAGGGCTCGTCGTAGACGACCGGCTCGGCGCCGGCCAGGCGGGCGCCGACCTCGTAGGTGGGGTAGGCCAGGCGCGGGTAGGCCACCTTGTCGCCGGCGCCCAGGCCCAGCTGGGTCGGCAGCCAGGCCACCAGTTCCTTGGAGCCGACGATCGGCAGCACGTTGGTGTGCTCCAGGCCGCGGGCGCCCAGGCGGTCGGCGGCCCAGCCGGTGAGCGCGTCGCGCAGCGCGGCCGTGCCCCACACCGTCGGATAGCCGGGGCTGTTCGCCGCGTCGGTCAGGGCCTGCTGGATCACCGCGGGCACGGGGTCGACCGGGGTGCCGACGGAGAGGTCGACGATGCCGTCGGCGTGTGCGGCGGCGGTGGTCTTGTACGGCTCCAGCCGGTCCCAGGGAAAGACGGGGAGACGGGTTGAGACGGTGCCCACGATCGGTGACTCGCTTTCTCGTACGGGGTGACGCGGGGCGGCGGCGCAAATGCCTCGGCCCCGTACGGCAACGAGGCCGTACGGGACCGGGCGGCGCCGTGCGACCGCTGGCCACCTCAGAGGCGGAAGGGAGCGGGCGGGCTCCCTTCCGGTCCTGTGGGGTGTTACTGGTTCTGCGGCGGCAGCTCTGCGATGAAGGGGTGGTCACGCTCGATCAGGCCGAGCTTGCTGGCGCCACCGGGCGAACCGAGCTCGTCGAAGAACTCGACGTTCGCCTTGTAGTAGTCCTTCCACTCTTCCGGAGTGTCGTCCTCGTAGAAGATCGCCTCTACCGGGCAGACCGGCTCACACGCACCACAGTCGACACATTCGTCCGGGTGGATGTACAGAGACCGGGAGCCCTCGTAGATGCAGTCGACGGGGCACTCCTCGATGCATGCCTTGTCCTTGACGTCGACACAAGGCTGCGCGATGACGTAGGTCACGCTGTCGTTCCTCCTCGGTAGGGCCGGCGGACCGATTGGCAGTACCGCCGCTGGGCGCGCGGGAGCGCGGCGTCGTCGATGCCCGCCACCTAGTATCTCCGTTCCCGGGCACGAGACGAACAAGAGGGGCGGGAAGAGCGATGGAATTCATGGGCGGCGGTCGCGCGGAAGTCCGGATCACCCTTGCTGACGTGGGGAAAAGGGTATCTGTTCGACGCCTGACCGGGGGCGGGCCGGGAGAAGCCGCGTTCACGGATGTGGTCGGTGTTCTCACATCCTGGGACGAGGGTGTGCTGAGCATCACACGACGCACCGGCGAGACCGTCCGGATCGATGAGACCTCGCTGGTCGCAGCCAAGACCGTCCCCGCACAGCCGGCCCGCAGAAGGGGCCCCGCGGCCGATACCCGCGAGCTCCAGGAGATCGCGGCGCGCGGCTGGCCGGCCATTGAGACGGAACGTCTCGGGGAATGGACGCTACGAGCCTCCGGAGGCTTCACCCGGCGGGCCAATTCCGTACTGCCCCTCGGGGACCCGGGCATGGCGCTGGACGCGGCGCTGGAGCGGATCACGCGGTGGTACGGCGAGCGCGGGCTGCCCCCGGTCATCGTCGTCGCCACCGGGCGGGCGGACACCGAGGAGGAGCTGGCGGCCCATCTGGCGGAGCGGGGCTGGACGGCCGAGCGGCACACCGTGGTCCGGACCGCCGCGCTGGCACCGCTCGCCGATACGCAGGCCGACATTCCCCCTGGCTCCGCCGGCGGTGCCCCCACGCGGGTCGCCCTGGCCCGGGAGCCGGACGCGGCGTGGCTCGGGATGTACAACCGGACCGGCGCGGACACGACGGCCGCGCCGCAGGACACCGCGGACGCGCTGAAGGTGCTGACCGGCGGCCCCTCGGTGTGGTTCGCGACGGTGCCGGGAGCGGACGGGAGGACCGCGGCGATCGGCCGGGTGGTGATCGACGGCCGGTGGGCGGGCTTCGCCGCCATAGAGGTGGACCCGGCGCAGCGGCGCCAGGGGCTGGCCACGCTGGTGATGGCGGCGCTCGCCGAGCGGGCCCTGCAGGAGGGCGCCTCTGCCGCGTATCTGCAGGTCGAGGCGGACAACGACAAGGCCCGCGCGCTCTACGACCGGCTCGGGTTCACCGACCACCACGGCTATCACTACCGGCGGGCCCTGCCCGGCGCCGAGAGCTGAGCGGGTATCCCACAGCCATGGCCAAGGAATCCGAGCCGGAGGCGGACGGCGCGCGGGCCGCGCGGCGGCGGCAGTTCGCCGAGGCGGCCCGCGCGCACAAGCCCGACCTCGCCCTGTTGTGCCTGCTGATCGCCGCGGAGGCCGATCCGGAGCTGGGCGAGGCGGGCATCGACGAGGCCCAGATCGAGCTGGACCGGCTGGCCGGGCTGCTTCCCTACGCCCCGACCGGAGGTCCCGGCGCCTGGGCCCGTAATCTCGCCGAGCTGCTCGGCACCCGGTGCGGCTTCGGCGGCTCACCCGCCGACTACCGGCGGCTGGAGTCGTCGCTGCTGCACGCGGTGCTGCGGCGGCGCCGCGGCCTGCCGATCCTGCTGTCCGTGGTGTGGACGGAGGTCGCCCGGCGGGCCGGGGCCCCGGTGTACGGGGTGGCGCTGCCGGGCCATTTCGTCGTCGGCTTCGGCGATCCTTACGGCGCGCATGTGCTGGTGGACCCGTTCGCGGGCGGGCGGCTGCTCGGTGCGGCGGATGCCGCGCTGCTGGTACGGGGCGCCACCGGCGACGAGCTGACCGAGCAGATGCTCACGCCCGCCGATCCCCTGGAGATCGTGCTGCGGATCCTCAACAACATCCGGGCCTGGGCGCAGGCCCGCCCCGAGCACAGCACCGTGCAGCTGTGGGCACTGGAACTGTCGCTGCTGCTGCCCAGCCATCCGGCGCGGCTGCGCCACGAACGGGCCCAGCTGCTCGTCCAGCGCGGGCAGTTCACGGCGGGGGCGGATGAGCTGGAGGAGTACGCGCGGGTCGTGGAGGCGGTCGAGCCTGCCGCCGCGACCGCGATCCGGCGGCAGGCCGCGGCGGCCCGCGCCATGCTGAACTGACGATCCGCGCCCTGACCCGCTGACGGCCAGGGGGTGCTCAGCCGACCGCCCGGGGTGGGCTCGGTCGCGGCTGATTCCTGAGCTTCGCGGGTAGGCATCGGCCTGGGGCGCCGGCTACCCGTAGGGGCGGCCCCTAGGGAGAGCCGAGGCCCCAGGCCGATGCATACCCGGGTGGGCCTATGCGGACCCGGCGCTACGGCGGACGATCAGTGCCGTCGCATCGTCCTTGAGATCGCCCTCGGTGAAGTGCTCCAGGTCGGCGCGGAGGGTGCGGGCCACTTCGGCGGGCGGCAGATGGGTCCAGGCGGCCAGCCGCTCGCGCAGGGGGTAGAAGTCACCGTCCGCGCCGCGCGCCTCGGTCACTCCGTCCGTGCACAGCACGACCCAGTCGTCGGGCTCGGGGCGGACCCGGACGCTGTGGCGCCGCTCGCCGGTCAGCGTGCCCAGGCCCAGCGGCAGCCCGCCCTCGCCGTCGCTGCGCTCGTACACCGTGCCGCGACGCACCAGGTAGTACGGGATGTGGCCGCAGGAGAGCACCCGGCCCTCGTACGGCCGGCGTACCTCCATCAGCAGCGCCGTCACAAAGCGCTCGTCGGTGCCCTGCTCGGCCGAGCGGGTGTTGTAGCGGGTCAGCGCCTGTTCCATCCGCTCGGCGATCGACTCCAGCGAGTCCTGGTACTGGGCGGCCTCCCGGAACGAGGCCAGCACCTCCAGGCCCGCGCCGATGGCCGGCATGCCCTTGCCCTGCACATCGCCGATCATCAGCCGCAGCCCGTGCGGGGTCTCGACGGCCTCGAAGATGTCGCCGCCGACCCGGGCGCCCTCCTGGGAGGAGACATAGAAGCCGTACGCCTCGACGGGCCCGGCGCGCAGCGGCAGTTCGCGCAGCACGGCCCGCTGCACCGTGTCGGCGACCAGGCTCGTACGGGCGTGCAGCGCCTCGCGCTCCAGCCGGGTACGGCACAGCACCAGCGCGAAGACGGCCGCCAGGGCCGCGCCGAAGACCCCGACGACCCGGCTGGCCGGGGCCCAGTCGGGCACCGTCAGGATGTCGACGTACGTCAGGCACGCGACGTAGACGGCCGCCACGACCAGCGTCCAGCGGTAGGAGCAGCGCAGCGCGGCCACCAGCGGGGCGATCCCCATGAAGGCGGAGATGTGCAGCTCCGGGCCGGTCGTCGCGTCCACCACCACGACGATCACGATGGCGAGGATCAGCAGAACGGCGGCGCGGCCGCCGCTGTCCGGCGGGCGGGTGGCAGGCATAACAGTTCCAGCCTGCGGGACGCGGGGGCCGGGCGCACAGGGACGAAGGTCCTCAAGGCTCCGGGCGCACCGGGACGAAGGTCCTGGGGGCGCCGGGCCGCTACAGCCAGCCCTTGTCGCGGGCCGTGCGGACCGCCGCGGCACGGTTGCGGGCTCCGGTCTTCTGGATGGCGAGGGAGAGGTAGTTGCGGACCGTGCCCTGGGAAAGGTGCAGCGCGGCGGCGATCTCGGCGTTGGTGGAGGCGTCGGCCAGCCGGAGCACCTCGCGCTCGCGTTCGGTCAGCGGGCTGGCGCCGTCGGCGAGCGCGGCCGCCGCAAGGACCGGGTCGATGACCCGGTCGCCGCGCAGTACGCGCCGTACGGCGTCCGCGAGCTGGGCCGCCGGGGCGTCCTTGACCAGGAAGGCGTCGGCGCCCGACTCCATGGCGCGGCGCAGATAGCCGGGGCGGCCGAAGGTGGTGAGGATGACGATCTTCACGCCGGGGAACTCGTCCCGCAGGCGGGCGGCCGCATCGAGGCCGCTGATGCCGGGCATCTCGATGTCGAGCAGGGCGACGTCCACGGCGTGGGCGCGGGCCGCCGGGAGCACTTCGTCGCCGCGCGCCGCCTGGGCGACGACCTCCAGATCGGGCTCGAGGGACAGCAGCGCTGCCAGCGCTTCCCGGACCATCGACTGGTCCTCGGCGAGGAGAAGTCGCACACAGGTCACGGGGCGCTCGCCATCCGGGTCGGTCATGCGCCCAGAGTAGTCAGCGGGGCGGGTCGCCCGGACGTTGACGCCGGGGAGAGCCGTCACGGTGAATCCGGCCGTCAGAGAGAGTGAATACGGGGACGGGCCGTCGTTCAAGCTTGGCGGACCGGGGCTTGCCCGATAGCAAGACTGCGGCTTACCAACCGCTAGGGGCAGGACCACAACCGTGAAGAAATTGGGACGCACCAACACCTTGATCGCAGGCGCCTGCGGGGTGCTATTGGCCATGGGCGGGGCGTCGCCCGCCCTGGCGTGGGGCGGGTACGACGACTGGGGGGGTTCGGGGAACGGCGATACCTGGATCGAGATGAACTCCATTCTGGTGTGCAAGCACCGGGCCAGGATCTGCATCAATGGGCCGCTGAACAGCGGAAACCTCAGGAATTCGCAGAACGTCGGCGTGTCCGGCACCGTGAGCAACAGCGGCAGCCCGACGTACACCTCCGGAAACTCCGACTCCGGCAACACCGGCAACGGGAACGAGACGGACAGCGAGAACAACACGCAGAAGGTCCGCTGAGGCACCCCGCGCGGCTGACTCCGCGCTGATCCGACTCCGCGTCGGCCCCTTTGGCCCCGGCACATTCCGGGGCCAGAGGTTTTTTGTCTCCCGGGGTGTGGTGGCACGCAAAAGCGATCGCCCGGCGGTTTCGCCGGGCGATCGCGGAGTGTCTCACGAGGAGGCGCTATCCGGGTCCGAGTCTGCGGTCCGTATCCGTATTCCTGTCCGTATTCCTGGCTCTGTACCTGTACCTGTCCCGGTACCTGTCAGTGCGGGAAGCCTCCAAGCAGCCGCTGAATATTGTTTGCGCTGTCCGCTTGGTTCCCCGAGGCGGAGTTACCGCTATTGGTGGAGCCGTTTTTGCTGGAGAGGTTTCCGCTGTTGTTCGGGTTCCCGCGGTTGAGGAAGTTCCCGCTGTGCCAGCTGTTGCCGCTGTGCACCGGCCCGTTGACGCACGGGTGCGGCGAATGGTTCTTCGGCGATTTGTAATTGAAGTCGGCCAGCCGGTTGTCACACACGACACCGGAAATCATGCTGGTCAGGGTCCCGACGTCGGCACCCACCGCGGCCTCGAGCAGAGACGGCTCGGGGGTCAGGGCCCTGGCAGTCCCGGCTCCGAGCAGCATCATGCCGCACGCCCCGACGACACTTCCGGCCTGCACAAGCTTTCTCACGGCGCTCCTAGCCTTCGTCCTAGTGGATGTCGGACATATCGTCCTGCCGTTGTCCCCGCGCCACGCCGCCGAACCGCAGAAACTCAAACCCTCGTCGACCAGATTCAGTCGGGTGGCCCAACGGTTCCGGCGGCCGTCGCCGCTGCGTCGCCGCCGGGCGGGGCGGAACTGCCCAGGGGGACGTGGGCGCGCAGGACGAAACCGCGGCCCTTGGGGGCGGGGCCGGTCTCCAGGCGGCCGTCGGCCAGCGCGAGGCGTTCGCGCAGGCCGCCGAGGCCGTTTCCCTCGTGCAGGGCGCGGGGCGGCCCCGCGCCGTCGTCGAGCACCGTCAGGCACAGGTAGCGGCGCTCATCGGCCTCCCACTCCTCGGTGAGCAGCAGCTCGCAGTGGCGGGCGCCGCTGTGCCGTACGACGTTGGTGGCGGCCTCGCGCAGCGCCCAGGCCAGCGCGCCCTCCGCATCGCGCGCGAGCCCCTGGTGCTCGCCCTCCAGGGCCGGGTCGACGGTGGCCTCGACGCCGGCCGTGCGGAGCGCGGCGCACACCCCGGCCAGCTCGACGGCGAGCCGGGGCCGGCGGTAGCCGGTGACCGCTTCCCGGACGTCGACCAGCGCCTGCCGGCTGACCCGCTCGATGTCGGCGACCTGCTGGGCGGCCTCCTCGGGGGCGGCGGGCAGCATCCGGCCGGCCAGCTCGCTCTTGAGGGTGATCAGCGAGAGGGAGTGGCCGAGCAGGTCGTGCAGGTCGCGGGCCAGCCTCAGCCGCTCTTCGTTGGCGGCGAGCCGGGCGACCTCCTCACGGGCGGAGCGCAGCTCCTGGGTCGTACGGATCAGATACTGCACCCCGATCATGCTGTAGCCGCTGCCCACGGTCGGCAGGACGTAGGCGAAGAGGTAGTAGCCGCGGATCTCCGGAAAGTGCCACCCGACGGCGAGCAGCACCGCGGTGATCAGCGGGATGCTCCAGCGGGACAGGCGCCAGGGCAGGACCACGGCGGAGGCCACGGAAGTGAAGATGAACAGCACCAGCCAGGCGTAGCCCAGCGTCCAGGAGAGCGTGGTGGACAGCGCCAGCATCAGGCCCAGCGCGGTGTACATCAGCGTGGGGTTCAGGACCCGGCACATGTGCCGGAAGACCACCAGGAAGTAGGCGAGGACGAAGAGCGTGAGGCCCAGGCCGCCCCAGATGCGCTCGGCGGTGGACACCTGGGGGTCGAGCAGCCGGCCCACCGGACCGGCCAGATACAGCAGCCAGATCCCGATCCACATGAGCTTGCTGAGCGCCTGACGGCGGGTGCGCGGCTGCTGCCCGATCATCGCCGGGCCGCCGTCCCGGGTGTCGCTCTTCGTCTCCACCGCCTCATGCCTTCCGGGTGTCCTTGCGGTACAGCCAGGCCGCACCGCCGGCGAAGACCACCAGATAGCCGGCCAGTATCGCCATGTCCTTGAGGTGTGGCGCGCCGCCGGCCTCGACGGCCGTGCCCAGGGCGGCGTACGCATGGGTCGGGCACCACTCGGCGATGTTCTGCACCCACTGCGGCAGGATCGTCAGCGGCATCCACAGGCCGCCGAGGAACGCCAGGCCGAAGTAGAAGAGCATCGCGATCGGGCGGACGGCGTCACCGGTGGCCATATAGCCGATGGCGACGCCCAGGGCGGCGAAGACAAAGCTGCCGAGCCAGGTGCCGAGGGCGATGGTGATCCACTGCCAGGCCTCGAGCCGGACGCCCTTGACCACCGCGGCGACGATCATGACCAGCAGGATGGAGGGCAGGCTGACCGTCGCGGCAGCGCCGATCTTGGCGGCGACATAGCCGCGGCCGGGCAGGGCCGTCAGCCGCAGCTGGCGCACCCAGCCCTTCTCGCGCTCCTTGGCGATGCGTTCGCTGTTGCCCAGCAGGACGGCCGTCATGGCACCGAATGCTGCCATGGAGACCATGAAATACAGGCCCATGTCCAGCTTCGTGCCGGGGATCGGCTTGCTGTCCGCGCCGCCGGCGATGATCAGATACAGCGCCGGCGGATAGATCACCGAGAAGAACATGAACTTCTTGTTGCGCAGCGCGCGGACGATCTCCAGCTTGATCAGAGTGGTCATCGTGCCGCCTCCTCGGCGGTGGCAGGGGTCGCGTCGGATGCCGTGGTGATGGCGATGAAGGCCTGTTCCAGGCCGAGGCCGGAGACCTCGAGATTGCGGGGGTAGGCGCCGAGGCCGTAGAGCGCGTGCACGGTCGCGTCGGCGTCCTGGGACTGGATCCGCACCGTGTGGACGGCGCCCTCGCTCCGCTCGTGCCCGGAGATCTCCAGCGAGGTCAGGAAGGGCAGGCCGTGCAGCGCATCGCGGTCGAAGGGCCCCTCGAGGTCGAAGGTGACCCGGCGGGCGCCGGCCTTGGCCTTGATCTCGGCGGCGGTGCCGTCGGCGAGCACCCGGCCGCGGTGCAGCACGATCACCCGGTCGGCGATCTCGTCGGCCTCTTCGAGGTAGTGGGTCGCGAACAGGACCGTACGGCCCTGCTGCGCCTGCTGCCGCATCGCGCCCCAGAAGGTCTGCCGGGCCGTGACATCCATGCCGGTGGTCGGCTCGTCCAGCACGATCAGGTCGTTGGCGCCGGCGGTGGCCAGGGCGAAGCGCACCCGCTGCTCCTGGCCGCCGGAGAGCTTGTCGACCAGCCGGTCGGCGATCTCGGTGATGCCGGCGGTGGCCATGATCTGGTCGAGGGGGTAGGCGTGCGGGTGCAGATCGCGGGCGAGCCCGACCAGTTCCCTGACCTTGACGCCCTCCATCAGGCCGCCGCTCTGCAACATCGCGCCGACCTTGCCCTGCTCTATCGCGCGCTGCGGGGTCGTCCCGAAGAGCGAGAGGGCCCCGGAGTCGGGGCTGCGCAGCCCGAGGAGCAGGTCGAGGGTGGAGGACTTGCCCGCGCCGTTCGGCCCGAGGAGGGCCACGGTCTCGCCCGGGTACAGCTCCAGGTCCAGGTCGGCCACCGCGCGCACCGCGCCGTAACTCTTGCTGACCTTCCGGAAGCTGACCACGGGAGCCCGGCCCGCGGCGCGCGCGGCGGTGGCTGTGGTGGTGACTGTCGTCGTCATGCTCATAAGCCTCACGGATCCGCGGGCCGTCCGGCAGTGTCAGACGTACGCACTCCGTCGTGACAGATGTCATGGGTGAGGCCCCCTGGGGGATTCCCTGAGGAATCGCCCAACGGGGGCCTCCACCTGCGGATTCGCGCCGCAGGGCGGTCAGTTGCCGTCCGGGGTGACGGTCACGGTGCGTCAGCGCCGATCGTCTGGATCCGCTCGGCGGGCGTACGGCCCAGCAGCGCCTTGCCCACTGTGCTCGCCACCAGCGCCGGGGTGACCGGCTTCTTGGCGCCGCTGCCCGAGGTGACCGTCACGCCGTTGAACGTGTCGCCGTAGAGCTGCTCGAGGGCCGACAGGTCGTAGTACGGACCGAACTTGCCGTCCGGGCCGACCCTGAAGGACAGGAACTTCGGGATGGACTTCTGCGGGCTGAAGGAGACCGAGTGCGTCGCGTCCGTACGGACCGTCACCAGTCCCGACATGGCGGGTTCGGCGAAGAACTTCATCGCCTTGTCCACCTCGGCCTTGCTGACCTTCGGCTGCTGGGTGGCGGCGGCCAGCACGACCGGGGTGTCGGTGCCGGTCGAGGCGCGGTCGCGGTAGGCGTCGGACACCTTGGTCTTGGACGCCTCGGTGCCGACCGATTTGTACGGCACGCCGTAGTGCGGCACGGCCTTGCCGTTCTCGAAGGTGATTCCGCCGTCCTTGGAGGCGCCCGCGGGACCGGCCACGTTCTGCAGCGCGACGCCCAGCTTCTCGTCGTCGACGGTCATCGACGGCTTGGCCACACGGGTGCCGCCGAACAGCGAGCCGATGACGGAGATGGGGTTGTAGTCCCGGCCGGCCGCGTTGCGGACCGTCTCCTGCAGATCGATACCGAGGCCGGCCCTGCCGGGCTGGAGGGTGACGGCCTTGCCGCCGACGGTGAGCTTGAGCGGCTCGGTGAGCCGGCTGCCCAGCTCCTTCTCGAGCTTCTTGACGGCATCGTCCTTGGTGGTGCCGCCGATGTCGACGCCGAGCGCCGTGGTGCCGTTGGGCACATCGGCGTGGTCGAGCAGCAGACCGGCGCCGTAGGCGATACCCACCAGGGCCACCAGGCCGACGCCCACCAGGACGATCTTGTTACGCCCCTTCTTGGGCGGGTTGATCGGCTCGGGGATCTTGCGCCGCGGCGCCGGGGCGGCGCTCTGGTCGCCGTCGGCCGGTGCGGAGGCGAACGGCGAGGGGGACGACGGGGCGTCGGCGGTCGTCGGGATGCCGCTGACCAGGGTGTCGCCGGATACCCGGCCGTGGGCTGCGTCCCCGCCGCGGGCGGCGGCGTCCGCGCCGACGGCACCGGGGATGCCGCCCTTACGGCCGCCCTTCTTCGCGGCGCCGGGCGCCGCGCCGGCCACGCTGCCGGGCAGCCCGCCCGAGATGCCTCCCATGACGCCGATGCCGTTGCCCGGCCCCGCCAGCGGGGGCGCCGGGGGCTGCGGGGTGAGTTCGGCGGTGTCGCCGGGCCTGCCGGGTGTGCCGCCGAATCCTGTCGCGGGCTCGCTGAAGCCGGCCGGGAGGTTCAGCGCGCTGTCGCCGCGCGCCGGGCCGGTCGTCGGGCCGCTCGGGGCCGCGGGACCGCCGGCCGGCGGGGTGTCGAAGGGGCTGTGCTCCCGCGCCGGCGCCGGCGCGTCGAACGGCGAACCGCCGTCGTGCGCGCCGCCGTCGAACGGGGAACTCTCGAACGGCGAACCGCCCTGCGGCACCCCACTGTCGAACGGCGAACCGCCCTGCGGCACCCCGGCGTCGAACGGCGCACCGCCGCCCGGCGCCGCCTGCCCGTCGGAGAAGTAAGGCAGATCGGGGCGCTGCGGGGGCTTGGCGCCCGCCGGGCCGCGGGGCGGCGTCGCGGCGGGCGGGGCGGGCGGTGCCGCATGCGTTCCGGTGGTCGACGCGCCGCCGCCGGGCCCGGCCTGCGGCTTGCGCGGCGCGAACCAGTCGCTGGTCTTGTCGCCGGGACCGCCCGCGGGCGGCGCATCGGCCGAGGCATCGGGCCGCGGGGTGTTCGCCGTCCGCTCGCCGCTGCGTTCGGCGCCGCGTACCGGACGGGACGGGCCTGGGGAACCGGCGGAACCGCCGGGTGCAGCCGATGCGTTCATGCCGGACTCCTCACCGACGGGCTTGCGCACGACGACCGGCGGGATGGGGCGGGACCCCGGAATGTTGATCTTGATCCGCGTCGTCAGCGTGGTCTCGGTCTTCGGCTCCTCCGGCCGGTCCGCGGACTTGTCGGCGTTTCCCCCGGGCGAGCCGTACGGCTGCGTGCCCGAGGGGTACGCCGCTCCGCCACGGCCCTGGGGGCCGGAGGACGAACTGTCAGATTCACGACTCAAAGCAGGTTCTCCCGGTTGGCTCCGCCGCTCGTCAGAGATGATCCCCGGCCTCAAGCCGAGAGGTGCCCCCAGGGCGGCGCGGCGGCGCGCACCACCATACTGGCCGCCGCCGACGGACACCCGAAGAGCGTACGAACACCGTCGGCACGGGCGAACCCCCGGTACCCGGATCGATTACCGGGCACCGTGTGGCATCCGTCCGGATATGGACCACGTCATCCACCAACTCGGCCGTGCGGTACGGCCGTAGCGCGCCGGAGGGCGACGGTGGCACAGATCACAGCGAGCAGACTGCCGCCCCCCAGATAGAGGGACGAACTGATCCCCGCACCGAACAGGAAGTCACCCTCGGGCCGGATGTTGCCGAGCAGGACGACCAGGGTCACCAGCCAGCCCGCGCCCGGCACCAGCGCGCCGGCCAGGGTGCCGGTCGCCGTGGCGCCACCGTAGAAGAGCCCGCCGATTCCGGCCAGTGCCAGCAGCAAACCGCCCGGGAACCATGCCGCTTGGACGAGCGTCCCGGCCAGCGCGACCAGCACGCTCGCGACCAGCAGCAGCACGTACAGGCCCACCCGCCCCGGTGTCACCGGCGCGGACATCCCGTTGGCGGGGCGGGGGGAGGCGGGGGGCGTGCCGGAGGTGCCGCCGCCGCCCGCCCTCGACCGGCGGCCGTTGGCCGGGTTGTCGGCGGCGCCGCCGCCCTTTGCCGTACTCATTCAGCGGCCTCCTCTCTCCGGACGTTCCCGTCCCTGTCCGCACTTACGTCACTTGCGCCGCTTACGTCGATTCCCGCGAAAAGGTCGTCCTCGCGCGCGCCTTCCGCGGCGCCCGGGACACCATGCACCAGCCGATACTGCTCGCGGCCGAACAGCGGCTGCCCCAAGTCGTTGGAGAGCGCGAAGAACGGCCCGTCGACCGCGATCTGGGTGTAGTGGGCGCGCATCGCGGCGGTCTTGGCGGCCGCGTACGCCGGGCTGCCGTCGATGGACGCCGCGACCTCCGCGTCCGGCACCACGCCCGGGACGTCGTCCACGGAGGCGATTCCGGGGAAGCTGTGGCCGGCCGCCGTCAGCCGCGCGAAGCCCTCCTCGACGTCCGAGCGGGCGTTGCAGTTCCAGTAGATCTTCTCGATCGCGTACGCGGGACCCAGATCGGGCCGGAACTCCGCCTGCCCGGCGAGTTCCGCGCCACGCATCGCGACGCGGTGCGCCTGGATGTGGTCGGGGTGGCCGTATCCGCCATTCGGGTCATAAGTGACCAGAACCTGCGGCCGGGTCTCGCGGATGACGGCCACCAGATGGGCGGCCGCCTCGTCGAGATCCGCCCGCCAGAAGGCGTTCGGCCGGTCGTTCTGGGGGGCGCCCATCATCCCGGAGTCGCGGTAGCGGCCCGCGCCCCCGAGGAAGCGGTGGTCGGTGACGCCCAGGGCCGCCATGGCGGCGGCCAGCTCGCCGGTGCGATGGGCGCCCAGGGTGTCGTCGCGATCGGGCGCCAGATGGGCGAGCTCGGCGGGTATGACCTCGCCTTCTTCGCCGAGTGTGCAGGTCACCAGCGTGACCAGCGCGCCCTCGGCCGCGTACTTGGCCATGGTCACGCCGTTGTTGATCGACTCGTCGTCCGGGTGCGCATGCACCAGCAGCAGACGGCGGGCGGGCATGTCGGTGCGACGCGCGGAGCCTCCGCCGGGGGCGGTGGCGGGCCGGGGATGCCTCCCAGCGGTGGCTGGGGGAGGGTGGGCGGTCATGCGGACAGCCTACGAGCCGCCCGCGCCGCCTTCAGCGCACGATCCCGGTCGCCGCCCATACGCCCGATCGGAGTACGGACGTACCGCGACGGCGCCCGGGTCGGTCCCGGGGCGAGGCGTCCGGCCCCGGGGCAACCGGCGAGCGGATCAGAACTTGATGTTGCCGAGCATGCTGGCGACGTTCGTGGTCAGCTGCTTGACCGTGGGGGCGATGGACGAGCTGGCCAGATAGAAGCCCAGCAGCATGCAGATGAACGCATGCCCGCCCTTCAGCCCGGCCTTCTTGACAAGCAAGAAGACGATGATCGCCAGCAGCACCACCGCCGAAATCGAGAGTGCCACGGCGGCTCACCTCCAAGTACGCATGGACCGGACAGAGTTGATGGTGCGCGGACCGCCTCGACGAGCCGCACACCGGGGTATGCCATGGGCTCTTTACCCCGTACTCACGACGCGCAAGGGATCATAACTTTCCGTCCGAGCGCATAAGTCGGTGCACAGGAGCAGAGGAGGGGCGCACGTGATCTTCGCGAGTGCGACCACGGTGAGTCCACGCCCCTCTAGGCTCGGCCCATGACCGGACAGCCTTCCTTTCCCCGGCAGTACGCCCGTACGCAGCGCTTCACGCTGGGCGCTCCGCGCGGCTACGCCCTCTCGCCCGACGGCGCCCGCGTCGTCTTCCTCCGCTCCGCCGCGGGTACCGACCGCGCCCAGCGGCTGTGGGTCCTCGACCTGGACGAGGGACGGGAGTTCACGGCCGCCGACCCGCAGAAGCTGCTGGCCGGTGCGCACGAGGAACTCTCCGCGCAGGAGCGGGCGCGCCGCGAGCGTACCCGGGAAGGATCGGCGGGCATCGTCGACTACGCGGTTGACGCCGCAGTGGAGTTGGCGGCCTTCACCCTCTCCGGCCGGCTCTTCGTCTGCGAGCTGCGGGCCGGCACCACACGCGAACTCCCCGTCCAGGGACCGGTGGCCGACCCCCGGCCGTCGCCGGACGGGCGGCAGGTGGCGTTTGTGGCCGACGGGCGGCTGTGTGTGACCCCGGCGGACGGCGGCGCGAGCGGGACGGGGCACAGCGGCGGGGAGCGGGTCCTCGCCGAGCCCGACGGCCCCGGCGTCACCTGGGGACTCGCGGAGTTCATCGCCGCCGAGGAGATGGACCGTCACCGGGGCTACTGGTGGTCGCCGGAGAGCGACCGGGTGCTGGCCGCACGGGTCGACGACTCCCCGGTGCGACGCTGGTGGATCTCCGACCCGGCCCATCCCGACCGCGCGCCCGCCCAGGTCGCGTACCCGGCGGCGGGCACCGACAACGCGGTGGTCACGCTGGCGCTCCTCGGCCTGGACGGCTCCCGTACGGACGTCACCTGGGACCATGCGCGCTACCCCTATCTGGCGCGAGTCCACTGGTCGGCGGCCGGCCCGCCGCTGCTGCTGGTGCAGTCCCGCGACCAGCGCGACCAGCGCTATCTGACGATCGACACCCGCACCGGCGCGACCCGCACCGTGCACGACGACGAGGACGAGGCGTGGGTCGAGCCGTTCCCCGGGGCGCCCGCCTGGACACCGGACGGCCGTCTCGTGCGGATCGCGGACGAGGGCGGCGCGCGCAAGCTGTTCGTCGGGGACCGCCCGCTGACCGGCGCGCCGCTGCATGTCCGCGCGGTTTTGGACATCGGGGAGGACGACGTCCTCTTCTCCGCGAGCGGCACCGATGTGAAGGACATCGGCGTCTTCCGCGCCTGGTTCCGGGGCAGCGGCGACCAGGGCGGCTGGGAGCGGGTCGGGGAGCGCCCGTATCCGACGGTGTCCTCCGCGGTGCGCGGCGGGGACCTGGTGGTGCTCTCCCAGGCGTCGGCGGAGCGGCCCGGCGCCCGGGTGGAGGTGGTGCGGCTGGATGCGGACGGCGGCGAGAAGACCCTCGCCACGATCGCTTCGTACGCCGAGGAGCCGGCCCTCACCGCCCGCCCCCGCTTCGTACTGGCCGGTGAGCGGGAGATCCCGTGCGCGGTGCTGCTGCCGACCGGCTATACGGAGGCCGACGGCCTGCTGCCGGTGCTGCTCGACCCGTACGGCGGGCCGCACGGCCAGCGCGTGGTCGCCGCGCACAACGCCTATCTCACCTCCCAGTGGTTCGCCGACCAGGGATTCGCGGTGCTCGTCGCGGACGGCCGGGGCACCCCGGGGCGCTCCCCCGGCTGGGAGAAGGCGGTGTGCAGGAACCTGGCCTCGGTCGTCCTCGAGGACCAGGTCGACGCGCTCCAGGCGCTGGCCGGATCCTTTCCCTTCGACCTGGAGCGGGTGGCGATCCGGGGCTGGTCCTTCGGCGGCTATCTCGCCGGACTCGCCGCGCTGCGCCGCCCCGATGTCTTCCACGCGGCGGTGGTGGGCGCCCCCGTCACCGATCTGCGGCTGTACGACACGCACTACCAGGAGCGGTATCTGGGGCACCCGGACGAGGAGCCCGCGGTCTACGCCGACAACTCGCTGATCACCGACGAAGGGCTGTCGGGAGCGGTGGAGCCGCACCGGCCGATGCTGATCGTGCACGGGCTGGCCGACGACAATGTGGTGGTGGCGCACTCACTGCGGCTGTCCTCGGCGCTGCTCGCGGCGGGCCGCCCGCACGAGGTGCTGCCGCTGTCCGGGGTGACCCATATGACGCCCCAGGAGCAGGTGGCCGAAAACCTGCTACTGCTCCAAGTGGACTTCCTGAAGCGGTCGCTGCGCATGACGTGACGGGCCGGCCGGCCGACGGGGACTCACCAGCCGGGCGGGAGCGTGGACGGCGGGGGCGGGGCGTGCGGCGGCCGCTGGGCGCCCGGGGAGGCGCCGTACACGGCCGCCCTGCCCGCATCCCCGTCCGGCACACCGGGCCGGGCCGCCACGACGACGGCGGCCAGCGCGGCGGCCGCCACCAGCAGCGCGGTGCCCAGCTCCAGCTGCGCCTGACCGGGCAGCACCGGGAAGCGGTCCAGCTTCCCGGTGCCCGAGGCGAAGGCGAGCGCCGTGGCCGCCTGGGCCAGCAGCAGGACGGCGGCCGTCATCGCGGCGGGCCGCGCCCACGGCGCCCGGCGCAGCGCCGCGACGGCGCCCGTCAGGGCCAGCAGGGCGAGCGCCGCCACCTGCCAGTGCACCGGGGGCTGCAGCAGCGCCCGGAAGACGGAGGCATCGCCCAGCAGCCCCTTGCGGTAGGTGTCCCAGCCCAGCCGCAGCCACCAGTGGACCTCCCAGGCGGCGAGGGCCAGCCCGGCGGTGCCGAGGAGGACGCCGAGCGCGCGGGCCGGTCCCTTGCGCGGGCGGCCGGGGGTCTCGTCCGTCTCGTCGTACGTCAAACGGTGGACCACGCCGTACGCCGTCTGCGCCACCCCGCGCAGGTCCCGGTGCGCGCTCCTGTCCGGCCGGCGGCCCACCGCGGTCGCGATGATCACCACCACGGCGAGCACGAGCTGGGTGCCGGCGGTCAGCCTGGCCCGTCCGGTGAGCCCGCTCTCCAGGCCCTGCAGCCAGCCGGCGCCCAGCATCCACAGCAGCGGGAGCCGCAGCAGCGCGGTGGCGGCCGCCAGGGCGAGCAGCGCGCCCGCGGCCACGGACGCGGCGGCCCGCAGCGCGGTGACCCCGGCGGCGAGCGCGCCGATCACCAGGAGCGGGTCGAGCGCCGAGGTGGCCCAGGCGGTGAACTCGCCGGGCCGGCGGGCCTCGCCCAGCCACGTCCACCACAGGTCGGCGGGGTGCTGCGCGATCTGGAGGTCCCGGATGATCCAGGCGGTGCTCAGCAGCGCCATCAGCAGACAGGCCGCCGCGCCGATGCCTCGCGCACCACTGCTGAGACCGCTCTTGTGCCTGGTGGACACGGCCCGCCCCCGTCCGCGTCGATGCGCCTGATCGTCCTCGGCGGCCGCCGGTGCGGCGACGCCTACCGCAGGTCTACTGCACGCAGAGGACCGGGACAACACACGCGCACCGGGGGCGGCACATGCCGGTCGAACGGCAACCGGCCGGGAGCCCGTCTGGTGGCCCCCGGCCGGTCTACGGCACCCGCACGGCCGTACGTTGTTCATGATTCCGCGTCCGTATATCGGTGTTACGACAGCGAAGTTGCCTTCTTGTTAAAGAAGTTAAGTGCGAAATGTCCCCCATGCCGCACATGAGACCGGCCTGTCAAGCACGCCCGTGCGTCAATCTGCGCAATCTTCGCTCAAGAAGCGGACGACCCGCACACCGGCACACCGCATACCCTTGACTCCGCCATAAATCACTTGCGAAAGTCGCGCTCATCCAGCGGTGCGACTCTGCGCCGCTTCACGTTCCAAGAGAACTCGGCGCGGGGGCACTTCGCGATGACTAGTCCATCCCAGACCGCGGCAACCAAGTCCGACACCCCAGGGCTTGATTCCAAGGGTCTGAAGAAGGCGAAGGACGGCAAGGACGGTGAGCTCGTCGGCCGTTCCCCCGGACAATTGATGTGGCGGCGCTTCAAACGCGACCGCACCGGCGTGGTCTGCGCCATCATCGTGCTGGGCTTCTTCGCCGTCGCGGCGCTGGCGCCGGTGATCGCCTCGCTGTACGGCAAGAATCCGTACACGTTCTACGGCAACGAGGACCCCAGCCTCTTCGACGAGTTCGGCTATCCGATGGGGGCCAACGGCGGTATCTCCGGCGATTTCTGGTTCGGAATCGAACCCGCGCTGGGCCGCGACCTGTTCACCTCATTGCTCTACGGCATGCGCATGTCTTTGGGGATCTCGGTGGCGGTGACCATTCTGGTGGTCATCACCGGCACCATCCTGGGCGTGACGGCCGGCTATCTGGGCGGGAAGACCGACTACTGGCTCGGCCGGGTCATCGACTTCCTGCTCGCCTTCCCCAGCCAGCTGACGTTCGTGGCATTCATGCCCGTGGTCGTCGCGTTCTTCATCCCGCCGGGCGACGAGACCCCCACGTATGTGCGGGTGGTGGCCCTGATCCTGGTGCAGTGGGCGCTGGGCTGGATGGGCCTGGCCCGGCTGCTGCGCGGCCAGGTGCTGTCGCTGCGCGAGCGGGAATTCGTCGAGGCCGCGAAGATCACGGGGGCCTCCCCCTGGCGGATCATCCGCAAGGAACTGCTGCCCAACGTGGTCACGCCCATCCTGGTGCAGGCCACCTACATGCTCCCGCTGTTCGTCACGGCGGAGGCCGGCCTGTCCTATCTGGGCGTCGGCATCATGGAGCCGACCCCGGACTGGGGGCGGCTGTTCCACACGGCCGGCATGGTCTACGAGAACGACCCGACCTTCTTGCTCTTCCCCGGCGCCGCGATGGTGATCTTCGTGCTGTGCTTCAACCTGCTCGGGGACTCGGTCCGGGACGCCTTCGATCCCAAGTCCGGGCGTTGATCGTCCATGTGAGGGGGGCTGCTGTCACCCCCGCGCCGGTCCCGTACCGGATGCGTCAGACAGCACATCTGGACCACAACTGACAGGCAGGTGCTTGGATCCTCATGAACGTTCTATCTACGCGCAGAGCACGCGCGGCGATCGTGGCCCTGGCGGCCGGTTCGCTCGCGCTCACCGGATGCAGCAGCGGCGGCGGCACCGGCAAGGACAAATCACAGACCGAGAAGGACGCCGCGGCGCAGGCCAAGGCGGTGCCGCTGGGTACGGTCGCCGACTCCACCGGTCCGGCGACCGACGTCAAGGGCTCCCGCAAGGGCGGCACCATCCGCGTCTACCAGCGTGACAGCTTCAATCACCTGGACCCGGCGCAGATGTACGTCAGCGACCTCGGCGACCTGTCCAAGCTGATCTTCCGTGGTCTGACCACGTACAAGCAGGACGACAAAGGCAACAAGACGGTGGTCGGCGACCTCGCCACCGACGCGGGCCAGATGTCGGACGGCGGCAAGACCTGGAAGTACACGCTCAAGGACGGCATCAAGTTCGAGGACGGCAAGCCGATCACCTCGAAGGACATCCGCCACAGCATCGAGCGGATGTACGCGAAGTTCATCACCGACGGCCCCACCTACCTCCAGACGTGGCTGTCCGGTGAGGGAACCAAGTACCGCAAGGCGCTGCCGGACGGTCCGTACAAGGGCGACCACCTGCCCAAGAGCGTCCTGGACACCCCGGACGACAAGACCGTCATCTTCCACTTCCTCAAGCCGCAGTCGCAGGTGCCCTACGCGCTCGCCATCGCGGGCTACAGCGCCGTCCCGGACAGCGCCAAGGACACCAAGGACAACTACGACGTCAAGCCGGTCTCCTCCGGTCCGTACAAGTTCGCCTCCTTCAAGGAGGGCAAGTCCGCGAAGCTGGTGCGCAACACCAACTGGGACCCGAAGACCGACCCGGCGCGCCACCAGTACGTCGACGGCTACGACATCACGTTCAACCACCAGTTCTCGGACTCCACCAAGCGCCTGATGGCCGACCAGGGCGAGGCCAAGAACGCGATCAGCTTCACCAACTCGGTGGAGCCGACGCAGACCAAGCAGGTGCTGGACGACGCCAGTGCCAGCAAGCGCCTGGTGCAGGGCTACCAGCCCTACGTCTGGCAGATGAACATGAACATGGACCGCATCAAGGACAAGAAGATCCGCGATGCGATCACCTACGCCATGCCGAGCGCCCAGATCGTGCGGATAAACGGTGGCAGCTACGGCGGTGAGATCGCCGGCGGTCTGCTCGCCCCGACCGTCGCGGGCTACGAGAAGGGCTACGACCCCTACGGGAAGCTCAAGCACCCCAACGGTGAGCCGGAGAAGGCCAAGAAGCTCCTCAAGGAGGCCGGCAAGACGGGCATGAAGCTCGTCTACGCCTACTCCAACACCGAGATCCGCCAGAAGGAAGCCGCGGTCGTCGAGGACGCGCTGAACAAGGCCGGCTTCAACGTCCAGAAGAAGGAGGTCGACTCCGCCTCCTGGTACCAGCAGATGGGCAAGGTCGACAACGGCTTCGACATCTACATGACCGGCTGGGGCCAGGACTGGGCGGACGCCTCCACCGTCATCCCGCCGTCGTACGACCCCCGGCAGATCCAGGACGGCGCGGCCAACTACTCCCACATCCGCGACAAGCACATCAGTGACGAGATCGACCGCATCGCGAAGATCACGGATGTCACGAAGCAGACCGCGGAGTGGCAGAAGCTGCACCACTACATCGTGGAGAAGGTCAACCCGGCAGCCCCGGTCTTCTACACCAAGGTGCTCCAGCTGTACGGCTCCAACGTCGGTGGTACGCGCTACAACAGCGACACCAACTACCTGGACCTGAACACGCTGTTCCTCAAGAAGTAAGCAGCAAGCAGCAAGCGCCCGAAGGCAGTCCGGAGAGCGCGCGGCACGGCGGAGCGCGCGCTCTCCGGGACCTTCCCCGCCACCCCCTCACTCCCCACTGCCGCCGCCGTCCTGAGAGCAGCGATCTGCCATGCTTCCCTTCCTATTCCGCCGGACCCTCGGCGCGGTCATCATCCTTCTCCTGCTGAGCGCCTTCACCTTCTTCGTGTTCTTCTCCTCGGGTGACCCGGCGATGATGGCGTGCGGCAAGAACTGCACCGCCGACAACGTCGCCCTGATCCATCACAACCTCGGCCTCGACAAGCCCCTGACGACGCAGTACTGGGACTTCCTCGTCGGCATCTTCGCCGGCCGCGACTACACCATCGGCCACTGCAACGCCCCCTGCTTCGGCTACTCCTTCGCCACCAAGCAGGACGTCTGGTCGACGATGATGGACCGGCTGCCCACCACGGCGTCGCTCGCCATCGGCGGCACGGTCGCCTTCCTGGTCATCGGCCTGGGCGCCGGTCTGCTGGCCGCCTGGAAGAAGGGCTCGCTGCTGGACAAGACCGTCACCGGCGCGTCCATGGTGCTCAGCTCGGTGCAGATCTACATCCTGGGCCCGATCGTGCTGGGCATCTTCGTCTACAGCGGCATCATGGCCTCCCCCAAGTACGTGGACTTCACCAGCAACCCGGCCGGCTGGTTCATGGGCCTGCTGCTGCCGTGGCTGGTGATGTCGACGATCTTCACCGCGCAGTACACGCGTATGGCGCGCTCGACGATGATCGAGCAGCTCCAGGAGGAGCATGTCCGTACCGCCAAGGCCAAGGGCATGTCCTCGCGTTACGTCTTTCTGCGCTACGCCTGGCGCGGCTCGCTGATCCCCATCGTCACGATCCTCGGCATCGACCTGAGCTCACTGTTCGGCGGCGCCATGATCACCGAGTACACCTTCTCGCTGGCGGGCCTGGGCCGGCTGGCGATCAACTCCGTCATCACCCTCGATCTGCCCATGATCCTGGGCGTGCTGATCTTCAGCGCCGCCCTGATCCTGGTGTTCAACATCATCGTGGATGCGACGTACGCCCTCATCGACCCGCGCGTGCGCCTGTCCTAGGAGAGCCTGAAGTGACCACACTCACCAAGACCGAGGATGCGCCGGTCCCGACCGGGTCGGACCCCTTCCTCTCCGTCCGCGACCTGCATGTCCGGTTCTCCACCGAGGACGGCATCGTCAAGGCGGTCGACGGCCTCTCCTTCGACCTGGAGCGCGGCCAGACGCTCGGCATCGTCGGCGAGTCGGGCTCCGGCAAGTCCGTCACCAACCTTGCCGTCCTGGGGCTGCACAACGCCAAGACGACCGAGATCACCGGCGACATCACCCTGGACGGCCAGAAGTTGACCGGGGCCAGGGAGAAGACCCTGGAAAAGCTCCGCGGCAACAAGATGGCCATGATCTTCCAGGACGCGCTGACCGCGCTCTCGCCGTACTACACGGTGGGCCGGCAGATCGCGGAGCCGTACATCAAGCACACCGGCGCCAGCAAGCGCGAGGGCCGGCAGCGGGCCATCGAGATGCTGACCAAGGTCGGCATCCCACAGGCGACGCTGCGGGTGGACGACTATCCCCACCAGTTCTCCGGCGGTATGCGCCAGCGCGCCATGATCGCCATGGCGCTGATCTGCAACCCCGAGCTGCTGATCGCGGACGAGCCGACCACCGCCCTGGACGTCACCGTCCAGGCGCAGATCCTGGACCTGCTCAAGGACCTCCAGCAGGAGTTCGGGTCCGCGATCATCCTGATCACCCATGACCTGGGCGTGGTCGCCAACACCGCGGACGACCTGCTGGTGATGTACGCCGGCCGGGCCGTGGAGCGCGGCTCCGTCAAAGAGATCCTCACGCAGCCCCGGCACCCCTACACCTGGGGCCTGCTCAGCTCCATGCCGCGGCTCTCCTCGGACATCAGCGAGGCCCTGCACCCGATCCCCGGTTCCCCGCCGAGCCTGCTCAACCCGCCGGACGGCTGCGCCTTCAACCCGCGTTGCGGCTTCGTCGACCAGGTCGGCGGTACGCACTGCACCACCGAGCGGCCGCCGCTGGCACCGGGCCGCGCCGCCGCGTGCCATCTGACCGCCGAGCAGAAGCAGTCCGTCTTCATCGAGCAGATCAAGCCCCGGCTGGGCTAGGGAGCCATCACCATGACAGACAACGTCACTCTCCCCGCGCCCCGCGACCTCGCACCCGTCCCGGGCGAGCCCCTGCTCACCGCCGAGGGGCTGACCAAGCACTTCCCGATCCACGGCGGCTTCCCGTTCAAGCGGAAGGTCGGGGCGGTGCAGGCCGTCGACGGCCTGGACCTGACCGTGCACGCCGGCGAGAGCTTCGGCCTGGTCGGCGAGTCGGGCTGCGGCAAGTCCACCACCGGGCGGCTGCTCACCCGGCTGATGGAGCCGACCTCCGGCAAGATCACCTACGCGGGCCAGGACATCACCCACGCGGGCCGCAAGCAGCTGGCACCGATCCGCTCCGAGATCCAGATGATCTTCCAGGACCCGTATGCCTCGCTGAACCCGCGGCAGACGGTCGGCACCATCATCGGCGGCCCGATGGAGATCAACGGGATCAACCCGCCCGGCGGCCGGGAGAAGCGGATCCGCGAGCTCCTGGAGACGGTGGGTCTCAACCCCGAGCACTACAACCGCTTCCCGCACGAGTTCTCCGGCGGCCAGCGCCAGCGCATCGGCGTCGCCCGCGCGCTCGCCCTGGAACCGAAGCTGATCGTCGCCGACGAGCCGGTCTCGGCGCTGGACGTCTCCATCCAGGCGCAGGTCATCAACCTGCTCCAGAAGCTGCAGCGCGAGCTGGGTATCGCGTTCCTCTTCATCGCCCACGACCTGGCGATCGTCCGCCACTTCAGCGAGCGGGTCGCGGTGATGTACCTCGGCAAGATCGTCGAGATGGGCACCCGCGACGAGATCTACAACCGGCCGCGCCACCCGTACACCCACGCCCTGCTCTCGGCCGTTCCCGAGGCCAAGCTGGTGGAGGACGAGAGCGAGGACCGCGAGCGCATCCGCCTCGCCGGCGACGTCCCCTCGCCCGTCAACCCGCCCTCGGGCTGCCGGTTCCGCACCCGGTGCTGGAAGGCCCAGGACAAGTGCGCGACCGAGGAGCCGCCGCTGGTCCAGCTCGGCGGCAACGCTGCGGGGCACCTGACGGCCTGCCACTTCCCGGAGGAGCCGACGACCGCGGCGCGGGGCGAGGACATCGTCCTGGACCCGGCGCTGGCGGCCATCGAGGCGGCGGACGGCCCGTCCGGCTCCGGCGCGGAGGGCTCCGGCGGCAAGAGCCTCTGACCGCTCTCAGACGGGGGTGTCCGGCCCTGCGGGCCGGGCACCCCCGCTTCGCTGTCCGGCGGCCCCGCTATTCGCTCGGCACCACATGCCGCTCCTCCGCGAAGTGGCAGGCCGAGTCGTGCCGCGCCGGGCCTTCGGTCTCCCGGAACACCTCGGGTACCGCCAGCGGCGGCTCGACCTCGGCACACAGCGGCTGCGCCTTCCAGCAGCGGGTACGGAAGCGGCAGCCGGAGGGCGGGTTGGCGGGCGAGGGGACGTCGCCCGCCAGCAGGATGCGCTCACGGCGTTCGCGGGCGTCCGGGTCCGGTACGGGCACGGCGGACAGCAGCGCCTGCGTGTACGGGTGCGTGGGGTGGTCGTAGATCTGCTCGTCGGTGCCGGTCTCGGCGATCCGGCCCAGGTACATCACCGCGATCCGGTCGGAGATATGCCGTACGACGGACAGATCGTGCGCGATGAAGACGTAGGACAGGTCGAACTCGTTCTGCAGCTTCTCCAGCAGATTGACCACTTGGGCCTGGACCGAGACATCCAGCGCGGAGACCGGCTCGTCCGCGACGATGATCTCCGGCCGTAGCGCGAGCCCGCGCGCGATGCCGATGCGCTGCCGCTGGCCGCCGGAGAACTGATGCGGATAGCGGTTGATGTATTCCGGGTTGAGCCCCACCACGTCCAGGAGTTCCTGGACCTTTGTCCGGCGGTCTCCCTTGGGGGCCACCTCGGGGTGGATCTCATACGGCTCGCCGACGATGTCCCCGACCGTCATCCGGGGATTGAGGGAGGTGTAGGGGTCCTGGAACACCATCTGGATGTTGCGCCGTACGGCCTTCATCGCCCGCCCTGACAAGGTGCTGATGTCCTGGCCCTGGTAACGGATCTGACCGGCCGTCGGCCGCTCCAGCCCCACCAGCATCTTGGCGAGCGTCGACTTCCCGCACCCCGATTCGCCGACGATGCCCAGCGTCTCGCCCTTGCGCAGATCGAACGAGACCCCGTCGACGGCCTTGACCGCGCCGACCTGCCGCTTGATGAGCACGCCCTGGGTCAGGGGATAGTGCTTGACCAGATCGCGGATCTCGAGGATCGGTTCGCCGACCGCCGCCCGTGCCCGGGGGCCCTCACCGTGCGCCATCCAGGGTCTCCTTCCAGAAGTGGCAGGCGCTGGCCCGGCCGGGGCCCACGTCGTAGAGCGGCGGGCGGTCGGTGCGGCAGATGTCCTGGGCGAGCGGGCAGCGCGGGTTGAAGGGGCAGCCCGGCGGGATGGCGGTCAGATTCGGCGGCAGGCCCTTGATCGCGTACAGCTCCTGGCCCTTGTGATCCAGCCGCGGGATGGATTCCAGCAGTCCGCGGGTGTACGGGTGCGCGGGCGCCTTGTAGAGCTGGTGGACGGGGGCGGTCTCCACGATCCGCCCGGCGTACATCACGGCGATGGTGTCGGCGACATCCGCGACCACCCCCAGATCGTGGGTGATCAGAATCAGCCCCATGCTGTACTCGCGCCGCAGCTCCGCGAGCAGATCCATCACCTGCGCCTGGACGGTGACATCGAGCGCCGTGGTCGGCTCGTCGGCGATGATCAGGTCGGGGGCGAGGGCGAGCGCCATCGCGATCATGATGCGCTGGCGCATCCCGCCGGAGAACTGGTGCGGATAGTCGCCCACCCGCTCCCTGGCCGCGGGAATCCCGACCCGCTCCATCAGCTCGACGGCCTTGCCCCGCGCCTCCTTTCGGGAGCGCCCTTCATGCACCTGGAACATCTCCCCCAGTTGCGCCCCGACGCTGAGCACCGGATTCAGCGAGGACAGCGCGTCCTGGAAGATCATCGCCATCTTCGCGCCCCGGACCCTGCGCCGCTCCTCGTTGCTCATCCGCAGCAGATCGCGTCCCTGGAAGATGATCTCGCCGCCGGTCACAAACCCCGGAGGCGAGTCGAGAATGCCCATCACGGCCTGCGCGGTGACGGACTTGCCGGAGCCGGACTCCCCCAGCACCGCCAGCGTCTGCCCCGCCGCCACGCGATAGCTGACGCCGTTGACGGCCTTGGCGATGCCGTCCCGCGTACGGAACTCCACCCGCAGGTCACGCACGTCCAGGAGGGCCGCATCCCCCGCGGACGGCGCTTCCTCCTGGGTCATCGGCTCGGTCATCTGCCCACTCCTCAGCGCAACTTGGGGTCGAGGGCGTCGCGCACCGCGTCCCCGAGCATGATGAACGCCAGCACCGTGATGCTCAGCGCGCCCGCGGGCCACAGCAGCATGTGCGGGGCGTTGCGGATGTAGGTGGAGGCCGCGGAGATGTCGATGCCCCAGGAGATGGTCGGCGGTTTGAGGCCCGCGCCGAGGTAGGACAGCGTCGCCTCCAGCGCGATGTACGTGCCGAGCGCGATGGTGGCGACGACGATGACGGGCGCGATGGCGTTCGGGGCGATGTGCCGCAGCAGCAACCGCCCGTTGCCGGCGCCCAGTGCCCGTGCCGCCTGGACGTAGTCGTTCTGTTTGGCGGTGACCACGGCGCCGCGCGCGATGCGGGAGATCTGCGGCCAGCCCAGCAGCACGATGAAGCCGACCACCGGCCAGACGGTGCTGCTGGTGACGACGGACAGAAAGACCAGGCCGCCGAGGATCACCGGGATGCCGAAGAAGATGTCCGCGAGCCGCGACAGCAGGGTGTCCCACCAGCGGCCGAAGAACCCGGCCAGCCCGCCCAGCAGGCTGCCCAGCAGGGCGGCGCCCGCGGTGGCGCAGACGCCGACGGTGATGGAGGCGCGGGCGCCGTAGACCACCCGGGTGTAGACGTCGCGGCCCTGGGTGTCGAAGCCGAAGGGGTGGCCGGGTGCGGCGCCTGCCTGTGCCTTGGCCAGATCCGCGCGGTAGGGGTTGCCGGTGGCGATCAGCTGCGGCCAGATCGCGATGAGCACCAGGAAGACGATGACCAGCGCGGACACCAGGAAGACGGGGTTACGGCGCAGATCGTGCCAGGCGTCGCTCCACAGGCTGCGCGGCTTGCCCGTGGGCTCACCACCGGGGGGACCGGCCGCCGGGACGCGCTCCAGCGACTCGGCCTCGCCGATGGCCAGCGCGGCGCTGCCGCCGTCCCCATGGCCGATGGCTTCCTTCGGAACGTAGGGATCAGGCATAGCGGATCCTCGGGTCGAGGACGGCGTACAGCAGGTCGACGACCAGGTTCGCGATCAGGAAGACCAGGACGAGAATCGTCACGAAGCCCACCACGGTCGGCGAGTTCTGCCGCAGGATCCCCTGGTAGAGCTGGAATCCCACGCCGTGGATATTGAAGATGCGCTCGGTGACGATGGCCCCGCCCATCAGCGCACCGATATCGGTACCGATGAAGGTGACGACCGGGATCAGCGAATTGCGCAGCAGATGGCGGGTGATGACCCGGTGCCGGGGCAGCCCTTTCGCGATGGCCGTGCGGACGTAATCCGCGCGGGCGTTCTCCGCGATGGAGGTACGGGTCAGCCGGGTGACGTAGGCGAGGGACACCAGCGCCAGCACCAGCCCCGGCAGCAGGAGTTCACCCAGCGGCGCCTCGGTGGCGACGGTCGGCGCCGCCCAGCCCCACTGCACCCCGAACAGAAACTGCAGCACATAGCCGCTGACGAAGGTGGGGATGGAGACCACGACGAGGGTGAGGAGCAGTACCGAGGTGTCCACGCTCCGCCCGCGCCGCAGACCGCTGAAGACGCCCAGCACGACGCCCACGATGATTTCGATGACGATGGCCACCAGCGTCAGCCGCAGGGTGACCGGAAAGGCGTCGGCCATCAGCTCGGTCACCGACTGGCCGTTGAACGCGGTGCCGAAATTCCCCTGGAAGATCTGCCCCATGTAGTGCAGATACTGCTTCCACAGCGGCTGGTCGAGATAGAGATCGGCGCGGATCTGGGCGGCGGTTGCGGGGTCGGGTGCCCGGTCGCCGAACAGTGCGGCGACCGGGTCTCCGAGTGCGTACACCATGAAGAAGATCAGGAACGTGCTGCCGATGAACACCGGGATCATCTGGAGCAGCCGCCGGATCACATAGCGTCCCATGAGCGGGGCCGGGGGGCCTCACACCACCTTGATCTCGTTGTAGACGGGAACGCTGAACGGGTTCAGCGACACATTGCTGATCCGGTCGGAGTAGCCGCCGCTGCCGTTCTGGTACCACAGCGGAATGGACGGCATCTGTGCGACCAGCACCTTCTCCGCGTCCTGGAATTTCGCGACGGCCTTGGCGGTGTCCGTCTGCGCATTCGCCTCATTGACGAGCTTGTCGAAGTCGGGGTTGCTGAACTTGCCGTCGTTGGAGGCCGCGTCGGTGTAGTACAACGGCTGCAGGAAGTTCTGGATCAGCGGATAGTCCATCTGCCAGCCGGCCCGGAACGGCCCGGTCATCTGCTTCGCGTAGATCTTGTTGCGGAAGTCCGCGAACGTACCGACCGGGGCGCCGACACATGCCTTGTCGCTGCCCAGCGAGTTGTTGATGCTGTTGCAGATCGCGTCGATCCAGTCCTTGTGCGATCCGGTGTCCGCGTTGTAGGCGATGGTCATCTTCCCGCCGGGCAGCCCGCCGGCCTCCTTGATCAGCTGCTGTGCCTGGTCCGCGTGGAACTCACAGAACTGGCCGCACAGCCCCGCCTTGTAGCCCCCTTTCGCCCCCAGCACCGGCGAGGTCCAGTCCGTGGCGGGCGTCCGCGTCTTCTGGAAGATCTCGTTGGTGATCTGCGCGCGGTCGATCGCCATCGAGATGCCCTGCCGCAGCTTTTCCTTCCCCGGGCCCCAATTCTTGTCGTACATGGGGAAGGTGAGGGTCTGAATGATTCCGGCCGGCTGATTGATGTAGCGGTTTCCGAGGTCCTTCTTGACGTTCTTGAGCTGTGCGGCGGGCACATCGTCGACGAAGTCGAGGTTCCCCGCCTGCAGGTCGGTGTAAGCGGTGTTGTTGTCCGTGTACACCCGCAGATCGATTCCGCCGTTCCGGGCCGGGTCGGACCCCGGATACTTCCCCCACTTACGCATCTTCATCACGGTGCCCTTGGTGTACGAGTCCACCGTGTAGGGGCCGTTGCCGACCGGCTTCTTCAGCCAGGCGTCGTGATCCTTGTAGAAGGCCTGCGGCAGTGGCATGAACGCCGAGTAGCCGAGGGTGTCCGGCCAGCTGGAGAACTTCTGATGGAGCTTGACGGTAAAGGTCTTGTCGTCCTTCACCGTCAGCCCGGACAGCGTCTTGGCGGTCGGGGTGCCACTGCTCGGATGCACCTTGTCGAATCCGTCGATGTACTGGAAGAAGGAGGCGTTCTTCTGCTTGTTGGTGAGCAGCGCGCCGTAATTCCAGGCGTCGACGAAGGACTTGGCGGTGACCTTCTCGCCGTTGCTGAAGGTCCAGCCGCTCTTCAGCGTCACCGTGAAGTTCTGCGAGTCCTTCGTCTCGATCTTGTCCGCGATGACGTTCTCGGCGGCGCCGGTCGTGGGGTTGTAGCGCTTGAGCCCCCGGAAGAGCATCTCCATGACCTTGCCGCCCTGCACCTCATTGGTGTTCGCGGGCTCCAGCGGATTCTGCGGATCTCCCCAGGACGAGCTGACCACCCCGGAACTCTCTCCGCCGCCGCCACCCCCTCCGCAGGCCGTGGCCGCGAGGGCCACGGCGACGGCGCATACGGCCCACTTCGCGCGCGTAGCTCCACGCATGGGGTGCTGCCTCCTCAGGTTTTCCGAAGCCCTTTGGCTCTATACGAGCGCAAAAGACCACATAATGCGCTCACCGCTTACCGGCAGCGCCCTGAAAACCCTAGAAATCCCCCGTGTGGCCCCTGTCGGATGGCCGCATTACCGCCCGCTCGTCGTCTTCCCGGGGTGACGGGGGCGCGGCGACGGGCCGCACCCCCGCCCCGCGCCGTCCCCTACACGTGATGCACGGACTCCACCGAGAACAGCCGCGGGTCATAGCTCTCGGCGATCGCGGCGGCCTGCGCCATATGCTCCCGCGCCACCGGATCGGACAGCATCGCCGTGAAGTGCGCCTCGCTCTCCCACTGCGCGTCATTCACGACCCGCTCGCCATCCTCGCTCGCGTGAATATTCGCCGATATGAACCCCAGCCGCCCCTGCATCACTTCCTCGGTCGCCCTGGCGAGCAGGGCCACCAACTCCCCCTGGCGCTCCGGCACTACGGTGAACACATTGATCAACGTGGCGACATCGCGCCCTGCTGCGATGCGTGTGGTCTCTCCCATGCGGCCACCCTGCCAGGGACCACTGACAACGGGGTGCGGGAAGCGGCCGGGCGGTACCCGGTGGCGGTTTGCGATCAGCGCCTGCCCGGCTTCGTCATGCGCCGGCTCTTCCCTTCGGCGTGGCGGCGGCCAGCGCCCGCAGGACCCGTACGAAGCTCTCCCGCTCCGCGGCCGGGAACCGGGCCAGGAGTTCCTCTTCCGCCCGCTGGATGTCCCTCTGCACGGCGTCCCGCAGCCGGCGCCCCTCGGGGGTGAGCGACAGCAGCCGCACCCGCCGGTCGCCGGGGTCGGGGCGGCGCAGGATCAGCCCGCGCGCGTCCAGATCATCGAGTACGGCGATGATGCGGGTCTTGTCCGCCCCGATGGCCTCGGCCAGCGCCGCCTGGGAACGGATCGGGGTGTTCTCGAGCCGCAGCAGCACCGCGTAGGCCCACATGGCCAGGCCGTGCCCGTCCAGGATCGGCTGCTCGGCGGCCATCAGGGCGCGGCCCAGCGGTACGACCATGGCCGCCAGGTCGGGACGGCCGGACCCTTCCCCGGATCGCCCGGATTCCACGGATTCCCCGGATTCCCCGGTTGCCGCGGATTCCCCGGATGCCGTCTCCCTGTGCGCTGCGTGCTCGGCCATGCCAAGAAAATACCTCTTGACAGATCGTACGCTCGAGCAGATCGTAAGTGCATGCATACTAATTTTCCCGAGGAGCGGGACCACGGCATGCCGGGCCTGGAGAGGCTGGCCCGCATCACGGCACTGGATGGCGAAGCCGTACGGGAGAGCGTGGCCGTCGTACGCCGGGTGACCCCCGCGGACCTGTCCCGGCCGACCCCCTGCTCGGCCTGGACCCTGGCGGATCTGCTCGCCCATATGACCGTTCAACACCGGGGGTTCGCGGCGGCCGCGCGCGGGGACGGCCAGGATCTGGCGCACTGGGCGGCCGGCCCGCCCGCCGAGGACCCCGTAGCGCGGTACGCCGATGCGGCCGACGAGGCGCTCACCGCCTTCGCCGCCGTCCGGTCGCCCGACGCCGACTTCGCCCTTCCCGAATTCACCGGCGCCCAGAGGTTCCCGGCCACCCTTGCGATGGGCTTCCACTTCATCGACTACGTCGTCCACGGCTGGGACGTCGCCAGGACACTGGGCCTGCCGTACGACCCCGCCCCGGAGCTGCTGCGGGCCGCGCTCCCTGTCGCCCAGGCCGTCCCGGCCGGCGACGACCACCGGCTGGCCCCGGGGAGCGCCTTCCGCCCGGGACTCCCGGCGGGCGACGGCGCGAGCACACTGGACCGGATCCTGACGGCGCTGGGCCGTTCCCCGTCCTGGGCCCCGCCGTGCTGACGTCGTCCTGGACGCCGGGCGCGGAGCGCGGCCACGACGGCCCGGTGCTGGTCAGCCTCACCGACTTCACCCTCGCCCGGATCACCGACCTGCCGGGCGTCCATCTCGCCGCCCGCCGCCTCACGGCCGGCTGGCCCGGCCTGGAGGGGGCGCTCGCGGTACGGCTGTGGGCGGCCCCGACCGCCCGCCGCTGCGGCGCGGTCGCCGTCTGGCGTGACGAGGCCGCCCTGCGCCGCTTCATCGCCTGGCCGCCGCACGTCGACATCATGCGTCGCTACCGGGGGCGCGGGTCCCTGGCCTCGACCACATGGACGGCGGCCCGCTGGGATCCACCGGGGATCTGGGACCGTGCGCAGGCCGCCATCCGGCCGTTGCGGCGGGCGAGTTGAGCGTTACCGTTCACCGTCGGGCCGGCGGCAAGGGCTCACGGCCGGGCGACATCCTTGCGCGTGGCGGCCACATAGCCGACGAAGCCGAGGATCGCGATCAGCCAGTACAGGCTGACCGGTCCGGTGCCCAGCCCCAGCCCGCCACGGGTGGCCGGCGCCGCCATCCAGTCCGCGATCGAGGCCCCGAGCGGCCGGGTCACGACATAGGCGAACCAGAAGGCCGGAATGGCGCCCAGGCCGAGCTTCCAGCGGCCCAGGGCCGGAATGGCCATCACCACGGCGAACACGCCGATCGAGCCGAAATATCCCAGCCCCAGAGTTCCGGCGGTCATATCGCCCGCGGCGGTGCCGAGCGCGAAGGTAGCCAGCACCGTGGCCCAGTAGAAGCCTTCCCGGCGGCTGGTGTAAATGCTGTGGATGGACAGCGTTTTCTCACTCGCGAACCAGAGGGCGAATACCGCGGCCAATACGGCCAGAAACGTCACGGTCGATGTCAGATAGGGAATACCCAGTCCGATATGGACCACATCGGCGGCCATCGTGCCGAACACACTCACCATGACGATGGCGGTCCAGTAGATCCAGGCCACATAGCGGCGTATGCAGAACTGCACCACCACGGTGACGACCAGGGCCGCGCCGGCGAGACCGACGGCGGTCATGGGGTCGAGGACATGAGCCAGGTAATCCGAGAGCGTTTCGCCCATTCCGGTGGTCAGCAGCTTGATGATCCAGAAGTAGACCGTCACTTCCGGGACCTTGCTCATTGCGTTCCGCGCAGGGCCCATTACGGACCTGTCCTGCTGGAGTTGGCCTGTCGTCATGGTCGGCAAGGATGGCACACCGAATTCGCCGATTCCTAATTCCCCCGAGCCGTATACCCATTCCGTACGACCGAAGGTAAGAGAGGCCCGTGAGGGAGGTGTGAATTTCGGCGGTGAATTGGTGGGGAATTTGCCGCTCTGGCTCGGGCCCGGCTCGGAAAAGGCCACCGGGCCGCTTCCCTCGGTAAGAACGGCCCGCACCGTGAAGGGAGTTGGTGCCGGCGGCCGGCTACCGCTGCGGCAGCGCCGTGCGGCAGGCCGGTGTCACTCGTCGGCGAAGGTGTGGGTCGCGCGGCGGTAGGGCGGGGAGACCGCGGCCAGGCGGTGCGGGGGCCACACATCGTCCCGGTCGTTCAGTGTCAGCTCGGCACCGCGCCGCAGCAGCCAGATGACCTCGAACTGGAAGTGCAGTACCGCATCGCCGAAGTTCCGGTCCAGGAGGGCGGACACCAGCCGGATCATGTCGTCCTGCTGGACGGATGGATCCGACCTGCCGAGCCGGAACACCGCCCATACGGTCGGGGTGAACCCGAGATCGGCGATCACGGGGTTCCACGGCGGCTGCGGCTTCTCCTCACCCACGCGGATCCACATGTCCCGCCCGGTCGACGCGCCGTCGTCGAGCACCCGCTCCGGGGTGACCGACGCGTCGAACAGTCCGACTGACCGGGCGACGTCGCACAGCTGCCGGGCGACGTGCGCCGCGGGCGTGAGCGTCGCCATGTCGAAGCTGTAGGAAATGGCCATCGATCGATCCTTCGTCCAGCCGTCCGCATCACCGCCCGCCGTCCGGCGTCCCCTCGACGATCAGCCGCTTGGTGTCGGCGTTACGGACACGCAGCGGGGCGATCGCCTGATAGGCCGCCGAGTCGTTCCATGCCTGGGCGGCCGCGACGCTCGGGAACTCGAGGACCACCATCCGGCTGGGGCTCCAGTCGCCCTCGAGGACGTGAAACGCTCCCCCGCGTACGAGAAACCGCCCGCCGTAGGGCTCGAGGGTGGCGAGGACACCGGCGCGGTACTGCTCCAGTTCCTCGGCATCGCCGGTGAGTTGAACGTCCGCGATCACATAGGCAGTCATGCCGCAGACCCTACGACGCGGACGCCTCCAGGGCGCCCGATTTACGGCCCCGCGCAACGCGGACGGGGCGCCCCCAAAGGGGGCGCCCCGTCACAACCGGCTCAGGCCGGGCGCAGCGTCAGCGCTTGGCGCGGGAGGCGGCGCGGCCGCGCTCCTTCTGGTCGAGGACGACCTTGCGGATACGCACGGTCTCCGGGGTCACCTCGATGCACTCGTCGTCGCGGCAGAACTCCAGGGACTGCTCGAGCGAGAGCTTGCGCGCGGGCACGACGTTCTCGGTCGTGTCCGCGGAAGCCGCACGCATGTTGGTGAGCTTCTTCTCCTTGGTGATGTTCACGTCCATGTCGTCGGCGCGCGAGTTCTCGCCGACGATCATGCCCTCGTACACCTCGGTGCCGGCCTCGGTGAAGATGACACCGCGCTCCTGGAGGTTGACCATCGCGAACGGCGTGACCGAGCCGGAACGGTCGGCGACAAGGGAGCCGTTGTGACGGGTGCGCAGCTCGCCGAACCACGGCTCGTGGCCCTCGAAGATGGAGTGCGCGATGCCCGTGCCGCGGGTCTGCGTGAGGAACTCCGTACGGAAGCCGATCAGGCCGCGCGACGGGACGATCCACTCCATGCGGATCCAGCCCGAACCGTGGTTCGTCATCGTCTCCATGCGGCCCTTGCGGGTCGCCATCAGCTGCGTGATGGCGCCGAGGTGCTCCTCGGGCGAGTCGATCGTCATGCGCTCGATCGGCTCGTGCACCTTGCCGTTGACCTCCTTGGTGACCACCTCGGGCTTGCCGACGGTCAGCTCGAAGCCCTCACGGCGCATCTGCTCGACCAGGATGGCGAGCGCGAGCTCACCACGGCCCTGGACCTCCCAGGCGTCGGGGCGCTCGGTGTCCAGGACGCGGAGCGAGACGTTACCGATCAGCTCCTTGTCCAGGCGGTCCTTCACCTGGCGGGCGGTGACCTTGTGGCCCTTGCCGCCCTTGCCGACCAGCGGCGAGGTGTTCGTGCCGATGGTCATGGAGATCGCGGGCTCGTCGACCGTGATCAGCGGGAGCGCGATCGGGTTCTCGGGGTCGGCGAGGGTCTCGCCGATCATGATGTCCCCGATGCCGGCGATGGCGCAGATGTCGCCCGGGCCCGCCTTGTCGGCGGGCTTGCGGGTGAGCGCCTCGGTCATCATGAGCTCGGTGATGCGGACGTTCTGCTGCGTCCCGTCACGCTTGATCCAGGTGACCGTCTGGCCCTTGCGCAGCTCGCCCTGCTCGACGCGGCAGAGCGCGATGCGGCCGAGGAAGTTGTCCGCGTCCAGGTTGGTGACGTGGGCCTGCAGCGGCGCCTCCTCGTCGTACTCCGGGGCGGGGACGTGCTGCAGGATCGTGGAGAAGAACGGCTCCAGGCTGTCGCTGTCCGCGGGGACGGTGCCGTCCTCCGGCTTGGTCAGCGAGGCGATGCCGTCACGGCCGCAGGCGTAGACGATCGGGAACTCGATCTGGTCCTCGTCGGCGTCCAGGTCGAGGAAGAGGTCGTACGTCTCGTTGACGACCTCGTCGATCCGGGAGTCCGGGCGGTCCGTCTTGTTGATGCACAGGATGACCGGCATCCGGGCCTGGAGGGCCTTGCGGAGCACGAAGCGGGTCTGCGGCAGCGGACCCTCGGAGGCGTCGACGAGGAGGACGACCGCGTCCACCATCGACAGGCCGCGCTCGACCTCGCCACCGAAGTCGGCGTGGCCGGGGGTGTCGATGATGTTGATGGTGATGACGTCGCCGCCATCCTTGGGGTGGTACTTGACGGCCGTGTTCTTGGCCAGGATCGTGATGCCCTTCTCACGCTCCAGGTCGTTCGAGTCCATCATGCGGTCGTCGAGCGACTCAGCGGCGTGCGCGGCGAAGGCACCGGCCTGCTTGAGCATGGCGTCGACGATGGTCGTCTTGCCGTGGTCGACGTGGGCGACGATGGCTACGTTACGAATGTCGTGGCGGGTGGGCATACTGGCGGCGCTTCTCCCGGATCGTGGGTGGCGGCACGTACGGTCCGGTACGTGTGCCTCTCGGCCGGGCTTGCATACGCCACGACCTCACCCCATGGTACGGGGCTGCGGCGACATCGGCCGCCACAGCCCGTATGTACAACCTCTGACCTGCGATTTCTTACCGATTGTTGGCTCTGGCTCCACCCTTACTTCGTGTAGCCGATGTCCTGGAAGCGGGGCGAGGCAAATCCGAACGCGCCGACATTGGCGAGGGATTTCCTGGTGGCCACCAGTTCCGGGCGCTGATAGAGCGGGATCGATCCGGCGGCCGCCCAGATACGGGCATCGGCCTGGGCCATGAGCTTGCCGGCCGCGTCCTCGTCCAGCTCGGAGACCGCCTCGTCGAAGAGCTGGTTGATGTGGTCGGTGCCGACCCGGGTGTAGTTCTGCTCGACGGCGAGCGAGCCGTCGGCCGCGGGCTCCGGCTTGGCGTAGATCGGGCGGGCGTCGGTCGCGGGGTAGGCGGTGCCCGGCCAGGAGTAGAGCGCCAGGTCGTAGTCGCCGGCGGCGATGTGGTCCTGGAAGTAGCTGGCGTCGGCGACCCGCTGGACGGACGTCTGGATGCCGACTTTGCCGAGCATGGCCGAGATCCGCTCGCCCACGGTGCGCAGCTGCTCGGAGCCGGCGCCGTCGGGGAGGACGAAGCGCAAGGTCAGCGGCTTGCCGTCCTTTTTCATGGCGGGGACCTGAACCGGCTTGCCCTGCCTCTTCGCCGCGACCCCGGCCTCGGGGCCGGTGCCGGCGGCGACCTGTGCGGCGGCCATCGGGTGCTCCGCCCGCGCCGCCTCCGCCCGCGCCTCGCGCGCCTGCTCGGCGCTCAGCGGGCGCGCCTCGCCGGCCTCGGAGACCTGGCCGATCTCGACCCGCTCGGCCTCACCCATCGCCCGCGCGGCGTGCCGCTGGAACGTCCGGGAGGTCTCGGACGCGCCGCCGTCCGCCTCCTCCTGAGCCGCGGCCTCCTCCTTGTAGAAGGCGGCGCTCTGGCGCAGCAGCGCGGACTGCTGGACCTCGGAGCCCACCGCGCCCGCGGCGGACAGCGGGGCGTCGGCGGCCGCGGGCCGGGCATCGGCCTCATGGGCCTGCCCATTGGCCCGGTCGGCGCGGTCCGGCCGGGCCGGGTTGCGGTTGTCCGCGGAGCCCGCCTTCGGGGACGCGGACGACTCGGCGGCGGCACCCGACGCGCTGGGCGCGCCCGCGCCCGGCTTCTGCTTGGCCTGCTCGGTGAGCCCGCCCGGCTTCCAGCCCGCGTCCGCGAGCAGCGCCCTGGCCGCGGAGGCGTCCTGCCCGCCGACCGCGTCGCTGTGGTCCTCGTACCCGTCCTGCCCGGCCATCAGCAGATGGCTGCCGAGCGGCTTCGCGGGCAGGCTGAGGGGCTTGAGGACGGTGTCGGCGAGCGCCTGCCGGTCGATGGCGCGGGCCACCGCGCGGCGGACCCGCTCGTCGGTGAGCGGGCCGGTGCTGCCGTTGAGGGCGAGCTGGGTGTAGGCGGGCTCCAGGGCCTTGCGGACGGTGTAGCCGCGCAGCTTCGCCGGTGCCGCCGGTTTCGCGTCCGTCTCGGCCTTGGTCCCGGAGCCGGCCGGGTGGCGGGCCTCGGCGACCTTCTTGGCGGCGCCCTGGTCGACCTCGGCGACGTCGATGGCCCCCGCGGCCAGGGCGGCGGCCCGCTCTTCCCGCGGCAGCTCCGTGAAGACGATGCTGTCGAGCTTGGCGCGGGCGCCCCACCACTTCGGGTTACGGACCAGGGTGACGCGGTCGCTGTCCTTGACCCGCTCGCCCATCATGAACGGCCCGGCCGCGACCTTGAGCCGCTCGCGGGTCCCGTCGTTGAAAACATCGGCGTCCCCCATCACGCTCTGCGGATACAGCGGCGTGAACAGGGACCGCCAGTCGGCATACGGCTTGCCGAAGGTGACCTTGACCTCGTGCTTTCCGGCGCCCCTGGTGACCTTGGCGATCCGGTCGTATCCGGCGTTGCGGGCGGTCCAGAACGCGTTGTCCTTGCCGCGCAGCGCCTTCCACTGGGCGATGAAGTCCGCCGCGCCGATCTTCCGGCCGTCGCTCCACCGCGCCTTGGGATTGATCTTGTACGTGACGACCTGCTTCGGGTCGCGGGCGCTGATGTCGGCCGCGTCCAGGTAGTCGGCATTGCGCTGCGGCCTGCCGCGGTCGTCGACGGTGAAGAGGCTGGGCAGCACGGCGCTGGTGATCCGTGCGGTGGTGGCGTCGGCATCGGCCTGGAAGGCGTTGAGGGTGCCGGGCATGGTGTCAACGGCCCAGCGGACCGTACCGCCGTCCTTCAGCCGTTCCCGCGCGGCCGGGGCGATGTCCTGGGCCGCGGCCGCCGCGTCCGAGTCGTCGCTGCATCCGGCCAGGACAGGCAGCGGAAGCAGCACCCCCGCCGCGATCAGCGCGGCACAGCGGCGCCTGCGGCACGCTGAGCTGACTTGGTCGGTCATGGCAGTTACCTCCGAGGCTCGCCCGCGCCGCGCCAACACGTTCGGCCGACTTTGCGGCTCATCACATCTATGGCTCCCCCACTGAAGGCGACCGGTCACGGCACGTCCGAACGACACGTCGACCGCCCCGGTAAGGCCACTCGCCCGGCCCAGTGCCGGGCCTCGGATGGGGGCACACAGCGCCTCGAATGGCGGTCGGCGGACGGCCCGTACGCGTCATGCCCGCACCCGCGTTCGACACCCGCCGCGGCGCATGATTGCCGAAACGCACCGGTTCGAGTCGTAATCGCGCCGCACCCCTTCCCAACGCCTACTGTGACGCGCGACACTCGCGGGCGCATGTGATCGCCCACCACATTCTCCGGAGGTGAGGGCACGTATGTCCCTTCAGGACGACTTGAAGGCGGTTGAACGCAACCTGACCGAGCTGAACCGGTCGGTGGCGCGGCTGGAGCAGCAGGTCGGGGCCGGGCTGGACATCCGGCGGATCCGCAGCGATGCGGACCATCTGCGCGAGAGCCTGGGCTTGTTGAAGGAGAGCGCCGCGGGCGCGAAGCCGGCCCGGTCCGGTGCCAACGGCGACGAGATGGTGCCGGTCTCCGACGCCCCGTACGACTCCGCGCTGTGGACGGACGCCGAGGACGAGGGCCTCGGTGCCAAGGACCGGCACGCGCCCTAGGGGTCCCCCTCATCCCCGCCCGCCCAGCCGCGCCCCGACGGAGCGCCCTTCACGGAGACCGACGTTGGCCACTGGCATCGAACCCTCACCGCAAGCGGGCGCGACCGGCGTGCATGCCGCCTCGCGTGCCGCCATCCCCGCCCGCCACCTGCGGACCGACCGCTGGTGGCTGGCTCCGGCCTGCACCGCTGCCGGGCTGCTCGCCTTCATCGTCTACTCGACGTGGCGGGCCTTCGCGAACGCCGACTACTACCACGCGCCCTATGTGTCGCCGTTCTACTCGCCGTGTCTGGCACAGAACTGCCACACCATGCGCGGCGGGCCCAACTGGGAGATCTTCGGCAGCTGGTGGGGCCTGTCCCCCGCGCTGCTGATCCTGATCTTCCCGCTGGGCTTCCGGCTGACCTGCTACTACTACCGCAAGGCCTACTACCGCGGCTTCTGGGCCTCGCCGCCGGCCTGTGCGGTCGCCGAGCCGCACAAGAAGTACACCGGCGAGACCCGCTTCCCGCTGGTGCTGCAGAACCTCCACCGCTACTTCTTCTACTTCGCGGTGCTGGTGGCCCTGGTCCTGACGTACGACACGGCGCTGACCTTCCGCGACGAGCACTACGCCTGGGGCCATATGGGGCTGGGCACGCTGGTCTTCCTCGCCAACATCGTGCTGATCTGGGCCTACACCCTCTCGTGCCACTCCTGCCGGCACATCATCGGCGGCCGGCTGCGGCACTTCTCCAAGCACCCGGTGCGCTACCGGCTCTGGGGCTGGGTCGGCAAGCTCAACGAACGGCACATGCTGCTCGCCTGGTGCTCGCTCCTGAGCGTCGGGTTCGCGGATCTGTATGTGTATCTGCTGGCCACCGGGGCCTTCGCCGATCCGCGCTTCTTCTGACGACAACTTCTTCCCCTCGGCATAGGAAAGGTGTGTCCTCGATGGCGCATGTGGACCGGCAGGCATGGGACGTGGTCGTGGTGGGGGCCGGCGGGGCCGGCCTGCGCGCCGCGATCGAGGCCCGCGAGGCGGGTATGCGGACGGCCGTGATCTGCAAGTCCCTGTTCGGCAAGGCCCATACGGTGATGGCCGAGGGCGGCATCGCGGCCAGCATGGGCAACGCCAACGAGCACGACAACTGGCAGGTGCACTTCCGCGACACCATGCGCGGCGGGAAGTTCCTCAACCACTGGCGGATGGCGGAGCTGCACGCCCGGGAGGCCCCCGACCGCGTCTGGGAACTGGAGACCTGGGGCGCGCTCTTCGACCGCACCGCGGACGGCCGGATCTCGCAGCGCAACTTCGGCGGCCACGAGTACCCGCGCCTGGCGCATGTCGGGGACCGTACCGGCCTGGAGCTGATCCGTACCCTCCAGCAGAAGATCGTCTCCCTGCAGCAGGAGGACGAGCGGGAATTCGGCGCGTACGACGCCAGGCTGAAGGTCTTCCAGGAGTGCACCGTCACCCGTGTGCTCAAAGCTCGTGCCGATAGCGGCTCCGCCGCGGGCGACCGCGTCGCGGGCGCCTTCTGCTACGAGCGGGAGTCCGGCCGCTTCTTCGTCCTCGAAGCCCCCGCCGTGGTGCTGGCCACCGGCGGGATCGGCAAGTCCTTCAAGGTGACGTCGAATTCCTGGGAGTACACCGGCGACGGGCACGCATTGGCGCTGCTGGCCGGAGCGCCGCTGATCAACATGGAGTTCGTGCAGTTCCACCCGACCGGGATGGTCTGGCCGCCGTCGGTGAAGGGGATCCTCGTCACCGAATCGGTGCGCGGCGACGGCGGGGTGCTGCGCAACAGCGAGGGCAAGCGCTTCATGTTCGACTACATCCCGGACGTCTTCAAGGAGAAGTACGCGCAGTCGGAGGACGAGGGCGACCGCTGGTACGAGGACCCGGACAACAACCGCCGGCCGCCCGAGCTGCTGCCCCGCGACGAGGTCGCGCGTGCCATCAACGCCGAGGTCAAGGCGGGCCGCGGCTCCCCGCACGGCGGCGTCTTCCTGGATGTCTCGACACGGATGCCGGCCGAGGTGATCAAGCGGCGGCTGCCGTCCATGCATCACCAGTTCAAGGAGCTGGCGGACGTCGACATCACGGCCGAGCCGATGGAGGTCGGCCCGACCTGTCACTACGTGATGGGCGGGGTGGACGTGGACCCGGACACCGCGGCGGCAACCGGTGTGCCCGGTCTGTTCGCGGCCGGTGAGGTGGCCGGCGGCATGCACGGATCCAACCGTCTGGGCGGCAATTCACTGTCCGACCTGCTGGTCTTCGGCCGCCGGGCCGGGCTGCACGCCGCCGAGTACGCGGCGGCGGTGACCGTGCGGCCGGTCCCCGACGAGCCGCAGGTGGATGCGGCCGAGGCGGAGGCGCTGCGGCCCTTCAGCGCCGAGGACGAACGGCAGGGCGCCGCTGACGGCGGCGGCCCGGCCGAGAATCCGTACACCCTCCACCAGGAACTCCAGCAGTCGATGAACGACCTGGTCGGCATCATCCGCCGGGAGGGCGAGATGGCCGAGGCGCTCCAGCGGCTGGCCGGGCTGCGGGTACGGGCCCGGCGGGCCGGTGTGGAGGGGCACCGGCAGTACAACCCCGGCTGGCATCTGTCCCTCGATCTGCGGAACATGCTGCTGGTCAGCGAGTGTGTGGCGCGGGCGGCGCTGGAGCGCGAGGAGAGCCGCGGCGGGCACACCCGCGACGACCACCCGATGATGGACCGGCGCTGGCGCAACATCAATCTGGTCTGCGAGCCGGCCGATTCCCGGGCGGATGGGGTACCGGCGGACCCGGCGCTGGGCCAGATCCGGCTGACCCGCCGCGAGACCCCGCCGATCCGCCCCGATCTCCTCGAACTCTTCGAGAAGGAGGAGCTGGTGAAGTACCTGACGGACGAGGAGCTGGGCCGGTGACCGGGCAGACAGTGAGCGGGGAGACGGCGAGCGGGGAGACCGCGAGCGGGCAGGTGGCGAGCGGACGGACCGCCGACGGGCCGGCGGCGAACGGGCAGTCCGGCGCGTACCAGGCGCACTTCCGCGTGTGGCGGGGCGACGCGGACGGCGGCGGCCTGGAGGACTTCTCGGTCGAGGTGCACGACGGCGAGGTGGTGCTGGACATCATCCACCGCCTCCAGGCGACCCAGGCCTCCGATCTGGCGGTGCGCTGGAACTGCAAGGCGGGCAAGTGCGGTTCGTGCAGCGCGGAGATCAACGGGCGGCCGCGGCTGATGTGTATGACGCGGATGTCGGTGTTCGACCGTACGGAGACGATCACGGTCACGCCGATGCGGGCCTTCCCCGTCATCCGCGACCTGGTCACCGATGTGTCGTTCAACTACACCAAGGCCCGTGAGGTCCCGGCGTTCGTCCCGCCCGCGGAACTGGCCCCCGGCGAGTACCGCATGCAGCAGGAGGATGTGAACCGCTCGCAGGAGTTCCGTAAGTGCATCGAGTGCTTCCTGTGCCAGGACACCTGCCATGTGGTGCGCGACCACGAAGAGAACAAGCCTGCTTTCGCCGGACCGCGTTTCCTGATGCGCATCGCCGAACTCGACATGCATCCGCTGGACGCCGCCCCGGAGAACGGACTGGACCGCAAGCGCACCGCGCAGGACGAGCACGGCCTGGGCTACTGCAACATCACCAAGTGCTGCACGGAGGTCTGCCCCGAGAACATCAAGATCACCGACAATGCGCTGATCCCGCTCAAGGAGCGCGCGGCGGACCGCAAGTACGACCCGCTGGTGTGGCTCGGGAACAAGATCCGGCGGCGTGGCGAGTGACCGGCCGCCGCCCGATGGGCGGTCGCGAATTCCCCCCAAGTCGTCATTACTCATGAGGTTCTGACGACACGTCACTTGACCGGAAATGATCTCACGGCGTCGGCTCGCCAGCGCGGTATAAGAACGGAATGAACTTTCCGAGAGTGAGCCGGCGCAGGGTTCTGGCGGGTATCGGCAGCGTCCCTCTGGCGGCGGCGGCCGGTATCCCCGCCGAAGGCCGGGAGCGGCCCGAGAGATCACGAGAGACGCCGGAGGAGATACGGGCCGAGCGGCGCACCACCGTGCTGCGCGGCGCGGATCTGGTGCTCACCATGGACCCCGAGGTCGGCAAGGGATCGCTGGGCACGCTCGAGGGCGGCACCGATGTCCTGATGCGGGACGGCAAGATCGCCGCCGTCGGCAAGGGACTGGACGTGCCGCACGGCACCCGGGTGGTGGACGCGAGCGGCAAACTCGTCCTCCCCGGCTTCGTCGATCTGCACAACCACCTGTGGCAGTCCAGCATCCGCGGGGGCTGCTCGGCGCAGGACCTCAACGGCTGGCTGGCCGACTGCAACCGCGTCACCCTGCCCAGGATCGACGCCCGGGACATGTACCGCTTCGTCCATCTGGCCGCCCTCGACGCCCTCCAGGCGGGCGTCACCACCGTCGTCGACTGGGTGCACCCCATCCCGTACGACACCAGCGAGCGCTATATCCGCGCGCTGGACGACGCCGGGCTGCGGTTCGTCTACGCATCGACGCAGGGCGCGGCCGATATCCACCTCATCCCCGAGATCAAGAAGGACTTCCTCGACCCGCTGGCGCTGGCCTCCGCACAGGTGTCGGTGCATGCGGGCATGTCCGCGCTCAAGGAGCTGCGGCAGTTCCACGAGGTCGCCCGGGACCTCGGCGTAATGCTCAACTCCCATGTCCTCGAACACCGCGACGACCGCAAGGACGACCCGGTCCGCGCGCTGCGCGAGACCGGCGCCTTCGGCCCGGACCTGCTGATGAACCACGCGATCCACCTCACCGACGAGGAGATCGCACTGGCCGGCGAGCACGATGTGCGGGTCGCGCACTGTCCGCTCAGCAATATGCGGCTGGCCTCCGGCATCATCCCGCTGCCTGCCCTGCACCGGCACGGCGTCCGGGCCGGGCTCGGGCACGACGGCGGGACCAACGACACCTCGGACATGTTCAATGTGATGAAGGCGGCCGTCGGGCTGCAGCGGGCGCGGCACGAGGACGCCGGGATCCATCCCACGATCCCGGCCGTGCTGCGGATGGCGACGCTGGGCGGCGCGGAGTGCATCGGGATGGCCGACCGGGTCGGCTCGCTGACCCCGGGCAAGTGCGCCGACGTCCTGGTCCTGGACCCCGGCACCCTCAACTTCGCCCCGCGCTTCGACTGGACCAGCCAGATCGTGCTCAACGGCCAGCCGCCGAACGTGAGCGAGGTCTTCGTCGACGGTCATCTGCGCAAGTCGCGGGGCGAACTGGTGCATGTGGACACCGAGAAGGTGGTCCGCGAGGCGGAGCTGGCCGCGAACCACATCCGCAGCCTCTGAACCGGGCGGGCCGTACGCGCCCGCGCCCGGCCCCTACGGGAGATTCCCTACGGGATGGGTGGGCCCCCTGTATTCCAGGGTAGAGGGGCGCCGCCCATCCCGGGATCCCTCAAAAGAGGCTCAGCAGGGCCTCCGCCGGGTCGACCGCCTCCGACTCGCCGTCGGGCAGGGCGAGTTCGAACCAGACGGTCTTGCCGCGCGGGGTGCGGCGGCTGCCCCAGCCGGCACTGAGCAGGCCGACCAGCTGAAGGCCGCGGCCGCCCTCGTCGGTGTCCCGGGCGCGGCGCCGGCGCGGCTGGGCGAGATCGGCGTCCCACACCTCGCACACCAGGGTGCGGTCCAGCAGCAGCCGCAGCCGGATCTCGCCGTGGCCGTGCCGTAGTGCGTTGGTCACCAGCTCGCTGACCAGCAGTTCCGTCGTATCGATCAGCTGTTGCAGGCCCCAGTCCGTGAGCTGGTCGCGGGCCAGCTCACGGGCGCGGGCCACCGAGCGGGCCTCCGGCGCCAGGCTCCAGTCGCCCACCGCGTCCTTGGGCAGCCCGTGCACCCGCGCCATCAGCAGCGCGATGTCGTCCTCGCCGTGCGAGGTGTCCAGGGCGCTCAGGACATGGTCACAGGCGTCCTCCAGCGGCCGGTCGGTACCCGAGAGGGCCAGCCGGAACGCCCGCAGCCCCTCGTCCAGGGGATGGTGGCGGGACTCCACCAGGCCGTCGGTGTAGAGCGCGAGCAGCGAACCGTCCGGCAGGTCGACCTCGGTCTCCTCGAACGGTTCACCGCCGACGCCCAGCGGCATCCCCGGCGGCACATCGAGCAGCAGCGCGTCCTCGCCCTCCTCGACCAGCACCGGCGGCAGGTGTCCGGCGTTGGCGAACGTACAGCGCCGGGTGACCGGGTCGTAGACGGCGTAGACGCAGGTGGCGAGGTAGACCTCGGAGAGGTCGGCGGTACGGGCGGAGGCACCGCGCTCGGGCACCGAGGCGGCCGCGCCCGAGGGGCTGCGCGGCGGGCGTACGGCGGTGTGGGCGTTGCCGCTGCCGCCGAGCCCGCGGGCGATCTCGTCCAGCGCCGAGAGCACCTCGGCCGGCTCCAGGTCCAGCAGCGCCAGCGTCCGTACCGCGGTGCGGAGTTCACCCATCGCCACGGCGGCGCGCAGGCCGCGTCCCATGACATCGCCGACGACCAACGCCGTGCGGTGGCCGGGGAGTTCGATGACGTCGAACCAGTCGCCGCCGACCTCGGTGGCGGTGGTGCCGGGCAGATAGCGGCAGGCGATGTCGAGGCCCGCGGCCTCCGGGTCGCCCGGGGGGAGCAGGCTGCGCTGCAGGATCAGGGCGCGTTCGTGCTCGCGGCGGTAGAGGCGGGCGTTGTCGATGCAGACCGCGGCGCGGGCGGCCAGCTCGACGGCGAGGGCCGTATCGCGCTCGCCGAACGGCTCACTGCCCTTCGTACGGGAGAACTGCACCAGTCCGACGACGGTGTCCCGGGCGACCATCGGGACGGCGAGGGTGGAGTGCACCACCGCGCCCAGCTCCTGGCGGTCGTCGTTCTCGCGGCCCGGGATGATCTGCACCTGGCCGGTCCGCAGGGCGCCCGCGCAGGGCGAGTTGAAGGGGTAGCGGTGCACGGCGCCGACCGCGACCGGCCCGTCCGGGGAGCCGTCCTCGGGGGCACAGGAGGTGGCGGTGGCCAGCGGGGCGTCGGAGACGGCGCTGGCGAAGGCGACCCGGCGCAGCTCCGCGCTGCCGTCGCTCATGCCGGGCGGGGCCTCGTCGCCGGCCAGCAGGCCTTGGTAGAGGTCCACCGATGCCAGGTCGCAGAACTGCGGGACGGCGACGTCCAGGAGGGTGCGGGCGGTGGTCTCCAGGTCGAGCGAATTGCCTATCCGGGCGCCCGCTTCGTTGAGCAGGGCGAGGTTGCGGCGGGCGTTGGCGGCCTCCCGTTCCGCGCGGCGGCGGCCGGTGATGTCGGCGGCGAGTGCCGCGACGCCGATGGGGCGGCCGCTGGCGCCGTGCAGGCGGTAGAGCGAGACCGACCAGCGGCGGCGGTCCTCCTCGCCCGGCACCGAGCCGACCAACTGCATCTCGGTGACCGGCTCACCGGTCTCCAGGACGCGGCGCAGCGCGGCGGTCATCCGCTCGGCCTCGGGGCGCGGCAGGAAGTCGTGCGGGCTGCGGCCGCGGTACTTGCCGGCCGGGCCGCCGAAAACCGTGGCGAACCGTTCGTTGACCCGCAGCAGCTTCAGATCCGTGCCGAACAGGGTGAAGCCCATGGGAGATTGACCGAAAACGGCCTGCGAGGCGGCGAGGTCGGTCTCGATGCCGCGCAGCGCCCGGACGTCGACGACAAGACAGACCGCGGCGCGCGCGCCGCTCTCCGTCTCCGACGGCATCACATAGATCTCGGCGAGCCCGTCGGTGTCGCCGCCCAACTCCCTGCGGTAGGGCACCAGGCCGGTCCACTCGCGGCCGTCGAGGATCTCGGACACCTTGCGGTGACCGGTCTCGTGCAGCTCGCGGGGCACGAACGCCGCTACGGGGTCCTTGCCCACGGCGTAGCGGGCCGGGATGCCGAGCATCTCGGCGGCGCGCTCGCTCCACTGGTCGATCCGTCCGTCGGGCCCCAGCGAGAAGGAGGCGACGCGGATGTAGTCGTAGATCGATCCGGGCTGGCTGCTCTGCCAGACGGGCAGGCCGTGCGCAGGCCGGTGTCTGCCTGGGTCCCCCGGACCGTCCGCACCGCCCTGGCCCTCGGTCTGCGCGGGTTCTGCCCCGCCACGTGACATCTCGCTCACGAGCCCCGTCCCCTCCAGCTCATCGTGCCCGGACCGGACCAGCCTGAGTATCCAGCACCTCGGCTATCCGGAACACGGTCTTCACGATCACAGCACAGTCTCGATCGCAGCCCATCTACAAAATGTCGATGAAATGGCAACGATCAGGACTCCACATGTCTCCTAACCAGCCACCGACAGCTCGAACCACACTGTCTTGCCACTCTTTCCCCGTCGGGTACCCCAACGCCGTGCACTGCACGCGACCAGCTGCAATCCACGGCCGCCTTCGTCGTCGGGGGTGGCGGTGCGTTCCTGCGGGGGGTCGGGGAGGGGGTCGGAGACCTCGACGAGGAGTGCGCCGCCGCTGAGGAGCACCATCCGGACGCCGATGGGGCCGGTGGCATGGCGCAGGGAGTTGGTGACGAGTTCGCTGACGAGGAGTACGGCCATGTCGACGGCGCCGTCCAGGCCCCAGTCGGAGAGCGTCTCACGGACTTTGGAACGGGCCGTGCGCACCGCCCCCGGGTCGGCCGGGAAACTCCATTCGGCGATCGGTGAACCGGAGACCATGCCGCGCCTGCGGACACTGGAGGAGGCCGACTCTGGGACCCCTGCCGCTGCGCTGTCGCTCACGCCGATCACTTCCCAGCCCGATGGGATCCCCGTCGATTCGCCTGCGCCATTCGCCAGCTCTGCCGGGGTTAATCACGACATACCCGGTATCAGGGCCCAAGTATCGCCTTCAACCGTGCACTGTGGCACAAATAGCGCATCTTGGCGCGGCGGGCGGTCCGGGTGGGTATGGCCGCGCGCTCCGCCTCCCGTTCGCACGCCCGCTGCGGGTGTGCGCCTTGTTTGCGGCCGCGCACGCTGACCAGGACAGCGCGCTCCGTTACCGCAGCCCGCTCGGCTACGGCAGCGCGCTCCGCTGCCGTACGGGCATCGCCGACAGCCGGCGCATCGCCTCGGCGACCGCGGGGCGGTCCTGGTCGAGCCAGTCGACCTGCTGCTCCTCCGCGGGGCGCAGCCAGCGCAGCTCGTCGTGATCCTGGAGCGGCCGCGGATCGCCGGACAGCAGCCGGGCCGTCCACACCTGCAGCACAAAGCCGGGCCGCAGCACCCACTCGCCGGGGATCCGCTCCTGCGCGGCGGCCTCGACACCCAGCTCCTCGCGCAGCTCGCGCACCAGCGCCTGTTCGGGCGTCTCGCCGTCCTCCACCTTGCCGCCGGGCAGCTCCCAGCGGCCTGCCAGGGCGGGCGGTGCGCTGCGCCGGGCGGCCAGCAGCCGTCCCCGGTCGCACACCGCTGCACCCACCACTACGCGCACGGTCGTCATGCGCCGCAGCCTACGTCCCCCGTCGTCGTCCCGCTTCTCCTTCCCCGCCCCTCAGGTCATCGCCCGGCCCACCCGCTCGACCACGTAAAGCTGCTGGTGACCTCGGGTGTCCAGTCGTTCGGCCACCCGCTCCGCCTCCGCCCGGGTGGCATAACGGCCGACGCGATAGCGGTTGCCGCCTTCGTCCTGGCGGATGACGATCCAGGGCAGCACGGCCCCACTGTCGGTCATCGCGCCCCTCCGTCCGCCGTGTGGTGCGCCGCCATGCGCCCGTCCTGTGCTGATGCCGAAATCGCATTCCGCATATGCCCGAGCGTACGCCCGACCTTTACGCACCGCATACGAATTTGCACAAAGAGATACCGAACCGGCCACCCGCGGGCCCCCGGGTACCGGGAGCGGGCCGCGAGTGGCCGGTGGAAAACGGTGGGAGCAGGGGGACTCAGGCGCCCACGGGAGCCTTGTCCGCGGCCTCCTCGGCCCGGTCCGCCTCGTCGGCCTCCCGGAGCTCCGCCTCGGCCTGGACGAGCGAGGGGTTACGCCACGAGCTGCGCACGCCCCAGTAGTAGAACGCGAGGCCGAGCGCCGCGACCAGGACGAGGTCCCAGCCCTGGGGCAGATAGCCCTTGCCGCCGAACTCCTTGCCGCCCGCGTACGAGACGGCGGCCATCACCAGCAGATACGCCACCATCCAGGCGCCGGCCTTCAGGTGCGGGCGCAGCTCGGCCCACGGCTTGCGGCCCTGGGTGAGCGGCTTGCCGATCTCGTACCAGGCCCAGACCGGCAGTCCGACGGCCATGATCAGGATGACCTTGCCGGTCAGCGGCCAGCGGCCCCAGTAGAGCACCAGCGAGCCGAAGACCATCGCGACCGGCGCGATGAAGGGCATCGCGCGCAGCTGGACGGGGCGCTTGAGGTTCGGCGAGATACGGCGCAGCGACATCACCGCGACCGGGCCCGTGATGTACGAGATGACCGTGGCGACCGAGACGATCGAGGCGAGCGAGCCCCAGCCGCGGAAGACCGCGAGGAAGAGGAACGCGATCACGAGGTTGAGCAGCAGTGCCGGACGCGGCACACCGGTCTTCTTGTCGACCTTGCCGAAGACGCCGGGCAGATGGCCGTTCTCCTGCACGCCGTGGATCATGCGCGAGGTGGTGGCCGCGTAGATCATGCCCGTGCCGGAGGGAGAGACGAAGGCGTCCGCGTACAGCAGCAGCGCCAGCCAGTTCAGGCCCCAGGCGACAGCGAGGTCGGCGAGCGGGGAGTTGAAGCCGAGCCCGGCCCAGCCGCCGTGCGCGCCCAGCTTGTCGCCGGGCACCGCCATCAGGAACGCCACCTGGAGGGCGACGTAGATGACCAGCGCGATCACGATCGACCAGATGACGGCCTTGGGCAGCGACTTGCCCGGGTTGCGGGCCTCACCGGCGAGGTTCAGCGGCGACTGGAAGCCGTTGTAGGCCCAGACGATGCCGGAGACGGCGACGGCGGTGAAGACCGAGCTCCAGCCGTTGGGCGTGAAGCCGCCGTGGTGGGTGATATTGCCGGTGTCGAAGTGCGCCATCATCAGCGCGGTCGCCGTCAGCACCGGGACGACGACCTTGAAGACCGTGATCGCGGTGTTGGTCTTGGCGAACAGCGAGATCGCGAACCAGTTCAGGAAGAAGTAGAAGATCAGCAGGATGCTGGCGAGCCCGACGCCGGTGCCGGTCAGCTCCTTGCCGTCGTACAGCGCCTGCGCCCAGCCGTACTTCCACGAACTCATGTACTGGACCGAGGCGGTGGCCTCACCCGGGATGACCGAGACGATCGCGATCCAGTTCGCCCAGGCCGCGAGGTATCCGGCGAGCGAGCCGTGCGAGTACTGGCCGTAGCGGACCATGCCGCCGGCCTTCGGGAACATCGCACCGAGCTCGGAATAGGTGAGCGCGATGGTCAGCGCGACCAGCGCGCCGATGATCCAGGCCACGATCGCGGCCGGTCCGGCGATGGCGGCGGCCCGCTCGGCCCCGAAGAGCCAGCCGGAACCGATGATGGACCCGAGACCAGTAGCGGTCAGGGCGATGGTCCCGAGGGACCGACGGTAATTCGAGTGCGAGCCCTGCTCCGCACCCGGTGTCTTCGTCGTGCTCACGTGCTGGTCTCCTGGTCTTCCCCCGTGCCGTGCACAAACTTCGCCATCGTAAGAGCGAATCCGAAGATCGGGTTCCCGAACAACGCAAAAAGACCCGGCCAGTTGAGGCCTTGTGACCCTTCCCACACCGATATACGGACCTCATTTACGGACGAAAGCGCGCGAATGGGGCACGAGCGTGACGGATTGCGGACCGTGCGGGATCCGTCGTGTGGACATCAGGGACCACCGGGCGGGCGTGGGACCCCTCGGGGATACGCCGGGGCCCTCGGGGGTACGCCGGGGCCCCGCAGGGTGCGGCCCGGCCCGCCCCCGTCGGCTACCTGACCGGCAGGTGGTAGGTGACCCGGTGGCGGTCCGCGAGCGTGACGACATCGGCCGTCTCGACCGGCCGGCCGCCGGCGAAGTACGTACGCGAGATCACCAGCACGGCATGCCCCGGCACCCCGCCCAGCGTCATGGCTTCCTCCGCCAGGCCCGGCCGCGCCCCGATCTCCTCGACCACGTTGTCCACGACGACATCGATGGCCGCCATCCGCTCGACCACCCCGCGCCCCGCCAGCGGCCCCTCCTCCGGCAGCATCACGGGCGTCCGCCCGGTCACCTCCAGGGGCTCCCAGGAGGTGGAGAGCATGGACGGCTCGCCTTCCGCCCGGAAGAGATAGCGCGTCCGCATCACTTTGGCGCCCGCCGGGATGCGCAGCCGCGCCGCCACCGCGGAACCGGCGCCCTCCTGGCGGCTGCTGGACTCCCAGGTCCCCTTCACCCGCTCATCGGTCTGCTCCTGCCGGAACGGTGTGGTGCAGACGCCCGACTGATAGCCGGCGCGGGCGATACGGCGCGGCACGGGCTGCTCGCGCACATAGGTGCCCGACCCCGAACGGCCCTCGACCAGTCCCTCGGCCATCAGGACCTTGCGGGCCTCCAGGGCGACGGTGTCCGAGACGCCGTACTCCTCGCGGATCCGGGCCTGGGAGGGGAGGCGGGTGTGCGGCGGCAGCAACCCGTCGACGATCTTCTGGCGCAGGTCGCCTGCGACACGGAGGTACGCGGGCTGCTCACCGAAAGGCACGTGCCCCTCCCAACAGCTTGACAGTCAGCAACAGCGTGGCAACCGCGCGTTCATCACCGCAACCTTGGGCCAAAGCTTTACCCGAGGCGAGGAAGCCCAGCTCAACCGGCACGCAAACCAAGGCAGCACCGGGAAAGCGGGCCGCGCCATGGCGCGCCTCCCGCGCTCCGGCAACTCCATACGCCCCGCACACGCCCCGATACGCCCCGCCGCCGGACCCGCACGGGCACCCCGGCCCAACCGGTGCACACCTCCGACCCGTGACACGATCAAAAGGGCACAACCCGAGCAAACGGAGCGAAGAGCACGCCGTAAAGGGATGCATGCCGATGCCCGACGAACCCGGCTCGCCGCCCTCGCCGCCCTCCCGCACGGGCGAGGAGCACCACCTCTCCCCCATGCCCGACACCTGGCAGCGCGCGCTCGCCGTCGCCGCCCACCCCGATGACCTCGAGTACGGCGCCGCGGCCGCCGTCGCCGAATGGACCGCGGCCGGGCGCGAGGTCACCTACGTACTGGTCACCCGCGGCGAGGCCGGTATCGACGGGCTCGCGCCGGACCGGTGCGCCACGATCCGGGAGGCCGAGGAGCGCAGCGGGGCCGCGCTCGTCGGCGTCCGCTCCGTCGAGTTCCTCGGCCACCGCGACGGCGTGATCGAGGCCGGTGTGCCGCTGCGGCGCGATTTGTCGGCCGCCATCCGCCGGCACCGCCCGGAGCTGCTGATCACCCTCAACCACCACGACACCTGGGGCGGCGTCCGGTGGAACACCCCCGACCACCGGGCCGTCGGGCGCGCCGTCCTGGACGCGGCGGGCGACGCCGGCAACCGCTGGATCTTCCCCGAGCTCACGGACGGCCAGGGGCTCGCCCCGTGGACCGGCGTCCGCTGGGTGGCCGTGGCGGGCTCCCCGTACCCCACGCACGCCGCGGAGGTCGGGCCCGGCATCGAGCGGGCGGTCGCCTCACTGGCCGCCCACGAGGCCTACATCAAGGGCCTGACCGGCCCCGGCCAGGACCCGGCGGCCTACGCCCGCACCTTCATCGAGCACATGCTGCGCGCCGGCGGCGACCGCTACCGAGGCCGCCCGGCCACCCTCTTCCAGCTCTTCCCCCGCTAACGCCCACCCCTCTCCCCCTCACCCCCTCGCCCCGTGATGCATCAACTCCCTTTCCCTCAGGGCTCGTTCCGCGGTGCCCGCCGGTCCTGAAAACGCTGAGGACCGTGCCCCGGAGGAGAGGCACGGCCCGGTCAGCGGGGGCGCCGGCGGCGCCCGGACGGGTTACTTCTTCGGCCCGAAGACCATGGCCAGCGGCTGCTTCTCCTTGTAGACGGTGGAGGGTTCGCTGACCTTGCCGGACCCCAGGTAGAACCGGCCGCCGGTGTAGAGAAGCTCGCGGTCGGTGGTGAAGCGCGCCTCGATCGTGGCGTTGGCGGCGGGGTTCTGCAGGAGCTTGGTCTTCTTGAACGAAACGGGATCGATCTTCCAGACCGCGCCGGCGTCCTCCGAGATGTCGTCGGCCTCCTGATAGGCGATCACCTGGCCGCTCTCGTCGAGCCCGATCGGTATCAGGCGGCCCTCCTCGGCCCCTTCGGCCCTGCCGATCCGCTTCCCCGTCTTCAGGCTGAACGCCACGACGTCGTTCTCGGCATCGGAACCCGCGCCGACCGGGTCCCGCGTCCCCAGATACAGCGCACCGGCCTTCTTGCTCACCGCGAGTTGGCTGCACCCGTCGGTCTCGGTGGCCGGGCAGTCGACCTCGTACTTCCCGAACTTCCCGCCGGATGTGCCGATCTTGCCGAGCAGCTTGCCGTGTGCCGCGCTGTCGTCGATCGACAGGAACTCCGAGACGGCCGAGCCGCCCTGCGCCTTGCCGTCATTGACGGCGACGACCAGCGGATCGGCGGACACCACATGCGCGTTCTCGGTGCCGGCCGGCAGTTTGTAGCTCGACTTCACCGCCCGCGTCCTGGGATCCACCGTCTGGACATCCAGCCGGGGATGCTTGGGGTCGGCGCCGCAGTCGCGCACCGCGATCAGCTTGTCGCGGCTGCCCGCATACCCGTTGTCCTGGCACTTCTTGCCCGAATCGGGCTTCCACAGCGGCTTGCCGTCGACCGTCCAGGCCGCGGAGACGTTGGTGCCGCCCGCGGCGACGGTGCCGCCGCCGATGGTCACCTCGTCGAACATCTGGGCGTTGCCGTCTTCCTGCGCCTGCTTGTGCCAGCGCATCGTGCCCTTGTTCAGATCGACCAGGCCGACCTCGGTACAGACCGAGGGGTCGTCCTTGTCGTTCTCGAACACGACGGCGATCAGCCCGTCCTCGGTGGGCCGCGGCGACGACCAGCAGATCTCACCGCTGAGCGGAACGGTCCACTGCGCCTTTCCGCCGTCCAGCGGATAACCCACGATCTTTTTCAGATCGGCCTTGACGAAATTCTTCTTCGTCGCCCACATTCCCATGGCACCGGCCATCTCGCCGACCTTGGCCATCGGTACCTGGTTCAGCATTTCCCCCTGGGCGGCGGGCGCCTGGTCCGCGCCCGCGCCGCCCTTCCCGTTCCCGCTTCCCCCGCCTTCGTCCGCACTACAGCCACTGACCACCAGCCCGGCCGCGAGCACCGCACCACCAACGACCGCCAAACGCGACCTGGACAAATCCATTTCCCCTTACACATGCGGACGCAAGGCCCGACGCGACCAAGCGCTTTCCTCGCGGTCAGATCTTTCCTTTTACGAAACCGGATTTCAACTCGAAATCACTGATCGCCAGGTCAGTTGAAATGTCCCGGAGGCCATTACGGGGATGACTGCGGAATGGCTGCGGGAATGATTCCGGAAAGAGGGGAAATCGATATCCGGCTATTTCCTGTCCGAAGGCGTGGTTCCGCAAACCCGGCGGGGCCGGCGCCGGGGTGAGCCCTCCCGTTGAGCCTTCCCGTTGACCTGCTCCCGTTGTGTACATCTGCGACACTCGGTACCCTGGGGCGCATGACGCAGATGCCCATAGAGTCCATCCGTGACGTCCGCGCGCACCTGGCCGAGGTCGTCGAGCGGGCCGACCGCGACGACCTGCCCACCGTCATCACCCGCCGCGGCAAGGAAGTCGCCGCCGTGGTGTCGATAGAGGTGCTCCGCAAGTACCAGCAGTGGGAAGAACGCGAGATCAACCGCATCATCGACGAGCGCATGGCGAACCGTTCGGCCGGCATCCCCATCGAGGACGTCATGAAGGAGACGCTGGCGCGCAGTGAGTGATTACCGCACCGTCTTCCGTCCCGAGGCCCAGGCCGAACTCCGCAAGATCCCCCGGGACGCCGCCCTGCGCATCCTGGCCAAGCTGGCGGAGCTGGAGACGGACCCCTACGGCTTCAAAACCACCGCGCTCGTGTCCCAGCCGGAACGCCGTCGTCTCAGGGTCGGCGACTACCGGGTCATCTACACCCTCGACAACGGCGAACTCGTCGTGTGGGTCGTCCACGTAGGACACCGGTCCACGGTCTACGGCACCTGAAGGCCGACCCCCGTAGCGCGGGGAACAGCAGCGGAAACGGCAGAGGGCAGGGCTCCGGGAGCCCTGCCCTCGCTCGGTGAACGCTGCCGGTGGTGAACGCGGTTGGCGGGAGGAATGCTTGCCGGCCCCAAGGCCTCACCGCTCCCGGACAGGTCCTGGAGCACCGGCAGCGCCGCGACGGCCCCGAGCGCGAGATACACGCCCCCCACCGCATGGTGCTGCCGGTCCAGGACGCCCGGCCGGCGGCGCAGCCAGGTGCTCACCGCGCCGCCGGCCGGCGCGTACATCACGTCCATGGCGAGGGCGATCGCGAAGAACACCGCGCCCAGTTCCAGCATGTGGGTACGCGCGCCCGGTCCCGGGACGACGAACTGCGGAAAGAAGACGAGGACGGCCTCCGCCTCGAGGGGCTGGCCGAGGCGCTCGCCGGGGCCGCGCTGCTCCACGCCGCCCCGACCTTCCACAACCCGACCGGCATCCTGATGTCCGCCGCCCGGCGCCGCCGTATCGCCGAACTCGCCTGTCGGCACGGGGTTCCGGTCGTCGAGGACCTGGCCTACGACAGCCGGCTCACCGACGCCCCGGAGCCGCCGCCCGTCGCGGCCTTCGCCCCACCCGGAGCCGAGACGCTCACCATCGGCTCCCTCACCAAGGCGGTCTGGGGCGGCCTGCGCATCGGCTGGCTGCGCGGTCCGGCCGGTACGGTCGAGCGGCTCGCCCGCCTCAAGGCGCAGGCGGACATGGGTACCCCGTTGCTCGACCAGGCGCTCGCGGCCCGTCTGTTGCCGCGCCTCGACGAGATCAAAGGGGCCAGGGCACAGACCCTGCGCACCGGCCTCACCCGCCTCGAATCCCTGCTCGCCGACCGGCTCCCCCGCTGGACCTGGCGGTCACCCGCGGGCGGCGCGGCATTGTGGATCCGGCTGCCGGACAGCACCGACTCCAGGGTCTTCGCCCAGGTCGCGCTGCGCCACGGCATCGAGGTGGTTCCGGGCTCCGCAACCGACCCGAGCGGCGCCCACGACGACCACATCCGCGTCCTGTTCGCCCTGCCCGCCGCCCGCCTCGACGACCTGGTGGACCGACTCTCCGCGGCCTGGACGGAGCTGACCGCCCGGCGGCGCCGGAGGTGAGCGAGAACGACGCTCCGGCCCGATGCCGGGGACGAGGACACCATCCCCACCGTGCCCGCACGTCTGCGAGCTTGACGAGCCAACCGTCGCCTACGCCCCGTCCATAATCTCCCGCCGCGCGCTCCAGCGGTCCTGGCCCTGCGAGTTCAGCCTCGACCCGCAGCAGCCCGCTTCGCCCCGACGCACTTGAGCGTCTGCACCACCTCGGCCGGCCGCTCGTCAACGAGCGCGGAGATTCGGCCGGTTCATCCCGTTCGCGCGGTGGGGACAAAGCATGCGAACTCGGCCTGCCGGCCTGCCGCCGAGCGGCCGGGAACGGGCCTTCGAGAGGCGCCTGCCGCGCTTCGACACGGAGCGCCCAGTCGTGTGGAACCCCCATGACGACTACTGCTAGTGTGCGCACGGTCACAGTAGGCAATTAGGCCTCTATGTACAGGCAATGAAGGGCCGAGGGTTCCATGCGCAAGCTTCAGCAGGTCGTGATCATCGCCGCAGCGGCCGGCAGTCTGTCCGCCATCGGCGCGGGCGCCGGTACCGCCTACGCCCACGACGGTTCCGCCCACCGAGGAAAAGACCTCTTCCGTCCGTACCAGGAGTGCAGTCCGCAGACGGTGGTCGACACCAACCTCCCGATCGGCGTGCTCGCCGTCCCCGAGACCTGGGGCACCACCTGCGGCCAGTTCAACCACGCCTTCAATCGGTAAGGCAGCCAGGGAACCGCACGCGATGCGCGCCGCGGGCCCTTCGGGGGCCACCCCCGAAGGGCCCGTTCGCGCGCAGCGTGACCCAACGGATCGCGCGCGGTGCGGCCGAACGGATGGTTCGCCACCGAGCGCCCCCGCCAGTTCCGGCCTTTACGCGCCCTGACCTGCGAAGATACGAGAAAAGCCCCCGGACCGGCACCCGTTCGCGATGGTCATAAAATCCGGCGCGTCGCCGAGCGGCTACGGGACATTTCGCATTATCGTCCCGTAACTGTACGCAGTCGATCCCTTACGGATCGATCCGCTCAACCTACCGGAGAAGAAATGCTCAAGCTTCGCAAGGCTGCCGTTGTGGCCGCCGTCCTCGGCAGTGTCGGCTTCCTCGGCGCCGGCTCCGCCTACGCCGACGGCGGCTACGGCGGCGGCGGCAACCACTTCGACATCAGGCAGGGCAGCCAGTGCAGGTCGCACGACCTGAACGTCGACGTCCTCGGCGAGGTCGGGGTCCTCAACGGCGTGCTGGGTAACGCGCTCAACGGCGAGGGTGCCGCGGGTTCGCAGTCCACTCCGATCGGCTCGGGCATGGGCTGCAACAACGGCGCCTTCACCCGATAACCGAATGGGGTCCCGGTGTCCGAGCCACAGGCCCGGACACCGGGACCCGTTTTTCGACCTTCTTCAGGGCCCCGGCGCGGGCCGGTTCGTGGTGCATGACACCCGGTCATCGATCACAAAGGAACGCAGCACATGTTCAGTTGGAAGAAGATCGCAGCCGCCTCGGGGCTCGGGCTCCTGAGCGGCCTCGCCGTGACCTGCGCCGGTGCCGGTGCCGCCCAGGCCTTCGACGGCGGAACCTCGACCATCTGCACCCTCGACATCCAGGGCAACAGCACCTGCGCCCAGCGAAGCCCCGCCCACACCAGCGAGAACGGCAGGTACAGCGTCAACCAGTCGCAGGACTGCTTGGCCACGAAGCCCGTGTCGTTCCCCGCAGGAGGCCTGCTGAACAACGGGAGCACGGCGATCGGACCCGCCGTGAACTGCTCCAACACGGCGCCGGAGGCGAAGGACTTCAACCCGGCCGGCATGACGCCCTGAGCCCTGAAACTTGAGGCCCAGAGGCTGTTGCGCGAGCCTTCGGCAGGTCGACCCGCGCCAGGTGGCGCACGCGGCGTGGTGAAGGCTCCTGGAACGCCCTCACAAACGGTGGATGGCAGGCCGGTTGGTCCCGGTCCGGCCGTCCACCGTTTCCGTTCCCGCACGAGCACCGCGGGGGACGCCAGAGGCCGGCCCGCCGTCGTCGTTACCGCCGGAGCGCCTGACGCCCCGTCATCCATCGTCAGCCTGCCGTACGGCGGCGGCCCCCGGTCCACCGGGCCACAGCCGCGGGCGCAGGACCCGCGATCGACTGAAGACCGGCGGGAAGGGCGAAAAGGGGTCCCGGCGCCGGCCTGTGGCTCGGACGCCGAAACCCCTTTCAGCTGTCTACGCGACTGCTGCCCGGCTGCTTACGCGACTGTCCGGCGCTCAGAGAGCGCCGTTGTTGCAGCCCGCCTTCGAACCGAGGTGGGTGGGCTGCGCGCCCGGGGAGCCCTCGCCGTTGAGCGCGTTGCCCAGCGTGCCGTTGAGAGCCCCGACTCCCCCGAGGACGTCGATGTTCATGTCGTGCGACCTGCACGAGGTGCGCTGGTCGACGTCGATGTCGTGGGCGCCCGACTCACCGTGGGCGTAGGCGGTACCGGCGCCGAGGGAGCCGATGCTGCCGAGGATGGCGCCCAGGACGGCAGCCTTCTGGAGCTTGCGCATTTCTTCTCCGTTGATTGAGCTGATGCGATCTGCAAGAGATCGGCTTCTTATGGATGCGGGAGACCCAAGAGGAAATGCCCCGCACCGCTCGGCACGGCATCGGCAGGGCGGAACGGGCGGAGACGCCCCGCGGCCGGGTGCAGTTGACGCACCGGCCCCAGGGGCGGCGAGCAATCCGGGCGGGGCGTCGGCCCCGGCCGCCGTCTGCGGACTGCGGACTGCGGACTGCACTCCTGCTACGGGCCTAGGAGGTTGTTCTGCTCCCGGCAGGAAGACCTGTGGGGAGCGGGGCCGGGGCCGCGGCCGGCGAGGGCCCCACCTCTGCTGTTGCTGCACTGCGGAGGCGGGGACATTCCGGATCGTCCTTGAACGGTCAGGCCATGCGGGGCAGATCAAGCTGCCCCACGGGAGCCGCCGCGAGCCGCCCGAGCCCAACCGGGGAGACCTGCGGGACCTGCGGGGAGACCAGCGGGTTGACCAGAGGGTTCACCTGCGGGTTCACCTGCGGGTTGACCTGCGGAGCGACCTGCGGGGCGTGCTGCGGGGGGACGACCTGCGGGACGACGACCTCCGGGGCGACCTGCGGGGTGACCTGCGGGGCCGCCTGAGGGGCCACCTGCGGGATGACCTGCGGGGCGGGCAGCTGCGGCGCGGGAGCCGGGGCGGCGGCCTGCTGCGGGGCGGGAGCCGGAGCGGCCTGCGGGGCGGGCTGCTGCGGGGCGGGCAGCTGCGGTGCCGGTGCCGGGGCGGCGGCCTGCTGCGGGGCGGGCTGCTGCGGAGCGGCCTGCTGGGGGGCCTGCTGCGGGGCGGCCTGCGAGACGGAAGCCTGCGAAGCGCCCTGCGAAGAGGCCCATGCAGAGACCTGCGGAGAGGACTGCTGCGGGGCGAAGGTCTGCGGTGCGGGCTGCTGCGGTGCGGGCTGCTGTGGAGCGGGAGCCGGAGCGTAGGCCTGCGGCGCGGGCTGCTGCGGAGCCGGGGCCGGCGCGTAGGCCTGCGGGGCAGGCTGCTGCGGCGCGGGCTGCTGCGGGGCAGGAGCCGGAGCGTAGGCCTGCTGCGGAGCCGGGGCCGGCGCGTAGGCCTGCGGCGCGGGCTGCTGCGGCGCGGGGGGCGGGGCGGCACCGTTGTACCCGACGGGAGGAGCGTCGGCATGGCTGACGCCGGCACCGATGGCGGACAGACCACCGGCCGCTGCGACGACGAGCATGACCTGGTGAAGCTTGCGCATGGAACCCTCGGCCCTTCATTACCTGTACATGGAAATCTGATTACTTATTGCAGTCTTGTGCGCGCTAACACGGTGGAAGCCTCCCGCAGGCCCGCGACGGCACTCGCTGCGCTGCTCTCCAACGCTCTTCGAAGCCGACGGCGGATCCCCATCGCCTCACCTCTGATTCGCGTCGGACAACATTGCCGGCGTGGTCACCGCGGGCTGCCCCCGGCACCAAGGAGCAGCGTTTTCCGGCGGCGGCCCACGGGCCCATTCGCTGTTCTCTCCCAGGAGGGAACGAGATTTTCCCTGGCCGGGTCACGGGAGCCGATGCGCGGTCACCCATTTGCCACCGTGCGGATTATCGGGCTATTGATGGCGACGCGGCCGCAAAGGCGGGCGGGCCCGCCCGCGCGCACCGCTCCCACCGCCCGCGCCGTCAACCATCCGACGCCACATAGCACTTGGGGACCATCTCGAAGACGAGGTTCGCCGCGGGGCGCCGAGCCCGCCCTCCGCGATGCGCTCCACCCGCTCCGTATTGGCGCCACATGTAATTCCATGCCGGGCCCGGTGCGTGTTCTCGCCGTCGTGCGATCGGGTGATCGCTTGGCGTGGACATCAGGGCCTACCACGCACGGGTGGAAGGGTGACCGGTGCAAGCAGCACGCCAACGCCACGAAGTGAAGCAGGAGTCGCTATGCGCCGCGCACTCGCCACCCTTGTGGGAGCCCTCGCTCTCACCGGGATCCTCTCCGTCCCTGCCCACGCCGACGACCCCGGCACGGGCCTCCTCGATGTACTACCCGTGAAGGCTGCCTCCGACCTCGGCCCGCTGCACATCGGCCGGTTTCCCCTGCTCGATCCCCGCTGATCGTCCGATCGCGGTGGGCACCCCTCACCAGGTAGGCACGAAACCGCAGTCGGCACGCAGCTTAAGAAGCGACCCTGGTCTCGATCTTTCGTGACAGCGCGTCGGATATTCCAGCGGTCTTTTCGGTTTCTCGAGTCAGTGACGGGCACGGCACCGGCCTGGCTCGTCCGCGCCCCCGTCTCAAAGTGATAATCGCCGTGGAATCTCTCCATAAAATCGAATTGGCGTCACTCGTCAGCCGAGTGAGCGCACACACCAGGCTGAAAGAGTGATCGAAATGCCGCATTCGTAGCCTTCCCTCTCAGGTCTCGTTGAGTCTTATGCGGTCCGCGGCCGTGACCGCACTGCTAAGAAGGAGTCACGTGATCAAGAAGGTCATTGCCGCTTCGGCTGCCACCGGCGGCCTGCTGCTTGTGAGCGCGGGCACGACCGTCGCCGACACCGGTGCCCATGGGTCCGCTGTCGGCTCTCCCGGCGTTCTGTCCGGCAACCTGGTCCAGGTGCCAATTCACATCCCGATCAACCTCTGCGGCAACACAGTCGACATCGTCGGGGTGCTCAACCCCGCGTTCGGCAACCGTTGCGCCAACGTCGATTCGCCGGTCCACGTGCGGCACCACCACCAACAACAGAAGAAGGAACACAAGCCGCAGGAGCGCCACTACAGGCCGTCGCATCACCACCGCGCGCCGGCGCCCCAGGTCGTCAAGCCCGTGATCCGGCACCATCACCAGCAGCTCAATGTGCCGTCCGCTCGTCCCCAGCTGGCACACACCGGTGCGGAAAAGGTCAGCCTGGCGATTCCGGCCGCTGCCAGTGCCGCAATGGTCGTCGGTGGCGTCCTGCTCTATCGCCGGGGCCGGCGCGCCGCCGCCCAGGACTGAATGTAGGTAGCGACAGCCGTCCGAGGCTGTCGTTCCGTCACATATGAGTGTGGGGCCCGGTAGTCGCCGGGCCCCACACTCGTGCGTCCGTTCATTTTCCTCAATATCTGCCGCCGTCGGCCACCAACATCCGCCGCAACAGGACTTCCCCGTCCGGTGCCGCGTAGAGCTTCACCTCCGGCGACGCATGGGCAGCCCTTGCAGCCATATAGCACATCCACTCCAAGACCACCGCCTGCTATGAGGCGACGTCGCCAACGCCCCAAATGATTCACGCCGGCGGGCAAATGGGTGACCCCGCCTCGGCTTCCGTGACCCGACCAGGGGAAATCTCGTTGCCCCCTGGGAGAGAACAGTGAATGGGCCCGTCGGGTGCTGTCGGGGGAAACGCTCTTCCATGGTGCCGGGGGCGGCCTGCGGGAAGTTTCCACCGTGGTCCGACAGGGGGTGCGCAGGGCGCAAAACCCCAGGATTACCACTGTTAGCGCGCGCAAGACAGCAAGAAGTACATCAGTTTTCCATGCACAGGTAATGAAGGGCCGAGGGTTCCATGCGCAAGCTTCACCAGGTCGCGCTCGTCGTCGCAGCGGCAAGCGGACTGTCCGCCATCGGTGTCGGCGCCAGCTCCGCCGACGCTCCCGTCGTGAACAACGGTGCCGCCCCGCCCGCTGTTCCGCAGCAGGACGCCCCCCAGGCCGCTGCTTGGACCGCTTCGCAGGCCACTGCGCATGCATCCGGCTCCCACGCCGGTCCGCAGGAGAGCGCCCCCCAGGCCGCCGCCCCGGAATCCGTCACCCCGCAGCAGACCCCGCAGGTCTCCCCCCAGGTCAACCCGCAGCTCAACCCGCAGCTCTCCCCGCAGGTCGCGCAGGTCTTGCCGCAGACCGCCGCCCCGCAGGAGCAGAACAACCACTTCCGTCCGTACCAGGAGTGCAGTCCGCAGACGCTGCTCGACGCCAACCTCCCGATCGGCGTCCTCGCCACTCCCTCGACCCGGGGCTTCACCTGCACCCAGGCCAACACTCAGGCCAACGCGTACGCCACCGCCAGGTAAGGCGACAGCGCACTGGCGGCAGCCCACCGAGGTCGCCGCGCGCGACGCTCACCGCGGGCCCTTCGGGGGTGACCCCTCGAAGGGCCCGTTTGTGTGCGGACTGGCGGAACTGGTCCCGCACGATGCGGCCGAACGGGTGGTTCGCCACGGAGCGCCCGCGCCTGCCCGGGACTGTCGACGCCCTGACCTGCGACGAGCGCGGGTCAGCCCTCGGTTGGGCCGATAGCGCTGGTCATGGATTCCGGCGCGTCGTCCAGCGACCACGGGACATTTCGTATTAACGTTCCGTAACTGTACGAAGTCGATCCACAGCAGATCGCATCCGCTCTACCCCACCGGAGAAGAAATGCTCAAGCTTCGCAAGGCTGCAGTCGTTGTCGCCGCCCTCGGCAGTGTCGGCTTCCTCGGCGCCGGCACCGCCTACGCCCACGGCGGGCCGGGCGGCAACGATTTCGACATCAGGCAGAGCACCTCGTGCAAGTCGCACGACCTGAACCTCGACGTCCTCGGCGAGGTCGGGATCCTCAACGGCCTGCTGGGCAACGCGCTCAACGGCGAGGGCAACTCGGGATCGCAGCAGACCCACCTGGGCTCGTCCATGGGCTGCAACAACAGCGCCTTCGGCAAGTAAGCGCCTTCGGCAAGTAAGGGAAACGGGCCCCGGTGTCCGAGCCACAGGCTCGGCACCGGGGCCCTTTGCGTCGTTCTCCAGGGATCCTGATTCCGGGGACGGAGTCGGGTGCCGGATGTATGGGACAGGGGTGGACTGACGCCGCCGAAGTGCGGTGCCCGCCAATGCCGTTGCACGTGCTGTTGCGGGAGGCCGAAGCTCGCCATCGCCGGCGGTCCCATGCCATTCAAGCCGTCCGGCGGACGGTTGACCGGGGGGCAGGTTCGCCCATCGTGAGGTACGGAAGATCCGTACCGAGCCGCATCGTTGGGCTCTCCAATACCCAAGTCACCTTCTTTCGGGCCGTGTTCAACCTCCTCGTTCCGGCCGCGCGGCGCGAAGGCCCCGCTCGCTCGGATGCGAGGGGGTCTTAGGGCGGATGAGGTGGCGGTCGGCGGCCGACTCGGCGCCGGCTTACTGGGCGCGGACGACCACCGTGCCGACCATCTTGTCGGCGAAGGTCCGGTTCTTCTCGTCCCCCAGCGGCCACCAGTAGCCCAGGCCGCACAGTGGGCCGTCCAGGATGTGACAGAAGCGGCGTCCGAGCGCCAGGCCGAAGCCGGACAACCAGCCGTTGTTCTCGCGGGCGAGACGGATGCCCAGGGCCTTCTTGTCCGGGGTCTGGCCCGTCTTGCCCTCCTTGACGAGGAGGATGATCCCGCCGACCATCGCGTACAGCCAGGCGATCAGGCCGAGGCCGCAGTTCATGACCCCGTCGCGTAGGTCGATCACCAACGGGATGATGACGACAACGATCGGCACCACGCCCACGATCAGGCCGTCGAGCAGGGCGGCACCCACCCGGGCCCCCAGCTCGCGAACGCCGTCGGCACGCCCGGCATCCCGGCCTGCCCCGGGTAGCCGTAGCCCGGCGCGGCCTGCTGAGGAGAGCGGTACCGGGCGGGCTGCTGCGGAGGGTCCGCGAACGGATGCTTCGCCGGCGCCCCTCATCGCTGCGAGTGGGCGGTGCAGGAAAGGGATGTCGCGGCACGGTTCGATGAGATTTCGCATGCGGGCCTGATGGGCCGAGTGCGGCAACGGATGACGGAGGGGCGCTTCCTGACGCCGGGAAAGGCGCTCTGAAGGGCGCGAAACGCAGATCGGTGCGCCGCGGGGCGACACGTTGCCGCCGCCCCTGCTCGTAGGCATCGCGCTGGCGGTTCTCGACGGTGCTGGGTGGCTGGTGTCCGTACCTCGGGGGCTTTACGCGGCGAAGGGCCTGGAGGCTGGGGACGGTCCGATCCGGGAGGCGCCGGCGGAGCAGAGGCAGAGGCAGAGAGCGATCACGAACGAGGTGTGGACCGAAGTGGTGCTGGGTGGGCCTGAGTTGATCGGCCACCCGTCCGCTTCCGGGCTGTCCGGGTAAGGCCCGGTCCGACCCTTTCCGGCCGTATCAAGGGCGCAGCCTGCAGGCGCTGCTCGACGCCGACTTCCAGCTGTCCGCAGGCCAAGATTTTCGCCGGCGCAAAGCGGGGCCGAACGGGTCGTAGGCGGTGCGGCCGAACGGGTGGTTCGCCGCGGAGCGCCTGCTCCTGCTTCCGGACCATCGGCGCTCTGACCTGCGAAGAACGCGGATAATCCCGGCCCGACGGCAAAGCTCCATCATACAATCCGGCGTGCCGCTGAGCGACCGCAAGATACTTCCTATTAGCCTCCGTAACTGGACGAAGTCGATCCGTCACAGATCGCATCCGCTCTACCCACCGGAGAAGAAATGCTCAAGCTTCGCAAGGCCGCCGTCGTGGTTGCCGCCCTCGCCAGTGTCGGCTTCCTCGGCGCCGGCGCCGCTCACGCCGACGGCGGGCGGGGTGGCGACGAGTTCAACATCAGGCAGAGCGCCTCGTGCACGTCGCACGACACGAACGTAGACGTCCTCGGCGAGGTCGGGATCGGGAACGGCCTGGGCGGCAACCTGCTCAACGGCGAGGGCAGCCCGGGTGCGCAGCAGACCCACCTGGGCTCGACCATGGGCTGCAACAACAGCGCCTTCGGCAAGTAACGGAAACCGGCCCCGGTGCCCGAGCCACAGGCTCGGGCACCGGGGCCGATTGCTGCCCTTCTTCAGGGCCCTGGGCGCGGGCGACCGTCCGGTCCGCAGTCCGTCCGAGGTCATGAGGGGCCAGGGAACGGCCTACGGCGGACCGCAGAGGGGACGGCGCCGCCAGCCACGCGAGGCTGCTGTGGTTGGCCGCGGAGAGAGCTGCTGGGCCCGGTACGGATCGACAGCCGTCCGACCGCCCTGAAGGCCGAGACAGCCAAGCCCGGCCCTGAGCCGTGGGTTCATGGTCGACATCGCCGGGCAGCTGACGCGGAGCGTCGTAGCGGGCCTCGACCTTCCGGCAGACGGTGGAGCAGGCCGCCCAACAGGGTAAGAGGCAGACGAGGCGGGAGAGTTGCTGCCGCGTGGCGGCCGCCGAAACGCGCGTGCGCCTCGACGCGGGCGGTGGACCAGGTGTAGTGGTCCACCGACAGCACCGGGGCGCACGAAGATGTGGCGCAAGGTGGCCTGGACCAGCACGAACGCCCGGACGCGGTGTCGCTTACCGGCGCGCGGGCTGGTCCACTTCCTCAGGGAGCCGTGGCGGGCTCGGGGTCAACCCGGCCGGCCATCCACCGCATGAGACTCAGAACTCAATGTGGGGCGGCTTGAAGCCCTTGGGCGCCGCCACCCTGTTGGAGCAGTTCATGACGGGCCCGATCTTCGTCGTTCCCCTGTTCAGCAGGCCCCACTCGGGCCACACCACGCGGTGCCGGGCGGTCGTCGAGCAGTGCTTCGTCTGCTTGATGACGACCCTGCCGTCCCTGCTGGTGTAGATGCTCTGGCCCTTGTGGATGCAGGTGCGGTTGCCGTGGGCGGAGCGGTGGCAGTGGCCCGAGGGGCCTCCGGCGTACGCCTGGGCTGCACCGGCGCAGGTCATGCCGAGTCCCCCGAGGAGCCCCGCGACAGCTGCGATCTTCTTCCAACTGAACATGTGTGTGCTGCGTTCCTTTGCGATCGATACCCGGGCGCCGTACCGCGAGCGGCCCGCGCCCGAGCCCTGGAGAAGGTGAGAAACGGGTCCCGGCGCTGGGCCTGTGGCCCGGACGCCGGGACCCCTTTCCCTTACTTGCGGAAGGCGTCGTTGTTGCAGCCCATGCGCGAGCCCTGCTTACCGCTCTGCGCGCCCGGGTGACCCTCGCCGTTGAGCGCGTTGCCCAGCACGCCGTTGAGGAGCCCGACCTGGCCGAGGATGTTGACGTTCAGGTCGTGCGACTTGCACTGAGTGCTCTGCTTGATGTCGAAGTCCCGGTGGTGGCCGCCCCAGTGGTGGCCGCCCTGGGCCTGCCGAGCGGGGGCCTGGGGAACGACCTGCGGCGCGGGGGCCTGCGGGACCACCTGGGGAGCGGGGGCCTGCGGGACGACCTGCGGCGCGGGCGCCTGCGGGACCACCTGCGGCGCGGGCGCCTGCGGAACGACCTGCGGCGCGGGCGCCTGGGGAACGACCTGCGGTTCGGCGGCCCGCGGCTCGGCCCGCTTCTCACTGCCGCCCGTCGCAGTGGCTCCTGCAGCGGACTGCGAAGTGGCCCATGCAGAGGCCTGCGGACCAGGGTGCATGGCACCGTTGTACCCGGCGGGAACCTCGGCGAAGCTGACGCCGGCACCGAGGGTGAACAGACCGCTGACCGCTGCGACGACGACCGCGGCTTGTTGGATTTTGCGCATGGAACCCTTGACCCTTCTCAGTACATGTACATGGAGACCTGGCGTGACTACTTATTGTCAGCATATACACACTAAACGGAGCCATTGCGACATTTCGCCTCGCTGCGGACTCCGTGTCGGACCATGACGGAAGTTCCCCTCCGATGCCTGCCAGAAGGTGTCCATGGGCGTTGATTCATTGTTGAGTGGGACGGGGAGGCGGGTGGGGTGGCGATGCGGGCCGCTCGGCGCGGGCCGTATCACGCCGACCGGTGCGGGCCGGGCCCGTTGACGGCCGCTTGACTGCCCGACAGCCCCTTGACTGCGACTGCCCATTGACTGCTCTCTCGCGGGGAGCAACGAGCTTTCCCCCTGGTCGGGTCACGGGAGCCCCGGCACGGTCACCCGTTTGCCCACTGGACGTCAATGACGTGCCCGCCCGGACCTGTTCTGTGGGCCGTCGGTGGCACAGCGGCCCACGCCCGCTGGCGCCTGCCGTCAGGCTCGCCCACCGCGCTGAACAATCGCCCCGGTCAGGACGTACGGACGCGTCTTGGTGGACTGAGGGGAACGACCGATGGACAGAGCGGGACAACCGGATCGCAGAGCCCTGCTCGCCGGCGGACTTGCGGTCGCCATGGGCGCGCTGACGGGGTGCTCCTCGACGAGCGCCGCCCCGGTGGCGGCCGGCGCTTCGGCTACGCCGGAAGCACGGCCGACCACGCCCGCCGCGGCGTTCGCGAGACTGATGGACGGCAACAAGCGCTGGGTGAGCGGAGACCTCCGGCATCCCGACCGGGACCCGAGCCGGCGCCAGTTCGTGGCCCAGAAGCAGAAACCGTTCGGGGCGATCCTCTCGTGCATCGACTCCCGGGTGCCGCCTGAGCTGCTCTTCGACACCGGGCTGGGCGACCTCTACGTGATGCGCACGGGCGGGGAGGCGGTCGGCCCGGTGGTCACGGGTTCCGTGGAGTACGGGCCCATGACGAGCGGCACTCCGCTCATCGTGGTCCTCGGGCATCAGCGTTGCGGCGCCATCGAGGCGGCGTACACGTCCCTGCGTGACGGCAAACCGCTGCCCGGCAACCTGCAGGCGATCACCAAGGCTCTGCGGCCGGCGTACGAGGAGACCGTCCGGAAGGGCGGTGCCGACCCGGTCGAGACCATGGCCCGCGCTCAGGTGAAGCTGACCGCGGCCGACCTGCGCTCCAACCAGGACCTGGCCCCGCTCGTGGGAAAGGGCGACCTTGCCGTGGTCGGCGCCTTCTACTCGCTCGACACCGGCAAGGTGGAAGTCCTGGCCGGGGCGCCTTCCTGACCGGTCGGACGCGGCAGTTGAGACAGCCGAGAGAAACGAGAGAGCCGAGAGAGATGAGACAGCGGAAAGTCGGCATCACGTCAGCACGGTATTGAGCGCGGAATGCGGAATGCGGAAAAGGGCCGGGAGCTGTTGCGCCCGGCCCTTTCCTGACCCGCTCACTCGGCGGAGAAATCTCGTGCGAACGCGCGCCGCAGCGCACCACTCAGACGTCGAAAGCGAACCGCTCAGACGTTGAAGCGGAACTCCACGACGTCCCCGTCCTGCATCACATACTCCTTGCCCTCCATGCGCGCCTTTCCGGCGGCGCGGGCCTCGGCGACCGAGCCCGTTTCGACGAGGTCGGCGAAGGAGATGACCTCGGCCTTGATGAAGCCCTTTTGGAAGTCGGTGTGGATGACTCCGGCGGCCTCGGGGGCGGTGGCGCCCTTCTTGATGGTCCAGGCGCGGGTTTCCTTGGGGCCGGCCGTCAGGTAGGTCTGCAGGCCGAGGGTGTTGAAGCCGACGTGGGCGAGGGTGGCGAGGCCGGGCTCGTCCTGGCCGACGGACTGCAGGAGTTCGAGGGCCTCGTCCTCGTCGAGCTCGGCGAGGTCGGCCTCGAGCTTGGCGTTGAGGAAGATCGCCTCGGCGGGGGCGACCAGGGCGCGCTGCTCGTTCTTGAAGTCCTCGTCGGTCAGCTCGTCCTCGTCGACGTTGAAGACGTAGAGGAACGGCTTGGTGGTGAGGAGGTGCAGGTCGTGCAGGAGCTCCTCCTTCCCGGAGCCCTGGACGATGCCCTGGGAGAAGAGCGTGTCGCCCTTCTCCAGGATCTCCTTGGCCGCCTCGACCGCCGCGACCTTGGGGGCCACGTCCTTCTTGATCCGGGACTCCTTGACCAGGCGCGGCAGCACCTTCTCGATGGTCTGGAGGTCGGCGAGGATCAGCTCGGTGTTGATGGTCTCGATGTCGTCCTTGGGCGAGACCTTGCCGTCGACGTGGACGACGTTCTCGTCCTTGAAGGCGCGGATGACCTGGCAGATCGCGTCGGACTCGCGGATGTTCGCGAGGAACTTGTTGCCCAGGCCCTCGCCCTCGGAGGCGCCGCGGACGATGCCCGCGATGTCGACGAAGTCGACGGTCGCCGGGAGGATCTTCTGGGAGGAGAAGATCTCCGCGAGCTTGGCCAGGCGGGGGTCGGGGACGCCGACGACGCCGACGTTCGGCTCGATGGTGGCGAACGGGTAGTTGGCCGCCAGCACGTCGTTCTTGGTCAGGGCGTTGAACATGGTCGACTTGCCGACATTCGGCAGACCGACGATTCCGATCGTGAGCGACACGGTGGCGACTCGACTTCCGAAGGGAGGAGGTGGGTGGGCAACCGCTCCGGACCGGATCCGGAAAGCGGATACGGATCCCGGGAGGGCCGATCCACCAGTCTACGGGGCGGGCGGCGGCACGCGGCCGCCACCGGGAGCGGCCGCACCCGCGGCCCCGTATCGAATGGAGCGCCAAGCTCATCCAAACCGCGTGTCCTGCGACCGATTAATCCCACTTAGCGGCCTACCGTTGGCGAGTGGAGCAACACGAAGCGCGCAGCTACCAGCACAGTCCGCCCCGGAGCGGCCGGACGCCCGCCGTAGGGCCGGACGCCCGGCTGCCCCGCCCCGCGGAGGCCACCGCTCCGCCCAGCGGTGAGACCGCGACCGTGTACCGCGTCCGGCCCCGGAGGCCACCACCCCCCGCCCCGCTGGCCAAAATTCTGCGCCGGATGCCGCGCCCCATGCTCACCGGCCTGGGCTGCTGGCTGCTGGCCACCCTGGCGCTGCTGGTCTTCGCGTTCCTGGACCGGCTGCTGCTGGGCGCCGCGCACGCCCCGTACGGCGTGTTCTTCGTGCTGGTCAGCCTGTGTGCGTCGCTGTGGGTACGGCCGTACGACCTGATCGCCGCGCCGATCGCGCTGCCGATCGCGTTCGCACTGGGGGCGCTGCCGGTCCAGCACGGTCCCGACGGGTTCGGCGGGACGCTGATGGGCGTCTTCACCGTCCTCGCGCTGAGTGCGCCGTGGCTCTACACGGGCACCTTGGTATGCGCGCTCGTGGCGCTGTTCCGCAAGGCGATGATCATCGCGCAGCGTCGGGCCAGCCGACCGGTGAGTCCACAGCCGAGCGGGCCGATGGGGCGGGCGCAGGGGAACCGTCCGCGCGAGGTGGCGCAGCAGCCCGACCGGCATGGGCGGCCATCGCGGCGCCCACAATCCCCGCATTGTTCTGAAGCTGGGCCGGCACGATCTCGGCCCTGATGCCCTCGATCAGCGGCAGGAATTTCTCCGCCTTGCGGCTCACCCCGCCGCCGATCACGAACAGCTCGGGCGAGAACAGCATCTCCACATGGGCGAGGTACTTCTGGACGCGGTGCGCCCAGTGCTGCCAGCTCAGCTCCTCGTCCTCCTTGACCTTGGTCGAGGCGCGCGTCTCGGCGTCGTGGCCGTGCAGCTCCAGGTGGCCGAGCTCGGTGTTGGGGATGAGCCGGCCGCCGGTGAAGACGGCGCTGCCGATGCCGGTGCCCAGGGTGAGCACGATGACCGTGCCGGTGCGGCCGCGGCCCGCGCCGTACTCCATCTCGGCCAGCCCTGCCGCGTCCGCGTCGTTGAGCAGCGTGACGGGGGTGCCGGCGCCCAGCCGGCCGGTGAGCAGGGCCGCGGCGTCGGTGTTGATCCAGCGTTTGTCGACGTTGGCGGCGGTACGCGTCGTACCGCCGGTGACCACGCCGGGGAAGGTGGCGCCGACCGGACCCGACCAGCCGAAGTGGTCCACGACCTGCTTGACGCAGTCCGCGACCGCCTCCGGGGTGGCCGGGTGCGGGGTGAGCACCTTGTAGCGCTCCTCGGCGAGATCGCCGCGTTCGAGATCCACCGGGGCACCTTTGATGCCCGATCCGCCGATGTCCACACCGAAGACCCTCATGGGAAAAGGCTAGGCGTGCGGACGGCCGATCACCCCTTGAATCGCCTACGAAATCGCCTGCGGGACGGCATCCGCGCTCAGCCCTCGGCGGCCGCCCTGGCCTCGGCGCGCAGGTCGCGGCGGAGCTCCTTGGGCAGCGAGAAGGCGATGGACTCCTCGGCGGCCTTGACGGTCTCGACGTCCTCGTAGCCGCGCTGGGCGAGCCAGTCCAGGACGCCGTGGACGAGGATCTCGGGGACGGAGGCGCCGGAGGTGACGCCGACCGTGCCGACGCCCTCGAGCCAGGCCTCGTCGATCTCCTCGGCGTAGTCGACCAGGTGGGCGCCGCGTGCGCCGGCGCCGAGGGCGACCTCGACGAGGCGGACGGAGTTCGAGGAGTTCTTGGAGCCGACGACGATGACGAGGTCGGCCTCCGCGCCCATCTGCTTCACCGCGATCTGGCGGTTCTGGGTGGCGTAGCAGATGTCGTCGCTGGGCGGCGAGAGGAGGTTGGGGAAGCGGCCCTTGAGGGCGTCCACGGTCTCCATGGTCTCGTCGACGGAGAGGGTGGTCTGGGAGAGCCAGACGACCTTGTCGGGGTCGCGGACCTCGACGTTCTCGACGTCCCCGGGGCCGTCGACGAGGGTGATGTGCTCGGGCGCCTCGCCGCTGGTGCCGATGACCTCTTCGTGACCCTCGTGGCCGATCAGGAGGATGTCGTAGTCCTCCTTGGCGAACCGGACGGCCTCCTTGTGGACCTTGGTGACCAGCGGGCAGGTGGCGTCGATGGTGGCCAGCTTGCCGCGCTCGGCCTCTTCGTGGACGACGGGGGCGACGCCGTGCGCCGAGAAGATGACGATGTTGCCCTCGGGCACCTCTTGCGTCTCGTCGACGAAGATCGCGCCCTTCTTCTCGAGGGTCTTCACGACGTACTTGTTGTGCACGATCTCGTGGCGTACGTAGACGGGCGCACCGTACTGCTCAAGGGCCTTCTCGACGGCGATCACGGCGCGGTCCACGCCCGCGCAGTAGCCACGGGGGGCGGCGAGCAGGACCTTGCGGGCGGACGGCTGGATGTCACTGCGACGCGCAGCGTCTCCACTTGGGGCGGTGGTGGGCGACGGGCGGGATGTCATGCGGTCCATCGTAGGGCGTGCCCGACGTCGGTCGATCGGCCCGGTGACCCAGACTGTTGAAACGCGTACGAAGGAGGACGGATGCCGGGCACGGTCGGCGTAAGAGCGGGCGACGAGGCGGACGGGGCAGTCGGGGAACTTCGGCGGACGCTGACATTCCGGGATCTGATCGTCTACGGGCTGCTGTTCATCGCCCCGATGGCGCCGGTCGGGATCTTCGGCACCCTGCAGGCGAAGTCGCACGGCGCGATCACCGTCGTCTACCTCGTGGCGACGGTCGCGATGGCCTTCACGGCGTATTCGTACGCGCAGATGGTGCGGGTCGCGCCGCAGGCCGGGTCGGTCTATACGTACGCCCGGGTGGGGCTGGGCGAGGGTGCGGGGTTCGTCGCCGGGTGGATGGCGATGCTGGACTATCTGCTGATCCCGGCGGTGGCGTATCTCTTCTCCGGGATCGCGATGCATGCGCTGGTGCCGTCGGTGCACCAGTGGGTGTGGACGGCGCTCGCGGTGGCCGTGACGACGCTGCTGAACCTGTGGGGCGTGCGGGTCGCGGCCGTCGTCGGGTTCGCGGTGCTGGCGCTGGAGATCGCGGTGCTCGCGGTGTTCGTGGTGGCGGCGGTCGTGGAGCTGTCCGCCCATGGTGCGCAGCGTGGCTGGGCGGCGCCGCTGACCGGCGAGGGCGGCTTCTCCGTCGGTGCGGTGCTGTCGGCGGTGTCGGTGGCGGTGCTGTCGTATCTGGGCTTCGATGCGATCGCCTCGTTCGCGGAGGAGGCGGCCGGAGGGGCGCAGCGGGTGGCGCGGGCGGTGATCACCTGCCTGGTGGTGGCGGGTGTGCTCTTCGCCGTGCAGACGTATCTGGCGGCGCTGCTCGCCCCGATGACGGCGGCCGAGCTGGCGGCGAGGCCCGGTGAGCAGGGCGAGGCGTTCTACGCGACGGTCGATGCGGCGGTCGGTGGTTGGCTGCACGACCTGGTGGCGGTGAGCAAGGCCATCGGTGCGGCGTTCGCGGCGCTGGCGGGGCAGGCCGCGGCGGGCCGGCTGCTGTTCGCGATGGCGCGGGACCGGCGGCTGCCGGGGGCCATGTCGAAGGTGGACGCGGGCAGCGGGGTGCCGCGCCGGGCGCTGCTGGGGGCGGCCGTGGTGACGCTGGTGGCGGCGGTGTGGGCGGCCCGCCGGGACGACGGGCTGGACCAGCTGTCGTCGGTCGTGAACGTGGGCGCGCTGACCGCGTTCGGACTGCTGCACGCCTCGGTGATCGGCTGGTTCCGGGTGCGCAGGCAGGCGGAGGTGCCGAGCGTGCTGCGGCATGTGGTGGTGCCGTTGCTGGGGATTGCCGTCGTGGTCGCGGTGATCGCCGAGGCGTCCGGGGCGGCGCAGGCCGTGGGCGGGATCTGGCTGGGGGTGGGGCTGGCCGTACTGGCGGTGCGGTACGCCGGCCGGCGACGGGCGGGGACCCGGTCGGCCGGGGGCTGAGCGCCGCCGGACCGGCACTGTCAGTGGCCGCCGCTACTCTCGCTCGTATGGCTCTCTCAACGTCTGCGGAAACGCCGATCCCGGTCGGCGAGGTGTCCCGGCTCATCGGCGGGTGGATCGACCGTCTGGGCGCCGTATGGGTCGAGGGGCAGATCACCCAGCTCTCGCGGCGGCCCGGCGCGGGTGTGGTCTTTCTGACGCTGCGGGATCCGTCGTACGACATCTCGCTGAGCGTGACGTGCTACCGCCAGGTCTTCGACAAGGTGGCCGACGTGATCAGCGAGGGCGCCCGGGTGGTGGTGCACGCCAAGCCGGAGTGGTACGCACCGCGCGGCCAGCTGTCGCTGCGGGCCGCCGAGATCCGGCCGGTCGGGGTCGGTGAACTCCTCGCCCGGCTCGAGCAGTTGAAGAAGACGCTGGCGGCGGAGGGGCTGTTCGCGGCGGACCGCAAGAAGCCGCTGCCGTTCCTGCCGCAGCTGATCGGGCTGGTCTGCGGCCGGGCCAGCGCCGCCGAGCGCGACGTCCTGGAGAACGCCCGGCACCGCTGGCCGGCCGTCCGCTTCGAGGTGCGCAATGTGCCGGTGCAGGGGGTGCATGCGGTGCCGAAGGTGATCGAGGCCGTCCAGGAGCTGGACGCGCTGCCCGAGGTCGACGTGATCATCGTGACGCGCGGCGGCGGCAGCGTGGAGGATCTGCTGCCGTTCTCCGACGAGCAGCTCGTACGGGCGGTGGGCGCGGCCCGTACCCCCGTCGTCTCCGCGATCGGCCATGAGCCGGACACTCCGCTGCTGGACCTGGTCGCCGATCTGCGGGCGTCGACACCCACGGACGCGGCGAAGAAGGTCGTACCGGACGTGGGCGAGGAGCTGTCCCGGGTCCGGCAGCTGCGGGAGCGGGCACTGCGCGCGGTGGGCGGGTTCCTGGAGCGGGAGGAGCGGGGGCTGGCGGCGGCGCTGCACCGGCCGTCGATGCAGCGGCCGCAGCGCATGGTCGAGGAGCGCGAGGAGCAGATCACCGCGCTGCTGGAGCGCGGCCGCCGGACGCTGGGACATCTGCTGGACCGGGCCGACTCGGAGCTGGCGCACACGCTGGCGCGGGTGGTCGCGCTCTCTCCCAAGGCGACGCTGGAGCGCGGCTATGCGGTGCTGCAGAAGCCGGACGGGGCGGCGGTGCGGTCGCCGGAAGAGGTGGGCGCGGACGACGTATTGCGGGCCAGGGTGGCCGAGGGCGAATTCAGGGTGCGGGTGGACGGCGTCCCTGGCGCTGTCGCATCCGCCGCACGGACCGACTCATAGGGTGGGAGACATGGCGAAGGCGAAGACGGGCGGCGCGGCGGACGCCGCCGAGCAGGGTGCGGCGGCCGGGGCGGGTGCCGGGGCGGATGCCGCGGTGGAGTCCGTTCTCGGTTACGAGCAGGCGCGGGACGAGCTGATCGAGGTCGTCCGCAGCCTGGAGGCGGGCGGCACGACGCTCGAGGAGTCGCTGGCGCTGTGGGAGCGCGGCGAGGAGCTGGCGAAGGTCTGCCGCCACTGGCTGGAGGGCGCGCGGGCCCGGCTGGACGCGGCGCTGGCGGAGCCGTCGGGGGACGCGGAGGCGGGGCGGGCGTAGAGCGGGGCGGGCGTAGAGCGGGGCGGGCGTAGCGGGGCGGGCGGGGCGGGCGCGCGTACAGGCTCGGGTACGGGGCGGGCTCGCCTGCGTGTGGGGCCGGACTCGCGTGCCCCGTCCCACGCGGGCGCATCGTGTGAATCCGCTCACAATCCCACGATTTTAGTTGAACATTAATCTATCCCCTTTACAGTGGTTTCCGTAGACCTGAAACCCAGTCGACTCTCCGAGGTGCCCTTATGTCTCTCGCCCTTGACGCCGCCGCTCAGGACCTCCTGTTCCGCGAGGCCCAGACCGCCAACACGTTCACGGACGAGCCGGTCACCGATGAGCAGGTCCAGGCCATCTACGACCTGGTGAAGTTCGCCCCGACCGCCTTCAACCAGTCGCCGCTGCGGATCACCCTGGTCCGTTCCGCAGAGGCCCGGCAGCGCCTGGTCAACCACGCGCTGGGCGCCAACGGCCCCAAGACGCTGAATGCGCCGCTGACCCTGGTTCTCTCCGTCGACCTGGACTTCCACGAGAAGCTGCCGACGCTCTTCCCGCACGCCCCCGGCATCAAGGACACCTTCTTCGCCGAGGCGGCCGCCCGCGAGGTCGCCGGCACCCAGAACGCCACCCTGCAGGCCGGTTACCTCATCCTCGGCATCCGCGCCGCCGGTCTGGCCGCCGGCCCGATGACCGGCTTCGACTTCACCGGCATCGACAAGGAGTTCTTCGGCGACGGCAAGCAGAAGTCCTTCCTGGTCATCAACGTCGGCAAGCCGGCCGCCGACGCCTTCTTCCCCCGCTCCCCCCGCCTGACCTTCGACGAGGCCGTCGCCACGGTCTGAGCCCGGTAAGCCACACGCTCCGGTAAGGCAACGCCCCGGTACTGCATTCGCTCCGGTACCGCACGTACGAGGCCGCCGCACCCACAAGGGATGCGGCGGCCTCGTACAGTTTCCGGGCCCACGGCCCTTCTCGGCCGCTCAGCCCTTTGCCGCTGCTCAGCCCTCGTCGGCCGCTCAGCCCTTCTTCGTCACCAGGGCCGCTGCCAGATCCGCGAGCCGGCCGTACGGCGCGGTGCCTGTGATCACCGTCGTGACGCCGGGATCCCGGCGCACCAGCGCCCGGTACCTGTCGCCCTGGTAGCGGTCCCACTTCTTGCTGCCGACGGCCTGCTTGCCCTCGACCTTGGTCGCGCCGAGCGTGACGTCCTGGATGAACTTCTTCGCGGGCGCGTCGCTCTGCTCGATGGCCGCGTACTGCTGCTCCGGGTCCAGCATGCCCAGGTGCCAGGCGCCGCCCTTGCCGTCGTCGCTCGCCTTGTACGAGACGGAGGTGGCGCGCCAGGTCTTCGGGAGCCCCTGCGGCGCGGCGACCGCATAGGGCGCGGCCCGCCGGGCGGTGGTGACCTCGACGCGGTAGTCCACCGTTTTGGCCGCGTTGTTCTCGGCGCTCCGACTGTCGTCGTGCGGAATGAACACATAGACCGCCGCGACCACTACGCCGATCACCGCCAGCGAAAGGACCATGTCCCGCACCGTTTGCCTGCCTCGCATACCTGCCACGCCCCTATCGTCCCCCATGGCCGCGGCGGTCCCGACAGGCCCCCCGGACACGGCCGCGACCTGTGCATACGCCGGGTTCCGGCCATCCTTGACGCCGCTCATGCGAAGGGCCCACTGCTCATTTTGGCGACGTACGGATAAAGTCGTATCACCCTCATCCTTCACGGCCGTCGCCGTACAGAAAGGTGCGCTCGATGACCGAGCATCATCTCCCGTCCCAACTCGAGGTCAGCCCCGAGGCCCCGGACCGCAACCTCGCCCTGGAACTCGTCCGGGTCACCGAGGCCGGTGCCATGGCGTCCGGCCGCTGGGTGGGTCGAGGTGACAAGAACGGCGCGGACGGCGCGGCGGTCAAGGCCATGCGCGCCCTGATCCACACCGTCTCGATGAACGGCGTCGTGGTCATCGGGGAAGGCGAGAAGGACAACGCCCCGATGCTCTACAACGGCGAGCGCGTCGGCGACGGGACCGGCCCGGAGTGCGACGTGGCCGTGGACCCGGTGGACGGCACGACGCTGACCGCCAAGGGCATGGCCAACGCCGTCTCCGTGATGGCGGTCGCCGAACGCGGCTCGATGTTCGACCCGTCCGCGGTCTTCTACATGGACAAGCTCGCCACCGGCCCGGAGGCCGCGGACTTCGTCGACATCACGGCCCCGGTGGCCGTGAACATCAAGCGGATCGCCAAGGCGAAGAAGTCCGCGGTCGAGGACGTCACCGTGGTCATCCTGGACCGGCCCCGCCACGAGGGCCTGGTCAAGGAGGTCCGCGAGGCCGGCGCCCGGATCAAGTTCATCGCCGACGGCGATGTCGCGGGAGCGATCATGGCGGCCCGCGAGGGCACCGGCATCGACCTGCTGCTGGGCATCGGCGGTACGCCCGAGGGCATCATCGCGGCCTGTGCGCTGAAGTGTCTGGGCGGCGCCTTCCAGGGCAAGCTGTGGCCCAAGGACGACGACGAGCGGCAGCGCGCGCTGGACGCCGGCCACGACCTCGACAAGGTCCTGGAGATCGACGACCTGGTCCGCGGCGACAACGTCTTCTTCGTCGCCACCGGCATCACCGACGGCGAGCTGCTGCGCGGCGTGCGCTACCGCGCCGAGAACGCCTACACCCAGTCCCTGGTGATGCGCTCCAAGTCCGGCACGATCCGCCAGATCGACTCCCAGCACCGGCTGTCCAAGCTGCGTGCGTACAGCTCGGTGGACTTCGAGCGACCCAGCTAGCAGCGCCGGCTTCCCGGGCGAGCCGCCGCTAGCTGCGCCGGCTCGCCCGGCCCAGCCGACAGTGCCGGCCCTCAGCGGACAGCTTCGGCTCAAAGGCGCCATATGTGCCGTAGACGCCATATCTGCCGTACCTGCCATACCTGCCGCACCTGCCGTACCTGCGTTTCGCCCCCGCCGGAAGGTTTTCCGACGGGGGCGAAATGCCGGCATCTACGGGGCCTACGAGCCGAAGCCGAAACTGCCGCGCCGCGGAGCTCAGCCCGCCGCCGGCATATGGGCGGCGCGCTGGAGATCGGACTCCCGGCGTCGGCGGCGGGCCAGGACGACCCGGCGCTCGGCCGCCGTCAGCCCGCCCCAGACGCCGTACGGCTCCGGCTGGAGCAGCGCATGCTCCCGGCACTCGACCATCACGGGACAGCGGGCACAGACCCGCTTCGCGGCCTCTTCCCTGGCCAGCCGGGCGGCGGTCGGCTCCTTGGACGGGGCGAAGAACAGCCCGGCTTCATCCCGGCGGCACACCGCCTCCGCATGCCAGGGGCCGGCCTCGTCGCGAGCAGCGGTCACTCGCTGGGACGGAACGACAACGGCATCCTGCAGGGGCTGATGCGGTAGCAGCACGGTCTACTCCTGACGACGGCTTCGGCGAAGAAATCACCCTTGCCCGTCTCGCTGCGCACGGCTTTTCGCACCCCGCAGCCGTACGAGAGACGATGCACCAGCCCTACCCGCTGTACGCACTCTTATGCACACCGTGGCGATCGTGCGGAAACCCGAAAAGCGGAAACCTGAAAAGCGCCTCAGCCGCCGGCGCCCCGGCGGAACCGGTCCCGCCGCTCCCGGCGCTCTTGGCGCTCGAACCGCCGCCGCTCATGCCGTTCATGGCGGTCCTCGATCATCCGGGCGTGCCGGTCGAGATGCTCCTCCAGCCGCTCCTGGCGCGCCTCGCGCCGCCGGTCGTACCGCTCATGCCGGTCGTACCGCTCGCGCGGGTCCCCGTGCAGCTCGTCCGGATCCTTGCGCAGCCGGTCGCGCAGATCGCGAATCCAGGCGCCGCGCTTGGGCTTGGCCTCCACACTGCCCAGCACCGCATAGCCGTTGACCAGCACCTGCGGAGCGTTCTCGTCCGCCGCCTCGTTCGTCGCGATCTCGAAGGCGCCCAGCACGCCGGAGCCACTGCTGCGCAGCGTGACGTTCTCCGGGACCCGGATGTCCACGCTGCCGAAGATGGAGGTGACATTGATCTGCACCTGCTGCTGCGGGAAGACCGCCTCGGTCAGATCGATCTCCACGGCACCGAAGATCGCGACGGCGTTGATCCGCGCGGGCACCTGCCAGCGGCCCTTACGGACGGACGCGCTGAAGACCGCCACCAGGTTCTGGTCCGGCATGGGGACGGCGGGCCCGTACGCATACGCGCCCGAAGCGGAGCGCGTACGGCTGCCGCCGCCCGGCGCGGGCAGGTCCCGGACCACGGGCTCCAGCTCGCCCATGGTCTTGGCGCGGTAGACCACGTCGATCCGCTCGGCGTGCTCCTCGGCGTCCAGCCGGCCCTCCGCCAGCGCCTCGCGCAGGATCTCGGCGATCCGGTCGCGGTCCGCGTCGGATGCGCGCATCTCCGCCTCGGCCACCTTGGTCAGATTCACCGGGGCCGGCTTCACCGGCTGCCGTCCCGGCTCCTGCTCCGGCTCCCGCTCCTGCCCCAGGTTGTGATGCGGTCCGGGCGGGGTCTCGGGGCCCGGTCGTCCCCCGTTGTCTGCAGCGTCCACGGCATCAGCGTACCGAAACGCGATAGATCGCGACTAGTCCCCGGCCGACGCGTCGCGTGTGCCTCGTTCACCTGCCTTCCTATTGCGGCAACGATTACGGAGAGTAATCAGTTCCCTCGGAGGGTGATCGACCCCTGGGTCTCAGGTCAAGCCCGGCCTTGGGCGCAGCCCGGTCTCGGGGGCGGCCCGGCCTTGGGTGCAGCTCGGCCTTGGGTGCAGCTCGGTCTCGGGGGCGGCTCGGCCTTGGGGGCAGCTCGGCCTCGGGGGGCATCCCGGCCTCGGGGGGGCAGCTCGGCCTCCGGTTGAGCGGAGAGGGGTGGCCCGCCGGGTCGGGCCATCGAGTCGGCCCGCCGGGGCCCGGCCGAGCGGTAAGCCCTGCCCACCGAGCCCGCCCCGGAGGTCCGCCAACCCGGCCCACCGGGCCCGCCCCGCACCAGGTCCACCAACCCGGTCCGCCAACCCGGTCCGCCGAGCCCGCCCCACCCCGGTCCGCCTCGCCGCCCAGCCCGTCACCCCAGCCCGCCACCCCATCCGGCCACTGAGCCCTACCTCACAGCGGCGGCCGGCTGTCAGGGTTCTACGCTGGTGAGGTGCTGCCGTTGAAGCCAGCCACACCCCTCCGAGTAAGGAATCATCCCCAAATGCCGGAATTCGCCTACACCGACCTGCTGCCCACCGGTGAGGACAACACCCCCTACCGCCTGGTCACTTCGGAGGGTGTGAGCACCTTCGAGGCCGACGGCCGTACGTTCCTCAAGGTCGAGCCGGAGGCGCTGCGCAAGCTGGCCGCCGAGGCGATGCACGACATTTCGCACTATCTGCGACCGACCCACCTCGCCCAGCTCCGCAAGATCCTGGATGACCCCGAGGCCAGCGCCAACGACCGCTTCGTGGCGCTCGACCTGCTGAAGAACGCCAATATCGCGGCGGCGGGCGTGCTGCCGATGTGCCAGGACACCGGCACGGCGATCGTGATGGGCAAGCGCGGCCAGAACGTGCTCACCCAGGGCGGCGACGAGGAAGCGCTCTCGCGCGGCATCTACGACGCCTACACCGAGCTCAACCTGCGCTACTCGCAGATGGCCCCGCTGACGATGTGGGACGAGAAGAACACCGGGTCGAATCTCCCCGCCCAGATCGAGCTGTACGCGACCGACGGCGGCGCCTACAAGTTCCTCTTCATGGCCAAGGGCGGCGGCAGCGCCAACAAGTCCTTCCTCTTCCAGGAGACCAAGGCGGTCCTCAACGAGGCCTCCATGATGAAGTTCCTGGAGCAGAAGATCCGTTCGCTGGGCACGGCGGCCTGCCCCCCGTACCACCTGGCGATCGTCGTCGGTGGTACGAGTGCCGAGTACGCCCTCAAGACCGCCAAGTACGCCTCCGCCCACTACCTGGACGAGCTGCCGGCCGAGGGCTCGCCGACCGGCCACGGCTTCCGCGACAAGGAGCTGGAGGACAAGGTCTTCGAGCTGACGCAGAAGATCGGCATCGGCGCGCAGTTCGGCGGCAAGTACTTCTGCCATGACGTACGGGTGGTGCGTCTCCCCCGGCACGGCGCGTCCTGTCCCGTCGCGATCGCGGTCTCCTGCTCCGCGGACCGTCAGGCCGTCGCGAAGATCACCGCCGAGGGCGTCTTCCTGGAGCAGCTGGAGACCGACCCGGTCCGCTTCCTCCCGGAGACCACGGAGGAGGAGCTGACGGAGGGTGCCGGCGCGGACCTCGACGCGGTCGCGATCGACCTCAACCGGCCCATGGACGACGTCCTGGCCGAGCTGACCAAGCACCCGGTCAAGACCCGCCTCTCCCTCACCGGCACGCTGGTCGTCGCCCGTGACATCGCCCACGCGAAGATCAAGGAGCGCCTGGACGCCGGCGAGGAGATGCCGCAGTACCTCAAGGACCACCCGGTGTACTACGCGGGCCCGGCGAAGACCCCCGAGGGCTACGCGTCCGGTTCGTTCGGCCCGACGACGGCGGGCCGGATGGACGCGTACGTCGAGCAGTTCCAGGCAGCCGGCGGCTCCAAGGTCATGCTGGCGAAGGGCAACCGCTCCCAGCAGGTCACCGACGCCTGCGGTACACACGGCGGCTTCTACCTCGGCTCCATCGGCGGCCCGGCCGCCCGCCTGGCGCAGGACTGCATCAAGAAGGTCGAGGTTCTGGAGTACGAGGAGCTCGGCATGGAAGCCGTCTGGAAGATCGAGGTCGAGAACTTCCCCGCCTTCATCGTCGTCGACGACAAGGGCAACGACTTCTTCCAGGACCCGGCCCCGACGCCGACGTTCACGAGCATTCCGGTGCGGCAGGCGTAGCGGGTAGCGCGTAGCGCGGAGCCGCTGTACCGGGCCTACGGCCATCACCCACGCGGAGTGGGTGATGGCCGTAGGCATGCGGGGCCCTGCCCGAAGAGGGGCCTACCGGTGCCGGTGGCGGGGGCAGGCGCACGGCGGCCACGCCTGGGAGAGGCAGTACGGGTCGAAGCGGTCCCCGGCGACGACGTGCATCTGGGCGTGCTCCTCCTTGACCACACCGTCGGGGCCCGTTGTGTAGACGCGCAGGGTCATCAGGGACTGCCGGGGCGGAGAGGGCGCGGGCGGCGTCCCATCGGCGTTCATGAGGCGGCCTCGTAACCGGCCTCGTAACCGGCCTCGTCACCGAACAGCTCGGCGTCGGGCCGGTGCCGCCGGACCCGGAGCGGGAGCCGAGGGGGATTTCCCGGCCGGACGAGGACCGTAGGGACGGTCACCCGGCAGGTGCAGGTATGCGCGGCGGGGGTCGCGGCTCGGTGCCGTCCCGCTGCCCGCGGGATGAGTAAAGCGCGCACCCAGGCGAGGCAACGGGCAATAACATGCCCCATGTTGACGCTCCTTCGCGATGAAGAGGATCAAGCGTTGGCCATGCCCCGGGGTCGGTGGAGTCGGCTGCCGGGGTCTTACGTGTCGTCCGCAGCCCTCGCGGGCGGATCGTCACGTTCCGTGTTCACATCGTCGCCATGCGGCGTAGCCTTGGGAAGGGAGTCAGACCTGAATCCTGCAGCCGTAAGAACGGAAGTGAGGCTGTGGCCAAAGAAATTGACCCTGCGTCATCCATGGCGGCGCTGTTCGGTACGCGTCTCCGCAAGCTCCGCCTGCGCGCCGGTCTGACGCAGACCGCGCTCGGCGAGCGGGTGAAGACGCACAGCACCCGCATCAATCAGATCGAGCGGTGCACCGGCGCCAAACCGACACTTGATCTGGCGCGGGACTTGGATGAGGCGTTGGGCGCCGATGGGTTGTTGGTCGACCTGTGGCCGTATGTCTACCGGGAGACGTTTCCGGACTGGTCGCGGAAGTTCATCGGGCTGTCCGAGCAGGCGCTCACCTTCAGGCAGTTCATGGCGGTCGTCGTGCCCGGCCTGCTCCAGACCGAGGACTACGCTCGCGAGCTTCTGAGCGTCGGCCTGACGCTGAAGAGCCCGGAGCAGTTGGAGGAACGGCTGACCGCTCGGCTCGGGCGGCAGGCTCGGCTCACCCACCCGGACCGGCCCGAACTATGGGTCGTCCTCGACGAGGCGGTCCTTCGCCGGCCCGTCGGCGGTCCGGACGTGATGCGGGCCCAGCTCGCCCGGTTGCTTGAGACAGCCGACAACCCACACATCACGGTGCAGGTCCTGCCTTTCGACGGCGGGGCACACGGATTGGGCGGGTCTCTCGAGATTCTGGCCCTGCCAGACGGCGCAGAAGCGGCCTACGTCGAAGGCGGCCTGAGCGGCCAACTCTTCGAGGAGTCAGGAGATGTGAAGGAATTCTCGGTGGCTTACGATCGGCTTCGGGCCCTGGCCCTACCACCGAATATGTCGCTCGACATGATCCAATCTGTGATGGAGGGCACCTACCGTGCTGAGTGCGTCCCGTCCCGATCTGAGCGCCGCCGTCTGGCGCAAGTCCAGCTACAGCAATCACGCAGAGGGCGACTGCATCGAGGTCGCCGACAACCACCCCGGCCTGGTCCCCGTACGTGACTCCAAGGACCCGCACGGGCCTGCGCTCCTCATCCCCAACAGGGCCTGGACCGCGTTCATCGCCGGGCTGAAGGGCTAGGGCCTGTCGCTTGGATCAGGTCGGGCTCGTGTGCCCGGCCGCGGGTTCCAGGCGCAGCATCGCCGCCTCGTCCGGGGTGCCGGGCGGGGCCTGGTAGACGACGAGTCGCTGTCCGCCGGTCCGGGCCAGCGTCATGACCTCGTAGGTGAGTGTCATCGGGCCGACCTTCGGGTGCGCGAAGTTCTTGGTGCCGCCGCCGCGTTCCTTTACGTCGTACCGGTCCCACAGTCGTGCGAAGTCCGGGGATTTCAACAGGAGTTCTCCCACGAGGGCGGCCATCTGGGGCGAGTCCGGATCGGTGCCGCCGACCGCGCGCAGGTGTGCCACGGACTGGGCGACGGTCTCCTCCCAGGGCTGGTAGAGGGTGCGTCCCACGGGGTGCAGGAACAGATACCGCGTGACGTTGCGCTGTTCCGGCGGCCAGTCCCACAGGCCGGGCAGCAGTCGTCGTCCTGACGGGTTGGCGGCCAGCATGTAGCTGTGGGGGCTGACGACGTAGGCGGGCAGTGGGCGCACCGCCTCCAGCATGTGCAGGACGGATTCGCGCACGGTGTGTTCGGTGGTGGGGTGCGGCTCCGTGAGGCGCCTGGAGGCGAGTTCGGCGAGGTCGTGCAGTCGTTCGTGGGCGTCTCCGCGCAGGCGCAGGGCGCGGCCGAGAGCGTCGATCACGGCCGGTGAGGGGTTGGTCTCGCGGCCGCGTTCGAGCCGCGTGTAGTAGTCCACGCTCACTCCTGCGAGCGTCGCCAGCTCCTCGCGGCGCAGCCCCGGCGTGCGGCGGATCCCGGTGCCCGCGGGCAGTCCCGCGTCCTCGGGGGTGATGCGCGCGCGCCGCGCCCGTAGGTACTTGCCCAGCTCAGTGCCGTCTGCCATCCGGTCATTGTCCCCTGTGGCGGCCGTGGTTGGGGGGCCGTGTCAGGGCCAGGAACGCGGCACCCCGGTACAGCGCGGCCTGCCGCCGCGTGGGGCGGCGGAACAGACTGGTCGTGTTGCGGGCGGCCCGGCCGCCGCGGTCCCAGGGGGCGCATGACGCCGGACCGCGGACGTGGTGGACGGTGCCGCCCGCACCGTGCCCCGCGGCGGGGTGCCGCCGCCTTCCGGGGCCCGGCCCGTCGCACGTTCGCTCCGCGCCAGGGCGAGCCTCCGCCACCCGTAGACGCACGATCCGAGGGAGTCCCCGTATGCCGTCCCCCACTGCCGTACGCCGGCACAGGCCCATACCGCCCGCGGCGGAGCACCACACGCCGTCGCGGCCGCTCTCGTCACCGGCCTCCTCCGTTGCGCTGATCGTGTCCCTTCTCGGCTTCGCCGTGATCTCCATCGACGTCTCCGCCGTCAATATCGCGCTGCCTGCCATCCGCACCTCTCTCCAGGCCGGCATGTCCGGGCTGCAGTGGGTCGTCGACGCGTACACGTTGATGTTCGCCGCGCTGATGCTGTCCGCCGGCGCCCTCTCCGACCGGGCCGGTGCGCGGCGCGCCTACGGGTGGGGGATCGCACTGTTCACCGTCGCCTCCCTCGGCTGCGCCCTCGCGCCCGGCATCGCCCCGCTGATCGCGGCGCGCGTCGTGCAGGGCGGGGCGGCGGCGGTCGTCATGCCCGCTTCGCTCGCGCTGATCCGGCAGGCGTACGAGGACCCGCGCCGGCGCGCACGCGCCATCGCGCTGTGGACGGTTGGCGGCTCCGTCGCCATGGCTGCCGGGCCGGTGCTCGGTGGTGTGCTCACGCAGGCGGCGGGCTGGCGCACCGTCTTTGTTCTGAACCTTCCGATCGGCGCCGTGGTGCTGGTGCTCCTCGCCCGTATCGCCCCCTCGCCGCGCCGCCCGGCGCCCCTCGACCTGGCGGGGCAGGCCACCGCCGTCCTCGCCCTCGCGGGTCTCGCGTACGCGGTGATCGAGGGCGGGCACATGGGCTGGACGTCCGCACCGGTCCTGGCCGCGTTTTCGGTCGCGGTGGCCGCGGGCTTCGCGTTTCACGCCGTCGAGAAGCGGCACCGTGCGCCCGTGGTCCCGCTCGGCATGCTGCGGCAGCGTCAGGTTGCCGTACCGCTTGTGGTCGGCTTCGCCGTGAACGCGGGCTTCTACGGCGTCATCTTCCTGCTCGGCCTTTACTACCAGCAGCTGCGTGGCATGACGGGTACGGCGGCGGGGCTGATGTTCGTGCCCCTGGCGGCGGTCATCACGTCGATGAATCTCGTCTCCCCGCGGCTGGCGGAGCGCGTGGGCCGCCGCGCGGTCATCGTGGTGGGCCAGGCGGTGCTGGCCCTGGCGATGTTCGCGCTGCTCCCGCTGGCGGCGCACACCCCGCTCTGGCTGGTCCTGGTCCTTCTCGTTCCCACGGGCATGGGCGGCGCGCTGGCCGTGCCCGCGCTCACCGCCCTACTCATGGACGCCGTCCCCGGTCACCGTGTCGGCACGGCCTCCGGCCTGCTCAACGCCCTCCGCCAGACGGGCGGAGCCCTGGCCGTGGCGCTGTTCGGTGTGCTGCTCGCGGGCGGCGGCACGGGCGAGGGCTTCTCTCTCCCGGGTATGCGCGCGAGCCTCATCGCGGTGGGCGTCACGTTGTGCGTGACGACGGCGTTGGCCGCCTGGCTGCTGCCGCGGGACCGGGCGGGGCTTTGACGACGGCTCGCCCTGGTGTCCGGGGCACCGGCCCGGTCCCCGTACGTGAGGGACTCCAGGGACTTGTACGGGCCGGTGCTGCTCATCCCCACCAGGCCTGGGCCGTCTTCATCGCCGGCCTGGAAGACTGACCCCACAACGAACACGGTGGGGTGGGGTAGGCATGAACGCGGTTGAGGCTCCTGAGGCGAGCGCCAAGAGGGGCCGGGCGGGGGGCGCTTCGGGCCTGATGAAGGCCGGCGCCGTGATGGCGGCGGGGACGATCGTCTCCCGTGTCACCGGATTTGTCCGCACTCTGGTCATGGCGGCGGCCATCGGTGTCGACACGCTCAACGACTCCTACCAGGTCGCCAATGTCCTGCCTACGATGATCTACGTCCTGGTCGGCGGCGGTGCGCTGAACGCGGTCTTCGTTCCGCAGCTCGTACGGGCCATGAAGAAGGATGACGACCGGGGCGAGGCGTATGCCAACCGTCTGCTGACGCTGGTCGTGGTGGTGCTGGCGGGCGTCACGGCGCTGTGTGTGCTGGCGGCCCCGCTCCTGGTGCGGATGATGTCGCCGGATATCGCCTCCGATCCGCAGCGGATGGCCGTCACTGTGGCGTTCGCGCGGTACTGCGTGCCCACCATGTTCTTCATGGGCGCGCATCTGGTGCTCGGGCAGATCCTCAACGCCCGCGGCCGCTTCGGCGCGATGATGTGGACGCCGGTGCTCAACAACGTCGTGATCATCGCCGCGTTCGGCGGTTTCATCTGGGCGTTCGGGGGCTTCGCCGACTCCGGTGTCGATGCCTCGACCATCACCCCGGAGGGCGTACGGCTCCTCGGTCTGGGCACGCTGCTCGGTCTCGCCGTGCAGGCGCTGGCCATGTTGCCGTATCTGCGTGATGCCGGTTTCCGGCTGCGGCTGCGGTTCGACTTCCGGGGGCATGGACTCGGGAAGGCCGTGGGCCTGGCCAAGTGGACGGTACTGTTTGTTCTCACCAACCAGATCGGGTTGATCGTCGTCACTCAGCTCGCTACCAAGGCGGGTTCCCTCGCCGCGCGGGCCGGGTACACCGGCGCCGGCTTCACCGCCTATCAATACGCCCTGCTGCTGTGGCAGATGCCGCAGGCCATCATCACGGTGTCGGTGATGACGGCCGTGCTGCCGCGGATCGCCCGCGCGGCTCAGGACGGTGATGCGGCGGCGGTCCGCGATGACCTCTCGTACGGCCTGCGGACCTCGGCCGTCGCCATCGTGCCCTGCGCCTTCGCGTTCCTGGCGCTGGGCGTCCCGATGGCCACGCTGCTCTATGCCGGCTCGGGCGCCGAGGGGGCCCGCGGTATCGGCTATGTCCTGATGGCCTTCGGCCTGGGGCTGATTCCCTTCTCGGTGCAGTACGTCGTCCTGCGCGGCTTCTACGCCTACGAGGACACCCGCACACCCTTCTACAACACGGTCATCGTCGCCGTGGTGAACGCCGCCGCGTCCGGACTGTGCTTCGCGGTGCTTCCCGCGCGCTGGGCGGTCGCCGGTATGGCCGCCTCCTATGGTCTGGGCTACGCGGTCGGCGTGGGCGTCGCCTGGCGGCGGCTGCGCGGGCGGCTGGGCGGCGATCTGGACGGCTCGCGCGTGCTGCGTACCTACGCTCGTCTGGTCGCCGCGGCGGCCCCCGCGGCGCTGACCGGCGGGGGCGTGGCGTATGCGGTGACCCAGGCCCTCGGTAGCGGCGCGTCGGGCTCGCTGGTGGCACTGCTGGCCGGCGGGGGCGTCTTGCTGGGTGTCTTTGTGGTCCTCGCCCGTCTGATGCGGCTGCCGGAAGTCGATGCGATGGTCGGCATGGTCCGGGGGCGGCTCGGGCGCTGACCTGGGTCAGGCATCGGCGGGGAACCGGGAACCCGGCGACCTGTCTCCCGCGTCTTCATGATCGATAGACCGTTCGAGGACGTGGCGCGGGACCTGCGCCACGCCCCTTCGTTTCATGACCACATTCATGGGGGAACGCGAACCATGCGCACAATGAGGCGCCCGCTGGCCATGGCGGCCACCACCATCGCCGTCGCCGGTATCACCTTCGCCGGCATCGCCCCGGCCACCGCCGCCCCGGCCAAGTCCGCGGCCGCCAGTGGCCGCAACTGCGACAAGTACATGAAGGAGGCGGGCGAGCACGAGGCCTTGGGCAACAAGTACGTGGCCCTCCTCGACTTGGAAGAGCGGAAGGCCCACCCGGACCAGCGCAAGATCACCCAGTACCGACTCATGGCGCAGGAGGAGCTCCGGGGGGCCGAGGTCTTCAAGGGGGAGTACTACAAGTGCGTGCGAGGGTGAGCCTGCAACGCCGCCGCTGAGCGGTGCGCTCATGGGGCCCGGCTCTTCGGAGTCGGGTCCTCGTCCGTACGTGTGCCGATCGGTGAGCCGGTGCCCGTATCCGGGAACAGAATCGCGGCTCCGGGTACTGAAAGAGATATGAGCGAGAACAGCGACTTCGGCACCGGCTCCGGCCACGCCCCCGGCAACCCCGGCCACCCTGACGACTTCCGCATCGAGCACGACTCCATGGGCGAGGTGCGGGTGCCCGCGCATGCGAAGTGGCGGGCGCAGACGCAGCGGGCGGTGGAGAATTTCCCGGTTTCGGGGCAGCGGCTGGAGCGGGCGCACATCGAGGCGCTGGCGCGGATCAAGGCCGCGGCGGCAAAGGTCAACGCGGAGTTGGGGGTGCTCGACGGCGATATCGCGGCGGCTGTGCAGGAGGCGGCCCGGGAGGTGGCCGAGGGGCGATGGGACGAGCACTTCCCCGTGGATGTGTTCCAGACGGGGTCGGGGACCTCGTCCAATATGAACGCCAACGAGGTCATCGCGACGCTGGCAAGTGAGCGGCTGGGGCGGGCGGTCCACCCCAACGATCATGTCAATGCCAGTCAGTCGTCGAATGATGTGTTTCCGTCGTCGATTCATATCGCGGCGACGGCGGCGGTCCTGCGTGATCTGGTGCCGGCGCTGGAGCATCTGGTGGACTCGCTGGAGCGTAAGGCGGTGGAATTCGCGGATGTGGTGAAGTCGGGGCGGACGCATTTGATGGATGCGACGCCGGTGACGCTGGGGCAGGAATTCGGGGGGTATGCGGCCCAGGCCCGGTATGGGGTGGAGCGGCTGCGGGCGTCGTTGCCGCGACTGGCGGAGCTGCCGCTCGGGGGGACGGCGGTGGGGACGGGCATCAATACGCCGCCCGGGTTCTCGGCGGCGGTGATTGCGGAGGTGGCGCTGGCCACGGGGCTGCCGCTGACGGAGGCCCGTAATCACTTCGAGGCGCAGGGGGCGCGGGACGGAATTGTGGAGATCAGTGGTCAGCTGCGCACCATCGGTGTGGGGTTGACGAAGATTTCCAATGATCTTCGGTGGATGGCTTCCGGGCCGCGGACGGGGCTGGCGGAGATTGTGCTGCCGGATCTGCAGCCGGGTTCGTCGATCATGCCGGGGAAGGTCAACCCGGTGATTCCGGAGGCCGTTTTGATGGTGGCGGCGCAGGTCACCGGCAATGACGCGGCGGTGGCGGCGGCGGGCGCGGCCGGCAATTTTGAGCTGAATGTGATGCTTCCGGTGATTGCTCGGAATGTGCTGGAGTCGGTGCGGTTGCTGGCGAATGTGGCGCGGCTGCTCGCGGACCGTACGGTCGACGGGATCACGGCGAATGTGGAGCGGGCGCGGGAGTATGCCGAATCGTCGCCGTCCGTGGTCACGCCGCTGAACAAGTACCTGGGGTACGAGGAAGCGGCGAAGGTGGCGAAGCGGTCGCTGGCGGAGCGGAAGACGATTCGTCAGGTGGTCGTTGAGGGGGGTTATGTCGAGCGGGGGCTGCTGAGCGAGGAGCAGCTGGATGCGGCGTTGGATGTGCTGCGGATGACCCGTCCGTGACGTCGTGCGCGTCAGGGCCTTTCCGGCCCTGATCCACCGGACAGGCCCTACGGGTGTCCTCACCCGCCCTTAACGTGCGGTGCGGCTCAGGTCACGGCGCGCGTAACGCCTTGGTCCTAAGCTCTGGTCATGACAGCGGACATGGTGGGGACGACGGAAGGCGGAACGGCCCGTGCCCCCGAGCGGGCCCGTACGGTGGGGCGGGCGCGGGAGGCTCGGTGGGTGCGGGGGGAGCAGATCCTGTGGCGTTATCGGGATAATGCCGACTCCCGTCGGATCCATATCGCCCGTCCGGTGACCGTTGTCCAGGACACCGAGGAGCTGCTCGCGGTGTGGCTGGCGCCCGGTACGCGCTGTGTCAGGCCGGTGCTCGCGGACGGGACGCCGGTGCACCGCGAGCCGCTGGCCACCCGTTACACCAGGGCGCGCCGTACCGCGTTCGGCCCGTGGTTCGGGACGGGGGTGCTGAAGCTGGCGCGGCCGGGGGATCCCTGGTCGGTGTGGCTGTTCTGGGAGCAGGACTGGCAGTTCAAGAACTGGTACGTCAATTTGGAGGAGCCGCGCCGCCGTTGGGTGGGCGGCATTGACTCGCAGGACCATTTTCTTGACATCTGTGTCTACCCGGACCGGCACTGGGAGTGGCGGGACGAGGACGAGTTCGCGCAGGCGCGGCGGGATGGGCTGATGACGTCCGCTCAGGCGGCCGAGGTCAGGTCTGCCGGGCGGGCCGCAGTTGCACAGATCGGGGCGTGGGGCAGGCCGTTCGCCGACGGCTGGGAGAATTGGCGGCCCGATCCCGGCTGGGAGGTTCCCCGGCTTCCGGAGAAGTGGGACCGTGCACCGGATCGTTTGCGGTCGTGAGTGCGTAAAGGGAAGTGGGGCGAGTGAACCGGGCGAACCGGGAAAGACGCGCCTATGGGCACTGCCTTTTCTTGTGTGGCAAGAAGGGGGACCGAGCCCCCTTGCTGTGCCGGGGGTCGGCAACCGTAGGATCGTCCTCCGCAAGACTGCACAGGCGCAACTCCAGAACGGGAAAACGAACTTGACCGCGGTCGCAGGAGGGGCGAGGTCGTGAGCGCGAGAAGCTACGACGAATATGAGGGCCTGAACCGGTTAGCACTTGACCGGGCCGGCCAGGCCGAGGCGTTCGACGCGATCGGCGACCGGTACAACGATGCCTTCCCGCACAAGGAAGGCCAGCTCGCGTCGGGTGCCTGGCTGGCCGACGCACTGCCGGCCGGTTCGCGCATCCTGGATGTCGGGTGCGGTACGGGTCTGCCGACCGCCCGTCAGTTGGCGGATGCGGGACACCGTGTGGTGGGGGTGGACCTCTCGCCCTCGATGATCAAACTGGCCCGGGACAACGCCCCGGCCTCGGAATTCCACCGGCTGGACATCGCCGATCTGCGTGGCGGCCGGCTCGGCGGTCCCGGTTCCTTCGACGGAATTGCCGCCTTTTTCTCGCTTCTGATGCTGCCGCGTGCGGAAATCCCTTACGCGCTGGGCCTGCTGCATGATCTCCTACGACCTGACGGGGTGTTGGCCCTGTCGATGGTCGAAGCGGATGTGGACGACTTCACGATTCCGTTCCTGGGCACCTCGGTCCGGGTATCGGGATACCTGCGGGATGACCTGCGCCGGGTCGTGCGCGACGCGGGTTTCGAGGTCATCGGGGAGGATGCGTATGCGTATGCCCCGGCGAGTACGGACGTACCACCCGAGATCCAGCTCTTTCTGCACCTGCGACGCGCCTGACGCGCCCGACAGACGGCGTGTCAGGTATCAGGTATGCAGGCCCGGACGGATGGAATCCCACGCGTGACGGAGCACCCCACCTCCCACGAATCGCGGCGGTCGGCCTCGACCGCCGCGCCCTCGGCGTCCCCTTTTCGGGGGGCGGGCGGGACGGCGCCGCTCGGCGCGGTTCCCGATCCGCGCAGCGCCTTGCCGCAGGCCACCGCGACCGGGTTCGTGCCCGTTCCCGGTACCGGCTTCGCGGTGCGCGGCGGTGATGACATCGGCATGAACATCGGTATGGGCGCCGGCCTGGAGGCCGGCATGGGCGGTGGTGGCATGCGCGGAGGCGCCGAGGACGAGCCGGTCGCGGATCACGGTGCGGCGGAGCGGGATGCGGCGGGGGAGGCGGAGCGCGATGCCGCGGAGCACACGGCGGGGCGGGTGACGCGTCATCATGTGAGTGACCATGCGGCCTCTCGCGCCGCGGCGCGGGGCGCGACCGGCTCGTACGAGGACTCGTACGGCGACGCGTACCCGGACTCGTACAGGGAGGTGGCGATGCCCGTGGCCGGGCGGCCGGCCGGCGTGCCGGAGGAACGAACCGCGGTCCGTGCCGTGCAGGCGGCGGGACAGGGTGCGGTGGGCCGTGCCGAGGTGCCCGAGCCGGGTGAGGAGCCGCGCACGGGCCAGGAGCAGCGGCCCGGTGAGGGCATCGGCCGGCAGCGTGAGGCCGGGCTGTCCGGTGAGGCGGCGCGCCCGGTGGCCGGGGAGGCCGCCGGGGTGCAGGTGCCGCCGCCGGCGGGCCCGCCGCCCGCTCCCCCGGCCCGTTCGGCGCACCCGGGCGAGAGCAGCGACGTGGTGGCGGCCCGGCAGGCGGGCGGTGACCGGCTGCGGTTCATCGGTGCGGCGACGCGGCGGATCGCGCGCGGCATAGACCTGGACGAGATCGTGCTCGGTCTGTGCCGGGCGACGGTGCCGACCTTCGCCGACGCCATCCTCGTCTATCTGCGCGATCCGCTGCCGGTGGGTGATGAGCGGCCGACCGGGCCGGTGGTGCTGCGGCTGCGGCGTACGGACCGGATCCCGGAGGAGCCGGACACCAACGGCCACCGGCTGCCGGTGCTGCCCGCGCAGCCCGATCTGGGGCCCGCGATGGGCGGCAGCGCGGCGGAGCTGGCCGAGGTGCGGCCGGGCGGTCCGCTGGCGGAGGTGCTGCGGGGTGTGCGGCCGTTGTTCGGTGAGGCGCAGGCGGCGCGTACGGCGCTGCCCGAGCTGCTGGGGCCGGACACCCTGCTGCCCGGTGGCCACCGGGTGGTGCTGGCGCCGCTGCGGGGGCGCCGGCGGGTGATCGGTGCGGCGGTGTTCCTGCGGCGTCCGGACCGGCCGGCGTTCGAGCCGGACGATCTGCTGGTGGCGGCGCAGCTGGCGACGCACACCGCGCTGGGTGTGGACAAGGCGGTGCTGTACGGGCGCGAGGCGTATATCGCCGACGCGCTGCAGCGCACGATGCTGCCGGACTCGCTGCCGCAGCCGACGGGTGTACGGCTGGCCAGCCGCTATCTGCCGGCGGCCGAGACGGCCCGGGTGGGCGGTGACTGGTACGACGCGATTCCGCTGCCGGGCAGCCGGGTGGCGCTGGTGGTCGGTGATGTCATGGGGCATTCGATGACGTCGGCCGCGATCATGGGGCAGCTGCGGACGACGGCGCAGACGCTCGCCGGGCTGGATCTGCCGCCGCAGGAGGTGCTGCACCATCTCGACGAGCAGGCGCAGCGGCTGGGCTCGGACCGCATGGCGACCTGTCTGTACGCGGTGTACGACCCGGTCGCGCACCGGATCATCATCGCGAACGCGGGGCATCCGCCGCCGGTGATGCTGCACCGCGGCGGGCGCGCGGAGGTGCTGCGGGTGCCGCCGGGCGCGCCGATCGGCGTCGGCGGGGTGGACTTCGAGGCGGTGGAGCTGGATGCCCCGGCGGGTGCCACGCTCGTGCTGTACACCGATGGTCTGGTCGAGTCGCGGATCCGGGATGTGTGGACCGGTATCGAGCAGCTGCGGGAGCGGCTGACCGAGACGGCGCGGCTGACGGGGCCCAATCCGCCGCCGTTGGAGCCGTTGTGCGACGAGGTGCTGGACATGCTGGGGCCCGGCGACCGCGATGACGACATCGCGCTGCTGGCTGCCCGGTTCGACGGCATAGCGCCGAGCGATGTCGCGTACTGGTATCTGGACCCGAAGGCGCAGACGGCGGGGCAGGCGCGCCGACTGGCGCGGCGGGCGCTGGCGCGCTGGGGGCTGGATGAGCTGACCGACCAGGTGGAGCTGCTGGTCAGCGAGGTGGTCACGAATGCGGTGCGGTATGCGGAGCGGCCGATCACGCTGCGGCTGCTGCGGACCGATGTGCTGCGCTGTGAGGTGGGCGACGATGTGCCGCAGCTGCCGCGGCTGCGGCAGGCCCGGCCGTCGGATGAGGGCGGGCGGGGGCTGTATCTGGTCAACCGGATGGCGCGCCGGTGGGGTGCGACGCGGCTGAGTATGGGCAAGGTGGTGTGGTTCGAGCTGTCGATGCCGTCGGGGGCGCAGCGCGGCTGAGCGCCCGGGGCCGGTACGGCCATTTGTCCCACATATTGGACCCCGTCTGAGACCGGACGGGGTCCAACTCTTGCCGACAGGCCGTCGGTGGGCGTTGACTGCTGGGGTGGACAAATAGGGACTGACTGACCCCCACCACCCCCCGCCCCAGTCATCGAACGGGAGGCATTCCTCCATGACCAGCCCCGCGCAGAATGTCCCGCGCACCACGAATAACGCCGGTATTCCGGTCGAGAGCGACGAGCACTCGCTGACCGTGAGTCCGGACGGTCCGATCCTGCTCCAGGATCACTACCTCATCGAGAAGATGGCCCAGTTCAACCGCGAACGGGTCCCCGAGCGGGTGGTGCACGCCAAGGGCAGCGGCGCATACGGAATCTTCGAGGTCACCAACGACGTCAGCCAGTTCACCAAGGCGGACCTCTTCCAGCCCGGCAAGACGACCGAGATGCTGGCCCGCTTCTCGACCGTCGCGGGCGAGCAGGGCTCCCCCGACACCTGGCGCGACCCGCGTGGCTTCGCTCTCAAGTTCTATACCGAGCACGGCAACTACGACCTGGTGGGCAACAACACCCCGGTCTTCTTCGTCCGTGACACGATCAAGTTCCAGGACTTCATCCGCTCGCAGAAGCGCCGCCCGGAGAGCGGGCTGCGTGACAACGACATGCAGTGGGACTTCTGGACGCTGTCTCCGGAGTCGGCCCACCAGGTCACCTGGCTGATGGGCGACCGCGGCATCCCCAAGAGCTACCGCCACATGAACGGCTACGGCTCGCACACGTACATGTGGATCAACGCCGGCGGCGAGAAGTTCTGGATCAAGTACCACTTCAAGACGGACCAGGGCATCGACTTCCTCACCCAGGAGGACGCGGACCGCATCGCCGGTGAGGACGCGGATCTGCACCGCCGTGATCTGTACCAGGCCATCGAGTCCGGCAATGCGCCCTCGTGGACGCTGTATGTCCAGGTCATGCCGTTCGCGGACGCCCCGGACTACCGCTTCAACCCGTTCGACCTGACCAAGGTGTGGCCGCACGGCGACTACCCGCTGATCGAGGTCGGGCGGATGACGCTCAACAAGAATCCGGAAGATTACTTCATCCACATCGAGCAGGCGGCGTTCGAGCCGTCCAATATGGTGCCGGGCATCGGCCCGTCGCCGGACAAGATGCTGCTGGGCCGGCTGTTCTCCTACCCGGACACCCACCGCTACCGCATCGGCCCGAACTACCTGCAGCTGCCGCCCAACCGGCCGCACGTCCCCGTCCACTCGTACGCGAAGGACGGTCCGATGCGCTACGAGCCGGCCCGGGTGGCCAGGCCGTATGCCCCGAACTCGTACGGGGGCCCGGCGGCCGACACCGCGACCTACGGTGAGCCGGCGGGCTGGGAGACCAGCGGCGAGATGGTGCGTACGGCCTACACGCTGCGCAGCGACGACGATGACTGGGGCCAGCCGGGCACGATGGTCCGCCAGGTCCTCGACGACGCGGCCCGCGACCGGCTGGTCGGCAATGTCTCCGGCCATCTGCTGAACGGCGTCAGCCGGCCGGTGCTGGACCGGGCGCTGCAGTACTGGCGCAACATCGACAAGAACGTGGGCGACCGGATCGCCAAGAACGTCAACGGAGGCTGAGCACCTCAGGCCCGAGTACCGCATACGGCACCGCGGCCCCTGCCTTGAGGCGGGGGCCGCGGTGCCGTGTGTGCTGCGTGCGTGTGTCCTGCGGGTCAGTCGAAGCCGGGCAGGCTGTTGCTGTCGTTCGTGGTGGTGCCGCCCGGTCCGTTGCCGCCGTTCCCGTTGCCGCCGGTGCCGCCGCCGGGGCCGTCGGTGGTGCCGCCGTCCGGGAAGCCGGAGCCGCTCGGTGTCGGGTCGGTGGGACGTCCCGTCGGGCGGCCGGTGCCGGAGTCCGACGGGGTGCCGGACGGCGTCGGGGTGTGCGAGGGGGTCTCGCTCGGCGAGGGGCTCGACGAGGGACTCGACGAGGGGGTGTTGCTCGGCGTGGGGGTGGGGGTCGGGGCCACCCCGGCGCCGAGATCGGTTTCCAGCTCGAACTGGGCGCCGGTGTTACCGCCCATCGCGGCCTGGGTGTAGTCCGCCCACACCTGCGCCGGATAGCCACCGCCGTTGACCCGGCCGCCGCCGCCGGTGCCCTTGAGGCTGACCTGGGCGCCGCCGTTGGGGGACTCTCCGAACATGCCGACCGCGGTGACCAGCTTGGGCGTGTAGCCCACGAACCAGGCCGACTTGTTGTCGTCGGAGGTGCCGGTCTTGCCGGCCGCCTGGTAGGCGGTGTTCTTCACGGCCTGGGTGGCGGTGCCGTCGTTGACCACACCCGTCAGGACGGAGGTGATGGTGTCGGCCGTCTGCCGGCTGAGGACCGGGGCGCCGATCGGGTCGGGCAGCTTGAGCTTCTGCTCGCCGTGCACCGCTTTGGTGACCAGGGTCGGGGTGACCTTCTTGCCGTGGTTGTCGAGGGTGGCGTACACGCCGGCCATCTGGAGCGGGCTGGCGCCCATGGTGCCCAGGGTCATGGCGGGCTGGACGTCCATCTTCTTGCCGTCCATGCCCAGGCTGACCGCGGTCTGCTTGACCTGCTCCAGGCGGACGTCCGCGCCCATCTGCGCGAAGACCGCGTTGACGGAGTTGTTGGTCGCCGTCTGGACGGTGATCTTCCCGTAGTCGTGCTCGTCCTCGTTGGGCGGCGCGAAGGGGGTGCCGCCGCCGACGACCGGACGGCGGTTGTGGCCGTCGTAGATCGTGTTCGGGTTGATCGGCACGCCGTCCTGGGTGGTCTTGTGGTTCTCCATCGCGGAGGCCAGGATCAGCGGCTTGAAGGTGGAGGCCGGCTGGTAGTCGGAGCGCGTGGCGTTGTTGCGGTAGTGCTTGGGGTAGCCCGCGCCGCCGTACATGGCGACGATATGGCCCGTCCTGGGGTCCACGGAGGCGGCGCCGAGCTGGGCGTCCGCGTCGACCTTGCGCTTGTCGGGCTTGAGATGGTCGGTGAGCTTGCGCTTGACGGACTTCTCCAGCGCCTTTTGCTTGTTGCGGTCGATGCCGATGGTGACGGTCCAGCCGCCGAGCGCGAACTTCTTCTCGTCGACGCCCTGGGCGAAGAGCTCCTGCTTGGCCTCTTCGATGATGTAGCTCTTCTGGCCGGTCACGCCGGGCAGCGGCTTGGGGTCCTGTGGCTTCTGGAGCTTCTGCTTGGCGCGTTCCGCCCGGCTGAGCTTGCCCATCTCGACCATGTTGTTGAGCGTGTAGGCCCAGCGGCGCGTGACGAGCTTCTTGCCGGTTTCGGTCGCACTCGACAAGTCGTACTGGCTCGGTGCCTGCAGCAGCGAGGCGAGATAGGCGCCCTGCGAGACGTTCAGCTTGTCGACGTCCACGTTGTAGTAGGCCTGGGCGGCGGCCTGGATGCCGTAGGCGCCGCGGCCGTAGTAGCTGGTGTTGATGTAGCCGGCGAGGATCTCGTCCTTGGTGAACTTGTTGTCCACCTTCAGCGAGATCACGATCTCCTGGAGCTTACGGCTGACCGTCTGCTCCTGGCTCAGGTAGTAGTTCTTGACGTACTGCTGGGTGATCGTCGAGCCGCCCTGCTTGCCGTGGCCCATCAGGGTGTTGAGGATGCCGCGGAAGGTGCCCACCAGGTCGACGCCGGAGTCGTGCTCGAAGTTCTTGTTCTCGGCGGCGACGAAGGTCTGCTGGACTTGCCTGGGGATCCTGCTGAGCGGGACGGTCTCGCGGTTGACCTTGCCGTCCCGCGCCAGCACGTTCCCGTCGGCGTACTTGAAGACATTGCTCTGCAGCTTGGCGTCCTTGTTGCCATCCGTGGGGACGTCCACGTACAGGTACAGGCCGATGAAGGCGAGCATGCCCAGGAGGATCATTCCGAGGAAGGCTCCGAGGATCTTCTTCCAGCCGAAGATCCGGCGTATGAGGCTCTTCTGCTGCTTCGGCTTTCTCTGTTTCGGCTTGGCCCGGCGGGCGTTCCCCTGCCGCGCCCGCCGCTCGTCAGCTCGGCCCATCGCTCCCGCAACTCCAGTCGTTCCGCCCCCAGGTCATTCAGCTGTTGAAGCTAACACCGCATCTGTCAACAGATACTCATCGATCACGGCTTTTCCTGGCGTGACAAAGAGCACGGGGAGCGCGGGAACCGATAGGGGGGTTTCGGTCATCCCGTTGGATCCTGGCAGGCCAGAGCGCTAAAGTGCTATCACTTTGCTAGACCAGCGAAATCACCTGGTGCGGCGGACATCACGCGCCGCGCCCCAGACACGGGGAAACTCCTATGACGGCTCAGCCCGCTCAGCCCGCCCGGACCGACCAGATGGCCGCCGACCCGGTCATAGACGTCCCACAGCTGCCCGAGCCACAGGTTCGCGAGACCACGGCGCACAGCATCCCGGGCGGCCTCGCCCTGCTGCTGACCGTGCTGGGGGTCGCCCTCGGCATCGCCGCGATCAGCGTCGGCGGCGTCCTCAGCTCCGGCGACAACCGGTCGCTGACCGCACCGTTCGCGATCGTCGGCGCGCTGCTGGTGATCGGCTCCTTCTTCTGCATGACCGGCGTGAAGATGGTCGCGCCCGGTGAGGCCCGGGTCATCCAGCTCTTCGGCCGGTACGTGGGCACCATCCGCACCGACGGCCTGCGCTGGGTCAACCCGCTGACCTCCGCCCGGAAGATGTCCACCCGGGTGCGCAACCACGAGACCGCCGTACTGAAGGTCAACGACGCCTACGGCAACCCGATCGAGCTCGCCGCCATCGCCGTATGGAGGGTGGAGGACACCGCCCGTGCGCTCTTCGAGGTCGATGACTTCCTGGAGTTCGTCGGCACCCAGGCCGAGGCGGCCGTCCGGCACATCGCGATCGAGTACCCCTACGACGCGCACGACGAGGGCGGCCTGTCGCTGCGCGGCAACGCCGAGGAGATCACCGAGAAGCTCGCCCTGGAACTGACCGCCCGGGTGCAGGCGGCCGGCGTGCAGATCATCGAGACCCGCTTCAGCCACCTCGCCTACGCCCCCGAGATCGCCTCCGCGATGCTCCAGCGCCAGCAGGCCGGCGCGGTCGTCGCGGCCCGCCAGCAGATCGTCGAGGGTGCGGTGGGCATGGTCGAGTCGGCGTTGGAGCGGATCAGCGAACAGGGCATCGTCGAGCTGGACGACGAGCGCAAGGCGGCGATGGTGAGCAATCTGATGGTGGTGCTGTGCGGCGACCGGGCCGCCCAGCCCGTCCTGAACACGGGCTCGCTCTACCAGTGAGCGCCGACACCGAGGGGTCCGGCGCCGAAGGCGGTCGGACCCCCGCGCGGCGGCCGCAGCAGCGCAAGCAGGTACTGCTGCGGCTCGACCCGTTGATCCATGACGCCCTCGCCCGCTGGGCGGGCGACGAGCTGCGCAGCGCCAACGCACAGATCGAGTTCCTGCTGCGCAAGGCACTGGCGGACACGGGACGGCTGCCCCGGGGGGCGGGTGCGATTCCCCGGCGGGGGCGGCCGCCCAAAGGGGCGGCGGAGGCTCCGGATGCTCCGGAGGCCTCGGAGGGTGACCACCGGCCGGGCGGCAACTGAGCGGAGGGCGGCAAAGTGGCCGGCGGCCGGCCAGGACTCCGATCTATACATCGTAGGTATACACCTCGTGTAGAGTGCGCGGCATGCCCATCGGACACCCCCTGCCCGCACGCCCGGAGGCCCGCGCATGACCCCGGCCGGTGCCCTGCTCGAGGCGACCGCGCTGCGCACGGCGTACGGGTCCACGCCCGCGCTCGACGGCGCCGAGTTCTCCGTCCACCCGGGCGAGGTGGTCGCCGTCATGGGCCCCTCCGGCTCCGGCAAGTCGACGCTGCCGCACTGCCTCGCCGGCGTCATCGGCCCGGACTCCAAGACCGTCCGCCACGGCGGCCGCGATCTCACCGCCATGAGCTTTACGCGGCGCAGCGCCCCGCGCCGCTCCGACTTCGGCTTCGTCTTTCCCGGTGAGGTCTCCGGCGGGCAGGGGCTGGGGGCACCTCCCAGCGATAGCCGGGGGAGGGTCGCGGTGGCCCGCGCGCCGGCGTCCCGGCCGCAGGTGGTCTTCGCCGATGAGCCGACCGGCGCCCTGGACTCCCTCAACGGGGAGCGGGTGATGGCGCTGCTGACGGATGCGGCGCGGGACACCAACGCCGCCGTCGTGCTGGTCACGCACGAGACCCGGGTCGCCGCGTACTCCGACCGCGAGGTCGTCGTGCGGGACGGCGTGGCACGGGACGTGGCGGCCGCGGCATGAGCGCGGACAAGAAGGAGCGCCGCGGCGCCTGGGCCCGGGACCTGGCGATGGGGATGCGGTTCGCGGCCGGCGGCGGGCGCGAGGGCTGGATCCGTACGGCCCTGACGGCCGTCGGCGTCGGGCTGGGTGTGGTGCTGCTGCTCGGCGCCGCGTCCGTCCCGCACATCCTCGAGCACCGGCAGCAGCGCGGGGACGCCCGTATCCCGACGCGCCCGGAGACACCGGCCGAGCCGTCCGCCCGGACCCTGGTCGTCACCCACACCGAGACCACGTTCCGCGGGGACCGCATCACGGGCATGCTGCTGCGTCCCGACGGCCCCGCCGCACCCCGGCCGCCCGGCGTCACGGCGCTGCCGCGGCCGGGCGAGATGGTCATCTCCCCGGCACTGAAGGAGCTGCTGGCCTCGGCGGACGGGAAGCTGCTGCGGGAGCGGCTGCCGCTGCGGATCGCCGGCACCATCGGCGACCCCGGTCTGGTCGGGCCCGGTGACCTGACGTACTACGCGGGACGTGCCTCCCTCACCGTCGGCGACGACGCCTTCCGCATCACCGCCTTCGGCCGGAAGACCGAGGACGTGGCCATGCCCCCGACGCTCACCCTGCTGATCATCGTGGCGTGTGTGGTGCTGCTGACGCCGGTGGCCCTCTTCATCGCCACCGCCGTGCGGTTCGGCGGCGAGCGGCGCGACCGGCGGCTGGCCGCGCTGCGCCTGGTCGGCGCCGATATCGGGATGACCCGCCGGATGGCCGCCGGGGAGGCCCTGTTCGGCGCGCTGTGCGGGCTGCTGCTGGGCGGTGCGCTGTTCCTGGGCGCGCGGCAGCTGATCAGCTCGGTCACCATCTGGGACGTCAATACCTTTCCGGCCGATGTGGCCCCCGTCCCCGCACTGGCGGCGCTGGTGCTGCCGGCCGTACCGCTGCTGTCGGTGGCGGTCACGCTGTTCGCGCTGCGCGGGGTCGCCATCGAGCCGCTGGGCGTCGTACGGAATTCCTTGGGGCGGCGGCGCCGGCTGTGGTGGCGGCTGCCGCTGCCGGTCGCGGGGGCGGCCCTGATGCTGGTCAGCGGACGGCCTCGGGCCGACGGCGGGGTGGTCCGTGCGAACGGGATCGCGGGCGGCGCGGTGCTGTTCCTCGTCGGGATCAGCGTGCTGCTGCCGTGGCTGGTCGAGGCGGTCGTGGCGCGCTTTCGGGGTGGTCCGGTGCCGTGGCAACTGGCCGCCCGGCGCCTCCAGTTGAGCAGCGGCGCGGCCGCCCGCGCGGTCAGCGGCATCACCGTCGCGGTCACCGGGGCCATCGCCCTCCAGCTGTTCTTCGCCGCCGTCCAGGGCGACTTCATGAAGGTGACGGGGCAGGACTCCGGCCGGGCGCAGCTGGACATCGGGCTGCCCGCCCGGGACATCGCCACGACCCGGAAGATGATCGCGGAGTTCCGGGCGACCAAGGGCGTCCGCGGCGTGATCGCATCCATTCACAGCTCGGCCTCCCGGCCGGGACCGCAGCGCAAGGGCGAGGATTTCATCCCGAGCACCGAGGTCACCGTCGGTGACTGCACCACCCTGCGGGAGCTGGCCCGCACCGGCGCCTGCAAGGACGGCGATGTCTTCGTGGTCAAGGACGGCAGCGGCGTGGTGGACGACACGTACCTCGCCCGGACCGCGCGGCCCGGCGCCACGGTGCTCCTCAACCGCGACCTGATGACCGACAAGCCGGCCGGCAGGCCGCGGCTGTGGACCATCCCGGAGTCGGCCCGCGTGGTCTACTCCCGCAAGGACCCGATGGGCCGGCTGAACTTCGGCATCTTCGCCACCCCCGGCGCCCTGGACACCGCCGCCCTGGCCGCCCCCAGGGCCCGCGCCATGGTCCAGGTCGACCCGCGCGTCCCCGACGCCGAGGAGTACGCCCGTAACACCGCGGCCCGCATCGATCCGGTGACGGACGTCCGCACCCTGCAGAACCTCACCCGCGACAAACAGTTCGCGAGCGTGCGCACCGGCCTGCTGGTCGCCTCCACCGCGACCCTGGCGCTGATCGCCGCCGGCATGCTGGTCTCCATGCTGGAGCAGCTGCGCGAGCGGCGGCGGCTGCTCTCGGTCCTGGTGGCGTTCGGCGCCCGGCGCGGCACGCTCGGCTGGTCGGTGCTGTGGCAGACGGCCGTCCCGGTGGCGCTGGGGCTCGCCCTGTCCGTCGCGGGCGGTGTCGGGCTGGGTCTCGTGCTGCTGCGGATGGCGGGCAAGAGCGATATCGCATGGTCGGCGGTCTGGCCGCCGGCCGCGACCGGGGCCGCGCTCGTGGCTCTGGTCACCCTCCTGAGCCTGCCGCCGCTGTGGCGGATGATGCGGCCGGACGGGCTGCGGACGGAGTGAGCGACGGCGGCCCCGGGGCCCGGCCACCGCCGGTCCCCGGGGCCGCTTTCCCGCTATACCTCCCGCGTATACACGACGGATACACCCGCAACGTAAGGTGGTCGGCATGTCAATCGGTCATACGCTGCTGGGCCTGCTGGAGTCCGGCCCCCGCCACGGCTACGACCTCAAGCGAGCCTTCGACGAACACTTCGGGCAGGACCGGCCGCTGCACTACGGCCAGGTCTACTCCACGATGTCCCGGCTGCTGAAGAACGGCCTGGTCGAGGTGGACGCCGTGGAGGCGGGCGCGGGCCCGGAGCGCAAGCGGTACGCCATCACGGACGCCGGCGTCACGGACGTCGCCCAGTGGCTGTCGCGCCCCGAGAAGCCCGAGCCCTACCTGCAGTCCACGCTCTACACCAAGGTCGTCCTGGCGCTGCTGACCGACCGCAACGCCGCCGAGCTGCTGGACACCCAGCGCACCGAGCATCTGCGGCTGATGCGCGGACTGACCGAGCGCAAGCGCGGCGGCGACCTCGCCGACCAGCTGATCTGTGACCATGCGCTGTTCCATCTGGAGGCCGATCTGCGCTGGCTGGAGCTGACCGCCGCCCGGCTGGACCGACTGGCAGAGACGGTCCGGGCATGACGCCGGAGGGATCCCTGCTCAGTGCCGAGGCACTGCACAAGGCGTACGGCGCGACCCCCGCACTGGACGGCGCGGAGTTCTCCATCCACCCGGGCGAGGTGGTCGCCGTCATGGGCCCCTCCGGCTCCGGAAAATCGACGCTGCTGCACTGCCTCGCCGGGATCATCACCCCGGACTCCGGCACGGTGCGCTACGGCCCGCACGACCTGACCCGCCTCGGCGACGCCCGGCGCAGCGCCCTGCGCCGCTCCGACTTCGGCTTTGTCTTCCAATTCGGTCAGCTGGTACCGGAGTTGACGGCGCTGGAGAATGTCGCGCTGCCGCTGCGGCTGAACGGCACCAAGCGCAAGGAGGCCGAGCGGCAGGCGCAGGGGTGGCTGGAGCGGCTGGAGGTCGAGGCCGTACGCGGTCAGCGGCCCGGTGAGATCTCCGGCGGGCAGGGCCAGCGGATCGCGGTCGCCCGCGCGCTCGCCACCCGCCCGCGGGTGATCTTCGCCGATGAGCCGACCGGCGCCCTGGACTCCCTCAACGGCGAGCGGGTGATGGCCCTGCTGACCGATGCCGCCCGCGACACCAACGCCGCGGTCGTGCTGGTCACCCACGAATCCCGGGTCGCCGCCTACTCCGACCGCGAGATCGTCGTCCGCGACGGCAAGGTGAAGGACATGCTGGCGGGCCTGGTATGAGCCGTCCGTACGTGGATTGTTCGTACGTGGGCTGTCCGTACGTGGGCTGTCCGTACGTGGGTTGTCCGTACGTGGGCTGTCCGTGCGGATGAGCAGGACCCGCTCCGGCCCCGCGGTCCGGGGTCGGGGCCCGGCCATCGGCACCTGGGCCCGGGACCTGGCGATGGGGATGCGCTTCGCGGCCGGCGGCGGGCGCGAGGGCTGGATCCGTACGGCCCTGACGGCGCTCGGCGTCGCCCTGGGTGTGGCCGTCCTGCTGCTCGGGGCGTCCGTACCGTCCCTGACCAGCGCCTGGCACGGCCGGGAGAAGGCACGCGAGAACCTCGGCCAGAAGCACGAGCCGAAGGCCGCCGACAACACCGTGCTCTACGCGTCGGCGGACACCACCTTCCACGGCACCCGGATCCGCGGGCGCCTGGTACGGCCCGACGGCTCGCATCCGCCCGTGCCGCCCGGCATCCGCCGCCTCCCCGGGCCCGGACGGATGCTGGTCTCGCCCGCCCTCAAGGAGCTGCTGGACTCCCCCGGCGGCGCCCTGCTGCGCGAGCGGCTGCACTACCGCGTGGCCGGGGTCATCGGGGACGCGGGCCTGCTCGGCCCGCAGGAGCTCACCTATGTCGCCCGGCCCACCGCCCTCCGCGAGGCCGCCGGCTACCGCATCGACCACTTCGGCAAGGACTGGGAATCGCCGCCGATGCGGGGGCCCGTCGTACTGCTCGTGATCATGACGTGTGTGGCGCTGATGATGCCGGTCATGGTCTTCATCGGCACCTCCGTACGGTTCGGCAACGAGCGCCGCGAGCGGCGGCTGGCCGCGCTCCGCCTGGTCGGCGCCGATGTCCGCACCACCCGCCGGATCGCCTCCGGCGAGGCCCTGTTCGGCGCGCTGCTGGGGCTGGCCGGGGGCGCCGTACTGTTTCTGGGCGGCCGGCAGTTCGCGTCGCCGATCACCCTGTGGGACGTCAACGTCTTCCCCTCGGACGTGACGCCCGGCCCGCTCGCCGCCGCGGCGATCGCCGTCCTCGTCCCGACGGCCGCGGTCCTGGTGACGCTGATCGCGCAGCGCGGCATCACCGTCGATCCGCTCGGCATCGTCCGCAACCGCCCGCCGCTGCGCCGCCGGCTGCCGTGGCGGCTGGCGCTGCCCGCCCTGGGCGCCCTGCTGCTGTTCCCGGCCGGGGTGCCATGGACCGAGACCGGGCTCAACACCGTCCGTCTGACGGCCGGTTCGATCCTGCTGCTGTTCGGGGTCACCGCGCTGCTGCCCTGGCTGGTCGACGCGGCCGTCGGGCGGCTGCGCGGCGGCCCGGTCCCCTGGCAGCTCGCCGTCCGCCGCCTCCAGTTGAGCAGCGGCTCGGCCACCCGCGCGGTCGGCGGCATCACCGTCGCGGTGGCCGGTGCCATCGCGGTCCATATGCTCATGACCGGGATGCAGGCCGGTTACGCCCAGGCGTACGCGATGTCCGGCAAGCTGCCGCGGGTCGGCTACTGGGTCGAGGCGGACGACTGGCCGCACACCCAGCGGGCGCTCACCGCGCTGCGGGCCACACCCGGGGTGACCGCGGCGCGCGGCGCCATCGACGCATCCGTGGGCCGGATGCCGGGCCCCGGGGGCGACGCGTCCGGCAGGCAGACCGCGTCCCTCGGCGTCGGCAGCTGCGGCGAACTGCGGCGGCTGGCCCGGCTGCCCTCCTGCCGGGACGGCGATGTCTTCCTCACCGGCGCCCGGGACCGGGGCTCCGCCACCGTCCCCGGGCCGGTCGTGGCCCCCGGGGCGACCCTCGACCTCAACCCGAGGTTCGGTGACGACGACACCCGGCAGGCCCCCCGCCCCTGGCAGATCCCCCGCACCGCCCGCCCCGCCCAGCTCCGCGCACCCGGAATCGGCCCGGACGCCTACTCGTACGACCTGCTGGCCACGCCCGGCGCGATCGACACCACCCGGCTCGAGTACCCCACCATGGAGCTCAAGGTCGACTTCGACCGCGGCACCCCGGACGCCCTCGAGCGCATCCGCACCGCCGCGGCGGGCATCGACCCGACCCTGCGCGAGTACTCCAACCTCGACAACCCCCATGACCGGCAGCTCTCCAGTGTCCGCGCCGGCGTCTTCATCGGCTCCGTCCTCACGCTGCTGCTGATCGGCTCGGGCCTGATCATCTCCACCGTCGAGCAGCTCTACGAGCGCCGCCGGCTGCTGTCCGCCCTCGACGCCCACGGCACCCGCCGCACCACCCTGGGCTGGTCGATCCTGTGGCAGACCGCCCTCCCGGTCGTCCTCGGGCTCGGCCTCGCGCTCGGCTGCGGGCTCGCGCTGGGGACGCTGCTGCTTACCATGATCGGCAGCGCGGTGGTCGTGGACTGGCCGGTGGTGGCCGGGATGGCCGCTATCGGCGCCGGGGTGATCCTGTTCGTCACGGCGCTCAGCCTGCCGCCGCTGTGGCGGATGATGCGGCCGGACGGGCTGCGGACGGAGTGACGTGCCGATGCCGTACGACCCGCACGACCGGATGCGGTCCGGCCCCCGGGGGCCGGAGGCCGTCCGCTGGTGCCGTGATCTGGCCATGGGCGCCCGGTTCGCCGTCACCGGCGGCCGCAAGGGCTGGATCCGTACGGCCCTGACGGCGCTCGGCGTCGGGTTGGGCGTGGCCGTACTGCTGCTCGCCGCCGCCATCCCGAACGCCTTCAACGCCGCCCTGGCACGCGACCGGTCCCGCACCGTGGCGCCCGCCGCACAAGGATCCGGCCCCACGGACCGCACCCTCCTGACCACGTCGGCGAGTACCACGTACCGCGGCGCGGCGGTCCACGGCCTGGCCGTACAGGCGGAGGGGCCGCACGCCCCCGTCCCGCCCGGCCTGTCCCGGCTCCCCGGCCCCGGTGAGCTGGCCGTCTCCCCCGCCCTCGCCGACCTCCTGGCCTCCCCCGACGGCGCGCTGCTCAAGGACCGCTTCCCGCATCTGCGGATCACCGCCCGCATCGGCGACGCGGGCCTGACCCACCCCGGCGAACTCCGCTTCTACGAAGGCACCGACGCGCTGCGCGGCCCCGGCGACACCGTCGAGCGGATCGCCGGCTTCGGGGCACCCGCCGCGCGGTTCGAGTCGAGCCCGCTGGTCGTCGTGGGCATCTCGGTCGGCTGCGTCGCGCTCCTCGCGCCCATCGCCGTCTTCCTCGCGACCGCCGTACGCGTCGGCGGGGAGCGCCGCGACCGGCGGCTCGCCGCGCTCCGGCTGGTCGGCGCCGACCGGGCCACCACCCGCCGGATCGCCGCGGGCGAGGCGCTCGTCGGCGCCCTGCTGGGCCTGCTCACCGGCACCGTGCTCTTCCTCGCCACCCGTGTCCCGCTCTCCTTCCTCACCGTCGCCGGCTTCGGCGTCTTCCCTTCCGACGTCGTCCCGGACGCGGTCCTCACCGCCTTCATCGCCCTGGCCGTCCCCGGCTGCGCGGTGGGCGTCACGCTGTTCACCATGCGGCGGGTCACCGTCGAACCGCTGGGGGTGACCCGTACGGTGCCGCCGCTGCGCCGCAGGCTGTGGTGGCGGCTGCTGCTGCCCGCCGCCGGGGTGGCGCTGCTGCTGCCCCAGGCCATCGGCGGATTCCGCTCCGGGGACGCGGCCACCACCCAGCTGATCCTGGGGACCTCGCTCCTCCTCCTGGGCGTCGCGGTGTTGCTGCCCTGGCTGCTGGACGCCGCGGTGGCCCGGCTGGGCCGCTCCGGGCGCGGCGGCCCGTCCTGGCAACTGGCCGTACGGAGGTTCCAGTTGACCGGCGCCACGGCCGTCCGCTCGGTCAGCGGGATCACCGTGGCGGTGGCCGGCGCCATCGCCGTACAGCTGCTGCTGACCGGCACCGGGGGCGCATTCCCGTCGGAGGCCGCGCCCGCCACCCGGTGGACGGCGGCCGAGGCCCGGGACGGCACGCTGCCCGCCGCCCACGCCCCCGAGATGTACGCTCGGCTGGCCGCCGCCGACGGCGTCCGCACCAGCCACGGCCTGATCACCGCGTACGCGGGCCCCGCCACGCCCCCGCGCGACACCGGGCGCGGCCCCGCCCAGGAGTACGACGACCCCGAGCCCTACCCCCTGGTCCTCGCCGACTGCCCCGCCCTCCGCCTGCTGGCCCGCATCGGCGCCTGCGCCGACGGCGACGTCTTCGTCACCGACGCCCCCGGCAGCGCCGGCCCGCCCCCGCGCCCCGGCCAGCGCCTGGCCCTCGAACCGTCCGCCGCCCGCACCGACCACCGCCGCCCCGCCACCTGGACGGTCCCGGCCACGGTCCGCCACGCCGTCACCCACGGCACCCTCCCGCCCTGGTTCGCCACCCCTCGCGTCCTCATCACCCCCCAGGCCCTGGACGCCGGCCTCCTGCGCCATCACACCGTCACGGCGCTGCTCCGCCTCGATCCGGACCGCCCCGACGCCCTCGAACACCTCCGCAACGCCGCCGCCCACATCGACCCCCGTGTCGCCGTTTTCTCCCCGACCCCCGACCCCTACGCCCCCGACAGCGACACCGACGACGCCCTGAGCCTCACCCGCCGCGGCCTGACCGCAGGCGCGATCGCCGTCCTCCTCCTGATCGGCTGCGGCCTCCTCCTCACCACCCTGGAACAACTCCACGACCGCGCCCGCCTGTTGTCCGCCCTCGACGCCCTGGGCACCCCCCGCGCCGTCCTGGGCCGCTCGGTCCTGTGGCAGACCGCCCTCCCCGTCGCTCTGGGCCTCACCCTCGCCGTCACCTGCGGCCTCTCCCTCGGCTCCCTCCTCCTCCACATGGTCAGCCGCCCCCTGAAACCGGACTGGCCGGCCATCCTCACCCTCACCGGCACGGCCGCCACCGTCATCCTGGGCGTCACGGCCCTTTCCCTGCCGCTCCTTTGGCGCCTGATGCGGCCGGAGGGCCTCCGTACGGAGTGAGCCCCCTTAAGATCACCTCGCCAACCCTCGTCGTCCGCGATGGTGTTGGCGCCATGTCACGCACCATCAGGGGGACCCTCCATGCGCAAACTCGTCTACTGCATCGCCACCACCCTCGACGGCTTCATCGCCGGCCCGGACGGCGCGGACCCCACCGGCCCCGACGGCTTCTGGCCGATCCCCGGCGACTACCTCGAACACCTCACCACCGAACTCCCCGAAATCCTCCCCGTCCAGGCCCGCTCGGCCCTCGGCATCACCGCCGAAGGCACCCGTTTCGACACCGTCCTCGAAGGCCGCAAAACCTACGGGATAGGTCTCAAGGCGGGCTTCACCGACTGCTACCCCCACCTGCGCCACCTGGTCTTCTCCCGCACCCTGACCGAGAGCCCGGACCCGGCCGTGGAACTGGTCGCCACCGACCCGGCCGAGAAGGTACGGGAGCTGAAGCAGCAGCCCGGCAAGGACATCTGGCTGCTCGGCGGCAGCGAGCTGGCCGGCGCCCTCTACCCGGAGATCGACCAACTCCTCCTCAAGGTGGGCCCGTTGACCATCGGCTCCGGCATCCCTCTCTTCTCCCCCACCACCGCCTTCGACCCCCGCACCTGGGAACTGACCGCCCACAGTGTCCTCAAGAGCGGCGCGGCGTTCCTGACGTACGACCGCCCGGCCGCCCCGTAACGAACAGGACCCGTATGCGCCCGCGCACCCCGACCCTGCTGGACGAAGTCGACTGGCTGATGGAGCGGGTGCCGGGCGCCCGGTTCGAGGTGATCGGGGGTGAGATCTGTGTGACGCCGTTGGCGGATGTGGCGCATGCCCGCGTGCTGTCCCGCCTCCAGGACCTGTTCGTCCGCGCGGGGCTGGATGACAAAGCCACGGAAGCCCTCCAGCGAGTCGGCGTCTGGCTTCCGGGCGGCCCGTACGACTTCGCCATCCCCGATCTCTCCGTCGTCGACGACTTCGAGGGCCACGAGGTCGAGTACAACTGCTGCGACCCGGTGATCTTCCGCCTGGTCCTGGAAGTGACCTCGAACAACTACGGCAATGAGCTGCGGTCGAAGGTCGCCGCGTACGCCGATGCCCGGATCCCCGTATACGTGATCATCAACCGGCGGGACGAGCGCATCCACGTCCTCACCAGTCCCTCCGACGGCGAATACCGCGAACACCGGGTACACGCTCCGGGCGAGCGCGTCACGCTCCCCGCCTCCATCGGCGCGGAGGTCGAGTTCGATGTGACGGCACTCCTCGAAGTCGCCCGTCGCTGACTCCTCGAACGGGTGAACGTGGTCGTACGAGACGTATGGAGGTGCCTCTGCCTACGATGATGGTCTCGGCACCCGCCCTCAGGAGGCACCTGATGTCCGCAGCACCTGTCGAGTACCCCCAGCCCTCTTACAGGGCCAGGCCAATGACGCTGCTCGAAGCGGCCAACGAGATCATGGAGCGCCTCCCCGGCTACCGAGCCGAGATCATCGGAGGCACCCTTACAGTGACCCCAGCGCCGGACGGCCCTCACGCACGGGCCCTGACGAAGCTCATGCGACCCTTTATCGCGGCCGGATTGGACGACGGCGAGACGGCGGTGCTTCAGAACCTCGGCCTCTGGCTCCCGGACGGTCCCGAGGACTATGCCATCCCTGACCTCTCGGTCGTCGACGCCGATTTCGACGAGCACCTCATCGAAGAGACCAATTACGACCCCGTGGTCTTCCGCCTCGTCCTCGAAGTGACGTCGAGCAACTACAACAATGACCTCAAGTCAAAGGTCATCGCCTACGCGAACGCCAAGATTCCCATCTACGTGATCATCGATCGCAAGCACAATCGCGTCCACGTCCTCACCGACCCCAACGAGAATGGGTACGACAGCCACCGTGTCCACGCCCCTGGAGAGCAGGCCATCCTTCCCGCCTCTCTCGGCGCCGAGGTCAAGCTCGACGTAGAGGCGATGCTCAAGTATGGGCGGAAAGGAAACTGACGGCTCACCCCTCCACCACCCGCACCGGCAACAACCGCATCGCCTCCCGCAGCGCCCCCGCGAACTCCTCGAATTCCGCCTGGCGCGCGGTGCCCGTCCGCATGGCGAGGGCGATTCTCCGCGACGGCTGCGGGTCCGCGAAATAGCCGGTCGTCAGCAGGTCATTGCGGGCCGTTTCCACCCGTAGCGCCGTACGCGGCAGCAGCGTCACCCCGAGTCCGCCGGCCACCAGCTGGACCAGCGTCGACAGCCCGGCCGCGCTCGTCGTCACCGGGGCGCCTTCCTCCCGGCCCGCCTCGCGGCAGATGTCCAGGGCCTGGTCGCGCAGGCAGTGGCCCTCGTCCAGCAGCAGCAGATCGAGCTCCTTGAGCGCCTGCCGGGGGATGTCGGCGCGGCCGCCCAGCCAGTGCTCCTTGGGGGCGACCAGGACGAAGTCCTCGTCGAACAGCGGGAGTTCGGCGATCTGGGGGACGCCGAGGGGGACGGCGAGGAGGAGGAGATCGAGGCGACCCTGGGTCAGGCCGTCGAGCAGCGAGGCGGTCTGCTCCTCGTGGACCTGGAGGTCGAGGTCCGGGTAGGAGCCGTGGGTGAGTCTGAGGACCGTCGGCAGGAGGTAGGGCGCGACGGTGGGGATGACGCCGAGGCGCAGGACGCCGGTGAACGGGGCGCGAGCCGCCTCCGCCTCCTCCATCAGGTCACCGACCGCCTCCAGGACCGCACGGGCGCGCGCCGCCACCCGCTCCCCCGCGGGCGAGAGCAGCACCTTGCGCGTCGTACGCTCCAGAAGCTGTACGCCGAGTGCCTCCTCCAGTGCGGAGACCGCGCCGGACAGCGCGGGCTGGCTCATGCCGATCTCGGCGGCCGCCTCGCGGAAATGCAGATGCTCGGCCACGGCCGCGAAGGCCCGCAGCTGGGCCAGGCTGGGCTGGCGGGGCCGGCCTCCGGGGCTCACCGGGGACACCACTGATAACCACCTCCGATCAACATCAACCAGTCTAGCTATTTCCCTGATCAATGGCTGCTGTGGCACTGTGTGAATCGTCCAAGCCCCAAGGAAAGCCGCCGATCCCCCAAAAAGGGCCTTAAAAGGAACGTCGTGCCGGCTTTTCCCCCCGCTGCAAGGAGAGCGCGTGCTCACTGTCGGTGACAAGTTCCCCGAGTTCGACCTGACCGCCTGCGTCTCGCTCGAGTCCGGCAACGAATTCGAGCAGATCAACCACAAGACCTACGAGGGCAAGTGGAAGGTCGTCTTCGCGTGGCCCAAGGACTTCACCTTCGTGTGCCCGACCGAAATCGCCGCCTTCGGCAAGCTGAACGAGGAGTTCGCCGACCGTGACGCGCAGGTACTCGGCTTCTCCGGTGACTCCGAGTTCGTGCACCACGCCTGGCGCAAGGACCACCCGGACCTGACCGACCTGCCCTTCCCGATGCTCGCCGACTCCAAGCACGAGCTCATGCGTGACCTGGGCATCGAGGGCGAGGACGGCTTCGCGCAGCGTGCCGTCTTCATCGTCGACCAGAACAACGAGATCCAGTTCACGATGGTGACCGCCGGTTCCGTGGGCCGTAACCCCAAGGAGGTCCTGCGGGTCCTGGACGCCCTGCAGACCGACGAGCTGTGCCCCTGCAACTGGTCCAAGGGTGAGGACACCCTCGACCCGGTTGCGCTCCTCTCCGGCGAGTGAACTGACCACGGAACGGAAGGCCGATCTGACATGGCTCTCGACGAACTGAAGTCCGCCGTACCGGACTACGCCAAGGACCTGAAGCTGAACCTCGGCTCGGTCATCGGCAACAGCGACCTGCCCCAGCAGCAGCTGTGGGGCACCGTCCTGGCCTGCGCGATCGCCTCGCGCTCGCCGAAGGTGCTGCGCGAGCTGGAGCCGGAGGCCAAGGCCAACCTCTCCGCCGAGGCGTACAAGGCCGCCAAGTCGGCCGCCGCCATCATGGCGATGAACAACGTCTTCTACCGCACCCGGCACCTGCTGTCGGACCCCGAGTACGGCAACCTCCGTGCCGGTCTGCGGATGAACGTCATCGGCAACCCGGGCGTGGAGAAGGTCGACTTCGAGCTGTGGTCGCTGGCCGTCTCGGCCATCAACGGCTGCGGTCTGTGCCTGGACTCGCACGAGCAGGTGCTCCGCAAGGCGGGCGTGGACCGCGAGACGATCCTCGAGGCCATCAAGATCGCCTCGGTCCTGCAGGCCGTGGGCGCCACGCTGGACGCCGAGGAGACGCTGGCGGAGTAATCCCCGGCGCCACCTTTCACCACATACGGAAACCCCGCAGATTCTTCTGCGGGGTTTCCGTATGTGTGGGGCCGTATGTGTGGGGCCGTATGTGTGGGGCCGTATGTGTGGGGCCGTATGTGTGGGGCCGTGCGTGTAGCGCCGTGCGTGCGGTGCCGGAGGGCCGCTACTCGCCGGCCTCCCCCGCGCCCGTACGGGCCTCCGTGGGCGTCGGCCCGAGCGCCGTGGCCCCGTGGTGCGGCGCCGGCATCATCCGCAGCGCCTGCTCCTTGGAGTACGAGCGGAGGTAGCCGACGACGGTGTTGGTGACGGCCACCAGGGGGACGGCGACAACCGCGCCGCCGACGCCCGCGATCAGGCTGCCGGAGGCGACCGAGAGGATCACCGCGAGGGGGTGGACCCGTACCGCGCGGCCCAGAATGAACGGCTGCAGGACATGGCCCTCGATCTGATTGACGGCCAGGACGATCGCCAGCACCATCAGGGCCGCGAAGACGCCCTGGGTGACGAGCGCGACGACGCAGGCCAGCGCGCCGGAGACCACCGCGCCCACCAGCGGGATGAAGGCGAACAGGAAGATGAAGACGGCGAGCGGGACGGCCAGCGGGACGTCGAGGACCCACAGGCCGATGCCGATGAATATCGCGTCGATGAGGGCGACTATCACCGTGCCGCGGACGTAGGCGGTCAGCGTGCGCCAGGCCCGCGGTCCGGCGCCCGCCACGCCCTCGCGGGCCGCGCCGGGGAAGATTTTGAGGAGCCAGGTCCAGATGCGGCGGCCGTCGTAGAGCAGGAAGAGCGTGGTGAACATCGCCAGCAGGATGCCGGTGAGCACCTCGATGACGACGGTGACGCCCTCCAGCCCGGCCGAGGTGATCGCCTCGGTGTTGTGGCCGACCGCTTCCTGCAGATTCTTGGCGATCTGGTTGATCTGACCCTCGGTCACATGGAACGGGCTCTTCAGCAGCCAGCCCTTGAGCTCGGTGATGCCCTCCTGGATGCGGCTGGACACCGAGTCGATGTTGTCCTGGACCTGCCACACCACGAACCAGCCGACCAGGCCCATGACAACGAACCCGCCGATGAAGGTCAGCGCGGTGGCCAGGCCCCGCGCCAGCCCGCGGTGGCGCAGCCACGCCACGGTGGGCTGGAGCAGCGCGGTGATCAGCAGCGCCGCAATGAAGGAGAGCACGACCAGTTGGATGGTGGTGATGACCTTCGCCAGCACCCAGAGCGTCCCGGCCAGTACCAGCAGCCGCCAGCCGACCTCGGCGGCGACCCGTACGCCCCACGGCACCGCCGCGACGGGGTCCGGGCGGGCCGCGACGGCCGGTGCGTAGGAGGGCGGGGCGGGGACGGAGTCGGGCGGGAGGGGCGGGGCGGCCGGCGGTGCGTCCTGGATGGCGGCCCGCGGCACGCCGTCCACGACGTCCGGTACGGCCGTGCGGGTGGCGGTGAGCACTGCGGCCGGGCCGTCGGCGGCCGGCGCGTAGGACGGCCGCGCGGGAACGCCTTCGGGCGGGTACGTGCCGCGCCTCAGCTCGTCCGGGTCGCCGGCCTCCGCCCGGCGGCGCTGGTCCTCCAGCCGCTGCGAGAGCCGCGTCAGACCGGCGCCGAGGCCACCGACCCACTGAGGCAATCTGGACATGTCGCTTCCTCTTCCCCTCCCCTACGCCACACCTGACGGCACGACGTTACCTGTGCCGGATACGCGAAACCCCCGACGCTGACGCGGTCGGGGGTTTCGGAAGTGCCGTGCTGCCGGCGATACGGCCCTGGTACGGCCTAGTACCAGCTGTTGGCCTGCCAGAACGACCAGGCGCCGCAGGGGCTGCCGTAGCGGTCGTTCATGTAGTTCAGGCCCCACTTGATCTGGGTTGCCGGGTTTGTCTGCCAGTCGGAACCCGCCGAGGACATCTTCGAGCCCGGCAGGGCCTGGACGAGTCCGTAGGCGCCCGAGGAGGCGTTGGTGGCGTGGTAGTTCCAGCCGGACTCATGGTCCACGATGTTGCTGAAGCACTGGAACTGGTCGCTCGCCATCATCTGCCGGGCGATGCCCTGCGTCTCGGCGACGGTGTATGAGCTCTTGCCGAGGAGGTCGCTCACGTCGCGCGAAGCGGAGCGGGACGCGGCCAGCTCCTTCTTCTTGCGTGCGTCGGCGTCCTTCTTCGCCTTGGCCTCGTCCGCGGCGTCCTTCTTGGACTGCGCGGTGTCCGCGGCTGCCTTACGGGCGGCTTCCTGCGCGGACTTGAGGGCCGCCGCGTCCGCCTGGCTGGACTGGTCGTCCGCCTGCTGCGTCAGGGAAGCCGTCTGCACCTGGGCCTGTGCGCCCGCGGGAATGTCGGCGATCGTCGCGTCGGCAGCGGCAGCCTCGGTGTTGCCCATCGAGGCGGGCTCGTTGCCTGCAGCGACGCCGACAACGGCGCCGACGGTGGTGACCGCGGTGGCGGAGGCCACGGCGAATCCCCGGACCGAGATCCGGCTCACACGATTTCCTTCCAGCATCGCCCGCATAGGTGACCTCGCGGACGCAATCGTGCCCCTGGCGCTGGTCTCCCCTTGTTCCGGACCCAGTTGAACGGGCGGGACCGGCTGGTCACGGGAGGCACTGGCCCGGTACGTCCCCCTCGGGGGTCCGCGTGGTGCTCGGGCGGCATACGGCGACTCGCTATGAAGTTCGGTTGTTCCGCACCTCTGGGGATGCTGGTGGTGCCGTATGCGGGGCCTGACAGGACCCAGACTCTGCCCGAACGGCACGCCGTGAATCAATTCCCGGCCGGGTGTGAAAGCTCACACCTCGTTTACGCACCAGTATTTTCGGATATCCCCGCGCATACGCGCGCCGCCCGGCTAAGCTCCTTCGCTTCTCCGGGCGGCGCGGTGGTTCACAACGGGTCAGATCCTGCCGTCCTCCAGCATTTCGGTCACCAGTGCGGCGATCGGGGATCGCTCGGAGCGGTTGAGGGTGACGTGAGCGAAGAGCGGATGGCCCTTCAGCTTCTCGACGACCGCGACCACGCCGTCGTACCGCCCGACCCGCAGATTGTCCCGCTGTGCGACGTCATGTGTCAGTACGACCCGGGAGTTGGCCCCGATACGGGACAGAACCGTCAAAAGGACGTTCCGCTCCAGGGACTGGGCCTCGTCCACGATGACGAACGCATCGTGCAGCGACCGCCCGCGGATGTGTGTGAGCGGCAGCACCTCCAACATGCCGCGCCCCACGACCTCTTCGATGACGTCCTTGGTGGTCACCGCGGAGAGCGTGTCGAAGACCGCCTGCGCCCAGGGGCTCATCTTCTCGGCCTCGCTGCCCGGCAGATAGCCCAGCTCCTGCCCGCCGACGGCGTACAGCGGCCTGAAGACCATCACCTTGTGGTGCTGCTGGCGCTCCAGTACGGCCTCCAGCCCCGCGCACAGCGCCAGCGCCGACTTGCCCGTACCGGCCCGGCCGCCCATCGAGACGATCCCGACCTCCGGGTCCAGCAGCAGATCCAGTGCGATCCGCTGCTCGGCACTGCGGCCGTGGATCCCGAACGCCTCCCGGTCGCCCCGCACCAGCCGGACCCCGCCGTCCGCGGTGACCCGGCCGAGCGCCTTCCCGCGCTCGGACTGCAGCACCAGTCCCGTATGTACCGGGAGGTCCTCGGCGCCCGGAACGTCCGCGGTCTCGGCGGCGAACAGATCGTCCACCTGCTCCGCGGAGATGGCCAGTTCAGCCATGCCCGTCCAGCCGGAGTCGGTGATCGCCAGCTCGGCGCGGTACTCCTCGGCCAGCAGACCGACCGAGGACGCCTTGATGCGCAGCGGCAGATCCTTGGAGACGACGGTGACGTCGTACCCCTCGGCCTGCAGATTGCGCGCCACCGCGAGGATCCGGGAGTCGTTGTCGCCGAGGCGGAAGCCGGCGGGCAGGATGCCCGGGTCGGAGTGGTTCAGCTCGACCCGGAGCGTGCCGCCGAGCTCGCCGATGGGGATGGGGGCATCCAGCCTCCCGTACTGGACCCGGTATTCGTCCAGCAGCCGGAGCGCCTGCCGTGCGAAGTAGCCGAGTTCGGGATGGTGCCTCTTGGCCTCCAACTCCGTGACCACGACGACCGGCAGGACGACTTCGTGTTCGTCGAAGCGGGCCATGGCGCCTGGATCCGCAAGCAGGACGCTGGTGTCGAGGACGTAAGTGCGCCGGCCGTTCTCACGGCGCTTGTTGCTGTTCACCACGGGTGGACGAACCCCCTCGGATGAGGTTGGGGTGCGACGGCGTCGCGGGGGACAGGACCGGGTTCAGGCCACGATGCGCGGGCCGAACACCGGCCCTCCGCGTCGTCCGTGCACTGCGCACGATCGTCCGTGATGTGCAAAGGGCCTCCCGGGCGGACGGCCCCATGCCGTCCGCTGAGATACGGCACCCGATGTCTTGTTCCGGACGCCGACCTGCAAGGGATATGCCCTCGATGACCCGCCCCCATGCCACGGCATATGACACACGGTCGATGAACCTTTGGTTACGGCCGTCGATCACGGGTGGCGGCTGAGCGGCGAAGACGCCGGTGGGGCAGGCCGTTCGGGGCGGGCGTACTAGGGGGTGTCGTCGAATTCCCGTCGTTCGCCCGTAGGGCGGGGCGCGCGGCGTCTGGTGCGGTGCATCGCAAGGCGGAGGTGCGCCCGCATAGTGGTTCTATGCGGGTGTGCCGACAACGCCGCGAGGTGCCGTGGCAGACGCCGCGCGCCAGGCGGGAATTCGACGACACCCCCTAGAAGCCGTAACGGCGGTGGCGGGCGGCGTAGTCGCGCAGTGCGCGCAGGAAGTCGACCTTCCGGAACGCCGGCCAGAAGACCTCGCAGAAGTAGTACTCCGAGTGGGCGCTCTGCCAGAGCATGAAGCCCGACAGCCGCTGTTCGCCGCTGGTACGGATCACCAGGTCCGGGTCGGGCTGGCCGCGGGTGTAGAGGTGTTCGGAAATCAGATCGATGTCGACGATCTCGGCGAGCTGCTCGAAGGTGGAGCCGCGCTCGGCGTGGTCCAGCAGCAGCGAACGCACCGCGTCGGCGATCTCCTGGCGGCCGCCGTAGCCGATCGCGACGTTCACCAGAATGCCCTTGTTCTCGAGCGTGGCCTGCTCGGACTCCTTGAGCACCCGCTGGGTGGCTTCCGGCAGCAGATCGCGGTTGCCGACGTGGTGCACCCGCCAGCGGCCGTCGGCGGCCAGGTCGCGCACGGTGTTCTCGATGATGCCCAGCAGCGGCTTCAGCTCGCCCTCGGGCCGGTCGAGGTTGTCCGTCGACAGCAGCCAGAGCGTGACGACCTCGACATCGGTCTCCGCGCACCACCCCAGCAGCTCGCCGATCTTGACCGCGCCCGCCTGATGGCCCTGCTCGGGGGTCCGCCCGTCGGCCCGCGCCCAGCGGCGGTTGCCGTCCAGGATGACGCCGATGTGCTTGGGCACCTGGGTGTGGTCCAGGCGGCCCTCCACCCGGCGCGCGTACAGCCGGTAGACCAGATTGCGCAGTGCGGGCGGATAAGGGATGCGCACCCCGGAAGATCGCGTCATATGTGGTCCAGCCCCTCCGTGCCGAAATGGCCATCGCCCCGTCGCCTCAAGTGGGCAACTTTACGTCTCGGGTGTGTCGACGGCCCAATCAGGTGTGTCACAGGTACGTGATAGGGAGATGAGCATGACTGGCACATCTGACTACCGCGCCGTGGATTCGCGCTACGACTCCATGGACTACCGGCGTACCGGCCGCAGTGGCCTGAAACTCCCCGCTATCTCTCTCGGACTGTGGCACAACTTCGGGGACGACCGCACCCTGACCTCCCAGCGGGCGATCCTGCGCCGGGCCTTCGACCTGGGCATCACCCACTTCGACCTGGCCAACAACTACGGCCCGCCGCCTGGGTCCGCCGAGCTGAACTTCGGCAAGATCTTCGCACAGGACTTCCGGCCCTACCGCGACGAGATCATTCTCTCGACGAAGGCCGGATATCTGATGCACCCCGGTCCCTACGGTGAATGGGGATCGCGGAAATATCTCCTCTCGTCGTTGGATGCCTCACTGAAGCGGATGGGTGTCGATTACGTCGATATCTTCTACTCGCACCGCTTCGACCCGCACACCCCGCTCGAAGAGACGATGGGCGCGCTGGCGTCCGCGGTCCACCAGGGCAAGGCGCTCTACGCCGGTGTGTCGTCCTACAACGCCGAGCAGACCCGCGAGGCGGCCGGCATTCTGCGCCAAATGGGTGTTCCGGCGCTGATCCACCAGCCCTCGTACTCGATGATCAACCGCTGGACCGAGGACGACGGCCTGCTCGACACCCTCGAGGCCGAGGGCATGGGCTGCATCTCCTTCGCGCCGCTGGCGCAGGGCATGCTCACCGACAAGTACCTGCACGGCATCCCCGAGGGGTCGCGGGCCTCCCAGGGCAAGTCCCTGGACCCGAATCTGCTGTCCGGGGACGTCGTACGGCGTCTGCGCGGCCTCAACGACATCGCCACCCGCCGCGGCCAGTCGCTGGCGCAGCTGGCCCTGTGCTGGGTGCTGCGCGACGAGCGGATGACCTCCGCGCTGATCGGCGCCAGCAGCGTGGCGCAGCTGGAGGCCAATGTCGCGGCCCTGGAGGGGCCCGAGGTCACGGATGCGGAGCTGGCCGAGATCGACGAGTTCGCGACGTCGACGGAGGGCGTGAACATCTGGGCCAAGCGGGGCTAGCCCCGTACGACCGGCGGACCGGGGCAGGAGCCGTTGTGGGTTGCGGTCGGTGGTGGGCCGGGAAGCCGGGGTGCCCGCTGCGGCTCCTGCCGGGCGGCACAAAAAAACGGGCCGGTCCGTGGGGGGGGGTTACGGACCGGCCCGAGGGGGGGTTTCCACCATAACCCCGACGGAGGGGTGGTGCGTGCACCGCCACGATTGCGGCGTGGCTCGGCGCGGCGGCGGGCGGCAGGGGCGGGCGCCCTCAGGCCGTCGCGGCGGCCCCCAGGAGCAGCCCGCCGAACGCTCCAATGATCATGAATGGCCCGAGTGGCATGGCCTTCGGCCCGCCGCGCCGGGCCAGCATCAGCCCCGCTCCGTACAGGGCACCGATCAGCACCCCCGCCGCGCCCCCGGTGACGACGGTGCGCCATCCGTACCACCCAAGGGCGATGCCCAGCCCGATCGCCAGCTTGACGTCACCCAGGCCGAGGCCCGCCGGGTTGACGACGAACAGCAGGAGATAGAACACACCCAGCGCCAGTCCGCCCAGCAGCGCCCGCTCCCATGCCCCGGACTCCCCCGTCAGCCGGCCGACGAGTCCCAGCGCCGCGGCCGCCACGGCCGCCAGCGGCAGCGTCAGCTCGTCCGGGAGGCGGTGCACCCGCAGGTCGACCGCGGCCAGCAGGACGGCGACCGGCGCCATCGCCAGCCAGACGGCGAGCTCGGGCCGCCCCCCGGTGGCCGCCGCGAGCCCCGCACAGGACAGCGCGGTAACGGCCGCCGTCGGCAGCGCCCCCGGCCCGTACGCCCCGCACCCCGCCTCCGGGCAGCGTCCCCGTCCCAGCCAGCCCCGTGCCGCCCCGCCGATCGCATGCCCGCCGGGGCAAGCCGCCCGCCATGTCTCCTCCGGCTCGACGGCCATCCGGTGGACGGGCCGAGGTATGAGCAGCCCGGCCGCGGCCCCGTAGGCGGCGGCGAGAACCATCAGCATCACCGACATGCCCCGACCCTAGACGGGGCCGCCGGGGGCTGCGGAGGGCTGTGGACTTACCCGTCCCACGCGGCAGCTGATAGAACGACGGGCATGGCGCGCTGGAAGAACGGCCCGGGGATCCTGCACGGCACGGACACCGGCGCGGGCGCGGACACCGGCGCGGGCAGCGGCATCCCGGTGGAGATCGCGGCGTCCTACCGGGCCCGCACCCGTGGCCTGTTGGGCCGCGACGGTATCGAGGGGGCGCTGCTGCTGACCCCGGCGAGCGGGGTGCACACCTTCCGGATGCGGTTCGCGATCGATGTCGCCTATCTGAGCCGGGACTTGACCGTGCTGGCCGTACGCACCATGCGCCCCGGCCGGCTGGGCCGACCCCGGCTGCGCGCCCGGCACGTCCTGGAGGCGGAGGCCGGCGCGATGGCCCGCTGGGGCCTGCGCCCCGGCTGCCGCCTGAGCGTCACGCGGCCGCCCCTCACCCCGTACGCGGGAAGCTGACCTCGACCCGGCGGTTCTTCTTGCGGCCGGCTTCGGTGGCGTTGTCGGCGATCGGGTACTGCTCGCCGTAGCCGCGGATATCGAACGACACCGAAGAGCCGAGGTCGTTGGCCAGTTCCCGCTGCACGGCGTTGGCGCGCTGCTTGGACAGCGTCAGACCGTGCGCGGCCGAGCCGAGATTGTCGGTGAACCCGAACACCCGCAGGCTGGTGGCGCTCTGCCGCTTGACCTCGGAGGCGATGGTGTCGATACGCGACAGCGCGTCCGGCGAGAGCTTGGCACTGTCCTTGCCGAAGAGAACCTCGGCCTGGAGCGAGAAGGTCACATTGTCGTTGGTGTCCTGGCGGCGCTCGGAGCCGTCGTCGCTCTCGACGATGGACTTGATGTTGAGGACCTTGGAGGGGGCGAGCCTGGCACCCTGGACCATGCGGAGGTCGGGGTCGTTGGGGTCGATGCGGACCGGTGGGGCGGAGTCCTCGTGGGTTCCGGGCGGGTCGTCCGCCTTGGCCGTCGGTGTCAGCAGCCCGGCGACAAGTATGGCGGTGACGGCTGCCGTCAGGGCCCTGGGGAGCGTGCGGCCTGTGGACATGGGGGCACTCACCCGGTGATCTCGATGTCGGCGGAGGGGAAGGTCGGCAGCTGGAATTCCACATCGGTCGTGCTGGCCGGCGGCGACGGGAACTGCATGAAGACCGGCAGGGTCTCTCCGGCCTTGATGATCCGGATGCCGGTCGTCGCCAACGGGCGCCCCTCGGTGTCCCGCAGGACGTAGTAGCGCTTGCGCTCCTTGGCGTCGATCAGCGTCGCCCCGCCCAGGTGGTTTCCGTGCTGCTGCATCTCCGTCTCGTCGCCCCGCCAGGCGGACGATTCGCTGAACGGCTCGGCGCTGGTGTTCTTCAGGACGCCCTGCACCGTGACGAAGCCACCGGCGTCCCGCACCGCGGAGTTGAGGGTGAGAACCATGCCCTTCTTGCCCTTGAGCACCGCGATGACCTTGGTGGAGTCCGCGGCGGGCGCGCTCGCCGGGGAACTGTGCGAGCCGGTCCGCGACTTGGGCTTCTTCGCAACGTCCGTCGCTGGGCTGTCGCTGCCGCAGCCGACCGCGCCGAAGGCCAAGCCGGCGGCAATCACGATCGCGGCCGCCGCCTTACGGCGCTTCGCGGTGCGTCGCATGCTCATGGGCGAGATTCCTTTGCTGGTCATCGGTGCTCATTCAGCGAGGGGTAATTCAGCGAGGGACGGGCGGCGGAGGGTCATCGGGCGAGTCGGACGGCGAAGAAGTCGGCGGGCTCGGGGAAGGGGTCGAGGTGCTTCGGGTCGAGGGTCCAGTGCTTTCCGTCGCAGGTCAGCTCGATCTTCCCCGTGCCGGCCCGCTTCTTCTCCTCCCCTTTCTTACCGGCCTTGCCGCCGTCGCCGCCACCGTCTCCGGGCTGCCCCGCCTTCGCGGGCAGTACGGTGCAGCGCGGGACGACGACCGCCTTGGCGCGGGCCGACGCATGGGTCCGTTCCGTACCGGGGACGATCGAATCGCCCACCGTGCCACGGGTGGTGACCTCCACGGCGAAGGATGTCGGCCAGGAGTCGGGGGTGCAGCCGGTGACATCGGCGTCGTTCTTCCCGGCGAACCACCCGGCGCTGTCGCAGGCGGTGCCGGTGGGGGCACCCATAGCCTTCAGCAGGTCCTTCCAGGCGTCGTCGTCGCCGTCGAGCGCCTTGCGCAGCGCGCGGTAGACGTCGTCGCGGTAGCTCTGGGCTGCGCCCAGGGCCGCGGCGTCGGCGGCGGTCTGTGCGCCGTTGCGGGTGGCGGCCGCCTGGCCTACGGCGAAGAAGGCGAAGGCAAGGAAGAGCAGGCCCGCCACGGCCACGATATAGAGGGGGAAGGCCTGCCCTGCGTCTCGCCGTACGCCGCGCCGCACGGGGTCAATCAGCCGGTGAGCTGAGAAATCTTCGCGGTGATGGCGTCGTAGATGGACTGGCCGATGTCCGTACCGGCAATCGCGATGACGATCGCCACGACCACCGCGATGATGCCCAGGTACTCGATCGAGGTCTGTCCCCGGTCGTTCCCCAAAAACCGCTTCGCCATCGTCTTCCCCTCCATGGGCGGCCGGCCCGCTCTGGTCCGGCTGGTCTGCCCCCGTGGTGTCGGCGCGGTTGTCCGCGCGCGTGACACTTGAAAAGTACGCCGGATGAGCGTTCCCGGAACAGGGATTCCGAACCCCTTCCTCCGTGAGGAAGAGGAACGGGCGGCGCAACGGCACATTCTGGCCACTCAGTCGCACCTCGACCACCCCCGCTCCCCCTCCGGGATCATCCGGCACTTCGACACCACTGGAACCGGCCGGCCCACTCGTACCGGGGTGCGAGGGGGGCCGCCAGGACGTCCACTGTGGCACAACTCGTTGCTCCTGCGAAGTCGTTGGCGAGAAGCGGGGTCCGTAGCGTCCTCATCCGGCCGCGTACCGTGCCGCGTCGGCGAGGGGGTGGGACAGGCCCGAGCAGTCGTTGCCGCCGGAGGGGTCGGGGGCGTACAGCGACCACACCGAGACCGCCTCGAAGAGCAGTGGCAGCAAGCCCAGGAGCAGGAGCGCAAGGGCGACGGCGGAGGCCGTCGACGAGCCCGTGCGCCACCCCCGGCGGGCCGCCCGCACGAGCAGTGCGACGTACAGCGCGGGGGCCGCGAGACCGCAGGCGAGACCGGCCCAAGCGGCGATGTGCATCCGCAAGGATGGGCCGAAATAGTGGCAGTCGTGGAAGGTGTCGTGGGCGAAGGCGGTGGCGAAGAGGGTGAAGAAGCCGGCGCCGAGGAGGACGAGGGCGGGGACGCCGAGGGCGGTGCAGCGGCGCCAGGTGAGGGAGGGTGCGGTGGGGTCCACGGGTGCGGTCCGCCGGCCGGGATCGGTCTGCTGCATCTCTCATTTGCCCATCAGGGAACCGAAGTTGGTGCCGGAGCCCAGGAAGAAGCCGGCGACCAGCAGGATCATCGTGGCCGGGACCATGAAGGTGGTGATCACCATGGTGGCCTTGGGGACCGCGCGGGTGGCGCGGCGGCGGGCGTTCTGGGCGTCGGTGCGGCGCATGTCGTTGGCGATCTGGATGAGGGTCTCGACGATGGGTGAACCCAGCTCCTCACCCTGCTGGAGAGCCGTCACGAACTGGGCGACCTGTTCGGAGTCGTTGCGTTTGCGCAGTTCCGCGAAGGCCTGGCGGCGGCTGACGCCCATGTCCATCTGGCGCAGGGTGATGCGGAGTTCATCGGCCCAGGGGCCCTCGTACTTCTCGGCGACCCGGTCCAGAGCCTGGCGGAATCCGAGCCCCGCGCTGACGACGACGGCGAGGACGTCCAGGAAGTCGGGGAGGGTGCGTTCGATGGTGTCCTTGCGCTGGCGGATGGCGGCCCAGATGCCGACCTCGGTCCAGAAGAGGGCGAAGAGGAGCATGAGGACGCCGAGGAGGGGCTGATCGCGGAGGAACATCACCAGGGCGGCGAAGAGGCCGAGGGCCCCGTAGAAGGCGCGGCGGGCGGCGTACCGGTCGACGGTGAGGCCGCCGGGGTTGCCGGCCCGGTCGATACGGCGGCGGACGCCTGCGACGCGCTTGGGGCCCATCAGGCGCAGCACGAGCGGCGCGTAGCGCATGCCCATACGGTCCACGGCCGAGCCGACGACCGTCGTACGCGTCGAGCCGACCTCCAGGGACAGCGCGAGGTCGGGCGGGAGTCTGGCCTCGCGGCGGTAGAGCGCGATGCCGCAGCAGATGCCGACGACCGAGAGGGCGAAGGCGAGGGCCAGGAGGATTCCTATTCCCATTCCCATACCTGTTCCTGTACCTGCCTTTTCCTGACGGCCGACGGTTCCCGACGGCCGTTCCTAGACGTCGATTTTGGCGAAGCGGCGGATGAAGTAGAAGCCGAGGGCGTAGAGGACGAAGGCTACGACGACCGCCATCTGACCCAGGAAGCTGGAAGTCATACGGTCGATGGCGCCCGGTGCGATGCGGTTCATCAGGAGCAGGGTGCCGATGCCGAGCAGCGGGACGACATAGGCCGTCACCACGACCTGGGAGAGCTGGGTGCGGACCTCGCGGCGGGTTTCCTTGCGTTCCTCGAGGGTTTTGGTGAGGTTGCGCAGCGAGCCGACGACGGTGCCGCCCGCGCGGTTGGCGAGGACCAGGGTGGTGACCAGGACGACGAGTTCGCGCGAGGGCAGGCGTTCGGCGAGTTCGCCGAGGGCGTCGTCGATGGAGTGGCCGACGGCGAGTTTGTCGGAGACCTTGGCCAGTTCCTCGCCCGCGGGGGCCTCCAGTTCCTCGGCGGCCATGCCCAGTGCCGTCCTCAGGGCGAGGCCGGCCTGGGTGGCGTTGGCGAGGATCCGGGAGAGTTCGGGGAGCTGGTTGATGAATTTCTCGATGCGCTTTTGGCGTTGCCAGTTGAGGAAGGCGAAGGCGGACCAGACGGCGATCAGCGCGGCGATCGGGCCGAAGAACGCGGCGAGGGTGGCCTGCGCGATCAGCCAGAGCACGAGGACGGCGGCGAGAAGGTAGATGAAGAATTCGCCGGGGGTGAGGTCCAGCCCGGTGGCGGCCAGCCGCAGTTCGAGGCGGCGGCCGAAGCGGGTGGCGCGCAGGGTGCGGTCGACGGACGGGAAGCGGCGGCGGCGCCCGGCCGGCGGCAGCCCGCTCTCGTCGGCGAGGCGGTCGACGATGGCCTGCCGCTGGGCGCGCCCGGCCGCGTAGATCCGTACGCCGACGACCGCCAGCACTCCGCACAGCGCGGTGGCCCCGAGGGCGAGCAGGGGCAGGGCGTTCCCGCCGGTCATGAGGTGGCCTTCCGGGTGGCGAGCTGGTCGTCGGTGGCCGCCACGCCGAAGGCGGGCGGGGTGGGCTCGCCGGCCATGAAGAGGCGTTCGGCGATCCGGCGGGGCAGCGGGAAGTAGCGGAAGGCGCCGTGCACGACGCGGTCGGCGCCCATCGGTTCGGCGTCGAAGCGGCACACGGTCGCGATCCGGTAGTCCTCGTGGCCGCGTGAGGCGAGGATGGCGATCTCGCTGATCCGGCGGGAGCCGTCGGCGTGCCGGGTGAGCTGGACGATGCAGTCGACGGCGCTGTTGATCTGGTCCCGCAGCGCCTCGAAGGGGATTTTCACGTCCGACATGGAGGCGAGGGTCTGCAGCCGCATCAGGGCGTCCTCGGCGCTGTTGGCGTGGACGGTGGCGAGGGAGCCGTCGTGGCCGGTGGACATCGCCTGGAGCATGTCGAGGGTCTCGCCGCCGCGGACCTCGCCGACGATGATGCGGTCGGGGCGCATGCGCAGGGAGTTGCGTACGAGGTCGCGGATGGTGATGCGGCCCTTGCCCTCGACGTTCGGGGGGCGGGACTCCAGGCGGATGACGTGGGACTGCTGGAGCTGGAGTTCGGCCGCGTCCTCGACCGTGATGATGCGTTCGCCGTCGGGGATGAGGCCGGAGAGGGCGTTGAGGAGCGTCGTCTTGCCCGCGCCCGTGGCGCCGGAGACGACCACGTTGAACTTGGCGCGCACCAGCCCCGCCAGCAGCATCAGCATCTGCTCGTCGAGGGTGCCCATGCCGATGAGTTCGGCCAGGGTGTAGGCGCGCGGGAAGCGGCGGATGGTGAGGATGGCGCCGTTCAGGGCGAGCGGCGGGATGATGACGTTGACGCGTTCACCGGACGGGAGGCGGGCGTCGACCATCGGATTGGACTCGTCGACGCGGCGGTTGACGGTGGAGACGATCCGCTCGATGGTCTGCATCAGCTGCTCGTGCGAGGCGAAGCGGACGGGGAGGAGCTCGACCCGGCCCGAGCGCTCGACGTACACCTGGTCGGGGCCGTTGACCATGATCTCGGTGATGGAGGCGTCCTCGAGCAGCGGCTCCAGGACGCCCAGCCCCAGTGCCTCGTCCACCACCCGGCGGATGAGCTGGGAGCGCTCGGCCGTGGAGAGCACCGGGCCCTCGCGGCTGATGATGTGGCCCAGCACGCGTTCCAGGCGCGAGCGGCGCTCGGCGGCGCTCAGCGAGGACATCTCGGCGAGGTCGATCTCTTCGAGCAGCTTGGCGCGGTAGACGGCGACGAGATGGCTGTCGTGGCGCGCCTCGGCGGGCACCTCGGGGGCGACGATCCGTGCTTTCAGGCTCATCGCCGGGTGGCTCCTTCGTACGGACCCGTCCGCGGAGCGCCCAGGGCGCTCGGTGTACGGGGGCGGGGCATGGTGGCGCTGCGGCTGGCGGAGCCGAAGTCGACGCCGGGGACGATGGACGGGATGTGGACGGTCGCCGTGGCGCGCACCGCGTCCGCGCCGCCGCCCATCGAGATGGTGGCGCCCTTGCCGATCCAGCCGCTCATCGCGGCCCGGCCCGCGGCCTGCGGGTCGGCCTCGCGGTCGGCCTGGTCGAGGGAGGCGGTACGGGCCGCGGCGCGGGCGCCGGTACCGGCCTGCTGGACGGCGTACGCGCCCAGGCCCAGCTGGATCACGCCCAGCGCGACGGCGAGCAGGACCGGCAGAAAGCCGAGGAATTCGATGGACACCTGGCCGCGGTCGCGGGTGTGGCCGCGCAGCCGGGCGGGAAGCCGGGTCGTCGTTCGCGCCGTCATCCTCGGGCCTCCTTCACGGCACCGGCCGAACCGGTCACCGTCCAGGGGAAGGTGCCCGCGCCGGGGAACAGCACCGGGACCTTGATGCGGACCGTCGCCTTCCACAGACCGGCCTCGGTGTGGCAGTCGGTGGTGGCTCCGCTGCGCCAGGAGGTGGGCAGATCGCGCAGGGCGGCGGTGTGGCAGGCGCCCGCGCCGCCGGTCTCGACGGCGGTGGCGGCCCGCGCGCCGCGGTCGGCGGAGTTGGCGGCCAGCGAGTAGGTGTAGCCAGTCAGCACGAACTGCCAGAGCAGGATGAGGACCAGCCCGATCAGCGGGAGCAGGCCGAGGAATTCGACGGAGACCTGGCCCCGGTCGCTGCCGCCCAGCGGGCGCCGCACCACTCAGCCCTCCTCGTACGGGCCGGCCGCGTCGAACGGCCCCGCACCGCCGGCCGCCGCGGAACCCCGGCGTGCCCCGAACCGCGCCGCTCCCCGCCCGGTGCCTGCCGCCGGCGCCGGGACCTGCCCCGGGCCTGCGCCGGATCCAGGAGGCGCACCGGCCGTTATCGCCTTGCGTTTGCGGCCCGTCAGCGCCGTACGCCCCCGGTGGCTGCCCCGGCCCTGCCGCGCGGCCGGCGAGTCGACCAGGCCCAGCTCCGCGGCCAGCGCCCACAGCGCCTGCTTGACCGTCGACCGGGCGTCGAGGTCCTGCATCCGGCCCGCGTCGACGCAGGGCTGAAGTTCCTTGAAGGCGGCGGGGACGGGGGTCCTGGCCATCTGGGTGCCGGTGGCCTTGGCGATCAGCGGCGGCTGGATCTCGGTGCTGCGGGTGAGCCGGTTGACCAGTGTCGTGGTGTCGGCGGCCTTGCGGATCTGCAGCCGGTCCCACAGCCGTACCTGGCGTTTGGCGGCCCGTACGGCCACCACGTCGGGGGTGGTCACCAGCAGTGCCACATCGGCGAGTTCGACGGCCGCGGCGTTCGCGGACTGCATCTGCGAGCCGCAGTCGACGATCACCACCTCGTAGCGGGAGCGCAGTGCGGTGACGATGTGCCGGGCGGCGCGGTCGTCGACCTCCTCGCCGCGCTCGCCCTCCTCCGGCGCCAGCAGCAGCCCCAGCCCCGTGTGGTGGTCGTGCACCGCGTCCTGGAGGACCCGTACGGACATGTCCTCGATGCCCGCCAGGTCCACGATGGAGCGACGGAACTGGACGTCCAGGTAGGAGGCGACGTCGCCGGACTGCAGGTCCATGTCCACCAGGGCGACGCTGCGGCCCGCGGCGCGTGCGGCCAGCGCCAGCTGGACGGCGGTGACGGTCGTGCCGACACCGCCCTTGGCGCCGGTCACCGTGACCAGGGTCCCGGCCGGCCCGGGGACCGCGTCCGGGCTGCCCCCCAGGTGCACGCGGACGCCCGCCGACCACTGGGCCGCGGCCTGCACCCGGGCGGCCAGTTCCTCGTAGCCCAGCGGCAGTCCGACGATGCCGCGGGCACCGGCGTCCATCGCGGCGGAGAACAGCGCGGGCCCCGCATCCGTCGTGATCAGGACGACCCCGACGGCCGGGAAGCGCAGCGCCACCTCCCGGATCAGCTCCAGCGCCGGCAACGGGCCGATCCGCTCATGGACGAGGACGACCTCGGGCAGCCCCTCGACGGCGGGGGCCGGACCGCGGCCGCCGGTGGGGCCCGCGGGCTGCGCACCGCCCGGGGCCGCGGCCAGGGCGTTCAGCAGCGTGGTGGAGTCGGCGACCACCGGCGCGGGCTCGGCGTCCGGCAGCTGGCTGAGCAGCGAGGACACGATGCGGGCGGCGTCCGGGTCGCCGACTGCGGGGAGGATGCGGATGGTCACCTGTGCCTCCGGGTCACTTGTCGCCGTCGAGGGTGTAGGTGCGCTCGCCGGGCGGGATGGTGGCATCGCTGCCCGGGGCGAGCAGGGCGAGCCGTACGTGGGAGGCGAAGGACTCGGCGTACGCCACCCGCTGGGCGTCCTGGGTGTTCAGTGCGAAGGTGATCGGGACGGCCTCGCCGGCCTGGCGGGTGGCACTGGCGGCATCGCCAGGGTCCCGGGCCTCCAGGGGCGTCAGCTTGCCGACGTCGATGACCTGGGCACCGGCGACGATGACCTTGGAGACCGGCTTGTCCTCCGGGCGCTTGCCCTCGAAGGTGGCGTAGATGTTCACCCGGGAGCCGGGGTTGATCTTGCCGGCCACACCGGTGGCGGCGTCGATCATGATGGCGATCTCCTGCTGGCCGGCCTTCAGCGCCGGCCGGTCGACGACCATGTCGTCCTGGAGCAGGGATCCCTTCTTCAGCGGGGTCACCGCTATCTTGCCGCTGACCTGGTCGAGATCGGTCACCGCGGTGGGCGGCAGCCACCGCTCGGGCATCTTCACCTTTTCGAACTGCCCCGGATCCAGCGCTTTATAGGCCGCCACATCCGCCTTCAGCCGGTACGCCGTCTTCTCCGGGCCGACCTTGGACTCGACGTTCTGTATCACCGACAGCACGCCGATGAACGCGCCGACCGCACAGAGGGCCGACACGAGAAGCAGGATCACTCCGCGGCGCTGGCGTGAGTTCATGGACGTTGGACCTCGATCGGGGGACGGGGGCTGGCACGGTCGGTCGGCGGGGGCGGGCGGCGGGCCCGGTCGGGTCAGCGCACGCGGGCCACCGTCCGTGCGGTACCGGGGAAGTCGGGGTGGCCGGGGAGGTCCCAGCAGCCGGCGCCCGTTCCGGGGGCGGCCGGGTCGTTGGTGACGCCCGGTCCCCGTACGTCCAACTGGCCGGGGGCGCCGCCCTGTACGCCCGGGACGCCCGAGGGGGCGACCGGGGAGAGGCCGCGCCGGTCCAGGGGGGAGGGGGGCGGGGCGGGTACGGGAGGAGCGGGGGCGGGGGGCGGCGCGACAGCGCCGGGGGCCGGAGCGGGAGGCTGAACGGGCGGCTGAACGGGCGGCTGAACGGGCGGCTGAGCGGGAGGCTGAGCGGGAGCGGAAACGGGCGCCGGCGGCGCGGGCGCGGCCCCCGTCGCCGTACCGGAGCCGGCCGCAGGACCGCAACTGCCGGTCCGCGGCCCGGCTATCGCCGCCGGTGACCGCCCCGCGCCGCCCGCGGAACCCTCCCGCGCCACCGGCGTCGCGCAGAACGCGCACCGGTCGCCGAGAAGTTCCAGCCCGCACCAGCGGCACTCCTCGCGCCGTACGGACGACACCAGCTGGTAGAGCACGGACGGATCCGGAATGGCCGCCGCGAACTCGATCAGCTTCTGGGTGCCCCACCACCGGGCCGACTCGGCCGGCAGCCGCGCCTCGTACGCGCCCTGCACCCGCCAGGCCGGGGCCAGCACCCCGCCCACCCACTCCGCGGTGAGCTGCCCGTGGGCGACCGCGAGCTGGGTGGCGTAGCCGGGGCCCGGCAGCCCGGCCCCGGTGCCGTGCCGGTCCAGATGCTGCAGCCGCGGCTCCGGGTTGGCGAGCACCGCGAAATGCGCGCCCGGCAGCCAGGACTTCATATGCGCGCGCAGATCCACCTCGACCCGGTCCAGGCCGCTGACGCTGCCCAGCAGGGCGCCCGCATGGACGTAATGCGCCAGCAGCCGCGCCGCGCAGGCCAGCACCCCCGGGCTGAAGTCGCACAGCGACAACTGCCGCAGCTGGTGGGCGAGTACCGCCACCCCGAGCGGCGGCAGGGACAGCGGCAGGATGGCGATCCGGTCGCTCTCGAGGACGGCGCGCAGGGTGTGCAGCCGGCGGATGTGTTCCGGCGGACAGGCGGAGGAGTAGAGCACGACGAGATGGCCGTGGTGTTCCAGTACGGCGGCGGTCTCCGTCAAGGCGTCGTCCAGCGGCTGGAGATGTGGGGCCTGGAGGACGACCGCGGCGGGGGTCTGCCGGTCGGCGGGCAGTGCGAGGTCAGGGCTGGTGACTGCAATCGCGGTCGGCACGTCGCTCCCCCACTCCTGGCGGCCGCCGGGGGTCCGGGACCGCGGATCGGCACAGCTCTGCGCCATCGGCGCCATACGCTCAGCACTTTATCCACGAGATACGCCCCAGAGAACACGTTCTGGGCTACTCGTCATGTCCGTCACCCGTCAAGGAAATGGCACATACCCCCCGGGGAAATGGCATATTCCGTCCAGCGGAACGGGAGATACCGCCCAGGCCGCCCCACGAGGAACTTCCGCTTCCGCCAAAACTCTTGACAGGTTTATTGGTCTGGACCACGTTGTACGGCAAGCACAGGGGCCCCTGAGCGCGTTCGGCACCACTCCCCTCAACTTCCCCCCACGGAGGCAGTCGTGGTTCGCGCACCATCAGGAACGGCAAAGCGAAGGCTCACGGCAAGACTGCTGGCCGGGCTGGCCGCCGCGGCGCTGACCTCGGCCGGCATCGTCGCGGCGGGCACCGCCAGCGCGGCACCGGAACACCCGGCCGCCCACCGCACCGCCGCGGTCGCCCAGCACGCGGTCACCGGCTACTGGCAGAACTTCAACAACGGCGCCACCGTCCAGAAACTCAAGGACGTCGACGACGCCTACGACATCATCGCGGTCTCCTTCGCCGACGCCACCGGGCAGCCGGGCGCCGTCACCTTCAACCTCGACCCGGCCGTCGGTTACGGCTCCGCCGACGACTTCAAGGCGGACATCAAGGCCAAGCAGGCGGCCAGCAAGTCGGTGGTCATCTCCGTCGGCGGCGAAAAGGGCTCGGTCTCCGTCAACGACGACGCCTCGGCCAAGAACTTCGCCGACTCCATCAACAAGCTGATGGACGACTACGGCTTCAACGGCGTCGACATCGACCTCGAAAATGGCCTCAACTCGACGTACATGACGCAGGCGCTCAAGGCCGTGCACGCCGCGCACGGCGACGTGGTGGTGACCATGGCTCCGCAGACCGTCGATATGCAGTCACCACAGAACGAGTACTTCAAGACCGCCCTCGGCATCAAGGACTTCCTGACCGTCGTCAACATGCAGTACTACAACAGCGGTTCGATGAACGGCTGCGACGGCAAGGTCTACTCCCAGGGCTCGGTGGACTTCCTGACCTCGCTGGCCTGTATCCAGCTGGAGGGCGGCCTGGACCCGTCCCAGGTCGGCATCGGCGTACCGGCTTCCTCCAGCGCGGCCGGCAGCGGGTATGTCTCGCCGTCCGTGGTCAACGCCGCCCTGGACTGCCTCACCCAGGGCACCAACTGCGGCTCCTTCAAGCCGTCCAAGACCTACCCGGGCCTGCGCGGCGCGATGACCTGGTCCACCAACTGGGACGCCGCGAACGGCAACGCCTTCGCGAGCCAGGTGGGTGCGCACGTCCACGGCCTTCCGTAACCCGCCCCGTTGCGCCACCCCCCACAGCCAGGTCCCGTGCACCGCATGCACGGGACCTGGCGTTCTTCTTGTGCTGCCTGTTGTGCTTGTGCTGCTTGCGCCGGTCCGGGCGTGCGCTACGTCACGCCGTACGGGTCAGCCCGAAGGGGTCAGCGCCGCGCGCTCGACGGCTTGGGCAGCTCGCAGCCCGCCGCGCTCAGGTCCAGCTTGTTGCCGACCCCGAAGCACTTGGGGATGCCGTAGGTCTCCTGCGCGTAGTTGGTGCCCTTGTGCACCGTGACATTGCCGTTCTCGTCGACCTCGCACGGGTTGTTGACGGTGCACTTCTCGCCGTCCTCGTTGCCCGTGTTGTTGATCGCCGCGACCTTGCCCGTCGTGGTGTCGACCACCGGCGAACCGGACGTCCCGCCTATGGTCTGGCACTGCGGGGTGTAGCGGACCGAGTCCTTCCAGGTCCAGTCACCCTCCTTGAGGGTGGGCACGAACCCGTCGATGTTGCACGAGTAGATCTTCTTCCAGTAGCCGGAGACGACACTGATTCCCGCACCCTTGGCCGGGTGCTCGGTCGCCAGCTCCAGCGGCTTGATTCCGTACTTCTGCTCGATCTGGGCGTAGGTCGAGCCCGTCTCGTACAGGGACACATCGGTGTTCGTCATCGTCGCGTACGCGACCTTGGTGGCCTTGATCGTGCCCAGTTCACCGGCCGACTTGTCCAGCAGCGTGAAGCTGCGGCTGGAGGGCTGGTCGACGATGACCTCGCCCGCGCCCGGCATGCCGCTCTCCAGGCAGTGCCCGTTGGACATCACCAGGGCCGGGTCGTTCTCCTGCGAGGTGGGCATCTTGACGACCGAGCCGGAGCAGTTGCTCAGCGCGACCGTGCCGGCGAAGTCGACGGCCTTGGTCTTGTGCCCGCGCTGGTGCTTGGACTGCTGCTTGGGCTGGTGCTTCTGGTGGACCTGCGGGGCCGCACCGGCGCTGCCGGCACTGCCCACCAGGGCTGCGGCTCCCAGAATGGCCGTGGCCAGGGCGCCGACGAGAGGTCGATTCATGTGGGGGTCCTCTCAGCATCTGTCACCGAAGGTCCTTCGCGTCCCTTCGGTTTTGTCGTGCGCATTGTTGGCCCCACAGCGCCCTACGGCAATGAATTCCCGTGAATCGATGGCAAGTTGCCGGATTCGACCCCTTCGCGCCGTCCCCATATCTGGCCGCCGCACGTCTTGACCCGCCCATGCCAACACTCGACACTGGCGCCGTCGCTTCGCCTCACACCCCACAGGAGACCGCATGCGACCCCGACGCATCCGCGGCGGACGGACCACCGTCCTCGCCGCAGTCCTCTCCCTCGCGCTCGCCGCACCGATCGCCGCGCAGGCCCAGGACTCCCCACCCACCACCACCCCCACCACCCGCGCCGCAGGGGACACCGAACGCCCCCACCAGTACGAGGTGACCGGCCCCGCCACCCGCTCGGAGCGCACCGCCCTCACCGCGACCGGCGTCTCCATCGACGAGGTCCACGCCCGCTCCGTCGTCATCACCGCATCCCGCGCCCAGGCCGCCCTCGTACGCCAACTCGGCTACACCCTGCGGACGTTGCCCGACCCGCCGGCCACCCGGCCCTCGGCCCAGGGAGGCCGCATCAAGGACTTCCCGGCCGGCTACACGAACTACCACACCTACGACGAGGCCACGAAGGAGATCGACGCCCTCGTCGCCAAGTACCCGGCCCTCCTCAGCAAGCAGGTCATCGGCACCTCCCACGAGGGCCGCAGCATTCTCGCCCTCAAGCTCAGCAAGAACGTCGCCCAGGACGAGAACGAACCCGAGGTGCTCTTCACCGCCCACCAGCACGCCCGGGAACACCTCACCGTGGAGATGGCCCTCTATCTCCTCAACGAATTCACCTCGAAGTACGGCTCGGACGACCGCATCACCAAGATGCTCGACTCCCGCGAGATCTGGATCATCCCCGATCTGAACCCGGACGGCGGCGAGTACGACATCGCCAGTGGCCAGTTCCGCAGCTGGCGCAAGAACCGCCAGCCCAACGCCGGGTCCAGCGAGGTCGGCACCGACCTCAACCGCAACTGGGACTTCAAGTGGGGCTGCTGCAACGGCTCCTCCGACGACCCCGCCGACGAGACCTACCGCGGCCCCTCCGCCGCCTCCGCCCCCGAGGTCCAGGTCGTCTCGAAATTCGTCCACAGCCGCATCGTCGGCGGCAAGCAGCAGATCAAGGCCGCCATCGACTTCCACACCTACAGCGAACTCGTCCTGTGGCCCTTCGGCTTCACCAACGACCCGACCGGGCCCGGTATGACCCAGGACGACCACGACACCTTCGCCGCCATCGGCAAGAAAATGGCGGCCAGCAACGGGTACACCCCCGAGCAGTCCAGCGAGCTCTACATCACCGACGGGGCGATCGACGACTGGCTGTGGGGGGACCAGAAGGTGTTCGCGTACACCTTCGAGATGTACCCGTCATCCGGTGGCGGCGGCTTCTACCCGAAGGACTCGGTGATCCCCAAGGAGACGGCGCGGAACAAGGACGCGGTGCTGCAGCTGCTGGAGACAGCTGACTGCCCGTATCGCGCGATCGGCAAGGAGCAGCAGTACTGCAAGAGCACGGGCTGACGCTTCCGGCACACCCGAGGGCGCCCCGCACCGGCGGGGCGCCCTGTGCCGTCACACGGATGGCCGGGTGCCGTGGACTGCGGGAGCGCGGTCGGTTACGACGACGGCTTCCCTGCCGGCCTGCCGGCCGTTCTCAAGGGCTAGGGCCTGTCGTTTGGATCAGGTCGGATCAGGGAGCGGGGTCTGGTGCGTGCAGCTGCAAGGCGGAGGATTGAGGCAACGCGGAGCATTGCTGATTGACGACAACGCCGCAGATGCGCGTGCCAGACCCCGCGAGCCCGACCTGATCCAAACGACAGGCCCTAGACCAGCAAGCTCACCAGCGCCGCGACCGCGAAACCCGCGACCGAGAGCACCGATTCCAGCACCGTCCAGGACTTGAGGGTGTCCCGCTCCGAAATCCCGAAGTATTTCGACACCATCCAGAAACCGCCGTCGTTCACATGCGAGGCGAAGATCGATCCCGCCGAGATCGCCATGATGATCAGCGCCAGCGACGCCTGGGACATCCCCTGCCCCTCCACCAGCGGCACCACGATGCCCGCGGTCGTCACGATGGCGACCGTCGCCGAGCCCTGGGCCACCCGCAGCACGAGGGAAAGCAGATAGGCCAGCACGATGACGGGCAGGCCGACGTTGTGGAAGGTGTCGGAGAGGGCGGTGGCCACGCCGCTGCCCTTGAGGACCGCGCCGAAGATCCCGCCCGCGCCCACCACCAGCAGGATGTTGCCCACCGGCTTCAACGACGCCGTGGAGACGGCTTCCAGGGACTTGCGCGACCAGCCGCGGCGGATGCCCAGGAGGTAGTAGGAGAGCAGCAGGGCGATCGTCAGGGCGACGAAGGGGTGGCCGAAGAACTCGATGACCGAGCGGCCGGTGGAGGGGGCCAGGGCGATGGAGGAGAAGGTCGCCAGGAGGATGAGGACCAGGGGGGTGCCGATGATGGCGAGGACGGTGCCCAGCGGCGCCGGCTTCTCGTGGGGGGTGGCCCCCGCGGCCTTCTGCTCGGCGGTGACGGCGGCCTTGGCCTCCTCGGCGGCCTCGACCATGTCCTGCGGTACGGGAACGAAGAGGCGCTTGCCGATCCACGCGGCGTAGCCCCAGGCGGCCAGTACGGCGGGGACGCCGCAGATGATGCCCATGAGGATGACCCAGCCGAGGTCGACCTTGAAGAGGCCGGCGGCGGCCACCGGCCCCGGGTGCGGCGGCAGGAAGGCGTGGGTCATGGACAGGCCCGCCAGGAGCGGCATGCAGTACAGGAGGATCGACTTGCCGCTCCGCTTCGCCGCCGCGTAGACGATCGGCGCGAGCACGAAGATGCCGACGTCGAAGAAGACCGGGATGCCGAAGATGAGGCCGGTCAGGCCCATGGCCAGCGGGGCGCGCTTTTCGCCGAAGAGGCGCAGCAGGCGGGAGCTCAGTACCTCGGCGCCGCCGGAGACTTCGAGGATCGCGCCGAGCATGGTGCCCAGGCCGATGATGATGGCGACATGGCCGAGGATGCCGCCCATACCGGACTCGATCATCGAGACGGCGTCGGACTTCTGGACCGTACCGAAGAGTTCGGTGACGGAGAGGCCCGCGGCGAGGCCGACGGCGATGGACACGCCGAGCAGCGCCACGAAGGGCTGCAGCCGGACCTTGATGATCAGGACGAGGAGCAGGGCGATGCCGAGGGCGGCGACCGTCAGGAGACCTGCGGTGCCCGGTATGACGGCGAGGATGCCGCCGGTGTGGGGTGGTGGTGGCGGGGTGGCCGGGGCGGCGGCCGGGGCGGCGAGGAACATCGGGGAACTCCGTTGGCAGGCAGAAGACTTCCAGGCAGGGGGGACCGCGGCAGGGCGCCCCCGGGGTGCGGGGCGCCGTGCCGTGCGGCGGATGGTGCGGACGTACTAAAGGCACAGGCGGTGGCTCAGCTCAGGACCGCGAGGGCGTCGATCTCGATGAGCAGGCCCTTGGGGAGACCGACGTAGACGGTCGTGCGGGCGGCGGGGGCCTGCTTGAGGCCCTGCTCCTCGAAGTAGGCGTTGTAGATCGCGTTCATCTCGGCGAAGTGGTCCACGTCCGTGAGGTAGACGCGGATCATCATCGCGTCGTCCCAGGTCGCGCCGCCCTCTTCGAGGATCGCCTGGACGTTGGCGAGGGTCTGGAGGGTCTGCTCGCGCAGGGTGGGGCCGGCCGGGGTGGGGGCCTGGCCCTCGACGGCGGGCAGGAAGCCGACCTGGCCGGCGACCTGAAGGATGTTGCCCTTCTTGACGCCGTGGGAGAACTTCGCGGGCGGGGTGGTGTGGGTGGCCGGGGTGAGTGCGGTCTTCTCGGTCATGTTCCTTCAGGCTTCCTTTGACGGGCCGGCTGGTGACGGGGGAATTGCGGTGCCGGAGTACTCCCGGCTGATGGCGTCGGCGGTGCGGCGTACCAGCGGGAGCAGTTTGAGGAGTTCCTCGGCGCTGACGACGACGTTCGGCGCGGAGACCGACATCGCGGCGACCAGGTGCCCGTCCGCGCCGCGGATGGGGGCGCCGACGCAGTTGATGGACTCCTCGTGGCCACCGAGGTCGGTGGCCCAGCCCTGTTCGCGGACCTTGGCCAGTTCGGCGAGGAAGGCCGTGGCGTTGGGGGTCGAACGGGACGTGTAGGGGGGGTAGTCGAGCTTTTCCGCGAGGGCGCGGCGCTCGGCTTCGGGCAGGTCGGCGAGGAGCAGTTTGGCGACCGCGGCGACGGTGATCGCGACGGGCTTGCCGATCCGGGAGTACATCCGGACGGGATAGCGGCTCTCGACCTTGTCGATGTAGAGGACCTCGTTCTCCTCGTAGACCGCGAGGTGGACGGTGTGTCCGCACTTCTCGTTGAGGTCGACGAGGTGGGGGTGGGCGATCTCGCGTACGTCGAGATTCTCGACGGCCTGCTGGGCGAGCGCGAAGAGGCGGGCGCCGAGGCGGTAGCGCTGGTCGGGCTGGCGGAAGACGAGGCCGTGTTCGTGGAGGGTGCGCAGCAGCCGCAGGGCGGTGGATTTGTGGACGCCGAGCCGGTCGGCGACCTGTCCCAGGTCGGCGGGCCCCTCGGCGAGCAGCGGCAGGATGCTCAGTGCCCGGTCGACGGTCTGACTCATGCAGGTGCCTCGCTTCGCTCGGCCCTGCCTTCGCCAGGGACGCACCTCTCCATGGTTCTCTCGCTGCGCTCGTTCACTGCGTACGTACCTCCTGGTCCGCGGCCGCCGTGGCTTTCGTCCAGCCGGGGCCGAGCTGCAGTGTGCCCCAGGCGGCGGCGTCGAGGGCGGCGAGCCGGTCGGCGAGGGCGCGGCCCGGAGGGGTCGCGAGGTCGCCGGTGACGGTGAGCGCGGCGGCGGCCCAGAGGTGGCCGTGACGGAGACGGGTGCGGACGGGCAGGCCGCGGAGGGTGGCGGAGAGGAAGCCGGCGGCGAAGGCGTCGCCCGCGCCCACGGCGGCGACGACGTCGACGAGCGGGGCGGGCTCGGTGTGCCGGGCGCCGTGGCGGTCGTAGGCGACCGCGCCCGCGGCCCCGCGCTTGACGACCAGCGTGCCGGGTTCGGGCAGCGCCGCGCGGACGGCGTCCGGGCCGCCGGTGATGCCCCAGGCGTCCGCCGCCTCGTCCTCGCCGACGAAGACGAGGTCGGCGCCGCGGGCGAGGTCGAGCAGTACGTCAGGGCCGACGTCGCCGGCGTCGCGCAACAGGCCGGGCCGGTGGTTGACGTCGAAGGAGACCAGGGGGCGGGGGCTGCCGGGCTCGGTGAGCTCGCGCATCAGGCCGAGGCAGTCGTCGGAGAGCGCCGCGGTGATGCCCGACAGATGCAGCACCCGGCCCGAGCGGATCGCCGCCAGGTCCATCGTGGCGACGGCCATCGCGGAGGCGGCGGACCCGGCCCGGTAGTAGGCGACCTCGTGGGCGTCGGTGGCGCGGTCGCCGGCCGTGCGGAAGTAGATGCCGGTGGGGCGGGCGGGGTCGCGTCGTACGGCCGTGGTGTCGACCCCGTAGGCGCTGATGGCGTCCACGAGGTGGTCGCCGAACCCGTCGGCGCCCACCCGGCCGACCCACTTCGTGCGGTGCCCGGCGGCGGCGAGCACGCACGCCACATTGGACTCCGCGCCGCCGATGGCGCGTTCGAAGGCGGGAACGTCGGCGAGCCGTCCCGGTGTGGTGGGCAGGAAGGTGACCATGGACTCGCCGAGGCAGACGACATCGGCCGTCGGGCCATTGCCGTCGCTGACGTTCGAGGACCTGATCACGATCGGTGGTGCTCCTTCGCTGCGGTGCGGTGGGGGGCGGTGGGGACTGGTTGCTCACCATTGACCGGCTGATGGCCCGGATGTTAGACAGCCGTAAGCGGTATACGCAATGACTGTTGCAAGGGATGCAACACAATCTTGGAGGAGGCCCCATGGCCGTCGAGCGGCTCGCGCAGGGACTCAAGGGACTCGCCGACGAACGCGTCGATCACCGCTTCAAGGCGCTCCCCCCGGACGCCGAGGGCCGCACCGTCGGCGAGCTGGCCGCCGAGCGCCGCAACCTCTTCACCGACGGCTTCACCACCCCCGTCCTGGCCCTCTCCGCCGAATCGCTCGAGCACAACCTCGCCCTGATGGAGACCTACGCCACCCGGCACGGCCTGGCCTTCGCCCCGCACGGCAAGACCTCCATGGCCCCGCAGCTCTTCGCCCGCCAGATCGAGCACGGCGCCTGGGGCATCACCGCCGCCGTCCCCCACCAGGCCCGGGTCTACCGCTCCTACGGCATCCAGCGGATCTTCCTGGCCAACGAGGTGGTGGACGCGGCCGCGCTGCGCTGGCTCGCCGCCGAGCTGGCAGCCGATGACGGCTTCCGCTTCATCTGTTACGTCGACTCGCTGCGCGGCATCGAGCTGATGGACACGGCGCTGCGCGAGGCCGGGGCCACCCGCCCGGTGGACGTCGTCATCGAACTCGGCGCCGGTGAGGGGGCCCGTACCGGCGTCCGCAGCGAGGCCGAATGCCTGGAACTCGCCGATGCCATCGCGGGCGTGGACACCCTGCGGCTGATCGGCGTCGCCGGCTACGAGGGTGAGGTGCCCGACGCCGACGCCGGGCGGGTCGCGGCCTGGCTGCGCCGGCTGGTCGCGCTGGCCGTGGACTTCGACAAGGCGGGCCGCTTCGCCGACCTCGACCAGATCGTCGTCAGCGCGGGCGGCAGCGCCTGGTTCGACACGGTCGCCGAGGCCTTCGCCACGATTCCCGAAATGTCCGCGCCGGTGCTGAAGCTGCTGCGCTCGGGCGCGTATGTCTCGCACGACGACGGCCACTACCGCCGCCTCACCCCCTTCAACCGCGTCCCGCAGGAGGGCGCCCTGCAGCCCGCCTTCCGTCTCTGGGCGCAGGTCGTCTCCCGCCCCACGCCCCACCAGGCGTTCCTCAACGCGGGCAAGCGGGACGCGGCGTACGACCTGGACCTGCCGCAGGCCCAGGTCGTACGGTCCGGCCGGGACGGCAGCGAACGGCGCGCGGACGGCGTGACCGTGACCGGCCTTTCCGACCAGCACGCCTGGGTGACGACCGAGCACGCCGGCGACCTGGAGGTCGGCGACTGGGTCGGCCTGGGCCTGTCCCACCCGTGTACGTCCTTCGACAAGTGGCAGCTGATCCCGCTGGTCGAGGCCGACGGCACGGTCACGGACTACCTGCGCACCTTCTTCTAGCCCGTACGCCCCACCAGCCCCGACGGTGCGCGCCGGTCCCCCGCGGCGCGCGCCGTCGGTCCCGGCAAGCCGTAAGAGAGGCAGCCCAGCCATGGACACCGTGTTCCGCGACGTCCGCGTCATCGACGGGACCGGCGGTCCGTCCTACCGCGCCGATGTCGCCCTGGCCGACGGCCGGATCGCCGCGATCCACCGCGAGGGCGCCGGCGGCCCGCGCCCGGCCGCCGCCCGCGTCGTGGCGGCCGACGGGCTCGCCCTCTCCCCCGGTTTCATCGACATGCACGCGCACAGCGACCTCGCGCTGCTGCGCGACCCGGCGCACGAGGCCAAGGCCGCACAGGGCGTCACCCTCGAAGTCCTCGGCCAGGACGGCCTGTCGTACGCGCCGGTCGACGACCGCACCCTCGCCGAGGTCCGCGCCCAGATCACCGGCTGGAACGGCGGAGGGCCCGGGGATGCCTCCCTCGACTTCAGCTGGCGCACGGTCGGCGAGTACCTCGACCGCCTCGACCACGGCTTCGACGGCCAGGGCATCGCCGTCAACGCCGCTTATCTCATCCCCCAGGGCACCGTCCGGATGCTCGTGCTCGGCTGGGACGACCGCGACGCCGCCCCCGACGAGATCGCGCGGATGAAGCGGCTGGTCGCCGAGGGGATGGAACAGGGGGCGGTGGGTCTGTCCTCCGGCCTCACCTACACCCCCGGCATGTACGCCTCGGACGCCGAACTGGCCGAACTGTGCCGGGTGGTGGCCCGCTACGACGGCTACTACTGCCCGCACCACCGCTCCTACGGGGCGGGCGCGCTCCAGGCGTACGAGGAGATGGTCGCCCTCACCCGCGAGGCCGGCTGCGCGCTGCACCTCGCGCACGCCACCATGAACTTCGGCGTCAACGAGGGCCGCGCCCCCGAGCTGCTGGCCCTCTTGGACAAGGCCCTCGACGCCGGCGCCGACATCTCCCTCGACACCTATCCGTACACGCCCGGCTGCACCACTCTCGTGGCGATGCTGCCCAGCTGGGCGAGCGAAGGCGGTCCGGAGGCGATCCTCGCCCGCCTCCGGGACGACGCGACGGCCGAGCGCATCCGGCACGTCATGGAGGTCGAGGGCGCCGACGGCTGCCACGGCGTGCCGATCGAGTGGGACACCATCGAGATCTCCGGCGTCTCGGACCCGGGCCTGGCGGGCTGCGTCGGCAAGACCCTCGCCCGCAGCGCCGCCGAACGCGGCGAGGAGCCCTGGGTCACCGCCCGCCGCCTCCTGATCGACGACCGCCTCGGCTCGACGATCCTCCAGCACGTCGGCCACGAGGAGAACGTCCGGCAGATCATGCGCCACCGTGTGCACACCGGCGGCAGCGACGGCATTCTCCAGGGCGACAAGCCGCATCCGCGGGCGTACGGCACCTTCCCCCAGTACCTCGGCACGTACGTCCGTGAACTGGGCGTCCTGTCCCTGGAGGAGTGCGTCGCGCATCTGACGGGCCGGCCGGCCGGCCGCCTGCGCCTGCCCGACCGGGGGCTGATCCGCGAGGGCTACCGCGCCGACCTGGTCCTCTTCGACCCGGACACGGTCGCGGCCGGCTCCACGTACGAGGCCCCGCGCACCCTCCCGACCGGCATTCCGCAGGTGCTGATCGACGGCCGGTTCGTGATCGAGGACGGCCGGCGGACGGATGTGCTGGCGGGGCGTTCCGTGCGGGGGCGTGGTTTCTCCCCACGTGGTTAGCCGCGGCGCCGTGGCCTCCGGAGGGCCGTTCCCGGAGCCGTACGGGACGCGCGCCACGGACGGGGACCGACGAAATCGGTACCCGGCGTCGGCGGCCACCGACCCCCACCCATCACCCCACGTGAGCAACTCCACACCATGCGCTCATCAAGGTGGGGAAAAACACCCGGCGGGTGCCGATACACGGCCGTAAAGTGGCGGACATGCAGGTGATCCAGTCAACCAAGCTCGCAGGCGTCTGCTACGAAATCCGTGGCCCGGTGCTCGAGGAGGCCATGCGGCTGGAGGCGGCGGGTCACCGCATCCTCAAGCTCAACACCGGAAACCCGGCGGCGTTCGGCTTCGAGTGCCCGCCCGAGATCCTGGAGGACATTCTCCGCTCGGTCGGCACGGCGCACGGCTACGGCGACGCCAAGGGCCTGCTCTCCGCCCGCCGCGCGGTGATGCAGCACTACCAGACCAAGGGCATCGAGCTGTCGGTCGATGACATCTATCTGGGCAACGGCGTCTCCGAGCTGATCCAGATGTCGATGCAGGCCCTGCTGGACGACGGCGACGAGGTGCTGGTCCCGGCCCCGGACTATCCGCTGTGGACGGCGTCGGTCTCGCTCTCCGGCGGCACCGCCGTGCACTACCGCTGCGACGAGCAGGCGGACTGGATGCCGGACCTGGCCGATATCGAGCGCAAGATCAGCGACCGCACCAAGGCCATCGTCGTCATCAACCCCAACAACCCCACGGGTGCCGTATACGACGATGAACTGCTGCGCGGCATAGCCGACATCGCCCGGCGCCACGGCCTCGTCGTCTGCGCCGACGAGATCTACGACAAGATCCTCTACGACGACGCCACCCACACCCCGTTCGCCTCGCTCGCCCCGGACCTGCTGACGCTGACCTTCAACGGCCTGTCCAAGTCGTACCGGGTCGCGGGCTACCGCAGCGGCTGGATGGCGGTCTGCGGCCCCAAGGAGCACGCCTCCTCGTACATCGAGGGGCTGACGATCCTGGCCAATATGCGACTGTGCGCCAACATGCCGGCCCAGCACGCGGTCGCCACCGCCCTCGGCGGCCGGCAGTCGATCAACGATCTGGTGCTGCCGGGCGGCCGGCTGCGCGAGCAGCGCGATGCGGCGTACGACCTGCTCACCCAGATCCCGGGCGTCAGCTGCGTCAAGCCGAAGGGGGCGCTGTACGCCTTCCCGCGGCTCGACCCCAAGGTCTACAAGATCAAGGACGACCGGCAGATGGTGCTGGACCTGCTGCGCGCCGAGAAGATCATGATCGTGCACGGCACGGGCTTCAACTGGCCGGAGCCGGACCACTTCCGCCTGGTCACGCTGCCCAGCGCCGACGATCTGACGGACGCCGTCACCCGTATCGGCACCTTCCTCGACGGTTACGGGCAGTACTGACCCGGAGCGACTTCTATACGGATCACAACTTTAGACAGAGTCTAAGCTAGGATGGCCTCCTAGACGTATTCGGCTGCCCGTGTACGGCCGCTCGTTCCAGGTGCTTGCAGGAGGCCCCCATGTACGAACCGATCCGCACCAAGTCGGTCCACACCATGGCCGCCGACCCGGACGTCCCGCACCGCTCCCGCGAGGAGGAGCTGGACATCCGGCTCGCCGGACAGCTGACCGCGCTGCTCACCGTCACCGATGAGCTGCACGCGCTGGCGGTGCGGGCCGGCGAGGCCATGGCGGGGGCCGCGCTGGCGGCCGCCGCCGACCGCATCGCCGAGCAGGTGGCGCGGCTGAGCGGCCACTACCCACTGCGCGCCGAGCCCAGCGACGGCGGCGATCCCTCCCGTATCCCGGTCCTGCACCGGCGCGCCCACACCCTCGCCGGGAATGCCCTGGCGGTGGCCACCTCCCGCGACGACGCCACGGCGATGGCGCTGGCGGGGGAGCGGATGGCGGCGCACGACGCGGCCGCGGAGGTACGGGACCTCGCCACGGCCTGACGTCGAACGTCCGGGGCCCGCACCAAGTGCGGGGCCCCGGACGGGCGTTCAGGTGCGCCGACCGCTAGCCCAGCCGCTGGACCAGCCCGCGGTACTCGTCCCACAGCTCCTTCGGCGTGTGATCACCGAAGGTGTTGAGGTGCTCGGGGATCAGCGCCGCCTCCTCGCGCCAGACGTCCTTGTCGACGGTGAGCAGGAAGTCGAGGTCGGCGTCGGCGAGCTCGAGGCCCTCGGTGTCCAGGGCGTTCTTGGCGGGCAGCACACCGATGGGGGTCTCGACGCCCTCGGCCTTGCCCTCCAGCCGCTCGACGATCCACTTGAGCACCCGGCTGTTCTCGCCGAAGCCCGGCCACACGAAGCGGCCCTTCTCGTCCTTGCGGAACCAGTTGACGTAGTAGATCTTCGGCAGCTTGGACTGGTCCCTGCCCTTGCCGACGTTGACCCAGTGACCCATGTAGTCGCCCATGTTGTAGCCGCAGAACGGCAGCATGGCGAACGGGTCGCGGCGCAGCTCGCCGACCCTACCCTCGGCCGCGGCGGTCTTCTCGGACGCCACGTTGGCGCCGAGGAAGACGCCGTGGTTCCAGTCGCGGGACTCGGTGACCAGCGGTACGGCGCTGGCGCGGCGGCCGCCGAAGAGGATCGCCGAGATCGGCACGCCCTTGGGGTCCTCCCACTCGGGCGCGATGGTCGGGCACTGGGCGGCCGGGACGGTGAAGCGGGCGTTGGGGTGCGCGGCCGGGACGCCGGACTCCGGGGTCCAGTCGTTGCCCTTCCAGTCCGTCAGGTGCGCCGGGGTGTCCTCGGTCATGCCCTCCCACCACACGTCGCCGTCGTCGGTGAGGGCGACGTTGGTGAAGACGGAGTTGCCCCACAGGGTCTTCATGGCGTTGGCGTTGGTGTGCTCGCCGGTGCCGGGCGCGACACCGAAGAAGCCGGCCTCCGGGTTGATCGCGTAGAGCCGGCCGTCCTCGCCGAAGCGCATCCAGGCGATGTCGTCGCCGATGGTCTCCACGGTCCAGCCCGGGATGGTCGGCTCGAGCATGGCCAGGTTGGTCTTGCCGCAGGCGCTCGGGAAGGCGGCGGCGACGTACTTGGCCTCGCCCTGCGGCGGGGTCAGTTTGAGGACGAGCATGTGCTCGGCGAGCCAGCCCTCGTCACGGGCCATGACGGAGGCGATGCGCAGCGCGTAGCACTTCTTGCCGAGCAGGGCGTTGCCGCCGTAGCCGGAGCCGAACGACCAGATCTCGCGGGCCTCGGGGAAGTGCGAGATGTACTTGGTGGAGTTGCACGGCCACGGCACGTCCGCCTCGCCCTCGGCCAGGGGGGCGCCGAGGGTGTGCACGGCCTTGACGAAGAAGCCGTCCTCGCCGAGCTCGTCGAGCACCGGCTGCCCCATGCGCGTCATGGTGCGCATCGAGACCGCGACGTAGGCGGAGTCGGTGATCTCCACGCCGATCGCGGAGAGGGGGGAGCCGAGCGGTCCCATGCAGAACGGGACGACGTACATCGTCCGGCCCTTCATCGCGCCACGGAATATCCCCTGCTCACCGGCGAAGATCTCGCGCATCTCGCCGGGGGCCTTCCAGTGGTTGGTCGGCCCGGCGTCCTCCTCCTTCTCGGAGCAGATGAAGGTGCGGTCCTCGACCCGCGCCACGTCCGAGGGGTCGGAGGCCGCGTAGTACGAGTTGGGGCGCTTGATCGGGTCGAGCTTCTTGAACGTGCCCTTGTCGACGAGCTCCTCACACAGCCGCTCGTACTCCGCCTCCGAGCCGTCACACCAGACGACCCGGTCGGGCTGGGTGATCGCTGCGATCTCATCGACCCAGGAGATCAGGTCCTGGTGCCGGGTGAGGACGGGGGTGGGAGCCGCGTTGTCGCGCGCCACGATCGCTCCTAGATGAGGGTGTGGACGAATTTCCTACCGGTTTGCCGGGAAAATCCGCTTCTCTGTTCATTGTCTGCCCCTTGGGGGCCGCGACCCGGATGCTTCGTGACCGCTCATCCGGTGCCGACCGCACTCATTTGATCATCCGACCCCGATAGAGTTCTGTCCAGAGGGCACCTTCGTGACCGTCACCACTTCTCGACAGAGGGGTAACCTACGGTCGCGTAGGTAGCATGTCGGCCATGACTTCCGCGCCCGACGCAGCCGAGAGCCCCACCACCCCCGCACCTCCCGCGGCCGGCGCCGTCACCGCAGTCGCCGCCGCGACCGCGCCGCTCAAGCCAAAACTCCGCGGCTGGCTGCATGCCGGAATGTTCCCCGCCGTACTGCTGTCCGGCGTCATACTCACCGCACTCGCCGACAGCCCCCGCGGCCGCCTGGCCTGCGCCATCTACACGCTCTCCGCCTGCCTGCTGTTCGGTATCAGCGCGCTCTACCACCGCGGCAACTGGAGCCCCCGGACCGACGGCATCCTGCGCCGGCTCGATCACGCCAACATCTTCCTGATCATCGCGGGCACTTATACGCCGCTGACGATGCTGCTCGTCCCGGGCACCCGCGGGCAGGTACTCCTGTGGGCCGTCTGGGCGGCCGCCCTGGCCGGCATCGCCTTCCGCGTCTTCTGGGTCGGCGCACCGCGCTGGCTCTACACCCCCTGCTACATCGCCATGGGCTGGGCCGCCGTCTTCTTCCTGCCCGACTTCCTGCGCACGGGCGGCATCGCCGTACTGGTCCTCGTCATCGTCGGCGGGCTCCTCTACAGCGCGGGCGGCGTGATCTATGGGATCAAGCGCCCCAACCCCTCGCCTCGGTGGTTCGGCTTCCACGAGGTCTTCCACTCGCTCACGCTGGCGGCGTTCATCGTGCACTACGTCGGCATCTCCCTGGTGGCCTATTCACACCCGTGAGGCGGACTTCCGGCGGTGGCCGCGGCCTTCGGGTCGCGGCCACCGCCATGCCCGGACCGCCTCGCGACACGCCTTCGCGGCACACACCACAATCAAATAGTTGACAGTTGGAATCTTTTGCGAGTTACAGTCGCTTGAGTCAGACTCTCGCTTTGGCGGGTCCGGCTCGCGGCTTGTCCTGACCGGCTCTCGAAGGTGGGGTGTGCCATGACGGGGCGCGGTCGGCGTAACGGACACCGCCCGGGTACCCCGCGTACGGCGGGCCGCCCCGGTGCCGACACGGCCGTGGCCACTGGGACGACCGATGCCCGACAATGATGTCCATGGTCACCGCACGTACCTCCGCCTCCGCCACCACACCGCCCGGGGCCCCGAAGCCGGGACTGCGCGAGCGGAAGAAGATGCAGACCCGGCAGGCGATCCGCCGGGCCGCCTACCGGCTCTTCGAGGAGCGGGGCTACGACGCGACCCCCATCGACCAGATCGCCGAGGCCGCGGAGGTCTCGCCCAGCACGGTCTTCCGCTACTTCCCCACCAAGGAAGACATCGTGCTGACCGACGAGAACGACACCGTGCTGGAGGCGGGAATCCGCGCCCGTCCGGCGGATGAGCCGATGACCGAGTCCATGCGGCACGTCACCATCGAGGCGCTGCGCCAGGTCACCGCGGAGGACCGTGCCGAACTCCTCCAGCGCACCCGGCTGGTCCGCGAAGTGCCCGCTGTCCGAGGCCGTACGGCGGAGAACACCGCACGGGACGCCGCGATGATCTCCGCCGTGCTCGCCGAGCGCTCCGGCCGTACGGTCGACGACCTGGAGGTACGGGTCATCAGCGCGGCGATCCTGGCAGCCCTTCAGGAGGCGCTGCTGCGCTGGGCCGAGGCCGGCCCGGACGCGGATCTGGAGGCCCTGGTCCACCGGACGATGGATGTCCTGGCGCGCGGCCTCACGCTCTGAGGGCCGGGCCGTCCGGGGGCGGCGCAGCGTCCAGCCAGAAGATCGGCCCTCCCCCGTGCCTGAAGGGCATGGGAGGTGCCCCCATCCGCCCCGGCCCGCGCATCGCCGACCGTCAGCCCCGCCTCCCGCAGCTCGCGCACGGCCCTCAGCCGGCGGATGTCCTGCGCGTCGTACTCCCGGTGGCCCGACGGGGTCCTACCTGCCGTCACCAAGCCCCTGCTGCTCGTAGTAGCGCACCGCCCGCGGCGTCGGTCCCGCCGCGGCCGCGGCGTCACCTCTGCGCACGGGTGTCCCGCTTGGCCAGCGCGCTCTCCATCCCCGCGGCCGCTCCCAGCAGTTCCTCGTCCGCGTCCCGTGCGCCGATGACCTGGAGCCCGAGCGGCAGACCGTTGGCGGCGCGGCCGGCCGGCAGGCTGAGGGAGGGCAGACCGGCGTTGCTCCAGGGGAGGCACATGATCGACGTGCCGGTGGTGGTGAGGTCCGCGGGGGCGGGGCCGGTGGCCGAGGGAGCGATCCAGAGGTCGATCCCGGCCGCTTCCGCGTCCTCGGCGAGCCGGTCGCGGAAGGCGGCCCGCCGCAGCCGGGCCGCCTCGTAGTCGGCGTCCCCTATCGTGTGACCCTGCCGGATGGCCCCCACGGTCTCCGCCCGGTAGCGGTCCCCGAACCGGTCGAACCACTCCGCGTGGGCGCGGGCCACCTCGTAGCGATTCATCGTGAAGAGCTGCTCGACGATCCGCTCGAAGTCGCCCATCACCGGCACCTCACGGACCTCGTAACCAGCCGCCCGCAACAGTTCGCCGTGCTCCTCGAAGGCCCGCCGGGCCTCACCGTCGGCACGCTCCAGATAGGGACCGGCCGGTATGCCGAGCACCGGCCGGCGCGCTCCGGCCGCCTCGCGCCGCCAGCCGTCGCAGAGCACCGACGCGGCGAGCGCAACCCCCGCCACATCGGTGGCATAGCACCCGAGGGTGTCGAAACTGACGGCGTTGGGGATCACCCCGTCGGCCGGGATCCGGCCGTAGCCCGGCTTGAAGCCCACCACCCCGCAGTACGCGGCGGGGCGGATCATCGAGCCGACGGTCTGCGTCCCGATGGCCAGCGGCACCATCCCGGCCGCGACCGCGGCCGCCGAACCACTGCTCGAACCCCCGGGCGTATGCGCCAGGTTGTGGGGATTACGCGTCGGGCCGGGCGCCGTGACGGCGAACTCGGCGGTCACGGTCTTGCCCGCTATCAGGGCGCCGGCGGCGAGCAGCCGGTCCACGACGGTGGCCTGCGGGCCGGCCAGCGCCTCGGGCGGCAGGGCGGAGCCCGCGCGGGTGGGCAGGCCGTCGACATGCACGATGTCCTTGACGCCGACCGGGATGCCGTACAGAGGCGGCCGGCCCCCTGGATCCGGCGGACCGGCCGCCGCCAGACGCCGCGCGGCCTCCCGGAGCCGCGTACGCCGCTCGGGCTCGGGCACGAACGCCTGCACCCGTGCGTCGATGGCGTCGATACGTTCGCAGCAGCGCGCCGCCGCGGCGACGGGGTCGTCCGTGCCGGACCGCAGCGCCGCGGCCTCCCGTACGAGGGACCGGTACCTCAGCAAGGTGTCCACGCCCGCAGGCTACAGCCGGCCACCGACAGTCCGCGGGGGACGGCGGGCACCGGCCCGCCGCCGCCTCGCTCCGTGCCGCGGAGTCACAACTCCACGAGCACGGCGCCCAGATGGCGTCCCTCGGTCAGCTCGCGCAATGCCCTCGGCGCCTGCTCGATGCCGTGCAGGCGGGCGTGCGGGAAGGTGAGGGAGCCGTCGCGCAGGCCCTCGGCGAACCGCCGGTTCCACTCCGGGATCAGGTCGAGGTGGTCGTACAGGGCGATGCCGCGCATCGTGATGCTCCGGGCGAGCATCGACAGGGTGTCGACCGGTGTCGGGGCCGGGCCCTCCTCGGAGAGTTGGCTGGCCAGGGCTCCGACAATCGCGAGCCGGGCGCCCCTGTTGGCGACCGCGAGCGCGGCCTGCAGCTGCTCGCCGCCCACGTTGTCGAAGAGCGCGTCGATGCCCTCCGGGGCGACCTTGCGCAGCTGCTCCTCGATGGGGCCCGCGCCGCGGATCACCACCGCGTCGTAGCCGAGCTCCTTGATCAGCCGGTCGGCCTTCCGCTGCGAGCCGGTGCTGCCGATGACGCGGGTGGCTCCGTACTGCCGGGCGATCTGGCCCGCCAGGGAGCCCACCCCGCCCGCCGCCCCGGTGATGAACACGGTGTCCCCCGGGCGCACTTCGGCGCCGCGCGCGATGCCCATCAGGGCGGTGGGGCCCTGCGAGAGGTAGGCGGCGGGGTCGGGCATCAGGCCGGGGTCGAGGCGGTGCGCCTCGCCCTCGTCGAGCAGCGTGTACTCGCGCCAGCCAAGCCGGTGTTCCACCAGGTCACCGGGTGTCAGGCCGGTCCCCGGGGCGGCCACCACCTCGCCGACCGCGGGCCCGTGCAGCGGCGCGCCGATCTCGAACGCGGGCATCGGCACATCGCTGGTCTCGTTCATCAGGGTGCGCATCACTGCGGCGACACCCATGTGGGTGTTACGTACCAGTACCTGGCCGGGCCCCGGGTCGGGCACCGGCACCTGAACGATCTCGAAGAGGTCATCGGTGACCGGACCCTGGGGGCGGGCGGCCAGGTGGACTTCACGGCTCGTGCGGTTCGTCATGCCATGAGGCTAGGACTTGACGCGCGCTTCAGGGTCAATCCGGCCTCTTGTCCCAGGACTTGGGGCGCAGGCGCAGGCGCGGGCCGGGGCGGCGGGCGGCGGGCTGAGGCCTCACCCCCGCAGCCGCTCCTCCAGCTCCTGCGGATCCGTCGTCGGCCGCTCGCAGGTGAAGTTGCGGCACACATACGCCGCCGGACGGCCGTCGACCAGCGGCCGGTCCATGAGCAGCGGAATCTCCCCGGCATCGTCCGACCCGGGGGCTCCCAGCGCGACGACCGTGCCCGGGGCCGTGCCGAGCAGCGCGGCGCGGTGCAGCGCGGTGGTGGCCGGATCGTCCGGCGAGCCGACGACGGCGACTTCGCGGGGGCCGTCCAGAGCGGCCTCGGCGACGGCGAGGCCCCAGCCGATGAAGCGCGGGGCCCGGCCGCCGAGTGCCGTCACGATGCCCAGGGCGCGCTCGGCGGCATCCCGGTGGAGGGCACTGCCGGTCAGGGCCGCGTACGTCTGGAGGGCGCCGGCGGCGGCGGTCCAGCCGGAGGGGGTGGCGTTGTCGGTGGGGTCCTGGGGACGGCGGATGAGCGTCTCGGCGTCGGCGGCGGTGTCGTAAAGGGCACCGTCCGGGGTGGTGAACTGGACAAGGATGGTGTCCAGGAAGAAGCCCGCGAATTCCACCCAGACGCCCTCCCCGGTGACGGAGGCCAGCGTCAGGAAGCCCTCGGCGACGTTGGCGTAGTCCTCCAGGACGCCGGAGTTGGCGCCCGGGGTGCCGTCGCGGGAGGTGCGGTGCAGCCGGGCCTGCCAGTCCATGTGGACGCGGACCAGGAGGTCGGCGGCGTCGGTGGCGGCCTGGATCAGGTCGGGGCGGTCGAAGTAGGCGCCGGTCTCGGCGAGCGCGGCGATGGCCAGGCCGTTCCAGGAGGCGACGATCTTGTCGTCCCGGCCGGGGCGCGGCCGCTCGGCGCGCGCGGCCAGCAGCCGTTCCTGGACAGAGACCACCCGCTCGGCATCTACCAGGCCGTCGGTGTCGGGGAGTTGGAGTACGGAGGCGCCCTCCTCGAAGGTGCCCTCGTTGGTGACGCCGAAGTAGGTGGCGGCGAATTCCGCGTCCTTCTCACCCAGGACGTCGCGGAGCTGGTCCGGCGTCCAGACGTAGTACGCGCCCTCGACGTGCCTGCCGGCGCCGTCATCACTGTCGGCGTCCAGGGCGGAGGCGAAACCGCCCTGGACGGTGCGGAGTTCGCGGACCATGAAGTCGGCGGTCCCGACGGCGATCCGGCGGGCCAGGTCGGAGCCGGTGGCGCGCCAGAGGTGGGCGTAAATCCGGCAGAGCAGGGCGTTGTCGTACAGCATCTTCTCGAAGTGCGGCACGGTCCATGTCGCGTCCACCGCGTAGCGCGCGAAACCGCCGCCGAGCTGGTCGTAGATGCCGCCGCGGGCCATCGCCGCGCAGGTCGCCTGCACCATTTCCAGGGCGGCGGCGGAGCCCGTACGGGCGTGGTGGCGGAGCAGGAATTCCAGTGCCATGGCCGGCGGGAATTTGGGCGCGCCGCCGAATCCGCCGTGCGTCGCGTCGAATTCGCGGGTCAGGCCCATCAGGGCGGCGTGCAGTTCCTCGGGGCGCGGCGGCCGGCGGTCCGCGGGCAGCGACTCGGTCAAGGACCGTCCGGCCAGGTCGGCGACGATCCGTCCCGCGACCTCGCCGACCTCGTCGCGGCGGTCGGCCCAGGCGCTGCGTACGCCTTCGAGGACCTGCCCGAAGGACGGCATGCCGTGGCGGGGCTCCGGCGGGAAGTAGGTGCCGAAGTAGAAGGGCTCGGCGTCGGGGGTGAGGAAGACGGTCATCGGCCAGCCGCCCTGGCCGGTAGCGGCCTGTACGGCCTCCATGTAGACCGCGTCGACGTCCGGCCGCTCCTCGCGGTCGACCTTCACGGACACGAAGTGGTCGTTGAGCAGAGCGGCCGTGGCCGGGTCCTCGAAGCTCTCGTGGGCCATCACATGGCACCAGTGGCAGGAGCTGTAGCCGACGCTGAGCAGCACCGGAACGCCGCGTCGTCGCGCTTCCTCGAACGCGTCGGGGGACCACGGCCACCAGTCGACCGGGTTGTCGGCGTGCTGGAGCAGATACGGGGAAGTCTCATGAGCCAGGCGGTTCGGCATGGGTCCATCCTCTCCCAATGCGACGCGGCGATTCGGGAGCGGAGGGAGATATCCACAGGCCTGCCGGAATTCGCGCGGACGCGGAACACTGTGCGTACGGCGACGATCACCGCCGGAGACACCACCGTTCACGACGAATGGGTCTACTGGAACCACTGCACCGACGAGAACTGCTGCACCTACGAGAACTACTGCAATTGCTGCAACTGCTGGAGGGGGATTCGCATGCCGGGCTCAGTGGCTGTGCTGCGTGAGGGGCACCGTGCGGAGGCGGAAGAGCTGTTGGCACGGACCGTGCAGGAAGAGGTACGGCGTTCGGGCGGCCGGCTCGACGGGGGCGCGCTGCTGGGCAGAGCGCGCGCGGCGCTGGACGATATCGCGGGCAGCGCGTCCGAGGAGTACGCCGCCTACGTCCGGGCGCTGGACGAGGACGGGGCCGGACAGCGCCCGCTGGCCGCGCGGCTGTCGCGCAATGAGCTGGGCACCGGGGCGGTGGCAACGGCCGTGGGGGCGGTGGCGGCCTTCGGTACGGACCTCGCCTGCGGCACGGGACCGGGCACGGCGCTGGGCGTCGGGGCCGCCGTGGTGGTGGCGGGCGCCGTGGCCACGGTCGTGAAACTGACGGCGGGCCATGTACCGGCGGCACACGAGCAGGCGGGGAAGCGGGGCCGTCCCGGCGGCCCGGAGCAGCTGCGGCTCCAGTGGCTGACGGCGCTGGAGGTGCGCGGCATCCGGCCGTTCCTGGATCAGCAGCGGATGCTGACGGCGGCGGCCCGTGGCAGCGGGGCGGCTTCCAAGACGGCCGCCGCGAAGGCCTCCCGGGGCCCGCAGCTGCGCGGCGGGGACCGCAGCGCGGCGGCCCGGCAGCGGTCCGTACTGGAGCATTCGTTCTCCCAACTGCCCAGTTCCGACGGGCCGTTCGCCGGCCGCCGGGCGGAGCTGACGCAGATCGCGCAATGGGTGCACGCCGCACGTGCCAGTACGGCGACCAAGCCGACGGTGGTGGTGCTGCACGGCGAGCCCGGCTCGGGGCGTACGACGCTGGCGGTGCGGGCGACCCACCAGCTGCGCGATCAGTTCCGTGGCGCGTGTGTGGTGGATCTGCGCGGCGACACCACCGGCGAGATGCCGCTGCCGACCCGCAACGCCCTGCTGCATCTGCTCAACCGGCTCGGCGCGCCCCGCGAGCAGCTGCTCTTCCGCGAGCGGACCTCCCCGGAGCAGCACGTCAAGCGGCTGACCGAGCTCTATCACCAGCATGTGGCGGGCCTCCCGGTGACCGTGCTGCTGGACGACGCCTCGGATCCGGAGCAGGTGCGCACACTGGTGCCGGACCGCTCCGACAGCCTGGTGCTGGTCACCTCCCGCGAGCCGCTGGAGCTGCCCGATGACCTCCAGGCCTGGGTGCATCAGCTGCCGGTGGGGCCGCTGGACGCGGCGGCCACCGAGGAGCTGCTGCGCGCGGCGGACGAGGCGGCGGACGAGGCCGGCCCGTACGACGCTCAGGCGATCGAGCGGATCCGGGAGCAGTGCGCGGGCCTGCCGATGGCGCTGCGGGTGGCGGGCTCCTCGCTGGGCTCGCGCACCCCTGCAGCGCTGGCCGCCGGTCTGGCCTCGTACGCCTCGGTGACGCCGGTGGAGCGGGCACTGTCGCTGCGCTACGCCGACCAGTCGGAGGCGGCGCGGCGGCTGCTGCGCCGGCTGGCGCTGGTGGGCCGGGCGTCCCTGGGCGCGGCGGCCGCGGCGGCGCTGCTGGGGGTGGAAAACCCGGAGGCGGAGCGGCAGTTGACGACGCTGGCCGAGGCCGGGCTGATAGAGCATGTGCGGGGCAAGCGCTACCGCCTGCACGCTCTGGTGCACCGCTTCGCGTACGGCCGGCTGACGGCGGAGGAGCCCGCGCAGGAGCGCGTCGCGGCCCAGGAGCGGCTGATCGGCGGCTATGCGGAGCTGGCCGACTCGGTCATCCGCCTGGTCGACGGCCGTACGTCGACGCGCGCCGACCGCTTCGGATCGCACGGCTTCACCTCACTGGACGCGGCCCTGCAGTGGCTGGACGACGAGTCCAGCTTCATCACGGCCGCGCTGGCGCACGCCGACCAGGAGGTGGACCAGGCGACGGTCTCGCACCTGCTGGGCGCGCTGGCCGACTACTGTCTGCTGCGCGGCGATCTCTACCGCCTCGGTGAGCTCAATGACCTGACCCGGGCGGTCGGCCAGGGTCTGCTGATGCGCTCGGTGCAGTGGCGGACGGGTGTGGCGGCCCGGCAGCTGGGTGAGCTGGACAAGGCGCGCACGACCCTGTCGTCGGTGGTGGACCTGTATTTCGAGGCGCAGCATCCGGCGGGCGCCGCCCGTGCGCTGCGCGATCTGGGCATCACTCTCCAGCAGCAGGGCAATCTGACCGAGGCCGCGGCCAAGCTGCGGGAGGCGCTGCAGATGCAGTCCGGCCCCGATATGCACGGCGACCGGGCCTGGACGCTGCATGCGCTGGCGGCCGTGGCGCGGGACCGGGCGGAGATCTCCGAGGCGCTCGCCATGCTCCGCGAGTCGCTGGTCCTGCACGAGGAGAGCGAGAGCCTGCACGGCCAGGCGTGGGCGCACTTCCAGCTCGGCCAGGTGCATCTGCGGATGGGTGAGGTGCCGCGGGCGGAGGAGGCGCTGCAGGCCGCGATGGAGCTCTACGGCCGTACGCATGACGAGCGCGGCGAGGCCTGGGCGATGACGCAGCTGGCACGCGCCCGGCTGGTGGCCGGCGATCCGGAGCCGGCCGCGGACCAGCTGCGCCAGGCGCTGTCGCTGCACCAGCGGCACGAGGACGCCCGTGGTGAGGCCTGGACGATGTACTACCTGGGCCAGGCGCTGGAGGAGCGCGGTGAGCAGGACGCGGCGCTGCGGCAGCTGGAGCGGTCGCGGACGATGTTCAGCCGGATGCAGGACGGCTACGGCCTGGCCTGTGCCCGGCATCATTCGGGGCGCGTCACCCGCGATCTGCGGGCCGAGCAGACCGGCTCGCTGCGCAACAGCGGCTTCGCCCGGCAGCTGCTGCAGGACGCCCGCAGGGACTTCCAGCGGATCGCGGTGCCGCACGGCGAGGCCTGGTCATGCCTGGAGCTGGTGATCATCGACGCGGGTAACGGCAAGGTGGCGCAGGCGCTGGAGCTGGCCGATGAGGCGGCGGGGATATTCGCCGGTTACGGCGACCGGCGCGGCGAGGACTGGGCCCGTTTCCTGCGCTGCACGCTGCTGCCGTTCGCCTCGCCGGGCGGCTCGGTGGTGGGCACGGCCGTGGCGCAGGAGGAGCTGGCGCAGCTCGTACGGGAGGGGCACGCGGCCCGCGATGCGAAGCTGGCGGAGTGTGCGGAGACGTTCGCGCTGATGCTGGAGCGCGGGATGGAGCCGGAAACGGGGTGGCAGGCGTGGCGGCTCGGCATGGTGCCGAACCGCCATGCGCGCGAGGTCATGGGCATGACCGTCGCGCCGGCCGCCGCGGACTGACTCCGGGTGCCCGGGTCCGGCTCGCTGACCGCTTGGATCAGCGAGCCGCCGGGCCGGTCAGCCGGCCGTAACCCATCGGCCGGCCGTCGACCGCCACCCGGTCCTGGGGCGTGCGGTAAGGGTCCTCAGCTGGTCTTCGGCTTCGGCACCGTCGGAGCGGCGGAGGCGGCCGCCTCGCCCTCCTCCGGGGCCTCTTCGAAGTCCACCTTCTTCATCTGCTTGTTCATGGACTTCATCAGCAGCCACACGGCGCCGCCGATGACCGCGAAGACGATGAAGCCGAGGACGCCGGGGGTCACCTTGTCCTTGTCGAAACTGTCGGCAAGGGTGACGAAGTGCGTCAGGGCGAGGGTGCTGGTCGCGCTCATCATGGGGTCAATTGTTGCGGACGCCCGCGAAGAGGTCGTCCTCGGGGAGGGAAGTGTCCACGAGCGACTTCGCGAGCTCGTACTCCTCCGTCGGCCAGACCTCGCGCTGGATGTCCATCGGGACCCGGAACCAACCGCCGTCGGGGTCGATCTGGGTGGCGTGCGCGATCAGCGCCTTGTCCCGGATCTCGAAGAAGTCGGCGCACGGGACGTAGGTGGTCAGGGTGCGCTCGCGCTGCTCGAACTGCTTCCAGCGCTCCAGCCACTCGCCGTAGGGCGACTCCATGCCGCGCGCCAGCAGCGCCTCGTGCAGCGCGATGGTGCGCGGCTTGTTGAAGCCCTGGTTGTAGTAGAGCTTCTGGGGCTGCCAGGGCTCGCCGGCCTCCGGGTACTTCTCCGGGTCGCCGGCCGCCTCGAAGGCCACCATCGTGATCTTGTGGGTCATGATGTGGTCCGGGTGCGGGTAGCCGCCGTTCTCGTCGTAGGTCGTGATGACCTGCGGCTTGAACTCGCGGATCAGCTTCACCAAAGGCGCCGCGGCCTCTTCGACGGGCTGCAGCGCGAAGCAGCCCTCGGGCAGCGGCGGCAGCGGGTCGCCCTCGGGCAGCCCGGAGTCGACAAAGCCCAGCCACTCCTGCTTGACGCCCAGGATCTCCCGGGCCTCGTCCATTTCCTTCTTCCGTACCTCGTGAATGTGCTCCTCGATGTACGGGTCGCCCTGGAGCTTGGGGTTGAGGATGGAGCCTCGCTCGCCTCCTGTGCAGGTGGCGACCAGCACGTCCACCCCCTCGGACACGTACTTGGCCATGGTGGCCGCACCCTTGCTCGACTCGTCGTCGGGGTGGGCGTGGACCGCCATCAATCGCAGCTGCTCAGTCAAGACTCGATCCTCAGTGAAAGGCTGGGTGACAGGCTCAAGAAGATGCCTCCTATAGTGACCGAAGCGAGGGGGCGCTGTATTCCCTGGACCAGCCCCTGGGCCGGAGACCCGTCTAGGCTCCGGGCCCCCAGGTCCCCGTACAGGTCCCCGTACCAGGAGGAATGATCATGACGGCGGTGCGCGACGGGCTCCCGGACGGACGCTACGGCCGCTCCGCGGACCGGAACGCGGACCGCAAGCTCAAGATCATCGGCGCGGTGCTCGGCGTCGCGCTGCTCGGGGTGATCGGCTGGGCCGGCGCCTCGTACATCGCCGGGCAGGACCTCAGCGGCCGCATCATCACCTGGGACGCGGTGTCCGACAGCGCCGTCAAGGTGCACCTCGAGGTCATCAAGGACAAGGACGGCAAGGGCGTGTGCACGCTCCGCTCACAGGCCGCCGACGGCTCCGAGGTGGGCCGCAGGGACGTCACCATCGACCAGCGCTCCGAACAGGTCGACACCGAGATCACGCTGCGCACCACCAAGCGGGCGACCAACGCCATCCTGGTCGGCTGCCAGGCGGCCGGGGGCAACTGACAGGAGCACGGCAAATCCCCACGGGCGCGCTCGCGGCATGCCCGGCGGACGCGGCCGGGCGCCGCGCGGGGTGAGGGCCTCTGAGCAGCGACGATGCGCTGCTGTGCGGCTGCTGTGGAATTCCCCCTCCCCGTTTTGTGCCGGAATTGTTAGGCTCGTGGTTTCGCCCACCCGTGAAGGCGCAAACCTTCCTGGTAGGGCGTTTGATTTATCCCCAGTACCGACGAGGAGCACCTGTGACCCAGACCACGGAGAACGTCACCTGGCTTACCCAGGAGGCGTATGACCAGCTCAAGGCCGAGCTGGAGCACCTGTCTGGTCCCGCCCGCGCCGAGATCACCGAAAAGATCGCGGCGGCCCGCGAGGAGGGTGACCTGAAGGAGAACGCCGGGTATCACGCCGCCAAGGAAGAGCAGGGCAAGCAGGAGCTTCGTGTCCGCCAGCTGACCCAGCTGCTGCAGGCGGCGAAGGTCGGCGAGGCCCCCGCCGCCACGGGTGTCGTCGCTCCCGGCACGGTCGTCGTCATCGCGTTCGACGGAGACCCGGACGACACGCTGCGGTTCCTGCTGGCCTCTCGGGAGTACGCGAGCTCGGACATCGAGACCTACTCTCCGCAGTCGCCGCTGGGCATGGGTGTGAACGGCAAGAAGGTCGGCGACAGCGCGGAGTACGAGCTCCCGAACGGCAAGAAGGCGGCCGTGAAGATCCTCGACGCCAAGCCGTACACCGGCTGAGGCTCAGCCTCGCCGCGCGGCCACAGACAGCGAAGCGGCCCGGAGCCTGAGGAGCGCTCCGGGCCGCTTCGCTGTCTCCACGGGCGTCCGCGGGCCTGAAACGCGGGCCCTGATGGGCCCTCGCCCGCAGACGCCCGTACGCCCCTCAGGCCGTCGCCGAGCGGTACTTGCGGACCGCCAGCGTCCGGAAGACCGCGATGATCAGCAGCGACCAGAGCACCGAGGCCGCTACCGGGTGCTCCATCGGCCAGGCGCCGGTCACCGACTGCGAGACGCCCGGGATGGTGTTGCCGAACAGGTCCCGGGCCGCGGCCACGGTCGCGCTGAACGGGTTCCACTCCGCGATGTGCTGCAGGAAGGACGGCATGCCGTCGATCGGCACAAAGGCGTTGGAGAGGAAGGTCAGCGGGAAGAGCCAGATCAGCCCGCCGGAGGTGGCCGCCTCGGGGGTACGGACCGAGAGGCCGATCAGCGCGCCGATCCAGGAGAAGGCGTAGCCGAGCAGCAGCAGCAGGCCGAAGCCCGCCAGGACCTCGAGGATGTTCTCGTGGGTACGCCAGCCGATCAGCAGCGCGACGACGGCCAGCACCACCAGGGTCAGCGTGGTCTGCACCAGATCGGCGAGAGTGCGGCCGGTGAGCACCGCGCCACGGGACATCGGCAGCGACCGGAACCGGTCGATCAGGCCCTTGTGCATGTCATCGGCGATGCCCGCGCCGGCACCGGCCGTGGCGAAGGTGACGGTCTGCGCGAAGATGCCGGCCATCAGGAATTCGCGGTACGCCTGCGCGTCGCCCGACGGGGCACCGGGGATGTTGATGGAGCCGCCGAAGACGTAGGTGAACAGCACCACGAACATGATCGGCTGGATCAGTCCGAAGATCACCACTTCGGGGATGCGCATCATGCGGATGAGATTGCGCTTGGCCACGACCAGGGAATCGCGCACGGACCGGCTGATGCCGCCGCGTGGCTGCGGGGTGCGGCCCGGGGCCGCTTCGGTCGCCGTCGTCACTTCACGCCCTCCTTGTCGGCCGTCTCACGGGCCGCTTCCCCTGCGGCGGCCGGTTCGCCCGCCCCGGCGCCCTTGCGGCCCTTCCTCTGACGCCCTCCGGCGCCGTCGCCGCCCCCTGCGCCACCCTCCGCGGCCTCGGCGACATGCCCGGTCAGCGAGATGAAGACATCGTCGAGGGTCGGCCGGCGCAGCCCGATGTCGTCGATCTCCACACCGCGGGTGTCCAGTTCGCGGATGATCTCGGCGAGCAGCTTGGCGCCGCCGGTCACCGGAACCGTGAGCTTGCGGGTGTGCGGTTCGACGGTGCCCTCGCCCTTGCCGAAGCCGCGCAGGACGCCCTGGGCGAGGGAGATGTGCTCGGGGGCGTGCACCACAACCTCGACGCGCTCGCCGCCGGTGCGCGCCTTGAGCTGGTCGGAGGTGCCGCGGGCGATGACCTTGCCGTGGTCGACGACGCAGATGTCGTGGGCGAGGCGGTCGGCCTCCTCGAGGTACTGCGTGGTGAGCAGCAGGGTCGTGCCGCCCGCGACGAGCTCCTGGATGACGTCCCAGAGCTGCTGGCGGTTGCGCGGGTCCAGGCCGGTGGTCGGCTCGTCCATGAACATCACGGGCGGGCTGACGACCAGCGCGGCGGCGAGGTCGAGGCGGCGGCGCATGCCGCCGGAGTAGGTCTTGGCGGTGCGGTCGGCGGCGTCGGAGAGGTTGAAGCGCTCCAGCAGCTCACCGGCCCGCCGTTTCGCGTCCCGGCCGCTCATCTGGTAGAGCTGCCCGACCATCACGAGGTTCTCGCGGCCGGTCAAGTACTCGTCCACGGCGGCGAATTGGCCGGACAGTCCGATCGAGCGGCGCACCCGGTCCGGATGTGCGAGGACGTCGATTCCGGCGACCTCGGCCTTGCCGCGGTCGGGCTGGAGCAGGGTGGTCAGGACTCGTACGGCGGTGGTCTTGCCGGCGCCGTTCGGGCCGAGCATCCCCAGGACGGTTCCTTCGGGAACGTCGAGATCGACGCCGTCCAGAGCCCGTACGTCCCCGAACGTTTTCACCAGACCTTCGGCGTAAATGGCGCCTGGCATGTGGGTACTCCCATGGCTTGGGTCGTTTCCAGGTCGAATATTACGGTTGCCGGACTTTGTACGTCCTGTTGGGATTTACACGCCCTGCGGGCAGGTGTCCGCAGCGGGCACCACGACGCAGCGGCGGCCGACGCGAGGATGCTACTCCGAACGCGATACATCGCGATACAAGTTTTCGGTTTTTCGCAAGGACGGCTCTTCCGTAGCCGTACGTACCCGCCGGGCGTTCCCCCGGACCGCCGGCCGTGCGGGAACAGGCGTGCGGCGCCGCGGTACCCCCGCGACGCCGCACACCGGCACGGCCCAGCCATTACGCGATCACGAAATACCCCGCCTCGCGCAGCGCCGCGCCCACCTCCGCGCAGTGCTCCGGGCCCTTGGTCTCCACCTGGATCTCCACCTCCACCTCGGTCAGGCCGAGCCGGGGATCGAGCCGTACATGGCCCACGTCCAGGACGTTGGCGTCGGCCGCCGAGAGCACGCCCAGCAGCGTCGCCAGCGCACCGGGCCGGTCCGTGAGCCGCAGCCGCAGCGAGAGGTAGCGCCCGGCGGCGGCCATGCCGTGCCGCAGGACGCGCTGCATCAGGAGCGGGTCGACATTGCCGCCGGACAGCACCGCGACCACCGGCCCCTCGAAGGTCTCCGGGTGGGACAGCAGCGCCGCCACCGGACTCGCCCCGGCCGGCTCCACCACCTGCTTGGCCCGCTCCAGGCACAGCAGCAGCGCACTGGAGAGCTCGTCCTCGGAGACCGTACGGACCTCGTCCACCAGCTCATGGACGATCCGGAACGGCACATCACCGGGCCGGCCGACCTTGATGCCGTCCGCCATCGTGGTGAGCGTCTCGATCGCGACCGGGTGCCCGGCCTCCAGCGACGGCGGATAGCAGGCCGCGCCCGCCGCCTGCACCCCGATGACCTTCACATCCGGCCGCAGCGCCTTGACCGCCAGCGCGACCCCGGCGGCCAGCCCGCCGCCGCCGATCCCGACGACGATGGTGCGCACCTCCGGGCACTGTTCGAGGATCTCCAGGCCGAGCGTGCCCTGACCGGCGATGATGTCCCGGTGGTCGAAGGGGTGGATGAAGACCGCGCCGGTCTCCTTCGCGTACTCCTGGGCGGCGGCCAGCGTCTCGTCCACCACCTGGCCGTGCATCCGTACCTCGGCGCCGTACTCGCGGGTCGCGGCGACCTTCGGCAGCGGCGCGCCGGCCGGCATGAACACCGTCGAGCGCACGCCCAGCAGGGACGCCGCCAGCGCCACGCCCTGCGCGTGATTGCCCGCGCTCGCGGCCACCACACCGGCCGCCCGCTCCTGCGACGAAAGCCCGGCGATCCGCACATAGGCGCCGCGGATCTTGAAGGAGCCGGTGCGCTGGAGGTTCTCGCACTTGAGGTGAACGGGTGAGCCGACCAGCCCGGACAGGTAGCGGCTGCCCTCCAAAGGAGTGGCGCGCGAGACGCCGGAGAGCAGCTTGTGCGCCTCGCGCACGTCATCGACCGTGATCGCGGCAATCGGGTCCTCGGCGTGCGGGCCCCCGCCGGTGACCGCGGCGTCGTCGGGCAGCGCGGCTACGGGGGACTCATGTGGCGTACGAGGCGTGTGATCGGCCATGGCGTCAGTCTCGCAGTTCGACCCGTCTCGGGCCTTTTCGACCGGATAGCGAGACCACCCCCACAGTGCGGAACGGTCTCGGCCGCCTCACGGGGCGCTATCGGGTACGACAGGGCCGGTACGGTCCCCGCCCGGTCCGCGTACGCTGTCCTCCCATCCATTCGCACACCCCGATGAAGCGAGCTCCCGGCCATGCCCACCTCTTCGGACATGACGACCCATCCCGACACCGCTCTTCTCGACGCGCTGCAGCACCAAGTGGCCGTCTTCGCCCGCCGCGCCGAACAGAGCCGGCTCGGCGGTGTCGGGCAGGCGCGCAACTCCATGGACCGCGCCGCCTATCTGCTGCTCAACCGCCTCGACCAGGAGGGCCCGATGGGCGTCAAGGCCCTGGCCGCCGGGATGGGCATCGACTCCTCGACGGTGACCCGCCAGGTGGCCCCCCTGGTGGACGCCGGGCTGGTCAGCCGCGCCACCCACCCCGAGGACGGCCGGGCCGTGGTGCTCCAGCTCTCCGAGCGCGGCCAGGCCCGCCTGGAGGAGGTCCGTGCCTCGCGCCGCGCGCTGATGGCCCTGGTGACGGAGGACTGGTCGCCGGACGACCGCGACGCGTTCTGCGCGCTCCTCACCCGCTTCAACACTTCCCTCGCCACCCTCACCGCGTCCCTGACGCCGGCGGGCCCCGCGTCCTGACGCGCACCCGGCACGGCCCGCACCGCCGTGTCCGGGAGTCGCAGGCCGCGCGGCGGCCTCCTGGCCCCGGCTCTCGCCGCGGGAGCGGCTGGTGGTGCTACCGCGGCGCTGCAAGAACCCGGCCGAGGAACCGACCGCGGCCCAACTGGCCCTGCCCGCCGACCTGATGCAGCCCGGCGCACCGCCCCGGGCTGCCGTCGGCGCTCACCACCCCTCCCATGGGGAAGGGTGGTGAGCGGGGAGAGCCCCGAAACGTCAGCCCAGCGCCTGCGTGAGATCCGCCAGCAGGTCATCGACGGACTCGATGCCGACCGACAGGCGTACGAGGTCGCCCGGGACCTCCAGCGCGGAACCGGCCGTCGAGGCGTGCGTCATCCGCCCCGGGTGCTCGATCAGCGACTCGACGCCGCCCAGCGACTCCCCCAGGGTGAACAGCTTCGCCCGGTTGCAGACCTCCACGGCCGCCGGCTCACCGCCCGCCACCTGGAAGGACACCATCCCGCCGAAGGACCGCATCTGCTTGACGGCGACGTCGTGACCGGGGTGCTCGGACAGGCCCGGGTAGTAGACGCGGGTGACCTTCTTGTGCGAGGCCAGCAGGTCGGCGACGCGGGCCGCGTTGGCGCTGTGCCGGTCCATGCGTACGGCCAGGGTCTTGATGCCGCGCATCACCAGCCAGGCGTCGAAGGGCCCGGCGATCGCGCCCATCGCGTTCTGGTGGTAGGCGAGTTCCTCACCCAGCGCATCGTCGTTGACGACCAGCGCGCCGCCGACGACGTCCGAGTGCCCGCCCATGTACTTGGTCGTGGAGTACACCACCACGTCCGCGCCCAGGGCGAGCGGCTGCTGCAGGTAGGGGCTGGCGAAGGTGTTGTCGACGACGAGCCTGGCGCCCGCGTCCCGGGCGATGCCGGCCAGCACCGCGATGTCGCTGATGCCGAGCAGCGGGTTGCTGGGCGTCTCCACCCAGATCGCCTTCGTACGGGGTCGCAGCGCGTCGCGTACGGCCTGCGGGTCGGAGGTGTCGGCCACCGACCACTCCACGCCCCACCGCTCGACGACCTTCGCGAACAGGCGGAAGGTGCCGCCGTAGGCGTCGTTGGGGATGACGACGTGGTCACCGGGGGTCAGCAGGGTGCGCAGCAGGCAGTCCTCGGCGGCGAGGCCGGAGGCGAAGGCGAGGCCCCGGCGGCCGCCGTCCAGCGCGGCGAGATTGTCCTCCAGGGCGGTACGGGTCGGGTTGGCGCTACGGCTGTACTCGTAACCGCCGCGCAGCCCGCCCACGCCGTCCTGCTTGTAAGTAGAGACCTGGTAGATGGGCGGTACCACCGCGCCGGTGGCCTGGTCAGGCTCCTGACCTGCGTGGATGGCAAGAGTTTCGAAATGCTGGTGGCGTTGTTCGCGCTGATCGCTCATGTCTGCCGAGCGTAGTCGTCCGAGCAACCGAACTTTCCGGAACTTTCTGCTTCGCTGGATAGTGAATACATAAGACAGCTCTTGCTCGCCACTCGCCCCTCACTACAGGCCACGAACCAGCTCCACTCCTCCCCCGTACCACCTCCACCCGACTCCACCCCGCTCCACTCCACCCCGCTCCTCCCCACTCCTCCCCTCCGACCGGGACACACCACATGGACGCTCTGCTCGTACTCCTCGCCGCGACCGCCCTCGGCGGCTGCGTCTTCCTGCCCTGGATGCGGCGACGGCGGGCCGTACAGCAGGCCCGGCAGGGCCTGGTGGTGGCCTCCGACCCGATGGCCGGCTACGGCTTCGTGCCACTCGACGAACTCGACGTCCGCCTGCCGGGCCCCGACCAGGAGCTGGACGACGCCCTCGCCCAGATACGCCGTACCCACGACTGGCGCCCGGCGGCCGAGCTGCTGAAGGCCACCGGGGACCACTGGGAGCTGCGCTGGCAGCGGGTCCAGACGCTGGCCGGAGCCGCCGCCTTCGAGCTGGCCCAGGAGGCGGCGCAGGCCGGCGGGCACGACGGCGGGCAGCGGTCCGGCGGCATCTGGCTGCGCACCTGGCGCCTGGAGTCCCCCAAGGACCCCGGGGGCGCCCAGACGCACGCCCAGTTCCTGGTCCTCCAGGCCCTGCGCGACCCCGGCTCCCAGGACTTCCGCATGATCCTGGAGGAGGCCCGTACGGTCTGCCAGGAGGCGGCGCTGCTGGCCCCCGGCAGCCCCATCCCGTACCTCACGGAGCTGGCCGTGGCCCGCGGCCTGCACGACCGCCCCGCCGACTACGAAGAGCTCTGGTCCAAGGTCGCCCAGCGCGCCCCGCACCACATGGGCGCGCATCTCGCCGCGCTCCCGTACTGGTCGGAGAAGTGGCACGGCTCCCGCAAGCAGGCCGAGGCGTTCGCCGAGCGCGCGGCGGCCGGTGCGCCGAAGGACAGTCTCCTCCCCGCCCTCCCCCTCTTCGCGGTCTACGACCACCTTCCCGAGGCCAACATGGTCCGCAGCCTCTACCAGAGCGCGGTGGTGGAGCGCGCGATCGAGGGCGCCCACTTCGCCCTGAGCCAGGCCCCCGCCGACCACCCGATGGCCCCGCACGTCCGCCATCTCCTGGTCTGGTTCCTGGTCCGCGCCGAGCGCTACCCCGAGGCCATGGAACAGCTCCGCCGCGTCGACGGCCACGTAGGCGCCGTCCCCTGGTCCTTCGGCCGCAGCCCCGCCGCCGAGTACGCCGCCTACCGCGCCCTGGCCATCGCCGGCTGGGAACAACTGGGCGGCACATCGGCGGGCTTCCCGCAGGAGGGGCACTGACGCCGACGACCACGGGCCGACGAGGGCGTTCGCGGGCCGGCTGCAACGTTTCGCGGGCCGGCGGAATGCACCCCCGCCCCCAGACGTTGCCGCTTAAGCCGCATCCCACCGCCCCTTCTGCCTCCCCCTCCTCCCCTCTCCCCTCCGGAGCCTGATCCTGATGCTGTTCTCCCGCTTCAAGACCCACCTCCCCGCCCCCGAGGAAGCGATGAAGGGCCGCCCCGAGCCGGACTTCACCGTCCCCGACCGGCACACCGTCCTCGGCAACCCGCTGCTCGGCCCGTACCCCGAGGGCCTGGAGACGGCCGACTTCGGCCTGGGCTGTTTCTGGGGCGCCGAGCGCAAGTTCTGGCAGGCCGACGGCGTCTGGACCACCCTCGTCGGCTACCAGGGCGGCCACACCCCGAACCCCACCTACGAAGAGGTCTGCAGCGGCCACACCGGCCACACCGAGGCCGTCCGCATCGTCTACGACCCCGCGGTCATCCCGTACACGGCCCTCCTGAAGCTCTTCTGGGAGTCCCACGACCCCACGCAGGGCTTCCGCCAGGGCAACGACGTCGGCACCCAGTACCGCTCCGCCATCTACACCCACTCCCCCACCCAGCAGAAGTCCGCCGAAGCCTCCCGGGACGCCTACCGCACCGTCCTGAAGAACTCCGGCTACGCCGACATCACCACCGAAATCCTCCCCGCCGACGGCCGCCCCTTCTATCCGGCCGAGGGATACCACCAGCAGTACCTCGACAAGAACCCGACGGGGTACTGCGGGATCGGGGGGACGGGCGTGTCCTGCCCGGTAGGCGTGGCACCCGCCGGCGAATGATCCGCGGCCTCGACCGCGAACGTCTCTCCACGCTGTGGCAGCGGCAGTGGCCCATGGGACCGCCCCTCGCCCATGAGCTACGCGCCGCCTACAGCGACCGCTGGGTGCGCTTCCACAACCTCCCCGGCTCGAAGCGCTACCCGGAGACCGAGGACGAATACACCGCGGTCCTGGACCGCAACAACACGGTCCTGGAAGAGCTTTTCGCCGGCACCGACGTCTATGTGGTGACCACGGCCTGGTCCAGTGAACCTCATGGCCCGGAGCGCCCCACGCGACGGCGCGAGGTGCACCCTGACGGCTCCCTCTGGATGACCATCGCCAACGAAGCGGATCCCGATCCCGAGTTCCACACGTACACACACCTCTACGCCGACCAGCGCCCCTGGCAACGAGGCAGCGTCGACGGAATTCTCCGGGAAGTCGCAGACGACGTACTCAGTGGCGTGATCGTCACCGACGCCGGGCTCCAACGTATCCACCACCCCTACGACGGCGGTGCGGACGTCATCCTGACGACTCCCGACGAGCGCGACGGAATCCGGAACCGTCATACCGACTGGCTCTCGCGGCATCCGACCGGCCTGTGAGCCCCGGTTCCGGAGACACCCAGTACCTCGACAAGACTCCCGCCGATGGTCCGCAGATGATGCCGCTCGTGACCTCGCGCCCCGCCAGTGGCTGACGCTCCACGAAGCAGTGACCTGAAAAGAAGTTGAACGAGACGTTTCGTCTCGCTTAGCCTGAGGGTGTGACGAACCACAAGCAAGACAAACGTGCCCATATCGCCATGTTCTCCATCGCCGCCTATGGGCATGTGAACCCGAGCCTCGAAGTGATCCGGGAGCTCGTCGCCCGAGGGCACCGCGTCACGTACGCGATTCCTCCCCGCCTGGAGGAGGAGATCGCCGAGACCGGTGCCGAGCCGGTCCCGTACCGCACGACGCTGCCGTCGCCCGACAGCGACCCGTCGGCATGGGGGACCACGCTCCTCGACAACGTCGAGCCGTTCCTGGACGACGCAATCCAGGCACTGCCGCAGCTCATCGAGGCGTATCAAGGGGACGAGCCGGACCTCGTACTGCACGACATCACCTCGTACCCGGCACGCGTTCTCGCTCACCGCTGGGGTGTGCCCGCGATCTCCCTCTCGCCGAACCTCGTCGCGTGGGAGGGGTACGAGGAGGAGGTCGCCGAGCCGATGTGGGCAGAGCCCAAGGCGACCGAGCGCGGCAGGGCGTACTACGAGAAGTTCACCAACTGGCTTACGGAGAACGGGATCACGCAGCACCCCGACCCGTTCGTCGGTCGCCCCGGCCGGTCGATCGTGCTCATCCCCAAGGCGCTGCAGCCGCATGCCGACCGGGTCGACGAGAACGTCCACTCCTTTGTCGGCGCCTGCCAGGGCGATCAGGCCGCGCAGGGCGACTGGGAGCGCCCGGCCGATGCCGAGCGCGTGCTGCTCGTCTCGCTCGGCTCGTCGTTCACCAAGCAGCCCGGGTTCTACCGCGAGTGCGTCAAGGCGTTCGGTGACCTGCCGGGCTGGCATGTCGTGCTCCAGGTGGGTAAGCACGTCACCGCCGACGAGCTCGGCGAGGTCCCCGGGAACGTCGAAGTGCACCACTGGGTACCGCAGTTGGCGATCCTGCGGAAGGCGGACGCCTTCATCACACACGCCGGGGCCGGTGGCAGCCAGGAGGGGCTGGCCACCGCCACGCCCATGGTGGCCGTCCCGCAGGCCGTCGACCAGTTCGGCAACGCGGACATGCTCCAGGGACTCGGCGTGGCCCGCCACCTCCCGATGGACCAGGCGGACGCCGCCACCCTCCGCGCGGCGGTGCTCGCGCTCGTCGCCGACCCGGAAGTGGGACGCCGCCTCACGGCCATCCAGCGCGAGATGGCCACCGAGGGCGGCACCCGGCGGGCGGCCGACCTCATCGAGGCCGAACTGCCCGCTGAGTAAAGGCACCGGCAGTACCTCGTACGAGCTCCGAGGCCCCTCTCGATCGGTAGGGGTCTCAAGGCTGCTTTGCGGCGCGGACGACAGCGGAGTGCATACCGTCGGCCACGGGGTGTGCAGGGGTGATCTCGACGTCCACGAAGCCTGCCGCCTCAAGGCCTGCGCGGCACTCGGCGAAAGACAGGGCGCCTGCGATGCAGCCGACGTAGTCGCCGCGCTCCGCGCGCTGCGGGGGTGTCAGGGTGTCGTCGGCGACCACGTCCGCGACGCCGATGCGGCCGCCGGGTGTCAGGACGCGGTAGGTCTCGGCGAACACCGCCGCCCTGTCGGTCGACAGGTTGATCACACAGTTGGAGATCACCACGTCGATGGTGTTCGCGGGGAGCGGGATGGCCTCGATGGTGCCCTTGAGGAACTCGACGTTCGTCGCGCCCGCCTTCTTCGCGTTGGCCAGGGCGAGTTCGAGCATCTCGTCGGTCATGTCGAGGCCGTACACCTTGCCCGTGGGTCCGACGCGGCGGGCGGAGAGCAGGACGTCGATGCCGCCACCGGAGCCGAGATCGAGGACGCGTTCGCCTTCATGTCGCTCATGACTCACTCCTGGATGACGGGGCATGGCAGGCCCCGGAACGTCTTGCATTGACATTCATGAATGCAAGGTTGCGTCTTGGATCGAAAAACATCAACATAGAAGTATGTCGAAACAAGAGCTTGAGGTGATCGGCCATGAGGCGGACGGCGCCTGCTGCCAGGGACTGGCCTCCGCCCCACTGGCCGAGGACCAGGCCGTCGAACTGGCGAAGGGGTTCAAGGCGCTGGGGGACCCGGTGCGGCTTCGGCTGCTCTCGATGATCGCTTCGCGGGAGGGCGGCGAGGTGTGCGTGTGTGAGCTGACGCCCGCGTTCGAGCTGTCTCAACCGACGATCTCCCACCATCTCAAGCTGCTCCGGCAGGCCGGACTCATCGACTGCGAGCGGCGTGGGACCTGGGTCTACTACTGGGTGTTGCCCGGCGTCCTGGAGCGGCTGGGCGCGTTCCTGACCACTCCTGAGCCCGTTGGGGTGACCGCGTGAGCGCTTCGCTGGGACGGCGTGCCGTAGCCGAGCTGGTGGGGACGGGCGCGCTGGTCGCGGTGGTGGTCGGCTCGGGTATCCAGGCGACGGAGCTGTCACGGGACATCGGCGTGCAGTTGCTCGCGAATTCGCTCGCCACCGTCTTCGGCCTCGCCGTGCTGATCACGCTGTTCGGGCCGGTCTCCGGGGCCCACTTCAACCCGGCCGTCACCCTGGCAGCCTGGTTCACGGGGCGGAAAAGCGGCGACGGAATGACCGCACGCGAAGTAGCCGCGTACGTCCCTGCCCAGATCGTGGGCGCGATCGGCGGCGCGGTGCTGGCTGATGCGATGTTCGCGGAACCGTTGGTGAAGTGGTCCACCCACGACCGCTCCGCCGGCCACCTGTGGCTGGCCGAGATCGTGGCAACCGCCGGTCTCATCCTGCTGATCTTCGGCCTGACCCGGACCGACCGCGCCCACCTCGCATCAGCTGCGGTGGCGTCCTACATCGGGGCCGCGTACTGGTTCACGTCCTCCACGTCGTTCGCGAACCCGGCGGTGACCATCGGCCGGGCCTTCAGCAACACGTTTGCGGGCATCGCTCCCGCCTCCGTCGCCCCGTTCGTCGCCGCGCAACTTGTCGGTGCCGCTGTCGGCCTAGGCCTGCTGGCGGCGGTGTTCGGTCGACCGGCGCCCGCCGAGACAGACATCGTCGTCCCGCACGGCGAGACCGAACTCGCCCCGTCCGCCCCCTGAGCCCACCTCCTCTCCGGAAAGGACACCTGTCATGAGTACTGCCGCCCCGCGCCCGTCCGTGCTGTTCGTCTGCGTCCACAACGCCGGGCGGTCCCAAATGGCCGCCGCGTTCCTCACCCACCTCGCAGGCGATCGGGTCGAAGTCCGCTCGGCGGGCTCCGCTCCCGCCGACACGGTCAACCCGGCGGTCGTCGATGCGATGAAGGAAGTCGGCATCGACATCTCCGCCGAGACCCCGAAGGTGCTGACCGCGGAAGCGGTGCAGACATCCGACGTGGTGATCACCATGGGATGTGGTGACACCTGCCCGGTCTTCCCCGGCAAGCGGTACCTGGACTGGCAGCTCGACGATCCCGCTGGACAGGGGGTTGGCGCGGTTCGGCCGATCCGCGATGAGATCGAACGGCGGATCAGCGGCCTGGTGGCCGACCTGACCTACCTGGCCAGCTGACAGCTGCCACCAGCAGTACCTCGACAAGAACCCGGCGGGGTACTGCGGGATGGGGGGATCGGGGGGATCGGGGGACGAGCGTCAAGCCAAGTGCCCCGTCCGAGACGGGTCTGACCGGCCGGCTGGTCGACAGTGGTGCACCACGAACGCGCGGCCCGGCCAACATCCGGCGAAGAAGGGCGTGTCCGCAGCCCGGGGCTTTCGTTGGCCACCGCGCCGGTGGTGGCGGGTGTGGGGTATCTCAGGAGCGTGGAGCGGTGACCCGTTGGATCGTGATCAACCTCCCTTCCTGGTTGCTGCTGGCAGGGCTCGTCGTCGGTATCGCCGGCGGGACAGCGGTCGTCCAGGCGTTTGTCCGGCACCATTTCCCTCGCCTCAAGCGGGGCGAGCACAACGAGGTCGCACAGTACGTCTTCCCCGTTATCGCTGTTGTCTACGGGTTCCTGATCGGCTTCATCGTCCTCGCGCTCTGGGGTCAGGTGAACGCGGCGGACCAGACGACGCGGGCCGAGGGCGCCGCGGCGGTGCAGATGGCGAGGGGCCGCGCAGTGTTCGGCAAGGCCGAGAGCGCACGGATCCGGCAGGGCCTGATGGAGTACGGACACGCGGCGGCGGCCGAGTGGTCCCACGCCGCGCTCGGCCACCCCACGCCCGAGACCGAGAAGGCGCTGAACCACCTGCACAGCGCGTACGAGAACATCAAGCCCCGCAGTGATACCCAACGAGCCTTCCTCACCGGCTCGCTCACGTCCCTGAGGGATTTGACCCTCGCACGAACGGAACGGCTGCTGGAGGCCCGAAGCAACGTCGGCCCACCGCTGTCCTTGTGGATGGTGATCTTTCTGACCAGCGGGCTGGTCCTCGGATTCTCCGTCGTCTTCGGCTCCGAGCAGGCCCGGATGCACTACGGGATGGTCGGGGCGGTGAGCGTCCTCGTTGCCGCCAACCTGTTCCTCGTCACCGAACTGTCCTATCCCTTCCTCGGCGAGTTCGCCACGTCACCGGAGCCGCTGAAAGCGGTGGTCAACGTCCTGTCGTCGGCTCGGTAGAACCGGAGGGCGGGGCTCATTGGGCCGGGCCGAATACCTCGTCGGCGCTGCGGGGCTCTGTGCGCGGCTGCTGGTTGAGTTCGTGGCGGGCGATGGAGGAGTGCCGGTAGACCTCTTTGCGGGCTCGCATGATGTTGCCCAGGGGTGCGTGCTCGGCGGTGACCCGCCAGGGAGTGAAGGACAGTGCGTCCATCTTCTCCAGGTTTTCCGGGCCGGAGATGTCCTGCTGTGGCAGCCGCAGCTTGGCCACCGTGACGGACGGCGAGAGCTGCTCGGGCCACTCCACGGTGGTGTCCTCCACCGGCATCCGCTCCAGGTCGGTGCAGAGCTGAACCTGGATGTCGAAGGTGTAGGGGCGCTCCTGCAACTCGGCCTGCAGGGCCGGTCGGAAGACCTCCGGCGCGGAGGTCGGGTCGATGGCGCGCTGGACCACCGCGGCGGCGGAGCGCGGGTCGGGGGTGATGCGCACCTTGGCGACGTAGTCCCCGTGCCGGACCGCGCCCATCGTCCAGTAGCTCGACAGCAGTACGTTGACCGGGGAGATCTTGGACAGGCGGAGAAAGGCCAGGAATTCGTCCCATGCCCAGTCGCCCTGGTCCAGCGTTCCCTTTCCGGTCACGAACTCGGTGAAGAAACGATGTGCGCCGGATCGGCCCTGGGAGAAGTAGGCCGGCGCGTTCAGGAACAATTCCTGGATGAACAGATAGTGCTCGACCGTATTGCAGAAGAAGATCGGTGCGTTGATGTTGGCGTAGTCGAAGGTGCCGGCGTCCGGTTCGTCTTCCAGCAGGGTGGGGCCGTTGATGTCGAAGATCTTCAGTGCCAGTCCGGTGGCGGCGCCCAGTCGTGCGTCGGCTCCGGCGTGGGGTGAACCGTTGGAGAAGCGGATGAGCGCATCGTGGGTTCCCGGCGTCGCGTAGATGCCTTGGGCGTACTCGGGGGGAAGCCCGGTAAGGATCTCCACCTGCCCTCGGACCAGCCCGTATCCCTTGGCGTGGGCGTCGCGGAGGGCCCGTCCGGTGCCACCGGCCTCGACCGACTCGGTGATGTAGCTCTCGGTCTTTTCGATCACCGTCTGCAGGTTCTGGTCGAAGTGCGGGTCATCGTCTTCGACGTCCGGGGTGTAACGGACGAACTGTGCTGCCATGACGTCGACCTCTTCTCGAAGACCGTGGTGCGGCCTCAGCGGCAGGAATTCCGGAATTGCCGTCAGTCCTCCAGTTCGGCGAGCCAGCGCAGGGCACGCAGGCCCGGCACGAAGCAGTACTCGCCGCCTCGGGTGGCGACGAAGCTGGGCATGTTCTGGAGGCGGCGCCGGACCGGTTTCTCCGGGATGGTGGCGCTGCCGGTTCCGTCGTGATGCCCGGCTACCGGGTCCTTCTCGCCGGGGTGGCCGATGAAGTTACCGTCGTTGATCCATTCAGCCTTGATGAATTCGAATTGCCGTTCCAGGTGGGCTCCGATGAAGACGCCGACGAGGCCCCGGTCGGCGCCGTCGTCCTCCAGCACGCCCTCGGGCAGCGGCGGGCCGTAGGTGGTGCCGCGGCGGATGAGGCGGTGCATCCGTGCGTCGCCGATGATGGTGGAATCGCGGGGGTTGATGCGCCGGATGTGCGCACCGGCAGGGCACCGGAAACCCCGGTCGTCGTTCTCCCGGTACAGGAAGTTGTTGACGCGGTGCGGATCGGCCGCCAGCTCCGGGTCATCATGCTCCGGCGTCAGGGCCAGCGGCGCCCCACTGGGCCAGCGCCCGACCATCTTCGCCGCCAGGAGTGCCTCCTCCTCGGCGCTGGAGGTGTTCGCGCGCAGGTAGCGGCGCCAGGCCGCCACGTTGGTGTGGACCTTGCGCACGGCCGCGTAGGTCCCGTTGCGCCCGAGCACTTCGGGGCTGGGCATGGGCGGCAGATTGCCGGTTTCGTCGGGGTAGCCGAGGATGAACTCGCCTGCCTTGATGGGGACTTCCTGCGGGTTGGAGCCGGGCAGGCCGACGCCCTCGATGTTCGGCTGGCTGATGCCGTCGCGGAAGCCGAAGGTGGTGCGCCCGGTGGGGAGCTGGTGGACCTCCTGCTGCCAGATCACCTGGACACCGGGCGTGTCCTCGTAGGCGACACGGGTCCGCTCCAGCTCCCGGTCCAGCTGCGCCGCGTCGGAGGAGAGGGCGCTCAACGCGATATGGACATCGCCCGTGCCGAACGGGGTCTCCCAGTGGGCCGGGGCGCTCTCGCCCACGTCGCCGATCAGCTCCGCGCGAGCGGCCATGCCCTCACGAAACGCCTGCGGAAAGCTGTCCAGTGACTCCTGGGGCACCCCCAGGGCCCTCAGCCCCTGGTAGGTGAACGCCACCGCCACCCAGGCATCCTGACTCCGGTCCGCGCCGGGCAGGCCACCCGAGGTCACCGGAAGCAGCCGCCGCAGCAGGGCACGCCCGGCGTGGCGGTCATCGACGCGCAGGAAAACGAACTTTCCCTCGTAGGGCACGGGCCGTGGACGCAGTGCCCCGCTCTGGACGTCGTCGATCTCGACGCGCAGGCCGGCTGCGCTGCTGCTGTCCGCCGTGTTCATGTTCGCTTTTGCCTCCGCATCGGTCTCTGGCTGGGCAGCCCCGCAGCGACTGGTGTGCGCCCGCCGACGTGGTCCCCCGATGGTGGGTCGGCGGGTCGGCTCTGAGGGTCAGCTGTGCCCGGGGCCTAGGCCGAGGCTTCCTCCAGCAGCTTCTGGAAGGCCGGCGTGGCCACCAACTCCGCGTTGGCCGGGTTGTCCAGCGCCGCCCGGAACTCGGGGGTGTCCAGCACCTCCTGGAACGCGTCGTCCACGCGCTGGTCCTTGTAGATCTGCTGAACGGTCAGATCGGGATAGGCACTGACGAAGACCCCCGCGGGCTCCTGCTGGGAGACGAACCAGTCCTTCACGCCCGGATCCTTGATGCCGGGGAACCCTTCGCTGTGCGAGAAGACCTTGTCGAAGCGGTCCCCGACCACCGTCTTGGCGAAGTCGTCGATGTAGGTGTCCCAGGAGCCGTCGAAGACGCTGGCGAACATGAACCGGGTGTCGTTGTCGAAGATCACGTGCCGTGCGTCATGCAGAGTGCCGATCTGGCGCACCGCCGCATGGACACTCTCGTTAGCCGTCGCATCGGCGAGCCAGGTGAGATCCTCACGCAGCGCATCGGCCTCGCCCGGCTTGATCTTGGTAAATACGGTGAACTCGCTGCTGACCCCATCCGACCTGCCTGGCCGCTCGGGGTGAGCTGATGGGGCTGCACCTGTCGTCGCAGTCATCGTGAGATTCTCCTGCCACGGATTGGTGCGAGGGTCGCCCAGCGCCCGAATACGGGGCGCCATCGCCCCCACCACTTCATCCTGACTGCACGTGCACTGCCTCGCATCTTCGGCCCTGCGGAGCTCCCGAGGACAGATCCGCAAAGGCGCAGGAAGATGGAACGGGGTGTCCCGAGTCGGTCGTCGTCCTCCCGGGCACCCTCTGCCGCCAAGCCCTGCTCGACCCGATCGCCGCCCTGCCCCTTGGAGGTAACCATGGGCAAAGTTCTCGGTGACGTGCTGGGTCTTGCGGCCGGCGTCGCGATCAGCCCGCTCCCGATCATCGCCATCATTCTCATCCTCGCCACGCCTCGGGGACGTCTCAACGGACAGTTGTTCGCCGTCGGCTGGATCCTGGGACTCTCGGCGCTGGGTGCGGTGATGCTGGCGATCGCTTCCCCTGCAGGTGCCTCCGCCCACCATCACCCGGCCACCTGGGTGGGAGCTCTCAAGCTCGCTCTGGGCTTGTTCCTCGTCCTCTTCGGCACCCGGCAGTGGCACCGGCGACCGAAGGATCCCTCGCAGGCCCGGCTGCCGAAGTGGATGGGCGCAATCGACCGCCTCACACCGGTCAAGGTCTTCGGCCTCGGACTGGCCCTGGCCGCGCTCAACGCCAAGAACGCCCCGCTGACCATCGCCGCGGGCGCCTCGATCGGCTCAGCCGGACTGCCGGTCGGGCAGCAGATCGCGTCGCTGGCAATCTTCGTCCTGATCGCCACCCTCGGCCTGCTGGCGCCACTGGGAGTCTTCCTCCTGGGAGGAGAGCGAGCGAAAACCACGCTCGGCAACTGGAAAGACTGGGCAGCCCAGCACAATGTCGCCGTGATGGCGGTCCTGTTCTTCGTTCTCGGGTTGAAACTGCTCGGAGACGGCATCTCCGTCCTCGTCTCCTGACAGGGATTCCCACGCGTGGCGGTGCGGTCCGTCCGAGCCCGCCCCGGCCACGACGTACCCCATCTCTGGCATCAGGCGGCTGATTTCGGCAGTTGGCCGGAGCGTGCGGTCGCTCGTGCTGCCGCCGGTCTCTCCTTCATCTGCCGGGCACGACCGGGTCAGCGGCGGCCGTTTCACCGCTGTCGACGTAGACCACCAGAGTCTGGTCCGGCTGTTCGGCCAGGTGGAATGCGGTGTACGTGTACTCGACCGGTCCACGTGCCTGGTGCCGTAGCCGTTTGCGTCCGCTGTGCCGAGCCTGCACGTCGTACTGGCGCCACCAAGCCCGCGCTTGCGGGCTGCCCTCGTTCAACTCCTCGATCAGCCGGGTGTATCGCGGGTCGGCGGGATGGCGTCCGGCCTGCGTCCGGAGTCGGGCGAGCAGGCCGCGTGCCTCGGGTTCCCAGTCGACCAGGACGTCCCGGGCCACCGGTTCGAGAAACACCCAGCGGACGAAGTTGGCCGGCCGCTCCGCCGTGTTGTCGATGAGCCTCGGGAACAGTTCGTCGGCCGCCCGGTTGTGACTGAGCACGTCGTAGTTGCCGCCGATGATGTACGCCGGGTTCGGCTGGAGCAACAACGGCACGGCTGCCGCCCCGGCCGTGAGGGGCTCGTGTTCCCCGGGTTCGGCCGCGGTCGCGTGACCGGCGAGCTGGAGAAGGTGGGCGCGCTCGTGGCGGTCGAGCCGCAGCACCTCGGCCAGAGCGGTCAGCACCTGTTCGGAGGCGCGGATCTCCCGCCCTTGTTCCAGGTACGTGTACCAGGTGGCGCTGATCCCGGCCAGCAATGCCAGTTCCTCCCGGCGAAGCCCTGGAGTCCGACGGCGCATGGTCCGAGGCAGGCCGACCTCGTCCGGGGTGAGGCGCTCCCGCCGGCTGCGCAGGAACGCACCCAGCTGACGGCATTGGTCCGACTGCAGTGTCATAGAACCCTCAGTTCCAGAATAAGTACGTTCTGGATACCAGGCTAAATCTCCCGGAGACTCGTACAGGAGCACCGGCCGTGACCGTGCCGGCGGCCTAGCATGGCCACATCGGCACCCGGCCGTCCGGTGAGCAGCGGCTCCGACGCTCGACCACGGGCCGCTGCTCCCGGACCTCGGACCATCGGTACCGAAAAGGGAAAGGATGTCCTCATGTCCGGAATCGAGGGCAAAGTGGTGGCGATCACGGGAGCCAGCAGCGGCATCGGCGAGGCGACCGCGCTGCTGCTCGCCGAACGGGGCGCGCGGCTCGTGCTGGGCGCACGCCGGACCGAGCGCCTCGCGGAGTTGGTGACGCGGATCGAGAACGCGGGCGGCGCGGCCGTACAGATCCGCACCGACGTGACCCGGCAGGACGACCTGCACGCCCTGGTCGCGCTGGCCGGTGAGCGCTTCGGCCGGCTGGACGTCCTGGTCTGCAACGCCGGGGTCGGCACGATCTCGCCTCTCGATGATCTGCGCGTCGAGGAGTGGGACCACATGGTCGACGTCAACGTGAAAGGTGTGCTGCACGGCATCGGCGCCGCGCTGCCGGTCTTCCGCGCACAGGGCACCGGGCACTTCGTCACCACCGCCTCCACGGCCGCCTTTCGCGTCGCCCCTGCCATGGCCGTCTACGCCGGCACCAAGTTGGCGGTCCGGGCCATCTGCGAAGGGCTGCGTCAGGAGGCCGGCAACTCCCTGCGGGTGACCACCGTCTCGCCCGGTGCGATTGCCACCGATTTCGCCGAGGCGTCCACCAACAGCCAGGTCAGAGCGGAGATCACGAGGATGCGGGACCATATCGCGATACCGCCCGACGCGATCGCCCGCGCCATCGCGTTCGCCATCGAACAGCCCGCCACGGTCGACGTGAACGAGATCGTCGTCCGTCCCACCGCCCAGAGCTGACCCCTGTCCGCCTCCGCCCCCGGCGCTGCTCGTCCTCTGCCAGGCCGGCGAACCACGCACACCCCTTCCGACACGGGGTGAATACCTTGGGCAAGCCGGCTATGGACGCCTCGTTCTGCGTCGATGGCCGGGTACCGGCAGCGGGAGCGTGCCTTACCGGTCGCGGGCGGCGATCACCAGGGGATCGCCGTTTGCCGGGCGTCGCGCTGCTGGCCGGAACGGATCGAACTGGGTGTGGAGTCCGTACGTTCTCGTGCACACCTTTTCCTTGCGTACGGGCCGGCATGAAAGGCCCGTGATCGCGCCCGGGGAGAGCAGAAACGAATTTGCTTGGCGGGCGGCCGCGGCCGTATATCGAGAGCCGCCACGTAGGGGATATCCGCCGCCCCGAGTGCTTCACCTGTGCAAGGAAGAGTATTCGGCCAGGTCGGAATTTTAGCCATTCATTCGACATGACTTTTTCGCGGTGAGGTCTTGACGGGCGCGTAGCCGCACATCGAGGCTGTCATATGCGACCGGGGCCCACTGAATTCCGGTGGCCGGGGAGATGAGGGCGGGTCGGCTCTCCTCTTCCCGGCCACGGCTTATTTCGGCGTCAGGGAAGCCGGTCAGGGAAATCCGGGAAGCCGGAGAATCGAGAGACGCCAGCAAGAGAAGCCAGAGAGAGGGATGTGTCATGCCGGTTGATCTGCTCAGTATGGAATCGCAGGACGTTTTCGACCTGGACGTGAAGGAGGTCGCCGATGGGGCCACCTCGTTCGGTGCGCCGCGGGACGGCGCGGCCGTCGCCATGAATACGGAGCTCACCTGCACGTTCACCAGCACCATCTGCTGCTGCCCCTGAGGCCGCAGGACATCGGGCGGGCGCCCGTGCCACGTACGGGCAGGGGTGCCCGCCCCCGGCAGGAAGGGGGAGACGAAAAGGCGGAAGGGCGGAAAGAGGCGGAGCAGGAAGAGGGTTGGCCGGCCGGCGGGAACCGGTGGGCGGCGGCCGAAATGAAGCCGTCAGGGGTAAAGGGCAGAGGAAGTGATTGTGAAGGGGGCGGCATTGTTCTCCTGCGCGGGATTCGCTTTATTACGGGCAGCTATTCATCCGGCGTCGCGTGCGGCGGATACCCGCGGCTTGGATATTCCGGAAGGCGCCGCGGACGAGACGGACCGGCTGACCGAATATCTGAGCGACATGGCGGCCGACCCCGTGCTGCGGGAGGCGATTGCGGTTTCCAGTCCGTCATTGGCGCGCCGCTGGGACGAGGCACTGGGCGGGCAGCGGACGGCGCGTATTGCGGATCTGCGGCGGGCGGTGCGCGCATTGACCGCGTATCGGCTGCGCATGGCGACCCGCGCCACTCCCTTCGGGCTGATGGCCGGGGTGGCGATGGCGGAGATCGCCGACGGGTCGCAGGAGGCGAAGGTGCGCTTCGGCACCGGGCACCGGCGCAGCGCCCGCCCGGAACGGGGCTGGCTCACGGCGCTGGTCACCGACTGGGAGCGCCGGCCAGAGGTGCTGCGCCACCTTCGCGTGGTCGCCAACAATCTGTGCTTCGCGCGCGGCGGGCGGCTGGTGCTGCCGTATGTGCCGGACAGCGGTACGGGGGCGGGGGCCGGTGCGGGGTCCGGTCCCGGAGCGGCCCGGGGCACGGTCCGGGAGGTGAGTGTCCGGCACACCGCGGCAGTTCGCGCGGCGGTGGAGCTGGCCCGTGCCCCGGTGCCGTACGGCGAACTGGCGCATCATCTGGGGCAGCGTTTCCCGCAGGCGGCGGAGGGTGTGGTCACCCGGCTGCTGGAGCAGTTGGTGGAGAAGGAGATGCTGCTCACCGAGTTGCGACCGCCGGGGGACACGGCCGATCCGACGGGTCATGTGGTGCGGGTGCTGTCGTCGGCACAGGCGCAGGCGCAGTTGGCGGCGCAGGCGGCGGCGCTGTCATCCCGGCCGGCGTCTCCCGGCGGCTCCGACCTTCCCGATCTTCCTGAACTTCCCGAGCTCACCGACCTTCCCGAGCTCGCCGACCTTCCCGAGCTCGCCGACCTTCCCGAGCTCGCCGACCTTCCCGAGCTCGCCGAAATGCGTGCCATCGGGCGGCAGTTGGCCGCATACGCTCAGCTTCCCGTGGGGCAGGGGAACGCCGCCTGGGAGGCCGTCACCGGCCGGATGCGGCGTCTGCACGACGTCTCGCGGCTGGTCCAGGTGGACCTGGCTCTGGACCTGGACGTACGGCTGCCGGCCACCGTCGCAGCGGAGGCGGAGCGGGCCGCGGAGCTGCTGTGGCGGATCGCGCCGGAGACGGCGGAGGCGTCGCCCATCGCGCAGTACCACCGGGAATTCGTGGAGCGCTACGGCCTCGAACGGGCCGTTCCGGTCAAGGAGTTGCTGGACCCCGAGGCGGGGCTCGGCGCGCCCGCCGGCTATCAGCAGCCGCCGGGCCACCGGCCGCCCCTGCCGCCGCCCCGCCCGGACACCGAACGCGACCGGCTGCTGCTGCGGCTGGCCCAGGAGGCCACGCCGGCCGACGGGCCCGGGGCGGCGCCGGACGCGTCGCCCGAAGCGATGCCTGAGGTGATGCTGAGCGATGACCACCCCTTCGTCCGGCGTCTGGCCCGCGACGACGGCGTCCCGCCCCCGGCGCTGGAGCTGATGACCCGTCTCGCGGCCGATTCGCCCGGCGCGCTGCAGGCCGGGGACTTCCGGCTGGTGATCGACTCGGCGTCCGATATGGCCGGGGCGACCTTCGGCCGGTTCGCGCATCTGCTCTCCGAGGAGGACCGGTCGGCGCTGGCGGAGCTGGCCGCGCTGCCCAGGACCGAGGCGATGGCCCCGGACGCGCTGCGTGCCCAGCTCATGTTCCAGGCCTGCCACGGCCGCGGCGCCAACGTCACGCAGACGCCCCGGCTGCTCGCCCACCAGCTGCCCGTAGGGGTGTATGCCGACCGGCCGGCAGACGGCCTGACCCCGGATCTGACATCGAACCCGGACACGGGCCCGAACCCGGACCCGGACACGGACACGGACCTGCACCCGAACCTTGACCTGGACGACCTCGCGGTCCGGGCCGACCGGCACCGGCTGTTCGTCGTGCGGCGCGGCGACGGCCGGGAGATCGTCCCCGCCGTCTTCCATCTGCTCAACACCCATGCCTTCGCGCCCAATGTGGCCCGCTTCCTCAGCGAGGTCCCACGCAGCGGGGTGCGCGGCTGGCGGCCGTGGGACTGGGGAGCGGCCGAGGGGCTGCCGTACACGCCCCGGGTGCGTTACGGGCGGTCGGTGCTGACGCCGGCGCGCTGGCGGCCGTCGGATGCGGTACGGGACCAGGAGGCGCCGTTCGCGCGGTGGCGGGCGGCGGTAGCGGACTGGCAGGCGCGTTGGCGGGTTCCCGAGCGGGTCACCCTCGCCTATTTCGACCTGCGGATCGAGCTGCGGCTGAGCGAGCCGTCGCATCTGCGGCTGCTGCGCCATGAGGTGGGGCGGCGCCCGGAGGCGGTGCTGTTCGAGGTGGCCGACGCCGGGCCGGAGGGGACGGGGTGGCTGGTCGGGCCCGGCGGTGCGCACCGTAATGAGCTGGTGTTCCCGCTGGTGACGCGGTCATCGGCGACGACCCGGTGGCCCGCCCCCCTCGCCGCCGCTCCCCAACGGCACCCCGTTCCTCGCCAACCGGCCTTCGTACGCCGCGAGTTGACCGAACACCTCCCCGGCGGTGCATGGCTCTACGCCGTCGTGCACAGCGCCCCCGAGCGCCACGACGAACTCCTCGCGGCCCATCTGCCCCGGCTGGCGAACGCCCTGCCCGCGGCCGTGGACCGCTGGTTCTTCCTCCGGTATCGCGAACGCGCCCACCAGCTGCGGCTGCGGTTCCACGGCGCGCCGGAGGTACTCGCCTCCGAGGTGCTGCCCGGCCTGCACCGGTGGGCGGCGGATCTGCGCGGGCACGGGCTGATCCAGCGGCTGTCGCTCGACACGTACGAGCCGGAGCTGGAGCGGTACGGCGGCCCCGGGGCGATGGCGGCCGCCGAACGCGCCTTTCACGCCGACAGCCGGGCCGTCATCGAGACGCTGGCCCTGGTCGAGAGCGGCCGGCTGGAGCTGGATCCGGTGATCCTGGCGGCGGCGGGTTACGTCCGGACAGCGGCGCGGTGGCCCGGTCTCCGCACCCCGGACAGCGGCGAACCCCCCTGGGTCGACTGGCTGTTGCGGACCTTCCCCAAGGGGGAGCGGCACCCCGAATTCCAGCGGCGCCGCCGTACGGCCGTCGCGCTCATCGACCCGTTCGGCGACTGGGCCGCGCTGCGCGCACACCCCGGCGGTGCGGCGCTGCTGCGGGTATGGGAGCGCCACGCGCCGCAGGTGACGGCCTACGGCGACACCCTGCGGCGGCTCGGCGACCGGGCGTGGGCGACGCCCGCGCAGGTGCTGCCGTCCCTCTTCCATATGCACCACAACAGGCTCATCGGCATCGACCGGGAAGCCGAGGCGGCCTCGCTCGCCGTCGCCCGGGGCGCCGTACAGGCCCATCAGGACCGACGCAGGAGGATGCGATGACGGTGGCCGCAGCGGCCCGGGACACGATGCGGGAGCGGGCCGGGCGGATCGTGGCCGAGCTGGCCGAGCGGCTCGCCGACCCCGGGCGGGTCGTGGCGGCCGCCACCGCGCCGGGCAATGTGGACTTCCATCCGGGCCGGGCGACGCCGGAGCCTCCCTGGTACGGGCTCGGCCTGGCCGAGGGGCACCCCGGCGTGGCGCTACTGTTCGCCGAGCTGTCCCAAGCCGCACCGGAACACCGGACGGCGGCGCACGCCCATCTGGCCGCCGCAGCCCGCCAGTTGCCCTCGTCCAGCGGCGGGTGCCTGTTCGGGGGCGTGCCCGCGCTGGCCTTCGCGGCGCATGCGGCCCGCCGCGAGCCGGAGGACTACGCCAAGCTCCTGGGGCAGCTGGACGCCCTGGTGGCCGCACAGCTGCGGGCCCTGCTCGCCGAGGAGAGCGCCCGGCTGGACGCGGGGCGGGCCGGGGCGCGCATCGGCGCGTACGACACCATCGCGGGCGCCGCCGGGCTCGCGCGCCATCTGCTCCTGCGCGGCGCCGCACCCCAACTGGTCGCCGACACCCTCGCCTACTTCGTCCGGCTCGCCCGGCCGGTCACCGTCCACGGCCATACCGTGCCGGGCTGGTGGGTGGCCACCCAGCCCGCCGTGGAACCGCACCCCCGGTTCACCCGCGGACATCTCAACCTCGGCCTCGCGCACGGCATTTGCGGCCCGCTGGCGCTGCTCGCCCTCGGCTGGGAGGGCGGCGTGCGGGTGCCCGGCCAGGAGGAGGCCATCGCGCGGATCGCCGGCCATCTGCTGACATTCAGGCTGAGCGGCGGGCTGTGGCCGGGCGCGGTGGGCTTCGACGACTTCGTCTCGGGCGCCCGGACCCCGGCCGTCGACGACACCATGGTGGCGTGGTGCTACGGCACGCCGGGCGTGTCCCGCGCGCTGTATCTCGCCGGCCGCGCGCTCGGCCGGCCCGACTGGCAGCGCGCGGCCGTCCGGGCGCTGGACGATGCGCTCACCCGGCAGCCGCCGCCGGCCACCGACTGCTCGCTGTGCCACGGCTGGGCCGGGCTGCTGCACATCACCTGGCGGATGGCCCACGACAGCGGCGACCGCCGCCTGAACGAGCTGCTTCCCGCGCTGGCCGCGCCCGTCCTGGACGCCTACGATCCGGCGCTCCCCTTCGGCTTCCACTACGAGCGCCCCGGATACCGGGCCGGCCTCCGCCAGGACGCCGCCGCGGGCCGCTGTCTCGCACCCCACCGGGCCGGCTTCCTCGAAGGCGCGGCCGGGGTCGCCCTCGCGCTGCACACCTACGCCACCGACCGGACACCGCACACGAGTTGGGACGCGGCCCTGCTGCTCAGCTGACGACGGCGGGCTCCCGCCGGGGGGCCGCAGGGGCCTGCGGGGGCAGCTCCCTCAGCCGCCCCTCAGCCGCCCCTCAGCCGCCGTCCCTCAGCCGCGCCCGGTCCGCCGCGGCCCTCCCCTCGTACCAGCCGTCCGCGTCCCGTACGCCGCGCAGCCGGACCGGGGCGGTGTCCGGGAAGAGGGCGCCGGTGGTCTCCTCGACGGCCAGTTCGCGGGCGGCGAGGACCGGGAGGAGGCCGGGGGCCGCGTCGGGGGACTCGGCGGTGGCGGCGGCCGTGGCGGCGGCGGTGGCCTCGGTCAGGCGGCCCCGGATGCGGTCCGCGTAGGCGACGAGGAAGGTCTGGCGGAAGTCGCGGGTGCGGCGGGAGCGGCCGCGGGCATGGTGGGCGTCGCCGGCGCGGTGCATCGCGCCGGTGGCCTGGAGGAGGAGCGAGGTGTAGAGCAACTCCGCGGCCTCCAGGTCGCCTTCGAAGCCGACGAGGGTGGAGAAGCCGATGTCGGCGGCCCAGACGGCCTGGCAGCGGTTGGCGGCCGCGACGGCGTCCAGGAGGAGCGCCTTGGCCTGTTCGTACGGCCCCTCGATGCCGATGCGGACCGCCGACGGACCGCCCGCCGGCCCGCCCCGGGAGCCGGCCGCGCTGTCCAGGAGCGCCTCGTCGATGCTGTGCCGGGCCATCAGCTCCTGCGCCTTGGCGGACAGCGCCTCCGCCTCCTCGGCGAAGTTCGTCGCCTCGGCCTTGGCGAGCAGGCCGCGGATACGCCCGAGCGCTCGGGAGGCGGCCGCGCCCCCGGCCGGTGCGGCGGGCGCCGGGGGCGGGGTCGGCAGCGGGGTGATCCGCGGCACCCGGGCGAGGGCGCGCAGGGCCGACAGGACGTCGTACGCGGTCTCGAAGCGGGAGGTACGACGGCGCCCGGCCAGCGCGTCGAGGTAGCCGCGGTCGGACTCCCACCAGACTTCGGCGCCGAGCCGCCGCAGCTGCTCGGCCCAGCGGGTGCCGCGCCGGGACCCGGCGGCCGGGGAGCGCGCCGCCTCGGCCGCCATCGCGTCCACGACCAGCACCGCCGGCGTCGCACCGGTCGCCTCGCGGCGCAGGAAACGTTCCAGGTCGGCGGGGTGCCAGCCGCCCGCCCAGCACTGCGCCACCCCGGCCGCGGCGGCCGCGACCACCGCCGCGCTCACCGCCTCCCAGCCGGCCGGTGCCGCGGCCAGCATCGAGGCGCCCGCCTCTATGGCGTCCTCGGCCGCCGGCCCGTCCGCCGCGTAACGGACACTGCCGAGCACGCTCCCGACCAGCTCATCGGCCTCCGAGGCCGCCCGCCCGCTCCGGCCCTGTCGTCCGCCGCTTGTGCTTCTGCCGTGCTCCGTCACCCGGTCAGGGTACGGACGGCGGTCCCGCCGGCGCTCCTCGGCCGTTGGCCGGGCGGTCGCGGCCGGCCTCGGGGGGCGATCCCCGCCTCGGGGACCGCGCTGTCGGTGTCCCGGCGGCGCACCGTACACAGCGACAACGCCCGGTGATGCCGCAATTACGGCATCACCGGGCGCCGGTCACTTCGGGTGGACCGGTTACTGCACCGCGCTACCGGCGACCCACTGGGACCAGTCCATGTTCCAGCCGTTGAGGCCGTTGTCCGGCTGGATGGTCTTGTCCCCGGAGTGGGTCACCTCGACGACGTCACCGATCTGCGAGTTCTGGAAGAACCACGCGGCGTCGGTGCCCGGGTCACCGGCGCCCCGGACGTCCTCGAGACCGATGCAGCCGTGGCTGGTGTTGGCGTGGCCGAAGATGCCCTTGCCCCAGTAGTTGCCGTGGATGAAGGTGCCGGACGTGGACAGGCGCATGGCGTGCGGCACGTCGGGGATGTCGTACTCGCCCTTGCCGTTCTTCTTGGCGAAGCCGACCGTGTTGCCGTTCATCCGGGTCTGCTGGAACTTCTCGGAGATGACCATCTTGCCGTTGTAGGTCGGGTGGTCCTTGGAGCCCGCCGAGATCGGAACGGTCCCGAGCTGCTTGCCGTCGCGGACCACGGTCATCTGATGTGTCTTGGCATCGACGGTGCTGACCTGCGAGTGGCCGACGGTGAAGCTGACGGTCTTGTTCTGGATGCCCTTGACGCCCGGCGAGGCCTCGACGTCGTTCAGGCCGAGCTGCATGGTGACCTGGGAGTTCGGCTTCCAGTATTCCTTGGGGCGGAAGTCCAGCCGCTTGTCGCCGAACCAGTGGCCGACGACCTGCTGATTGCTGCTGGACGCGACCTTGATCGCGGACTCCACGCGCTGCTTGTTCTCCACCGGCTTGTCGAAGTTGACCGACACCGGCATGCCCACGCCGACGGTCGAGCCGTCCTCGGGCGTGAAGCTGCCTATGAAGCTGTTCGTCGGGGAGACGGTGGTGAAGGTGGAGTTCTCGACCGCCTTGCGTCCCTTGGAGTCCACGGCATGGGCGGTGATCTTGTACGTCGTGGAGCGGGCCAGCGCCGTGTCGGGCTTCCAGGAGGAGCCGTCGGGGGACGTCGTGCCCGCGACGGTGGTCCCGGCGTTCACGGAGGTCATCGTGACGTCGGTGAGCTTGCCGCCGTCGGCCGTCACCTTGGCGTCGCTGTTGATGCCGGCGTCGGTCGCGCCATCCTTGGGCGCGATCTCGATCCTGGCCTGCGAGGCCTCCTTGGCGGCCGCGGCATCGACCTGCTGGGAGTTCTCGTGCTCGGGCTTCTTCGCGGCGTGGCTGCCGCCGCTGTCACCGTTGGCGCCGCCGCATGCCGCGAGGGTGAGGACACCCCCGAGCAGTGCGGCGCCGGCTATGACGCCCTTGCGACGATTACTGTCCGTTGTCACGCGTATCTCCATTACTACCGAACCCCAGAACTCCCGAGTCGATGAGTCGATCAGTGAAGCGATCAGTGAGCCGATCAGTTGAGCTGTCGATGTGTGGACGCAGGCATTCCGGCCGACGCCTTATGAACGTCTGTTCCTTTTGACCGTGTTCCACACCTGCGAAGAATGTGGCGGAGGCCACACAAACTGGATGCAACTCAGACGTTCTCACCCATGTAGGAGGCCCCCGTATGAAAGGTGACATACGGGGGCCGAGATGGATATGAGGTCGGTTACACAAGCGCGAACCGGGGCGGGATACGAGTGGGCGCGGGGGCGGGGGCGGGACCCGGTTCAGGCCTCCCCGGCCGCGTCGTCCGCGAGATCCCACTCCGCCGCGTCCCACTCGGCGTCCGGGTCGTAGTCGGTCATTTCCTCACTGCTCCACGAGGCGTGCGCGAGCTCGGTGCCCGGCACGGCCGTGACGAGATCGAACGGGTCGACCAGATGCGCCAGCGCCTCGGCCGGGTCCTCGCGGACCGTGTCCAGCGCCTGCTGGCGCTGATCGTCGGGGAGGGAGGGATCGCCGCCGACGTGGTCGAGGGCGGCGCCGGTCAGCCGGCCGGCGTCGGTGATCTCCATGACCAGTTCGACATGAAGCCGCACAAAACGTGATGTCTCACCATTGCTCATGAGACGGAGGGTAAGCACGTACGCGTCCCGACTTCCCCGCGACCCGCGGCGGTCACTAACATCTGCGGTCAACGGCCAATTCGCCGCACCCGCAAGGAGGATCGCCGGTGACCGCACGACGACCACTGCTGACCGCCGCTGCCGCGGGTTCGGTACTGCTCGCCCTGTGGTTCGTACCGTCCGCCCACGCCGGTGTGGAGGACGGCGGAGCGACCGGTTCCGGCCCCCGGGCGGCCGCGGCGGCCCGCCCCGGACAGGCGGCCGGCGCACGGGCGGCGGCCACCGTCACCCGGGACACCGCCGCCCCGCAACGCCTCCTCGCCGACACCGGCTCCCCCGACACCACGCCGTATGTGGTCGGCGGCGCCGCCTGCCTCACGCTCGGTGCGGGGCTGGTCGGCTATTCCACCCGACGCTCCGTCAGGCCAGCTTCCCGGTAACCGACTCCACGGCCTCGACCAGCTTTCCGGCCCGTACAAAGGCATACGCGCCTTCCAGGTCGGGCGCCAGGAACCGGTCCTCGCCCGGCCCCTCGACGCCCGCGGCCCGTACGGCGTCCAGCACCGCGAGGGTGGCGGGGGCCGCCGTCAGCCCGTCGCGCATCTCGATGGCGCGGGTCGCGGCGTAGAGCTCGACGGCGATGATCCGGGTCAGGTTGTCGACCGCGGTGCGCAGCTTGCGCGCCGCCGACCAGCCCATCGAGACATGGTCCTCCTGCATCGCGGAGGACGGGATGGAGTCCACCGAGGCGGGCGCGGCCAGCCGCTTCAGCTCGCTGACCAGGGCGGCCTGGGTGTACTGGGCGATCATCAGGCCCGAGTCGACGCCCGGGTCACCGGCCAGGAAGGCGGGCAGCCCGTGCGAGCGGTTCTTGTCCAGGAGGCGGTCGGTACGGCGCTCGGCGATGGAGCCGAGGTCGGCGGCGGCGATGGCGAGGAAGTCCAGGACGTAGGCGACCGGCGCGCCGTGGAAGTTGCCGTTGGACTCGACGCGGCCGTCCGGGAGGACGACGGGGTTGTCGACCGCCGACGCCAGCTCGCGGTCGGCGACCAGGCGGGCGTGGTCGAGGGTGTCCCGGCCGGCGCCGGCGACCTGCGGGGCGCAGCGGATGGAGTAGGCGTCCTGGACGCGCGGGGCGTCGTCCTGGTGGTGGCCGGTGAAGCCCGAACCGGCCAGCACCTTCAGCATGTTGGCGGCCGAGGCGGCCTGGCCGGGGTGCGGGCGGATGGCGTGCAGCTCGGGGGCGAGGACCCGGTCCGAGCCGAGCAGCGCCTCCAGGGAGAGGGCCGCGGTGATGTCGGCGGAGGTGAACAGCCGGGTGAGGTCGGCGCAGGCCATGACGAGCATGCCGAGCATGCCGTCGGTGCCGTTGAGCAGGGCCAGGCCCTCCTTCTCGCGCAGCTCGACGGGTGCGATGCCGTGGGCGGCCAGCAGCTCGCCGGCGGGCCGTACGACGCCGTCGGGGCCCTCGGCGTCGCCCTCGCCGAGCAGCGTCAGCGCGCAGTGCGAGAGCGGCGCGAGGTCGCCGGAACAGCCCAGCGAGCCGTACTCGTGGACGACGGGCGTGATGCCGGCGTTGAGTATCGCGGCCATCGTCTCGACGACCACCGGGCGCACGCCGGTACGGCCCGAGGCCAGCGTCTTCAGGCGCAGGAACATCAGCGCGCGGACGACCTCGCGCTCGACCCGCGGGCCCATTCCGGCCGCGTGCGAGCGCACGATGTTGCGCTGGAGCTGGGCGCGCAGCTCGGGGCTGATGTGGCGTACGGCCAGGGCGCCGAAGCCCGTCGATACGCCGTAGACGGGCTCGGGCTTGGCGGCGAGGTCGTCGATGAAGGCGCGGGAGGCCGCGACGGCCGCCAGGGTCTCCTGGGGCAGCTCGATCCGGGCCTCACCGCGGGCCACCGCGATGACGTCCTGTGCGGTTGTGCCGGACGTCCCCAGCACCACAGTGTGCATATCCATATTCAGGCACCCTAGAGACTGAATCGCCGGATGTCACGACCGGATGTGTCACCACCAGATTACGGACTCACCCCTTACCCGGAGCGACCGCAGGGCCACCGCCTCACCGCCGGAACCGCCGCCGCTCCGGCCCCCGCCGCGGCTCCGGGGTGTCCGCGAGCCGTACGACCGGATCGTCGGGGCCGCCGTGCCGCCCGGCGATCACCGGCTCGCCCGCCCGCGCCGCCTTGGCGCGGTACTGCGCCGCATCCGCGAGCCGGAAGAGGCGCCGGGCGCTGTGCACAGGACCGATCGGGTCACCGGTCGAGGCGACCCCGACCGCGACCCCGTCACCGAGGTCCAACTCCCCTACTCGCACGCACAGTTCACCCGCCACTTTGACCACCTCGTCGGACGACGGACCGACCGAGAGCAGACAGAACTCGTCGCCGCCGAGCCGGGCCGCGAGAGTGCCGGGCAGTATCGCGCCGCAGAGGGAGAGCACCGAGCCGAACCGTTCCAGCAGCCGGTCGCCGACCGCGTGGCCCTGCGAGTCGTTCACCGCCTTCAGCCCGTTGAGATCGCACACCACCAGGCTGACCACCGCGCCGTGCCGGCGGTGCAGCTCCAGCGCCTCGTCCAGCCGCAGGTCCACGGCGCGGCGGTTGGCGAGACCGGTCAGCGCGTCGGTGAAGGCGAGCCGGCGGGCCTCCGCCAGGCGCTCGGTCTGGGCGACCCCGGCGGCCGTCACGGCCGCGAGCACGGTGGCGAAATCGGCGTCCGGACGGCCGAAGACCGGCTCCCCGGTGCGCCGCGCGACATACAGCTCGCCCCACGCCCGTCCGTGCAGCACCAGCGGCGCGACCACACAGCAGCCGCGCCCGCGCCGGCGCAGCGCGGCCACCCGCTGAGGGTTGCCGTGGCCCTCGCCGTACGACCCCTCAGCGGTCTCCACCCAGGCGCCGACCTCGCCGCCGCCGGCCCCCTGTGCGGACAGAAAGCCGACGATCTCCGGGAACTCGTGCACCGGGTACGTCTCGTCGTCCGGGAACTCCCGCTCCCCCGCGGCGAGTTCGCCGACATTGACCAGTACGCGCAGCGTGCCCAGCTCGCGCTCCCAGGTGGAGATCGCCGCGAACGAGCCGCCCAGGGCCTGGCACGCACCCAGGGCGGCGGCGCGGGCCGATTCGCGTGGCGTGTGCGCGGCCGCCATCGCCTGCGCCAGCTCCACCACTGCCCGCAGCCTCACATCGCCGTCGGCCTCGCCCGTCACCGGATCCTCACATTCCGTCACCGTGAGCACACCCTGTACTACAGCGTAGGAATGTTTAACCCTCTTCGCCCCTTTCAGGTCGTGTTGCATCGAGCGGCGCACCCCGCGGCGGCGTGGGCCGGGGCAGGAGCCGTTGCTGGTTGCGCTCAATGGCCCAGGGGCGGCGCCGGGTCACTCCCCCGGCCAGTTGGGGTCCCGCTTCTCGTTGAACGCCGCCACGCCCTCCGCCCGGTCCCCGGAGAACGCCACGCTGCGCCAGGCGCCGTCCTCCAGCTCCAGGCCCGCCCGCAGGTCCAGGCCGTGCCCCAGCCGCATGGCCTTCTTGGCCGCTCGCAGCCCGACCGGCGAGTTACGGGCGATCCGGGCCGCCAGCGCCAGCGCCTGAGCCCGGCCCTCCCCCTCGGCGACCAGCTGATCCACCAGCCCCAGCTCCGCGGCCTCGGCGGCCGGCACCCGGCGCGCGGTGAACACCAGCTCCGCCGCCCTGGCGGCACCCACCCGGCGCGGCAGCAGCTGGGTGCCCCCGCCGCCGGGGATGACCCCCACCGACACCTCCGGCAGCCCGACCACCGCGCTGCCGTCCGCGACGATCAGATCGCAGGCCAGCGCCAGCTCGAAGCCGCCGCCCAGCGCGAAGCCGTGCACGGCGGCGATGGTGGGCATCGGCAGCTCCAGGACCCCGGTGTAGGCGGCCCGGGTGCGCGGGCGCTGGCGCATCAGGTCGGCGTCCGAGAAGGAGTTGCGTTCCTTGAGGTCCGCGCCCACGCAGAACGCCCGCTCATGGGTGGAGCTGAGGACCACGGCCCGTACGGACCTGTCGGCGGCCAGCTCGGCGCACGCCTGCGCCAGCGCGTCGGCCATCGCCGTGGAGACCGCGTTCATGGCCTTGGGCCGGTCCATGACCAGCTCCGCCACGAAGCCGTGCCGCTCGACTGCGACCCAGCCCTCTTCGCCGAACCGCCGCATCTCGCCGTCCACGCAGCCCTCCATACAGCCCTCCCGGTTAACGACCGTTGACCTGACCTGACCGGCAGGATCATTTCAGGTACGGGGCCGTACGAACAGGAGGGGCGACCGTACGAAGAGGTGGGGCCGTACGAGCAGGAAGGGGCCGTAGGGGACGGCGAACAGCCCCGTCCGCCCACCGGCCGGCCTCAGCCCCGGCGGCTCAGCAGCCAGGGCTCGATGACGCCCAGCCCGCGCACCGGCCGCTGCCACATCGGCTGCAGGGCGAAGCGGTAGGACGGCGGGGTCTCGCCGGTGCCTTCCTCGGCGGCCTTTTCCGCGGCCGCGGCGTCCGCCTCGGAGACCGGCGCCTCGCCCGTACGGCCCAGCTCCTCCGCGAACGCCTCGTCCACCAGCACGGTGTCCTTGGGCGCTATCGACGTGAGCCGGCTGGCCAGGTTGACGGTCGTACCGAAGACATCGCCCATCCGGGTGGTGACCGTGCCGAAGGCGATGCCGACCCGCAGCTCCGGCATCGTCTCGTCGTGGGTCATGGTCTCGATCAGCCGCAGCCCGATCTCCGCCGCGGTGCCCGCGTCATCGGCCGCGAAGAGGACCTCGTCGCCGAGCGTCTTGATCAGTCGGCCGCCGTGCGCGGCCACCAGGTCGGCACAGGTGGTCTCGAACGCCTCCACCAGCTCGCCCAGTTCCTCCTCCTCCAGGCGGCGGGTCAGTCGGGTGAAGCCCACCAGGTCCGCGAAGCCGACGGCCAGCCGGCGGTCGACCATCTCGGCGTCGTCCTGGGCCTGGACGACCCGGCCGGTGGCCGCGGCCAGCTGCCGCCGCCAGACGTAGACCAAGAACTCCTCCAGCTCGGGGAGCAGCAGCTCGACCAGCGGATAGGTGATCTCGGTGCGGGTCAGACCGGTGTCCTGGGGCTCGGTCAGGCCCTCCAGGAAGGAGTCGATCTGCCAGTCGGCGAGGCGGGCGGTGGTCTGGCCGGTGGAGCGGGCGACCTGTACGGCCATCGCCTCGCTCAGCAGTCCCGCCTCGACCAGACCGGCCAGGCGCCGCAGCGCCAGCACATCGGCTTCGGTCAGCGCCTTGACCTGGCCGATGTCGGCGAAGCCCATGGCGCGCCAGAAGCGGGCCGCGAGGTCCATCGAGACGCCGGCGCTACGGGCCGCCTGGAACGGCGTGTAGCGGCGGTCGGCGCCGAGGATGAGTTGTTCGAGGCGGATGGCGAGGGGCCCGTCGGGCGAAGCGGCTGCCTCGTCGTCCGGGCCGGTGACCTCGTCGTCCGGGCCGGTGGCCTCGTCGCTCGTCGGGGCGGCGCCCGAGTCGTCGGCGGTCACCGCATGCTCCCTGTCCGGTCCCTGCGCACTGCCCTTCCGATCACTTCTCGCCCAAGGCCCGCTCCACGGCGGACCGCCCCAACGATACGGCAGGTGTGCTCTGGCTCACTCTCACATGATGCCGCTGACCACGGAAGAGGCGGTTTCACCCCGGCGCGCCGGGGTGCGCCGAGGGCCGCCGTGACCTGGCGGGGAGCGCCGCGCCGCGCCTCACCCGGCGGCCCGGAGCCGCCGCCCTCTCAGGTCGCCCGCAGATGCACGATGTCGCCCGCCGCCACCGGCTGCTGCACTCCGTCCGCGGTCGCCAGGATCAGCCGGCCGTCGCCGTCGATGGCCACCGCCTCGCCGAGGAGCTCGGCGTCGCCGGGCAGTTCGGCCCGTACGGAGCGGCCCAGGGTCGCGCAGCCGGCCGCGTAGGCCTCCTGGAGGCGGCTGGCCGCGGGGTCGCCGACGGCGTCCTGCCACTTGGCGTACCAGTGCTCCAGCGAGCGCAGTACGGCGCGCAGCAGCGGGTCCCGGTCGGTGCTGCGCGCGCCCGCCAGCGCGAGCGAGCCCGCGGTGGGCACCGGCAGTTCGCCGGCGCGGAGGGAGACGTTCAGCCCGATACCGATGACGACGCCGTCCCCGGCGCGTTCGGCGAGGATGCCGCCGGTCTTGCGCTCGGCGCCGTCCACCGTGACGAGGAGGTCGTTGGGCCACTTCAGCGTCGTATCGACGCCTGCGGAGCGGGCGAGGGCGGCGGCGGTGGCCACGCCGGTGAGCAGCGGCAGCCAGCCCCAGCGCGCCATCGGGACGCGGGGCGTGAGGTAGACGGAGAAGAAGAGCCCGGAGCGCGGCGGCGCCGACCAGCGGCGGTCCAGCCGTCCGCGGCCGGCCGACTGCTCCTCGGCGATCAGGACGGCGCCCTCGGCCACCTCCCCCTTGGCCGCGCGCCGGGCGAGGTCGGTGTTGGTGGAGCCGGTGGCGGCGACCACGTCCAGGGAGGTCCACAGCGATCCGGGGCGCAGCAGGGCCCGGCGCAGGGCGGGCTCGCTCAGCGGCGGGCGTTCCAGATCGGACCAGCGGCCTGCGTCTTTGTCCTGGTTTCCCGGTGGTTGAGGCGTCATGGGGCCAGCCTAGGTGTGGTCAACGACGCAGTGCCGCAGAGCAGTCCCGCCGATACGCTACGAGTCGGTAGCCACACCCGTACCGCCCTCAGTACGAGCACCAGTCCAGGACGAGCAGGAGCCGCATCCCGATGTCCGAACCGGAAGCAACCGCTTTGAACATTTCAGGCAGCCATACCACCGCGGGCAAACTGGCGGATCTGCAGCGGCGGGTCGAAGAGGCCACGCATGCCGGATCCGCCCGCGCGGTGGAAAAGCAGCATGCGAAGGGGAAGCTGACGGCGCGTGAGCGCATCGGTCTGCTTCTGGACGAGGGCTCGTTCGTCGAGCTGGACGAGTTCGCGCGGCACCGGTCGACGAATTTCGGGATCGAGAAGAACCGTCCGTACGGCGACGGTGTCGTCACCGGTTACGGCACCGTCGACGGCCGTCCCGTCTGCGTCTACTCGCAGGACTTCACGATCTTCGGCGGGTCGCTGGGCGAGGTCTACGGCGAGAAGATCGTCAAGGTGATGGACTTCGCGCTGAAGAACGGCTGTCCGGTCGTCGGTATCAACGACGGCGGCGGGGCCCGTATCCAGGAGGGCGTGGTCGCGCTCGGCCTGTTCGCCGAGATCTTCCGCCGCAATGTGCATGCGTCGGGTGTCGTCCCGCAGATCTCGCTGATCGTCGGCCCGTGTGCGGGTGGCGCGGTGTACTCCCCGGCCATCACCGACTTCACCGTGATGGTCGACCAGACCTCCCACATGTTCATCACCGGCCCCGACGTCATCAAGACCGTCACCGGTGAGGATGTCGGCTTCGAGGAGCTGGGCGGCGCCCGTACGCACAACACCACCTCCGGTGTGGCGCACCACATGGCGGGCGACGAGAAGGACGCCATCGAGTACGTCAAGGGCCTGCTGTCCTACCTGCCGTCCAACAACCTCTCCGAGCCGCCCGCCTTCCCGGAGGAGGCGGATCTGGAGGTCTCGGACGCGGACCGTGAGCTGGACACGTTGATCCCGGACTCGGCCAACCAGCCGTATGACATGCACACTGCGATCGAGCATGTCCTGGACGACAACGAATTCCTCGAGACCCAGGCCATGTTCGCGCCGAACATCCTCACCGGCTTCGGCCGCGTCGAGGGGCATTCGGTCGGCATCGTCGCCAACCAGCCGATGCAGTTCGCCGGCTGCCTGGACATCAACGCCAGCGAGAAGGCCGCGCGGTTCGTGCGCACCTGCGACGCCTACAACATCCCGGTGCTGACATTCGTGGACGTTCCGGGCTTCCTGCCGGGAACGGACCAGGAGTACGACGGGATCATCCGCCGCGGCGCCAAGCTGATCTACGCCTACGCCGAGGCGACCGTCCCGCTGATCACCGTCATCACCCGCAAGGCGTTCGGTGGCGCCTACGACGTCATGGGCTCCAAGCACCTGGGCGCGGACCTCAACCTCGCCTGGCCGACCGCCCAGATCGCCGTCATGGGCGCGCAGGGCGCGGTCAACATCCTGCACCGCCGGACGCTGGCCGCGATCGAGGACCCGGCCGCGCAGGACGCCCGCCGCCAGGAGCTGATCCAGGAGTACGAGGACGCCCTGCTCAACCCGTACGTCGCGGCCGAGCGCGGCTACGTCGACGCGGTGATCATGCCGTCCGAGACCCGCCGCCACATCGTCCGCGGGCTGCGCACCCTGCGCAACAAGCGCGAGGCGCTGCCGCCGAAGAAGCACGGCAACATCCCGCTCTAGGAGGTCGGTCCACGATGATCAAGGTCGTACGGGGCAACCCCACGCCCGAGGAGCTGGCCGCCGCACTGGCGGTGGTCCGGGCACGGGCGGTGGCCGCCGCTGCCGCCGCCCCCACGGGAGAGGCTCCCGGGAACGAGTGGTCGGACCCCGCGTCCACGATCCCGGCCCGCTCCCGGGTGCCGCACCCGGGGCCGCGCGCCTGGCGCACCAGCTATTGGCCGCACTGATTCCGTACGTCGGGGTGAGCCGGGGCAGGAGCCGTTGTCGGTTGCTGTTGACGCTGTGGTCGCGGTGGCCGTTCGACGTGTCGATGGGTTACCGCGGATCCCGCGGCGCGGCCGGTGTGAGGTGCGTCGCACCGCCCCGCAGCCTCCCCCGCAGGATCGGTGCATTGTGCACTGACTAGTCCCTCGCGCCGCGGCGCCTGAGTACGCGTACTCAGGCGCCGCCGCCACGACGGGCGCAGGATCGGTTGCATGCTGTGGTCAGACCCGCCCGACGAGCCGCCCGAGGAGCTGCGTGAGGCGCAGAAAAAGCTCCGCCGGATGGGCATCGTGCTCGCCATAGCCGCCGTGAGTCTGATGTTCCTGATCGCCTGGAGATAGCGCTCCGCCGGCCCGGGGACCGTCCGGTAGGGAACCTCGGCCGCCTCTCGCGCATCTTTCTCCCCCGAAGAGTGCAATTCGGGCACGTACCGGCGCGTTCGGACGCGGGAGACCGGCGGGCCCCCGGGGAGTGGGGAAGCGTTGAACAGACCGTTGCGGCACATAGCCGTCTTCTGCGGGGTGCTGGTCCTCGCCCTGCTGGGCCGGGTGACCTGGGTCCAGTTCGTCAAGGGCAACGAGCTCGCCGACGACCCGTACAACCGCCGCGTCAAGATCGAGGCGTTCTCCTACCCGCGGGGCAACATCATCGTCGGCGGCAAACCGGTCACCGGCTCCGTGGCGACCGACGGCGACTTCAAGTACAAGCGGACCTTCAAGTACGGCCCGATGTACGCGCCGATCACCGGCTACGCCTCGCAGGCGCAGGGCGAGAGCATGCTCGAGGGCGTCTACAAGAAGGTGCTCAGCGGCAAGGACGACCGGCTCCTGCTCCACCGCGCGAAAAGCATCCTGACCGGCGAGAAGCCGCGCGGCGGCGACGTCATCACCACCATCGACGAGAAGGCGCAGAAGGCCGCCTACAAGGGGCTCACCGACCTGCACGCCCGCGGCGCCGTGGTCGCCCTCGACCCGCGCACCGGCCGGATCCTCGCGCTGGCCAGCACCCCGTCGTACGACCCGTCCTCCTTCGCCGGCCTGTCCCTCGCGGAGGGCAAGAAGTACCTGGCGCTGGACGCCGACAAGAGCAAGCCGATGAACAACCGGGCGCTGCGCGAGATCTATCCGCCCGGCTCCACCTTCAAGATCCTCACCGCGGCCGCGGCCCTGGAACACGGCGCCGTCACCGACATCAACGCCTCCTCCGGCGCCCCCGCCCCGTACACCCTTCCCCAGACCCACACCCAGGTCGGCAACGACGTCGTCGGCGCCCCCTGCGACAAGGCCTCGATGAAGACCGGCATGCAGTGGTCCTGCAACAACGTCTTCCTGGACGCGGCCCACAGGCTGGGTACGGACAAGATGCGCGAGACGGCCGAGAAGTTCGGCTTCAACAAAGAGCAGTTCACCCCCGTCCGGTCCGTCGCCAGCGGCTACCCCGCCAAGCTCGACCAGCCGCAGACCGCGCTGACCGGCATGGGCCAGGGCAGCCTGACCAGCACCCCGCTCCAGATGGCCATGGTCGTCGCCGGGATCGCCAACAACGGCAAGGTGATGAAGCCGTACATGGTCGACGAGCTGCAGGGGCCCGGCATGTCCACCCTCGAGAAGTTCGAGCCGACGCCGCTGAACCCGGAGGACCCGCAGGCCGTCTCCGAGGACACCGCCAAGAAGGTGCAGGAGATGATGGAGTACACCGTCTCGGACGGCACCGCCGAAAAGGCGAAGATCGACGGGGTGACGGTCGGCGGCAAGACCGGCACGGCCCAGCACGGCGCGAACGTCAACGACGAACGCCCCTACGCCTGGTTCGTCTCCTACGCCAAGCAGAGCGACGGCAGCTCGCCGGTCGCGGTGGCCGTCTTCGTCGACCCCAAGGACATGGACATCCCCCGCGAGCAGATCGCGGGCGGCAAACTGGGCGGCCCGATCGCGAAGGCGGTCATGGAGGCGGTGCTGAAGAAGTCCTGAGGACTCCTGGAGAAGTCCGGGAGCCGGAGCGGCGCGCAGGCCCCGCCCCGTCCTCCGTACGATGGCGGACATGACCTCTGCGCCCCACCTCCACCACCACCCCGAGCCCGACCCGCGCGCCCGCCGCCTCGTCCTCGCCTCCCAGTCCCCCGCCCGCCTGGGCCTGCTCCAGCAGGCGGGGCTGGCGCCCGAGGTCATCGTCAGCGGCGTCGACGAGGACGCGCTGACCGCCGCCACGCCCGGCGAGCTGGCCCGCGTCCTGGCCGAGGCGAAGGCCGCCGCGGTCGCCGCCCGCCCGGAGACGGCGGGCGCGCTGGTCATCGGCTGCGACTCGGTCCTGGAACTGGACGGCCGCGCCCTGGGCAAGCCCGCCGACGCGGAGGACGCCACCGCCCGCTGGAAGTCCATGCGCGGCCGCTCCGGCATCCTGCAGACCGGCCACTGCGTCATCGATACGGCGACGGGCCGCGAGGTCTCCGCCACCGCCGCCACCACCGTCCGCTTCGGCGACCCCAGCGACACCGAGATCGCCGCCTACGTCGAAAGCGGCGAACCGCTCTTCGTCGCGGGCGCCTTCACCCTCGACGGCCGCTCGGCCCCTT